>JACJXS010000015.1 GCA_020636545.1 Chitinophagales bacterium
GAGCGAACTTGTTGTAAGTCTTCCCTTTTTAGATATACATTACAATCAAACTCTTCTGAAAGATTCGTATTTAATTGTAATGGAGTTTTGTCGATAATATTTTGTAAAACAAGGCTAGCTTGTTCTATTCCTTCTGGCGTTGGAGTTGTCTTTTGCATAATTGAAATGCAAAACTAATAAAATGTCTGCTTATTTTATCAAAGTACAAGTCATTTTTACAGGTTGATGGTCAGAATAAGAGAAATCATCTGAAATTCCATGTACACTTGTCAATTTTATATTTGGCGATAGAAGGAAGAAATCTATAATTGTTGTATAAGTTTCATTTCGAACAAAAGGAGCATCTACTTTTCTATTGGTAGGTGTTGTATTGTCATAAGCCCAAGTCCAATTTGAAGGTAGATATTGGTTAGGAATTTCAATTTCTTCGTAATCGCTATTTTTATCTTTAGGTGTATAACCTGGAGGAATTTGATTCCAATCTCCACCAACAACAACATAGTTGCCAGCTTCATATTCTTGTTGAATATAGTTTTTGAAAAATGCCATTTCTTGCTTTTTTAGTTTGCCACCATCATAAGCAGAATTATGCGTATTAATGATTACTAAATTTTTTCCATTATCTATTTTAAAAGTTTGCTTCGTAAAACATCTATCTAAGAAAAACAAGCCTTTTGGAAATGAAAAATTTGCAGGAAATTGGTATCGGATAGGTTCTGTACTCATCTGATAAGGAAAGTAAGTAGCAATTCCACCAACGACACCACCCATTGGATTAAATAATGGAATAGGTATATAACGTACTTGGTAATTTTTCCCAAAAACAGTATTGAAATCCAATAAATTTTTGATGCCTTCTAGTTGATTCGTTCCCCAACTTCTTCTTGAATCTACATCTACTTCTTGTAATAAAATAAAATCAGCATCATGCTTCCAATCAAGAATAGTTTCTTTAACGCCAGAGAAATTTTTATTCACTAATTCTCTACTAGAACGAACCATTTTTCCACCATCATAAAAGAAATCAGATTCTGCACCTAATCCACAATAACCAATATTCCAAGTATAAAAAGTAAGTGTATCCTTATGTAAAATAGATGAACTACTTGCGTTGAGTACCTCTGCTTTTGTTTCGGTTTTAGGTTTATAATCAGTAACTAATGCATATAATATGGATAGGATAATATATCCTCCAAATATAACTCCTCCAAATAATAAAAGTTTTAAGATGAGCATAATTCTTTTTTTCATCAGCAAAAATTATTAGTTTTATGTTTTAAAATTAACAATATTTTTTAAAGTTTATGAATATTTCAGAATTAAATTGGAAAACTAACGACGGAATTGATATTTATGGTCGTTTATGGAATACTACAAATCAACCTGATTTTGTATTATGTATCGTACATGGTATGGGCGAACATATTGGAAGATATGAACATGTAGCTCAGTTTTTTACAGATAATAATATTGCAGTGTTTGGTTATGACCAACGTGGACATGGTAAATCTGGAGGGCCAAGAGGTCATTATAAAAGTTTTGATGATTTCTTAGACGATGTTACGTTATTTTTGAATCAGGTGGATAAAAAATTTCCGGGGGTAAAGAAAATCATTTATGGACATAGTATGGGTGGGAATGTTGTATCGAATTATTTAATTAGAAGAAATCAAAACTTTGCTGGTGCAATTCTATCATCGCCTTATTTAGAATTGGCATTTACGCCACCTGCTATTAAAATTACTTTGGGTAAATTAATGAAAAATATTTTGCCAGCATTGAGTTTGCCAAGTGGTTTAGATGCATCTGCAATTTCTAGAGATAAATCGGTTGTTGATGCTTATTTGAAAGATAAATTAGTTCACGATAAAGTGTCTGCATTAATGGGAATTGAGATGATGGAAACAGGAAAAGAAGCTATTGAAAGAGCAGCAGAAATTAAAATTCCAATTTTGATTTATCATGGAACTTTAGATAGATTAACTTCGCACGATGCAAGTCAGCGATTTGCTCAAAGATGTGGCAGTAATGCAAGATTTATAAGTTATGAGGGTTTGTATCATGAAACACATAATGAACCTGAAAAAGAATTGGTATTAAATAATGTACTCCAGTTTATAAAACAATTAGGATAATGATTTATGCCTAATCGGAATTTTTTAGAGAAATTATTGCAGAAATTAAAAGGCAATGATGCTCGCTCTATTCATCTAAATGCTTTACCTTCTAATTTAGCGAGAATTGATATTTATGATTTTATGAATATCAATCAGAGCATGCATTTGCAATTTATTCAAGAGTTGTTGAATAAGCAGAATTTTAAATTTTCTATTACGATAGATAGTAAAGTAGTAGAATCTAAAAATAATGAAGAAAAAAAGATATTAGAGCGTTTAGTAAAAAAACTGAATCATCTATATTATGAGGATAAAGAAAGTGAGCAAGAACATGGCTATCATTCATTTGGTTTTGGTTATCCTTTATTAATTAAACGAGATAAAACCAATAAAGATAAAATCATTAAAGCACCAGTTTTTATATGGTATTTAAAAATTGAGCGAGATACGCATAAAAGTAATACTTGGATTATTTCTAGGAATGAGGATTTGCCAGTAGTTGTAAATCCTGTTTTATTGTCATATTTGCAAGGAATTGAAAGAATTTCACTAAGTGAATTAAATGAATTTGTTGATGATGATTTGGTAACAGAACAAGAGTTATTGAATACGGTTGAGTTGATTAGTGAGCGTTTAGGTAATAAGCAAGTTATAGAACCAAAGATTGCAACAGTTTTACCATGTACGAATAAGGAAGCAATTGAAAACCTCACAAAAGAACAAGCATGGATAAGATTTTCAGGTGTATTTGGTTTGTATAAAACAATCAAACAAAGCATTATAAATGATGTTGAAACAATAATTCAGAATGATAATATAGCATCATTAGCAAATGCCGAACATAAAGTTCATTATAATGAAATTTTAACGCCTGTAAGTTTAGATGCCACTCAAGAGCAAATTTTATATGCATTACAAGAACATCAGAAAATAATTATTCAAGGACCGCCAGGTACAGGGAAAAGTCAAACATTAACTGCAATTATTACAAATGCCTTATTGAATAATAATAAAATATTGGTGGTTTGTGAAAAGAAAACTGCATTAGAAGTTTTGCAACAAAATCTCCAGCATTTGGGCTTGGAACATTTAAGCGTTTTAATTGAAGATGTTTATAAAGATAGGAAAGTCGTTGTTGAAAAAATAAGAAGCTTTATTGATAATAATAATAAGACAGTTGAGCGATTTCGTTCCAATGAATTTGAACAAGCGAAGCAGGAATTTATTTATTTAAGAGATAAAATCAATCATCAGATTCATCAAAGTCAAATTTCATTTTTTGGAGATGATAATTTGATTGAGTTAGTGATAAAAACCGAACAGTTAAAAGAAAAATTAGAAGATAAAAACGAAGTTATCCGATTAGGAAATCATATTCAAAATAGTTTGTTTGAATTTAATATTGAAGAGTTTAAAGCTTTATTTTTAGCCCTAAAATCAGCAAAAGTATATTTAGATAAATTGCCTGAAAATTTGAGTATTTTTGAAAAGATTAATCGCTTACGTTTTAATGATAAACTTGAAAATCTTCAAGATTTAGTGCAAAAATATACTGTTGAAGTGGAGACATTGTGGCAATCTATTTCTACTTATAAAAACCAATCTTCTTATAATCTGATTAAAGGATTTAAAGCGATTTGGAATAAAATATTAGCTGTTTTTTCATCATCGAAGCAACAATTGATTAAAAAACAAAATAGTGATTTGAATGCTTTTCAGACTTTGGTTAATAGTTGGAATATAAAACCATTATTGGACATTACATTAAATCCTCAAATTCCAATCGAAAGAATGGAAGAGTGTTTGATAGAGTTGAATAAGATAAATGCAGAATTAAGTATTTTACAAGATAATAAAGCTCAACTACAAGATTTTTATAAATGGAAAAATTATTGTTTTGCTCAAGATGAAAAGACTAAGTATTTGTTAAATGTAATTGCCCAAAGTAAAATTAATTCACCTTTGGAAGTATTTGAGGTTTGGTATTATGAGCAAGTAAAACTGAATTTTATAGTAGAACACAAATTGACGGATAAAGATATTGTAGCAATGGAAGCTTTAGAAGAAAGTGATGAAGCTTTGAAAATTTTGCTTAGTTCAAAAATTAAGAATATTTGGGAAACTAAAAAACAAGAAAGTATCTCAAAACGAGATGAGGCAACTTTGAAATATTTGTATAATCTAAGAAAAAACAAACAATACGAGAGTAAAAACACACTCAGGAAGATAGTGCAAGAAGATTTAGACTTTTTTACAGATTGTTTTCCTGTTGTTTTTACAAATCCAGAAGTTTGTGCTTCTATATTTCCTGCACAACCTTATTTTGATTTAATTATTTTAGATGAAGCCAGTCAGTTAAAAATTGAAGAAACATATACTAGTTTGTTGCGTGGTAAACAGCATATTATTTCGGGCGATAAACATCAAATGCCACCGAGCAATTTCTTTGGAAATACAGTTTTGTTCTTTAATGAGACAGAAAATGAAGAAGATGAAACTTCAGATTTCCTAGCAGAAGCACAATCTTTATTAGAATTTGCAGATGATGCAGGTTACAAAAATCATTATATTGATTTTCATTATCGTTCAAAACACCCTGATTTAATTCAATTTTCCAACCATGCATTTTATCAATCTAGGCTAATTCCAATGCCCGCAAAGGAGGATTATTGTGCTATTGAATATTATGATATAAATGGTTTGTATGAAAAGGGCGTTAATCAATCTGAAGCTCAAGCAGTAGTAGATTATTTATTTTCTATAGATATTTCTAAAGAAATTCCAAGTGTAGGTATTGGTACATTTAATTTGTACCAACGTAATTATATTTCAGATTTGATTTTTAACCGAGCGATGGAAGATGATGTTGCAAATAAACATTTGGAAGCTCTGCTTACTAAAGGTTTATTTATTAAAAATTTAGAAAATATTCAAGGAGATGAACGAGACATTATTTTATTATCGACTACCTTTGGTAATGATGCAGACGGAAAATTTAGACAGTTATTTGGGCCTCTTTCACAAGAAAAAGGCTATAAACTACTCAATGTCTTAGTTACAAGAGCTAAATCGAAGATTGCTATTTTTACATCAATACCCAATACATTTATACAACAATATACTACTGAAATATCTACAAAAGGCAATATAGGAAAAGGCATATTATATGCTTATTTGGCGTATGCAAAAAGTATATCAGAACAAAATACACAACAGCAACAATTTATTTTAAACCAATTAGGAGAAAGTAAAAAATATCATTCACAGAATAATAAGTTATATGTAGATTTTGTATATAATGAATTAAAGCCAAGATTTGGAGAAGGCTTAGAAAAATATAATACATTAGGAGGACTTAAGCTAGATTTAATATATAGTAATGAGGCAAATGCAAAGGTTTGGATATGTTTATTAAATGATATAGTACAGATTCAAATATCTAATTATAGACAAGCCTTACATATCAAAAAGATTCTAAAGGAGTATGAAATGTCCACAATATTTATTCACATTTTGTGGATTGTTGATAAAAAAGAGTCGATTTTTTATAAAATTCAAGCAATATGACTTAATTAAATGTTAAAATTTGTTTAGAAAAGTTGTAAGTATATATATTTTTTAATACATTTGTATTCGAGAATTTATTTTTATATAACTAAAGTTTGATTTTAGTTAAATTTTATAAACACAAACAATATGAAACATCTTAGTAAATTAACCTTAGCTTTGCTCTTGTCGGTTTTAATGTTTTATCCTGCAAAAGCAGAAGAAAAAGCAGAGAAAGCTGCAAAAGAAAAAACTGAAAAAGTAAAAAAAGAAAAATCTGAAAATGAAGACAAAACTTATAACAAGAGTTTTGGTCGTTGGTCATTGGAAGTAAATGGTGGATTTAATGCTTTGGTGCCATTGAGAAATACAATAGTAAATCAAACGGCTACTGGAAAATATAGTACATCTAAATTTGGTCCTTTTCACGTTGATTTAGGTGCAAGATATATGTTTAATCGTTTTGCAGGCTTAAAAACTACGATTGCTTATGACCAAGTTTCTAAAGGTTGGGGTATTAAAGATAGAAAAACAGCAATCAATAATGGTAAAATTAAAGATTTTAAAGGACATTACTACGGAATTGATATTGAAGCTGTTGTAAATCTTGGACAAGCAATGCACTTAACTGAAATTGCTGGAAATAGATTAGGATTATTATTCCATACTGGTATTGGTTATAGAGCTTTTAAATTAGATAATAGCTTAGTCGATCTTTCAGTACCAGGAAGTAATTATAATAGTGGTGTAAAAAGAGATAATGTTGTAGGTGTAAAATGGGGAATTACTCCTCAAATTAGATTATTTGACAGAATGGATTTAACAGTAGATTTTAGTCAAATTTTCTTTGCAAAACAAACTACTCAGTTAAATGGTACTAGAGATAATAGAGGTCCAATTGATGCGGTATTAAATACTTACACAGTAGGTTTAACTTACAATATTGGTAAAAAGCCACATATTGACTGGGCTAAGAAAGATTTAGCAACTAAGAAATTTGTTGAAGATATGGTTGGTCAATTGAAACAAGAAGTTGAACAAGCTCAAGATGCAACAAATAAGGATATTGCAGACATGAAAACAAAAATTGATGACTTGGCTAAGCAAGTTAATAATGCTGCAACAACTCAAGATATTGATAATTTAAGAGAAGAGCTTAATAAAACAATTAACGATAAATTAAATACAATCCAAGCTGAGCAAGGCACTCAAAATAAAGAAGCTGCTTTAATGGATTTCATCAATCAAGGTTTATTAGTGGTTTATTTTGACTTTAATGCGAGAACTCCTCAAGCTAGTTCAGTAGAATTAATTAAACAAGTTGCTGATTACTTAAAATCAAATCCAACTGCAAAAGTTAAATTAGTAGGTTATGCTGATGCAGTGGGTGGAAAAGCATACAATAATAAATTAGCACAAGATAGAGCTGATAATGTTAAAAAATTATTGGTTGAGCAAGGAATTGGTGCAAATTCAATTAGTGCATTCTCTGGTGGTATTGATAATACAGCATCAGTTAATGATGAAGCTGCTAGAAGCTTAGTAAGAAGAGTTACATTCAATGTGATTAAGTAATATTGAATTGTTTATATAAGGAAGGCTCACAATTTTGTGAGCCTTTTTTTTATATAAGGATAGTAATACACAAGACGTGAACAATTTGGTTTAATTATTTTTAAGAATTTAAATTACTTTGTATTTGATTATTATCGTTTAATTTGTTAAAATAAATTCTATACATTCATGCGTAAATATTCCCTCTTATTTATTGTTGTTTCGATTTGTTTCAATGTATTTAGTCAAGCATCTTTAAAGCATACAGATATTCTGAAAATGTATTATGAAGCAAAGGAGCAAATTGCTTATGAACGATACGCAATAGCTTACCCAATAATTCAAGATTTTTTGAAAAATTATGAAAATAATGTACTAAAAATTGACCCATCTATTGTTTCTGAATCTTACTTTTATAAAGCACTTTGTGCTAAAGAAACAAAAGCACCAGAAGCTCAAACCTTATTAATTGATTATATTGAGGATTATCCTGGAACTACACATATTAATACTGCAAGATTTTTACTAGGTGAAATTGCTTATGATATACCTAATTATCAAAATGCCATCGAGTATTTTAAAGAAGTAAATGAAAAGGAATTGTCCAAAAATCAAGCACTAGATTATAATTATAAATATGCATTTGCATTATTTGCTACTAAGAAATTTAAAGAAGCCAGAGCTCGTTTTAATACGCTTACGGCTTCTGATTCAAAATATAAAGAAGATGCTTTTTATTATAGTGGTTTGTCGTCTTATTATTTGGGTGATTATAATAATGCTTATAAGACTTTTCAAAAGATTGAAACTGCTAAGAAATACGATAAAATTGTTCCTTATTATTTAGCTTCTATCCAATTTGTCAATAAGGATTACAAAGGTGTGGTTGCTTACGCAGAACCAAAACTAAAGGAGAATGTAAAATATACTACTGAAATTGCCCATTTATTAGGGAATTCATATTACGAATTGCAACAATATGATAAAGCTAAATACTATTTAGAAGAATATATGAGCAAATCTGTAAAAGCAACACCTGAAGATTATTATATTTTAGGTTATGTTCAAGCACAGGAAAATGATTGTAAAAATGCAGTAAAAAACTTAGGAGAACTTTCTCCATTAGAAACTGAACTTGCACAAAATGCGATGTATCAAATGGCTAAATGTTTGATAAAAATTGATAAGAAAAATGATGCAAAAAATGCTTTCCTTCAATCGGCAAGATTAGATTTTAATAAAGCCATTAAAGAAGAGTCAATATTTCAATACGCAAAATTATCTTATGAGCTGAATAATATTAATGATGCTTTGGTTACACTCAAAAAATTTATTGTTGATTATCCAAAATCTATCTATTACAACGAAGCAAATGAACTTTTAGCCGATATATTTTTAATTACTAAAAACTATGATGAAGCGATTGCAATCATTGAGAGTTTGCCTAATGTTTCTCCTAAATTGCAAGCAACTTATCAGCAAATGGCTTATTTAAAAGCACTATCTTTGTATAATGACAAAAATTATGCACAGGCTATTCCATTTTTCAATAAATCTTTGAAATATACAAGCAATAAATCTTATGAAGCACTAACTTATTATTGGAAAGCTGATATTGCTCATCAAAGTGGTGATTATACACAAAGTAAACAATTGTTAGACAAGTTTTTTAGCTTATCTAAAAATATCAATACTGCTGAAAATATAATGGTTAGTAATGGAACGGCAAATTATTTACAAGGCTACAATTATTATAAAGAAAAGAATTATCCTCAAGCCGTAGTTAATTTTAGTGCTGCTTTAAACCAGTTAAAAGATAGCAAAACCACAAGTATTGCACAAAATATTTATCCTGATGCGTTAGTGCGTTTAGCAGATGCTTATTTTATTCAAAAGAAATATCAAGATGCAAAGCAAAATTACGATGTGGTCATTAAGAATAATTTTAAAGCTGCGGATTACGCTTTATTTCAAAATGCAATTATTGATGGTTTAGAAGGAAAATATTTAGATAAAATTGCAGGAATGAATGCATTAGTAGCTCGATTTCCTAAATCGTCATTTGCCGATGAAGCTTTATTTCAAGCTGGAAATACGCAGTTTGCTATTAGTAAAACAAATGATGCAAAACAAACTTTTAATACTTTGCTCAAAAATTATCCCAAATCGACAAGAGTGCCAGACACTTATAATAAATTAGGTTTAATTGCGTACAATCAAGATAGTTATGATGAAGCATTAAGTTGGTATCAAAAAGTGGTAGATAAGTACCCAAATACGCCAGCAGCAAATGAAGCGATGTTGGTTATTAAAGATATTTATATTGATAAAGGTGATGCTAATGGGTTTATAAAATATGCTTCAAAAAATTCAAGTTCTAATTTAACTGCTTCAGCTCAAGATTCTATTATTTATCTTACAGCTGAAAGTCAATTTCAAAAAGGAAATATCAAACAAGCTTTAGATGGTTTTGATAGTTATTTATTACAGTATCCTAAAGGTTTTTTCAATTTGCAAGCAAGATTTTATAGAGCTGAATGTAATTATAGCCTTCAAAGTTTTGATAAAGCATTGCAAGATTACGTGTATGTAGCAAATTTACCACAAAATAGATTTTCAGAAAGGTCGGTAGCTCGTTCTGCAAATATTTTTTATTTTGACCAAAAGAATTATAAAGAAGCTTTAAACTATTATTCTAAATTAGAACAAATAGCCACATTAGATGAAAATAAAAGAGAAAGTTTAATTGGCTTAATGCGTACTAATTTTAAATTAAATAACCATACTTCAACGCTAGTTTTTACAGACAAAGTTAGTGAACTAAGTAATTTGCCTGAGTTCTATAAAAAAGAAATTACTTATTATAAAGGTGTAACTTATTTTAAACAACAAGATTACGATAAAGCATTACCGCAATTGCAAACCATTGCAACGACCTTAGATAATGAACAAAGTGCAGAAGCCCAATATGATATTGCTAAAATTTATTTTGAGAAAAAGAATTATAAACAAGCGGAGTCAGAAGCCATGAAATACACGGAGAATTTCCCTGCTTATGAATATTATTTAGGAAAAACATACATTTTATTGAGTGATATTTATAAAGTAAATGGCAAAATTTTACAAGCTAAAGCTACTTTACAAAGTTTGATAGATAATTATTCTTTTGATGATGATGTGATGAAAGAAGCCAAAGAGAAGTTGCAAATAATCATTGATCAAGAAACCCAAAATTCAAATTTAAAATTGCCAGATAATAACTTACAGATATTGCAATTTGATAAATAATCCTTTCCCTTTAATAAAATATTTATGAGATTTAATAATAAATACCTTTTTAAACAAGCTTTCATTCTGATTAGTATATCATTTTTTAGTTCTTTTGATGCTTTAGCTCAAAAAGCAACGGATACAATCTATGATTTAGATGTGGTGAATATTATTCAAAGTTATGAGCCTATTTTAATTAATAGTGATAAAATTCCTTTATTGCCTGATGTGCCAAAGTTTTCTAAAAATAAACCAGACCCACAAACTTATCAATTTTCTGATGTCAAAGGAAAAATTAATTATTCTGCTGAAGATATTAGACCTATAAAAATGTCCTTACCTCAAGCGGACAAACAAAAATTCTTATACTTAAAAGCTGGATTTGGGAATTATCTAACACCACTTTTAAATCTCTCTTTGGTCAATCCAAACCAATCGAAGTTTAGAGCAGGATTAAATACAGATTTTATTTTCTCCAAAGCAAAAAAGCCAAGATTTCAACAATATTTTGATTTTAAAGCCAAAGGTTTTGGAGAATATTTTATTAAAAGTAGTGCATTAGTTGGGGCTTCTATTAATACTCAATTTGATCAATATCATTTTTATGCGAACCAAGATTCTAATATTACAAGAAAGGATATCGCAAATATGTATAAACGTTTTGGTGCAAATATCTATTTGAAAAATATTGCAGATAAAGACTTCGATTATCAAGCAAATATCGGATTTAATAACACAAGTAATACTTTGAATCAAAAAGAAACAACCATTCAAATTGATTTGAAAGGACATTATATGTTTATGCAAAATATTGGTGCTGGAGCGAATATATTAGTCAATAATGTTGGCTATAAAGATGCTATAGACTCCAACAAAACCAATCGTTTTTCTATGGGTATTAATCCTTATGCAATTGTTCAATATAAAATTTGGAAGTTGAAATTGGGTGCAAATGTTATGGGTACAAATAAGAAATTATATGTTTTGCCTTCTATCCAAAATGTTTTGAATATTTATAAGAATTATTTGACTATGTATAACGAATGGAACTCACAGGTAAAAGTGAATAGTTTACATAAAAATTCATTAGAAAATGCATTCATAGATGCCAATAATTTCCGAAATCAAATTGATGAAAAAAGAACTTTTATAGGTTTAAGAGGTGCAGCAAGTGGCTTCTATTATGACTTAAATTTCTCTCAATTGGTTTCCAGAAATGCCTTATTGTACGCTTATAACGAATATGATAATACATATGACGCAGCTATATCTCCAAGAATTGGTACGTTTCAGCCTGAGTATATTCACAAAATTAAAGCACTCAATCCGCATATTGCTTTAGGTTATGCCAAAGGAAACAAATATGGAGCAAAACTATCATTTGATTATTATATATACAATAAAAACAATGATTTTGAAGTGATATATAAGCCCAAACTTCAATCTAAATTATCAGTATTCTACAATTGGAACGAAAAATTATTTATTGATTTGAGTATGACAGCTTATGGAAAAATGAATGGTTTAGTGCATCAAGTTTCAAACGATGTAATTGTAAATACTTATTTGCAACCAATTAAAGGTGTTGTTGATATTAATTTGAGTGCATCTTACTTTTTTACAAAAAATATTGGTGTGTTTTTGGATTTAACTAACATTTCGCATCAGAAATATCAACATTATATCAATTATCCAAGTTATGGTGTACAAGTAATTGGTGGTGTCAAAATTGCTTATTAGATTTGTGATAGATGAATGCATTTATCACACAGCTTTTATATCAAAATAATTGTGTAATCGTTCCTAAAGTTGGAGCGTTCTTAGCCAATTATAAGAGTGCCTTTGTGGATATGCACCAAAATATTATTCTTCCACCTCAAAAAACAATTGCTTTTAATAAGCAATTGAATAAAAGTGATGGACTACTTGCGGCATTCGTTAGTGAACAAAAAATGATTTCATATACAGCTGCTGAACAATTGGTGAATCAATTTGGTGATGAGATATTGTTTTCATTAGAAAAACATAAAAGTTTTATTTTTAGTGGAATTGGTCGATTATATAAAGATGCTTCAGATAATATTTTGTTTGAAAGCTTTGGGCAAGAAAATTTTTTAATAGAGAATTATGGCTTGTTGCCTGTTGCAATTGAACCAATTTCAAGATTGAAATCTGAAGCAGTTATTGAGCCAATTGTACCAACAGTTGCAGTTGATGAAAAACAAGTTAGTGTCTCAAATAAAAAGAGTGGAATTCGTTGGGTGTTACCTGTAATTATTCCATTTTTATTGATAACTATCATTGGATTTTTTGTGATGTTTTCACAATTTAACCCTCAGTTTTCTAAGTTCGATTTAGCTTCACTAGTTCCAAATGTTAAGCAACTTTTTGAGCAAAAAAATCAACAAAATATTCTTAAAACTGAATATCCAAAAGCAACTATTCCTACACAAAAAGATACAACTCATTTAGTGGTTAAAGCAAATATTGATTCTGTTCTAATTAATACTTCAACATCAGTTGCTGTTGATACAATTACGCCAATAAAAAAGGAAGTTGTACAAACTGAAAAGCCAGTTGAAGTAAAAGAACCTGAAAAGAAACCTATTGTTTTAGAGAACGGAAAAGTGGCTAATGCATTTATTTGTGTAGGTTCTTTTAAGAATGAAAGTAATGCTAAAGAAATGCAAAAGATGATTGATTTTTTAGGATTGCAATCTGTAGTAAGCAAAACTAAATTACATCAAGTATTGGTGGCAACTAGTACAGCAAGAGCTGGAGAAGATTTAGCAACACTTAAAGAAGAAATTGCACCAGGTGCATATATTTACTGCCAAAATTGTAATTATTAATTATTTTGATTAGTTGCTCAGATATACATAAATCTTATGGTCAATTAGAAGTTCTGAAAGGCATTAATCTTCAAGTTAATCAAGGCGAATTAGTTAGTGTTGTTGGTGCATCAGGTGCTGGTAAAAGTACTTTGTTGCATATCATTGGTACATTAGATAAGCCAGATAGAGGAGAGGTAATCATCAACGGAATGTCTGTTGCAAACTTGAAAGACAAAGCCTTGTCTGAGTTTAGAAATAAAAACTTAGGGTTTATTTTTCAATTTCATCATCTTTTGCCCGAATTTACTGCTTTAGAAAACGTTTGCATACCTGGATATATTGCCAATAGAAAAGATGCAGAAGTGCAAAACCGAGCGAAAGAATTGTTGGATTTTATGGGTTTAAAAGATAGATTTCATCATAAACCAAATGAATTGTCTGGCGGAGAGCAGCAAAGAGTTTCAGTTGCTAGAGCTTTAATCAATAATCCACTTTTGATTTTGGCCGATGAGCCTACTGGAAATTTAGATTCTGAAAAATCTGAAGAATTACACAACTTGTTTTTTGATATGAAGCGGATGTTTAACCAAACATTTATTATTGTTACACATAATGAACATTTGGCTGAAAAAGCAGATAAGAAAATCGTAATGAAAGACGGTCTTATAATTTCTTAATTACTCAACTTTGTAACTTGCTACACAATCAATGACCGCATTAAATTGCTTGTTTAATGTAAATTGCTTTCCAATTTGTGTATCATAAACTGGAATTTTTAATTCGCCTATAAAATCATTAAAAACAATATCTTCATCTTCAACTAAAAATCTAATTTCATCATCTGTGCTTACCAAAAATTGAATATTTTTAGATTTTGGTCCTTTAGCAAAAATATAATCATCTCTAACAGCTTCTTTCCAAATTATAGTATTTGCCAACATAATTTTTACGGATACATCTGGAGCTAAAGTATTGTAAAACCCAGCATCCCAAGTTTGTCCATTTGACATCAATTTATTGACTTCTAAGTAATCAATATTGAAAGTTATTTTATGTGTAGGCTTTTTCTTTAGCACAATATTTTTCTCAATTATTACTTGTTGATATTTATTGCCCAATGCATCAGTTCCATTCAGTCCAACCAAAACATTGATGGTGTGTTCTCCTTCGCTTAAATTAAAAGCTGCTAGCGGAATAAATAATGATTCTTTAATTGGATAATTACTGCCAAAATCAAAGGAGTCATACTTTTTTATAAGTGTAAGATTTCCATTTTTATTTTTCAATTTTTGATAACCTAAAGCAGGCTTTATTTTTGAACCATTTTCTGAGAAGGTTATATTTAAAGTAAATTTACTTAAATCCATTATGGAATCATTAGAAATTTTATCTTCTAATGCTTTGAAATCAATTTCATAATTAAAATCAATGCCATAAACTCCTTTATTGTTGATGTTAGGTAGTGTTTTGGCATTGCGAATAAAAATTATAGATTCATTATTGGCAGCATTTAATGCAAAAAATGTAAAGAATACAAAAAGAAATAATAAGTTTTTCATGGTTTGAATTTGTTTCTGTAAATCTATAAAAAATAAGTTTATAGCAGTATAGATTAACAATTCTTGAGTAAAAAATAGGTTTTGTTTAATTTTAAATAACTAAAAAATTATAGGTTTTATTTTTTTGCAAAGTTTAATTTTTTCAGAAGACATCGCCATAAATTCTTTTTTTTTCCTATCTTGCTGATGTATTATCGGTACTGAAATGGAACAACAAGAACAACAAGCAGCTCAACAAAAAAAGATAAAGAAAGAGTATTTTGCCGTAGTAGATGGATTGCGTGGTGCATCTATGTGTTTTACAGTTTTGGTACACATGAATTTGACAATTTTTAAGTTGCCAGCATTTTTAGCACATTTTGGTTTACATGGTTTTTATGTACTGTCTGCATTTTTAATCAGTACCATATTGTACAAAGAGAAAGTAAAATTTGGCGAATTTAAACCTTATGCTAAGAATTTTTATATCAAACGATTTCTAAGAATTATTCCATTATATTATGCCTATATTATAGGTATCGCTTTTATCGGCTTAATATTAAAATTTATTACACATGGCGACCCATTTGGTATTATTTATGAGCTTAAAAATTTTGGAATAAATTTATTCACTTTTACCTATAATTATAAAGATTTATTTGCATTCTTAAAAGGCTTAGACCATCAAAAGTGTAACTTATTTCCTCATTTATGGTCTATCTCAATTGAAGAACAATTTTATTTAGTGATTCCTGCTGTTTTATTTTTCTTGACTAAAGAACAAGTGAAAAAAATGGCAATAGCAATAATTATCATATACCCATTTTTTAGAGTAGCAGGATTTCTATATTTAAGAGATGTATTGCACATGACATCAACACATGGTAAACATGAGTATGAAATTATGTACAATTTCTTCTATCGTTCTAGTTTATTTCAAGTAGATGCTTTTATGTATGGTTTATTAATTCCTTTGGTAAATTATAATAATAGAAAAGTATTACGTTGGATTGTAATTGGCTCAACGGCATTGATATTTGTAGGTCAGATTTATAATATGTTTGATTATGCTCATGAACAAGGTGTATCTGCTTGGAGTGTAGTAGGAGAGCATGTCGTTGTGATGAAAAATGGTATGTATGCTTATGTGAATACATTGTATAATATTTTGGCATCTTCATTAATATATTATTTATTAAAATTTCCTGATTCATCATTAAATAAAATATTGAAATTCCCATTTTTTATGGAATGGGGGAAAATTGTATATGGTATCTATGTTTATCACATGATATTTGTAACCATTACAGCTATCATTTTTTATACAGTGCTTAAAGTCTATTTACCATTACCGATTGCAGAGTTATTGTATATAGCATTATGTTTTACTTCTGTTTATTATTTCTCCAAATTCAGTTTCTATAAATTTGAAATGTATTTCTTAAATATCAAGAATAAGAGAGATTAAAAAATATGATTGATGTAAGTAATTTTATTGTATAATGTAAATAATTTCAACGAAAAAGTAATACATTTATTTAATGAAAAATATCAATTACATAAAAATCCTTTTGGTTCTATTAACAGTATCAATTTTTAGTAGAATTAATGCACAACATATTTGTGGACAAGATATTATTACACATCAACTCCGCTCATTATCGTCAGATTATGATAATGACTATTCTAATTTATTAGAAGAATGGCAGTATGAAAAGCAGAATGCAAGAACTTCTGCTTTGGAAGATACCACCTATACGATACAAGTAGTGGTGCATGTTGTTTATTTAGAAGATAATTTAATTCAAAATATTCCAGATAGCATCATTCATTCACAAATTGATGCATTGAATAGAGATTTTGGTGTTACTAATGAAGATACTGTAAACCTTAGACCAATTTTTAAACCATTCAGAGGATATCCAAAAATAAAATTTGAATTAGCTAAATTAGATACATCAGGAAATCCTACTACTGGAATTATTCGTGTTGCAGGTAAGGCACCTTCTGCAAATGCAGTTTTTACAAATCCTTTGGATTCTATTCTAAGTAATCTATTAAATGCAGTTGGTGATTGGTTTAAAAAAGGTTATACAATTTCTACTTTGGCTGGAAATGTAAAGGATACAACCATCGGTTCTCCAATTTGGGACAATAAAAAATATCTGAATATTTGGGTTACAAACTTAAATATTAAACCTATTGGTGAAGGTACTTTGGGTGGTTTTGCATTTGCACCTCCAGGTTTAAAAAATTGGCCTTTTGGAATTGGTTATCCTGCCGATAATATTGATGGCGTATCTATTGATTACAGATTTTTTGGTGTAAATAATTATTTTGCTCAATCTAGACCAGATATTGCGGAGTTTGTTGGAAAAGGAAGAACCACAGTCCACGAAGTTGGACATTATCTGGGTTTAAGACATATTTGGGGAGATTATGGAAATGTCTTTAATTTACCTTGTAATAATGCCACACATAATTTATTTTTCTCTGATGGTATGGACGATACTCCGCCCTGTAAAGCACCATTTTCATCTACAATTGGTGAATATAGATGTGATACAACCGTGAATACTTGTGTCATTCCATATAAAGGCACAGATTATCCGGATTTATTTGAGAATTTTATGGATTATTCTGGTGATGCTTGTTACAACATGTTTACTAAAGACCAAGCTGCTTTTTTACGTTTTGTATTATCTACAAGAAGAGCTGGAATAGTTTCTAAAAGAGAAGTTGAAACTGTTAGTAATATCAAAATCCAAAATAGTACACAAAATCAATTTGTTTTATTTCCAAATCCTGCTAAAGATTACGTACAACTACAAACAACTAAAAAGTTAGATAAAGATGCTACTGTTGAATTGTTTGACATATCTGGTCAAAGGTTAAAAGGTTTTGTATTTAATAAAATGGATAATAATTTGATTATCAATACAAATGAATTGTCGCCAGCTACTTATATTTTGAAAATTTATAATAGTGATTGGATAAGCACCGAAAGTTTTATTAAATTCTAAGTTTCTATTTTTGTTAAAAAGTAGAGCTTTATTTTGTGCTATATTTTTATTCGATAAGTTTAGGTATTAATAATTAATCACTTAGGTATATACACATTTTATCCACATTGAATTGTGTGTAAGTATTGGAAAACTTAGGTTTAACTTACCCAACTTATATACTAATTTAGTAGCGTGGAACATTCGTGTAACATTTTTAAATTGCTTAGTAAAAGAAAGAAAATATGAAATTTACGTATTATGGTCATTCTTGTTTTTTAGTGGAGATTAACAACAAACGTATTCTTTTTGATCCATTTATTACACCAAATGAATTAGCAAAAGACATTAATATAAATGATATTAAATGCGATTATATCGCTATTTCACATGGACATGCTGATCATATTGCAGATGCTGTTACAATTGCTAAAAATAATAACTCGGCAATTATAGTTTGTGCTTATGAGATTTATGAATGGTTGTCAAAACAAGGACTGAAGAATTTCAGACCAATGAATACAGGTGGAAAATGGAATGCTGGAAATTTTACGATTAAATGTACAGCCGCACAACATTCAGGCGGATTACCCGACGGTTCTTATGGCGGTAATCCAGTTGGTTTTATTGTGAGCGATGGCACTCAAAGTTTTTATTATGCTGGAGACACTGCATTGACAAAAGATATGGAGTTAATTCCACTTTGGGCAAATTTGGATTTTGCAGTTTTACCTATCGGTGATAATTTTACGATGGATGTAGCCGATGCCATTATTGCATCAGATTTAGTTAAGACAAATAAAATCATTGGAGTGCATTACAATACATTTCCATATATCGTCATTAATGAAAAGGAAGCTGTTGAGCAATTTAAAGCAAAAGGAAAAGAACTTATTTTAATAAAAATAGGAGAATCAATAGAATTATAAAATATAGATTATAGAAATACAATGGGAAAAATTATTAGTATAGCAAATCAAAAAGGTGGTGTTGGTAAAACAACAACGGCTGTAAATTTAGCAGCGAGTTTGGCTGTTTTAGAGCAAAAGACACTCATAATTGATGCCGACCCACAAGCTAATAGTACAAGTGGTTGCGGTTTTGATCCAAGACATATAAAAGTGAGTTTGTATGAGTGTTTGATAGAAGAGAAGAAGCCTCAAGATATTATTTTAGAAACAGAAACACCTAATTTATTTTTGTTGCCAGCACATTTGGATTTAGTTGGTGCAGAAATTGAATTAATCAATCATCCTGAGAGAGAACATATTTTAAAATCTATTTTGAAATCTTTGAAAAATGATTTTGATTTCATCATCATTGATTGTTCGCCGTCATTAGGTTTGATTACTGTGAATGCTTTAACCGCATCTGATTCTGTTGTTGTACCTGTTCAGTGTGAGTATTTTGCATTGGAAGGTTTGGGTAAATTATTAAATACCATTAAGATTGTACAATCAAAATTAAATCCTGATTTGGAAATCGAAGGTATTTTATTGACGATGTATGACCAAAGATTAAACTTGTCTAACCAAGTAGTGGCTGAGGTAAAAAGAAGATTTAATGATAGTGTGTTTAGTACTATTATCCATAGAAATATTAGATTGGGAGAAGCACAAAGTTTAAGACAACCTATTATTATGTATGATGCAGAAAGTAAAGGTGCTATAAATTATCTGAACTTAGCAAGAGAAATTTTACAAAATAATGGTTTGACAGAAATTGAAGCAGAAGATAAATTTATAAAAAATACGGATACTAGTTTAAATTAAGCAATTATGGCATTGGTAAATAAGAAAAAAGAAGCATTAGGAAAAGGTATTAGAGCCTTGCTTTCTGATATGGATGAGGAAACTGAAGTGTTGAAAATCAGTGTAAAAGATGAAGATTCTATCATAAATACAGTTCCAAGAATTCCTTTAGACCAAATCGAAGTAAATCCTTTTCAACCAAGAACGGATTTTAATGAAGAAGCCTTATTGGAATTATCAAATTCTATAAAAGTACATGGTGTAATTCAGCCAATTACGGTTAGGAAAATTAGTGATAAAAAATACCAATTAATTGCTGGAGAAAGAAGATTAAGAGCTTCTAAATTGGCAGGAAAACAAGATATTCCAGCTTATGTAAGAACTACAAACGACCAAGAATTAGTTGAAATTGCGTTGATAGAGAATATTCAACGTGAAGATTTGAATGCCATTGAAGTTGCTTTGACTTATCAACGTTTGATAGATGAAATCAATCTAACACATGAGAATTTAGCAGAGCGTTTAGGAAAAGAGCGTTCTACAGTAACTAATTATTTGCGTTTGTTGAAATTGCCACCTGAAGTGCAAACATCTTTGAGAGATAAATCTATTTCGATGGGACATGCTCGTTCTATTATAAGTATTCCAGAAGTTGATAAGCAATTATTCGTTTTGAAGGAAGTATTAAATAATGAGCTTTCTGTCCGTAAAACAGAAGAATTGGTGCGTTCTTTAAATCAAAAAAAAATTGATAAAAAAGAATTTACAAAGGATACTCAATTACCAGTAGCTTACAAAAATGTTGAACAACGTTTGATGGATAGATTAGAAACAAAAGTAAAAATCAAGAAAAGCAAAGAAGATAAAGGTGAAATTGTTATCCCTTTTTATTCTGCAAATGATTTAAGTCGCTTGTTGGAATTAATCGAAGGTGAATAATATATTTAATTTATTCAATAGTAATTTGAAAATTAGCTAATTTGAAAAAGTCTAAAAGCTAAATATTTTCCATAGCTAACTGCAATAAATAATGAGCAATTTAAAATTTCTATTTCTGTTTATCTTATTTCTTGCTACTTTCAATACAAAAGCTCAATCTTCGATTGAGAATTTTAAAATATTAGATTCTATTGCTACTTCTGAACAATCTTTAGGGAATGATTCTATAAATTTTAAAAAGACGCCATTGGATAGTTTATTAACTAGCAACAAAAATTTTAAATCTTTTGACAAGAAGAAGTCATTAAAAGTAAATTCAATTCCAAAGCCAAGATTTTTTAAAGACTCTACAAGAACATCTGCAAAGGATGCCGCTTTATTGGGTGGAATGTTTCCTGGATTAGGTCAAATTTATAATAGAAAATATTGGAAATTACCCATAGTTTATGGAGGAATTGCTGGTTCAATTTATTGGTTAGCATCATCAGCTATAAAAACAAAAGAATACAATGGTTATTTAGTAAAAGCAGCGAAAAATGAACCATTGCCGCCCAATATTGCTATTTATGGAACAAGCCAAATTGAAAGTATAAGAAATACACACCGTCGAAATGTACAATTGGCAACATTTGTAACCGTAATGGTTTGGGGATTTACAATATTAGACGCAGCAGTTGATGCTCATATCCGACCATTTGATGTGTCGGATAATTTATCGATGCAAATAAAACCGAGCATACATCAGTTCCAACAAGAAAATTATTTTGCTTTATCTGTGAACTTAAACCTAAAATAACCAAGAATACCGTTTTCTTTTTCTATTTTTGAACTAAAATTTAAGACATGAATATTGCACTTATTGGATACGGGAAAATGGGTAAAGCAATTCACGAAATTGCAAATCAAAAGAATGAACAATTAGGCGAAAATAAATACAATATTCAATTGATTGTTGATATTGAAAATAGAGCAACAACAACTTTAGAAGATTTAAGAAAATGCGATGTTGCAATAGAGTTTACATCTCCACATACGGCGATTGAGAATATAAAATGGTGCTTTGATGCTGGCATTCCTGTTGTCGTAGGCAGTACAGGTTGGTTGGATAAATTAGATGAAATTAAAGCATTAGCAAGCTCTAAAAATCAAACGATTTTATACTCTCCAAATTTTAGTATCGGAGTGAATATATTTTTTGAAATGAATAGACAATTGGCAAAAATCATGAATAAATATGATGCTTATGATGTCGAAATGGAGGAAATCCACCATACAGAAAAAAAAGATGCTCCAAGTGGGACAGCATTGTATACAGCTTTAGATGTTTTGAAATTTGTAGATAGAAAAGTAGATTGGAAAAATGAGCCAACTAATTCAGAAAATACTTTAGATATTATTTCTTTGAGAGAGCCAAATGTTCCAGGAACGCATACAGTAACTTATAAATCTGATATAGATTCTATTGAGTTAAAACATACAGCACACAATAGAAAAGGTTTTGCTGGAGGAGCAATAGTTGCTGCCGAGTGGTTGGTTAGCAAAAAAGGTGTTTATACGATGGACGATGTTTTAGGCTTTAATCAGTAAAAAAATATATAATTTCACTGTAGTTTTTTTATTCAAAAGTAAAAGCAAATTTATTTATTTAAGGAACTGAGTTTCTTTTCATTCTTTAAATATTGAATCACATTTTCTGCTGTTTCTCGTCCGCTTCTTAATGCAGATTCCATTGTTCCGATTGATAAAGCATCGCCAGCATAAAAAATATTATCTTTTAGATGTTTAGTAAATTCAACATCATCAATAATAGGTTTGAAAGGCATTGCATATTTGATATGATAAGTTTTTATGTGTCGCCAATCTTTAACTTGCAAACCAAACCAACCAGAAAGCTCAACCATAACTTCAGCAATTAATTCATCATCATCTAATTCATTAGATTTAATAATATTTACAGCGACTAAATGTTTGCCTTTTGGTGCATAGTTGGCATGCAATAAACTTGGTACAAATACATGATTGACTAATCCATGTTCATTTGCATTTAAAACCATAACAGGTTTAGAAACAGGTGGATGTTCTGTCTCAAAGTATATTGTACTCACGTGTGTACTTTCTGTATTTAAGTCTATTTTACAACAAATTTTCTTTGCATCAATTGCATTTGTTGCTATTACAACCGCCTTTGATTTTATTAATCTGCCATCAGAAAATTCAACACCTTCTTCTGAAATGCTTTTTACCCTAGATTTTAAACAAACTGATGCTGGTGCTAATTCTTTTACCATTGCTTCAGCAATACTTCCAATACCATTTTTAGGAAGAGAAACAAAGTCATTAAACAATGACTTTAAGAATAATAAAGAGAGTTTAGAAGAACTTTGTAAACTTCTATCAAAAATAGCAGAAGAGATAATTGGCTTAAAAAGTGTATCAATAGTTTGTTTAGAAAAACCAGCCCTTTTGAAATATTGTAAAGTGGACATTTCTGTTTGTTTCACAATATTAGAATAGGAGAGTGCTTTTAACTTTAAGCTAAATCCAAATAAGCGAAGTTTGTCTTTTATAGAGATATTATTGGCAAATATCGCAGGAAAAACATCTATGGTTTTTAACATCGGATTTGAATAGAGTAAAAATTTATCGTTATGTCTTAATAAGTAACCTGGATAAATATTTTCTAATCCTAATTTTGTTAAATTAATTATTTTTTGAAGCTCTGTTGTAGAATGGTGATAAAAATGTGTACCCCAATCTAATAGAAATCCATCTATTTGGTCTGTTTTTGCTCTGCCACCTATGCGTCCTGATGCATCAAAAACTTTTACATTAAGTCCTTTTTTTTGCAAATAATATGCAGTTGAAAGTCCAGAGAAACCACCTCCAATTACAATTACATCGATTGTATTTTCGCTTACCAACATTAATACAAAGATACAAAGGGTTCATTCTGTTATTATAAAGTGAAAATTATCAATACATTAAAACAGTATTTTGCTCATAAATAAAGTAATAAAAATCTTAATCTTTATAGGTTAGGACTAAACGCAAAAGTAACCCTAAATTTCTTTGCATTTGCATGGTCTAATTGTGTCAATCGCCAATTGAAATCTACTCTGAATAATTTTAGAATACTTTCTATTCCAAATCCAATTTCTGCATAAAAACCATTCAATCCTTTCATATTTGACGGTAAATCTGAAAAACCAATTTTATTTTTATCTAATGAACTAACTGCCATTTTAGTAAAAAACACCTCACGTAACCCTAATTTTTTCCAAAGTGGAATTTTATTAAAAAAGAAACCATCAAAATGATGTTCTAAAATAAATGTAATTTGTTGGTCGGCAGCAAATTCAGATTCATTCATCATATTAAATCGTCTGTATTGTGAAAGCCAAGATTGATTACCAGGATGTATAACCAATAGTGGATATGGTGCATTGCCAAATAATTTACTTGCCTCAAATAGTAAAAAAGTTCTTCCAATAGGCGTTGGAAGTCTTTCTTCAATGACTAATTCTAAGCGATGAAAACTGAAATCACTTAAAAGGTTTTTAAAACTTGGCGTATAAGTAAAAGTAAATCGTGGTAGTTTTCCTTTTAAGAAAACTTGTCTATTTGCAGTAGATAGCATTTTTGCTCCTGGTGTTCCAGAAAAAATAAATTGAGGTGAAAATATTTTAAAACTTTGATGTGATACGACACTACTATCCGGCATTGTTTTGTTGAATTCAATTTTACCAGGAACTGTAAAGAATTTTTTATAAGTCAAATTAACACCAATATTGTAATCAGAGAAAATTTGCCTTTTGTAATATGCTTGAACTTGTCTTACATAAATTAAGTCAGGAATATTTTTCTTGCGTGTTAAAACATTTATGATATGGTCATATTCTAAAGCGTTTGGTTCTAAGGAAAATCTTTGATAATCGTCTTTGTAGGAAAATCCAAATATATTATAAATCTGCTTTTTATTAGGGAGTCTAAAGTCAATATTTCCACCGTATTTGACTTTCTTGTCTAATGTACCATAGGCTAGATAGGTTTTGAATTGTATTTTTTCACTTAGTCGCCAATTGGATTTAAAACCCATTCTAAATCGATAGCCTTCAACATCATTCAAGCTAAAAAATTGATGTAAACCACCAACTTGGAATTTATTGATACGATAATAACCAGAGGAAAGAAATTCTCCAAATTTCATTATACGTTTCATAAACTTCGTGTTCATCAAAGAATCCATCAATACATAAATTTTGGATTCTGCTGGAGAAAGCGTATCATGTCGGTTATCAACCCAAAAGCTATCTGTCTTTTTACGATATCCATCTTCCTTATAGTATTTGGGTTCTGTAAATATGGTATCTGGAATAGGTTCGTTTAGTTGTATATTCTCCCTAGATATCGAACGGTAGAGTCTGAAACTTCTAGCATTCTTCCTTTTGGAAAATGCAATATTAGTGGCTCTTTCTTCGTGTTCCAAAAACCAACCAATATTTTTTACTTCTGTAAAACTTTGTTTCAACATATAGTCATTTACAAAATTTAAGTTTGAGCGTCTGTCTATACTGATTTCAATTTTTTTTATGGCAAATGAAGAATCTTGTATCCAAGCACGACCGATAAATAATAAATCGCTTTTACTTTTTGGTACAAAAGCTAATTGATAAGTCCAAATACTATCTGCGGTTTTTACACTATCTATAAAATAGAAATTATACAATGCCAAAGCACCACCTGCAAATGGTAATACAAAAGTTTTACCACCAACAATAGTTTGGTCAGCATAAATATCAATATCTTCATAAGCAGATGCAAATAAATCTGAAAATCGGAGTTGCTCAATTCCTGAAATATGACTTGCTTTCAGAATTGTTTTTTCTTTATTAGGAGAAGATTTCTTGTAAATATCCGAAATCGTTTCCATCATAATTAAAGGAACTATTTTTACACCATTTTCTGTGGTATCTTGGTTTTGTGTGATTAATCTAAATGGTTTTAGTATTTTTCGATTTAATAATTTATCGCTTGCGTTATATAATGAGGTAACTATTTTCATATACTCTTCGTATTGATAGGAATCATAAGATTTTGGTTTGTTGTCAGATTTGTGTTTGACAACATTTCTAAAAATTCTTATAGCAATGGTGTCTTTCTCTTTGACTCTGCGTTTTGCTTTAACTACAAACTCTTGTAGCATATAACCTTCAGGTTCAAGTTTTATTTCAAGTGTATCCTTTTTTAATTGTTTCTTTTTTAGCGTGTAATTTTTATAACCTAAATAATTAAATACAATAGAGTCAGTAGAGTTGTCAATATTAAATTCAAAAAAACCTTCATCATCACTATATTCAATAACAGAACTACTTACAAATATACTTACGTAAGAAAGAGGCTCTTTTGTTTTTGCATCAATTACATGTCCTATCAAAGTCGTTTGAGAAAAACTTGATGTTATTCCTAAAAGAAAAAAAACTAATCCTAATATATTAGTAAGTTTATTCACAGTTTGATTTTATAGTTATAATTATTTTTACAAAAGGCTGTAATTTATATAATATTTAGATATTTTTGTACATTAAAGTAATATTTAATCTACTTTTAATACTAATAATTGTTTAAGCCAAAATTTAGGTAATATACAATCACACAATGCAATCATTTAAGGAGAATATTTCAAAACTAAAATTTTTAAATTCAAGAAGTATTGATGAAGTAACTGATATATTATTGACTGAATGGCAAAACAATAAATCTTTGATTGTACATTTTATGTATTATGCCAGTTTAGAATTAATTCGTAAAGATAAAATCTATGCTCAAACCTTGTCAATTTCAAATTATGTTTTAGTAGATGGCATTGGTATGCAATTATATTTTAAGGGGGCTTTGGGCGAAAAAATGAATAACCTGAATGGAACAGATTTAAGCCCAGTTTTAATAGATAAATTACATAAAAAAAATATTCCCATTGTATTTTATGGCACAACAAAAGAACAGATAAGTGCTTGTAATACTAATTTATCAAAACAATATGGTCAATCTATTTTGAGTTATTATCAAGATGGTTATTCTAAGTTGGATTGGAATCAAGTGAAGGCAAACTCAGTTTTGTTTGTTGGAAAAGGTACACCATTACAAGAAATTTGGACTTCTGAAAATTTACAACAAATAAAGGATAATAATATTTTTGTTATTACAATTGGTGGTTATTTTGATTTTTTGAGTGGTTTGTATATTCGTGCTCCAAAATTAATAAGAACTTTAAAGTTGGAATGGCTTTGGAGAACGATGTTACATCCAACAAGACACTATCAAAAAAGATTAAGAGATACTACTATTATTTTTAGACCATTTTTAGATAGATGGGCTAATGTTAAGCCATATTTTAATATTATCAATAAATAAAAGATAAGAATTTTACATTTTTACTAAAATTTTAGATGTAAAAAGATGCATTATTGTATTTTCTTTCTATATTGGTTAAAATAAATTTTAAACTAAATTAAACAAAACTAAACAAGCAAAGTATGACAGAAGCATATATCTATGATTGCGTTAGAACGCCAAGAGGAAAAGGTAAAAAGAATGGTGCATTGCACGAGGTAACACCAACAGAGCTTTTAGCACAGATGTTAAAAGCAATTCAAAAACGAAATAATTTGGATACTTCTCTAGTAGAAGATGTAATTGTGGGTTGCGTTACTCCAATTGGAGATCAAGGCGGTAATATTGCAAAAACAGCCATAATGATGGCAGATTATCCAGATTCTGTACCAGGTTTTCAATTAAACCGCTTTTGTTCTTCTGGATTAGAAGCGGTGAATTTAGCTGCAGCAAAAATTCGCTCTGGATGGAGTGATTTAATAATTGCTGGTGGTGTTGAATCTATGAGCCGTGTGCCAATGGGTTATGACGGCGGTGCTTGGGTTTTGGATATGCGTGTTAATGATCATACCAATTTTGTACCACAAGGTGTAAGTGCTGATTTAATCGCTACCATTGAAGGCTTTTCAAGAAGCGATGTCGATAATTATGCTTTACGTTCTCAAAAATTAGCTGCAATTGCTAAAGCAGAAGGTCGTTTCAAAAAATCTATAGTTCCAATTGTAGATATTAATGGCTTACCAATTTTGGAAGAAGATGAATACAATCGACCTGATACTACTATCGAAGGATTGAGTTCATTAGCTCCATCTTTTCAGATGATGGGCGAAATGGGTTTTGATGCTGTTGCTTTACAAAAATATACACAATTAGAGCAAATTAATCATATTCATACACCAGGAAATTCTTCAGGAATTGTTGATGGAGCTAGTTTAATTTTAGTTGGTTCTAAAGCTATTGGTGAGCAATTAGGCTTAAAACCAAGAGCAAGAATTGTTAGTATCGGAACAACTTCTACTGAACCTACAATTATGCTTACAGGACCTGGTCCAGCATCTTTAATAGCCTTAAAAAAAGCTGGAATGACTATTAATGATATTGATTTAGTAGAAATGAATGAAGCTTTTGCCTCTGCGGTTTTACGCTTACAAAGAGATATAAATGTACCTGATGAAAAATTAAATGTAAATGGTGGTGCAATTGCATTAGGTCATCCTCTTGGTGCAACTGGTGCTATGATTTTAGGTACTATTGTTGATGAATTAGAGCGAACTAATAAAGCTACTGGCTTGGCAACTCTTTGTGTTGGTGGAGGAATGGGTGTTACAACAATTGTAGAATTAGTATAACCTAGAATATATAAGAAATGATAAAAGAGTCTCTTTTGTGAGACTCTTTTTTATTGTCAAAAAAAGCTTGTTTTTATTAGTATTACACCTAAACAATCATTTAAAGTTTAATTAATCTAAAATTCAATGCATGCATTGAATTTATAGATAACTTTATTCAAAATTTTAATCAATATTATGGCAACAAAGCAATCTAATTTAGTAGGAGGCTCTTTTTTATTGAAAGATGCACAATTGGATGATATATTTATCCCAGAACAATTTTCAGAAGAACAGAATGGAATTAAAGACATGGTAATTGATTTCTGTAAACAAGAAATTCATAGCATGGGTTTTGAAAAATTATCAGCATTAAGTGCCGATAAAGATTTGGATAAAGTAAAAGAAATTTTTGATAAAGCATCTGAACTTGGTTTTTGTGCTGGTTCAATTCCTGAAACTTATGGTGGAATGGGATTAGATTTTAATACTGGTTTGGTATTTAGTGAAGCAATTGCATTAGGATTTTCTTTTGCAACAACTATTGGAGCTCAAACATCTATTGGTTCATTACCGATTGTTTGGTATGGTACAGAAGCTCAAAAGCAACAATACTTACCTAAAATTGCAAGTGGTGAATATGCTTGTTCATATTGTTTAACTGAACCAACTTCTGGTTCTGATGCAAATAGTGCCAAAACAAATGCTGTTTTGAATGCAGAAGGTACGCACTATTTAATCAATGGACAAAAAATGTGGATTACCAATGGTGGTTTTGCAGATGTATTTATTGTTTTCGCTAAAATTGAAAATGATGAAAGATTATCAGCATTCATCGTTGAAAAAGAATTTGGTGGAATAGAAATTGGAAAAGAAGAAAAGAAAATGGGTATTAAAGCATCTTCTACAGTTCAATTATTCTTCAATAACTGTCCAGTTCCAAAAGAAAACTTATTAGGAGAAAGAGGAAAAGGATTCAATATGGCTTTGAATATCTTAAATAGTGGTAGAATAAAAATCGCTGCTGGAGCAACTGGCGGTATTAAATTTGGTACTAAAACTTCTGTTGAATATGCAGCTCAAAGAATTCAATTTGGTAAGCCAATTTCTGATTTTGGTGCAATGAAACAAAAAATCGGAAATATGGTTATGCAAGGATTTGTTTTAGAATCAGCAGTTTACAGAACTGGTGCTGATGTTGATAAAAAATATGATGAATTAAAAGCACAAGGAAAATCTGAAAACGATTGTAAAATTGATGCAATGCGTGAGTATGCTATCGAATGTGCCATCTTAAAATGCCAAGGTTCTGAAGCAATGTGTAATGCTGCTGATGAAGCAATTCAAATTTTTGGAGGTATGGGTTATTCTATGGAAACTGGTGTTGAAATGGCTTATAGAGATGCTCGTATTACTAAAATTTATGAAGGAACAAATGAAATCAACAGAATGTTATCGTTGGCTGAGTTCTATAAGAGAGCATTCCAAACTAAAGAAATTAAATTAAAAGATGCATCTACAAAAATTCCTTTAGGTTTAGCACAAAACTTAAATCCTTTTTCTAATGGTAAATTTGATAAAGAAGAAGAAATCGTAAATAATTTGAAAAACTTATTCTTAATTATCACTGGAGCTGCTGGTAGAAAATTAAAAACAAAATTGGTTGATGAGCAAGAAATTGTTATGAATTTAGCAGATATCTTGGCTATGGCTTATATGACAGAATCGGCTTTATTGAGAGTTAAAAAATTAGCTTCAATGAAAGATGTTGATGCTAAAGATTTAGAAATGAAAACTAAAGCAATGCAATTATATATCTACGAAGCATTAGATGTTGCAAGAAAATCTGCAGCAAATGCTATTGATAGTTATGCAAGTGGCGTAGAAAAATTTGCCATGAGAAGATTGGTAGATGGTTTATTACGTGCTTATGAAATCAATCCAAAAGATATGAGAAGAGCATTGGCAGATTATGCAGTTGAGAAAATGGATTATCCATTCTAATGTATAGATTGAATTTTAAAAGAGAGGCTGTCCGAAAAGGCAGCCTCTTTTTTTTTAGTTTTTTTCTGGATTAGTGATTAATTAAATAATGAAGTAATGAAGTAAAGTAATAATGAATTTCTCAGTACTTAATACTTTCTACTCAAATTAATTGTCTGAACTATGATTTTTATGATTTAAGGATTGGTAGGATTTTTATAATGTAATAGTAAAGTAATGTAGTAATGAAATAATGATTTTTTCACTACTTAATACTTTCTACTTATATCTCAATAAAGTCTTGATTCTTGGCTCTTACTTACTTCTCACTACTTAACAACGTGTGTGCTACTTAGTCAAATAAGAATGCGATATCTTCTTGGCTTAAATTTTTTACGAAGCTATCTTCTGCAACTATTAGAGCATCGGAAGTTGCTTGTTTTCGACTTTGAATTTGTATGATTTTTTCTTCGATGGTGTCTTTGCAAATCATTTTATAAGCAAACACATTTTTGGTTTGACCAATTCGATGTGTTCGGTCGATAGCTTGGTCTTGAATGGCGGTATTCCACCAAGGATCTACTAAAAATACATAATCGGCTGCAGTTAAATTGATTCCAGCATTACCAGTTTTTAAACTCATTAAAAATACTTGTATTGTACTATTGTCTTCTTGAAATTCGCTGACCATTTTTTGCCTTTCTGTAATAGGTGTATATCCATCAAAACGGAAATATGAAATATTTTGTTGCTCTAATTCATCGGCTATTAAATATAGCATTTCTTTAAATTGGGAGAAGACTAACACTTTATTTTTAGAAAGATTGTTAGTGATTTCATCAATAAGTATTTTTATTTTAATTGATTCTTTTGTTTCAATATCGGCTTGTTTAAGTAAAATAGGAGAGCAGCAAGCCTGACGTAATTTAATGATGCCTTGCAACACATTAAGTTTACTTTTAGCCAATCCTTCATTTTTTATGTTTAAGAATACACTTTTTTTGATACGAGCTTTAATTTGTTCATAAGCATTCCGTTGAGCTTCTTCCATTTCACACCAAAGTGTTAATTCGGTCTTTTCTGGTAAATCGGTAGCCACTTGCTGTTTTGTTCTTCTTAAAATAAATGGAGCAGTTAATTTGTGTAATGCTTCCATCTTTTTTTCATTCTTATTTTTGTCTATTGGAATGACATATTCTTGTCTAAAAAATTCTTGAGAACCTAAGAATGTTGGCAATAAGTAATCTAATTGAGCATACAAATCAAATACATTATTCATTATTGGTGTTCCACTCAAGGCAATTTTATTTTTTGCTACTATTTGATGAACTGCCTTTGTAGTTTGAGCGTATAATGTTTTGATATTATGGCTTTCATCTAAAACGATGGTATTCCACAATGTATTTTTAAATAACTCTACATCAACTCTTACGGTAGAATAGGCTGTAATGACAATACTTTTGTTTTCTTTTTCGAGTTCGCTATAGTTTCGATTTGAGCCATAATAAGTATAAACAGAAGCTTTGGGTAAGAATTTTTCTAGTTCATTTTTCCAATTATAGATTAGGGAACTTGGGCAGACAATCAAAAACTTATCCTGTGGATTTATTTCTAATTGGTGTGCTATAAAAGTAATTGTCTGTATCGTTTTACCCAAACCCATGTCATCAGCAAGATAAGCACCAGCATTAATTTCTGACAACAAACAAAACCATTCAAAGCCTTTTTGTTGGTAGGTTCTCAAAGTAGCCTGAATAGATTTTGGAATTGGATAAATTGCTTGGTTGGACTGTTGCCAATTATCCCATTTATTCCACCAATCTTGAGGAATAACAAATTTTAAACTATTGGATTTTATAGATTCATCTTCTTTAACTAGTATCCATTTTGGAATTGAAATAGTGTCTTTATTGATTTTAGAATGCTTTAAAATGGAAGCATATTCTGACAACCATTCGTCTGTTAAAACTCCAATTGAATTGTCTTTTAGTAAAACAGAACGTTGTTCATTCAAGACGACTTTCTGTAATTCATTTAGACTAACATTTTCTTTTCCAAAAGATACTTTAAAAGTGGCTTCCACAATATTTCCAGTTACTTTGATATTGCTTAATTTACTTTCTAATGGAAATGGAGTATATCTGAAATGTTGCAACATATCCATTCCAATAATTTCAATATCTTCATCTAAAAATTGGTGATAGGTTTTAAAAAACCAATTTTTCTTTTTTGCTTCATCAAAGGATAGGTAAAAATAGCCATTTCGTTGTTTGATGAAATTGGGATGTGTTTGTTGAATATGACTTATAAAATCAGTTTCTACTTGCAGATTTCTTTTTACGGCATAAATTTCTTGATTTTGTTTTACTTCATGTATTGCTTTAAATTCCCCATCAATTATGATGTCATTGTATTTCCATTGAGGTGTAAGCATTAAAAATGCACCACTATTAATTTCACTTAAATAAAGACAATTTTTAGGAATAATATCAAGTACTTCAGCATCAAAATAATTGTGTTTTTCAATTGTAAATTGACTTTCCAATTTGTGAACTACATATTTAAGAAAATTTGCTTTGTCGGTGCTATAATTTTTTACAGTTGGACGCTCAAGATATTCCAAAGTTTGATATTGCTCATAATCTAAAAGATAATAAATATTGTCTTTTTCTAATAGAAAATTATTTTGATTAAAATCTTTTAAGTGATGTGTTTGCCCATCTATTGTTATGAAAGTTTCAAGCAAATATTTGTTTTTTTTAAGTTGAATATCAAAAGATAAAATTGGCTGTGTATTTGAAAATATACATTTTGTAGTTAGAAAATTTCCAGTTTTAGGATTGATTATTTTATGATAGAGTTTTATATTTTCGTTTTGAACATCTATAACTTTTTGAAATAATTCGTGGAAATGTCTATCTATTTTTTTGGATAATAAACTATCAATATTGCTTCCTACTTTTTGTTTTTTTAAGAATTTTTGAATTTCATTTATATTGAAATCAATATATTTAGGAGTAAATTCTTTAAAAACTTTTTTGACACTTCCATGAAACTTGTATGTTTCAAAAATATCTTCATCTAAATGGTATGTCTTATAATTTGTGCCTACTTGTTTTTTTTTAATTAATAAAAAGCTAAAAATATCAGCGTTTAGAGAAATATTTTCTGGATGTAAACAAAATGTATAGGATATTTCTGTTTTTGGTTTAGTAGCCATAAATAATACAGAAGAGAAAGTTTTATAATAGTTTTCCTTGTAAAATAACTGAGGCAATAGAGAAATAAATCACTAATCCAGTTACGTCAACTAGGGTTGCAACAAATGGTGCTGAAGAGGTTGCAGGGTCAAAGCCTAATTTTTTAAGAATAAAAGGTAGCATAGAGCCACAAAGTGTTCCCCAAAGCACAATGCCAATTAATGTAATTCCTACTGTAATGCCAATAGCAATGCCATGATCACCATAGATGCCAAAGATATTGTCCCAAATTACAATTCTGGCGAAGCCAAAAATTCCTAAAATTAAACCTAGCAATAGTCCCGATAAAAACTCTCTTCTCATTACAAACCACCAATCTTTTAGGGTTATTTCAGAAATTGCTAATGAACGTATGATTAATGTTGCAGCTTGAGAACCAGAGTTTCCACCACTCGAGATGATTAGTGGAACGAATAGTGCTAAGACTACGGCTTTGGCTATTTCATCTTCAAAAAATGCCATTGCTGATGCTGTTAGCATTTCTCCAATAAATAGCAAAACTAACCAACCTGCTCTTTTTTTTATCATTTCAAATAATGGCGTATCAACATAAGGTAATTCTAATGCATCCATACCACCAAATTTTTGCATATCTTCAGTGTTCTCTTCCTCATCAGCATCCATGATATCATCGAAAGTGATAATTCCAACTAAAACACCATCGTGTGTTAGAACTGGCAATGCTTGTCGGTCATATTGTTTGAATAAAGTAATTGCATATTCTATATCATCTGTTACAGTTGTATAGGCATATCTTTCGTCTAATAAATCTTCAACTTTTGTTTCTGGTTCTGAGAAAAGAAAATGCCCAATTCTAACATCATCAACCAATCTACCTTTTTCATCAACAACATATAGCATATTGACGGTTTCACTCTTTTTTCCGAATTTTCTGATATGTTCTAATACTTCAGCAACCGTCCATTCTTTTTTAATACTAATGTAGTAGGGTGTCATCATTCTGCCCACACTGTTTTCAGGATAACCTAATAGGGTGGAGGCAATTTTCCGTTCTTCATCGGAAAGTAAATTGAGTGTTTTTCTAAGAATATGTGAAGGCAATTCTTCTAAGAGCTGGGTTCTGTCATCGGGCGACATATTATTTAAGATGTCAGCCATTTTTACTTGCCCTAATGATTTTAGTAAAGATTGTTGTGTATCTAAATCTATATGTTCAAAGGTACGAGCTGCAATTTTTATCGGAAGTATTCTAAAAACAATGATTTGTTGCTCTGGTTCTAAACTTTCAATGAATTCAGCAATATTACTTGGATGTATAGCAGTTAGCTCAGTTCTGAGCTTAAACCAACTTTTAGATTCTAATAAATTTATTGCTTCTTCAAACATATTTGTAGAGCAACAAAAATAAGGAATATTATCCAAAAATTATTTGGAACTTATTTTGAAATTGATTTTATTTAGTAGTAGATTTAATAACTAATTTAAAGCCAACGCCGTGCATATTCTGTATCTCCACATTTGGGTCATCAGATAAGTATTTTCGTAGTTTTGTTATGTAAACATCCATACTTCTTCCTGCAAAATAGCTATTATCTTTCCATATTTTGTTGAGTAAAGTTTCTCTTTTTACAGGCAAATTGACATTTAAAATCAGCTGTTCTAATAAAGCAGCTTCTTTCTTAGTCAAATTTCTTGTTTCTTGATTAATAACTAATGTAAGATTATCAACATCAAATTCAAATTGACCAATCGTATGTATTTTTGAAGTAAAATCACTTTGAAGTGTTCTTCTTAAAATTGCATCAATTCTAAGCACTAATTCTTCAAAATTAAAAGGTTTTGTCATATAATCATCTGCACCAATACTCAATCCTTTAATTTTATCTTCTTGCATTTCTTTAGCTGTTAAAAATATAATTGGCGTAGTATCTCCTTTTTCTCTTAATTCTGTTGCTAAGGTAAAACCATCTTTCTTGGGTAGCATTACATCAAAAACATAGATATTGAATATTTGATTATAAATCTCACGTTCCGCATCGAGTCCATTTGTGCAATGTGTTACAGTATAGCCCTTTTCTTCAAGATTATCTTTGACAATAAATCCTAAGTTTACATCGTCTTCGACTAATAGTATTTTAATATTATTTTTCATAAGCCTTTTATTTTTTAATTATTGGAAACCATAATGAAAATGTAGAACCAACATCAACTGTACTTTTTAAAGATACAAAACCTTTATGTTGTTCCATCATATCTTTTACATAAAATAAACCTAAGCCAAATCCCTTCACATCATGAATATTACCGCTCGGTACTCTATAAAATTTATCAAATATTTTCTTTTTATCATCATTGCTAATTCCTTTTCCATTATCGTGAATACTTACGACAAAGTAATTTTTTTCATTTTTAGTATGAACAATTATTTGAGGTATTTTGTTTGCATATTTTATCCCATTATCAAGCAAGTTAAATAAAATATTTTTGATATGAACGATATCGCCTTTTATCATAAAGTCTGTAGCTTCTTTTTTAGTAGTTAAATTTCCTTCATGTTCTTTAATTCGAGGTTCAAAATTTTTAGTAATTTCAGCAATCAATTGATGCATATCAATAGCTGTTACATTTAATTTTATCTTTTTAGATTCAATTTGAGAAGATTGTAAAACCGACTCTACTTGCTTTTTCAAACGTTCATTTTCCTCGTTGATAATTGTTGCATAGTGATGTAATTTCTCAGGCATTTTATATATATCTTCCTTCATTAAAACAGTACTAGCCAAACCGATTGTAGCAATTGGTGTTTTAAATTCGTGTGTCATATTATTGACAAAATCAGTTTTAACTTTACTCAATTGTTTTTCTCGCATAATAACAATCGTTGTATAACTGAAAAATCCTAATACCACTAATAAAACAAAAGAAAAGAATGCTAATAGTTTGATATCTGGTTCTAATAAAATACTTTGATTTTTATCTAAATTCAATTCAATGTTTTGGACGATAGATTCAAACTCAAATATTTCAGGTTTGAATTTAGGATTTACTAAATCAATCATACCTTTTTTAATCTGTGTATGATTGAAATCTCGAATAATATAGGTTATTGTAGTCTTTATATTATTCTCTTTGTACTCTTTATATAATGATGCTTCAAAATTTTTTAAAGGAAATGGCTTACTAAAAAAGATATTAAATTCACCTGTTGTATCCTGTTCCATTTTGTAATATAAATCGTCCATATTTGTTTGTATAACGATTTTGTTAATGGCATTTCTGGTTGCAATATTGGCGTTGTCGTTAAATTTTTCGTTTTTATAATCTAAATTCTTTTTTACCCAAAATACCTGTGTAACGATAATGCCACCTAATGAAATAAATGCAAGAATTATAATATTTCGGATGACGTTAGTACGCATTCTGCCCTTTTTAAATTAAATATACTAATTAAACGATAATATTACGAAATGTATTTTTATAAATATATAGATGATGGTTTAGTTTTATTAGTTTTGTATAAAATTTAAGAAATGGACAAAAATCTGAAGGCTTTTGAGAATTTATTGAATATCATGAATGATTTAAGAGAAAAATGTCCTTGGGATAAAAAACAGACCATTCAATCACTTCGTAAATTGACTATTGAAGAAACCTATGAATTAGCAGATGCAATTTTGAAAGAAGATTGGGAGAATATAAAAGAGGAATTAGGAGATTTATTTTTGCATTTGGTTTTTTATGCGAAGATTGCACAAGAGCAACAACGTTTTGATGTTGCTGAGGTTTTAGATAGTGTGTGTCAGAAATTAATCTTCAGGCATCCACACATTTATGGCGATGTTAAAGTAGAAAATGAAGATGATGTTAAAAGGAATTGGGAGTTATTGAAATTACAAGAAGGCAAAAAAAGTGTGTTAGGTGGTGTGCCTGATGCTTTGCCTCCAATCAATAAAGCTCAAAGAATTCAAGAAAAAGCCAAGAATGTTGGATTTGAATGGGAAAATAAATTTCAGGTTTGGGCTAAAGTTGTAGAAGAAATCGGAGAACTAGAAGAAGCTGAGAAATCTGAAAATATAGATAAAATTGAAGATGAATTTGGCGATGTGCTATTTGCATTGATAAATTATGCACGATTTTTGAAGATAGATGCTGAAGAAGCATTAGAAAGAACTAACCAAAAGTTTATTCAAAGATTTAACTTTATGGAAAATTATGCAAATTCCAATAATATAGCTTTGTCTAATATGAGTTTGGAAGAAATGGAAGCACTTTGGGTTAAAGCAAAAGGCAAATAGTTATCATGCAAGAACAACTTATACGTAAAATAATTTTTGCTTTTGGATTAATACTTTTTTTAATCGGCTTGAATTATTTTTGGATAGGTAAAGTAAATATTTCCAAAGCTCGAAATAAAATTGAAAAGGTCATTCACGATAAAGAAAATGCTGCTTTAAATATTTTCAACAATAAAAAATTTCTTACAAATTATAATAGTCCCAATTACTTACATCAATTAAAAAGTGAAATAGATGAAGATGGGTTTTATTTGTTCATTTTTGATAGAGATGAATTAGTTTATTGGTCCACAAATGATGTTTTAATTAAAAGTCCAAAAGTTGTTTCGAGGAATGATAAAAACTTTATTAAAATTGACAATGGCTATTATTTGGCAATGCATAAATATCTACCAGATATGTTGCATCAAGCAGTTATTTTAATACCCATTTATATTCAATATAGTAATACCAATCAATTTTTAAAATCAGGATTTGCTTTTGAAAATAATATCCTTAAACGTATTAAAATTACGACTAAGTATATCAATGAAAAGAGCATTATAAAAAATTTAGAAGGTGAATATATTTTCTCCATAAAAGAAAATACAAGCTACTCACAGATTTCTGATTTTATGTTTTTCATACTGATTGCTTTGTTTATATATTTAATGTACCATATTTCTCAATTGGTCAAATTATTATTGCAAGCTGGGAAACAAAAAACTGCTCTTTTGTTTGTTTTGATAGTTGTTGTCTTAATCGAATTATTATTCAATCATACTGAATTAATTATAGATTTTCCCGATTTAGAATTGTTCTCCTCTAAATTGTATGCATCAAATTTTCTAGCCGATAATTTAGGTGTTTTAATGATTAGAGTTTTGTTATGTATTTGGTGCTTGTATTTTCTGAAATATATTCGATTGCCAAAATCTAATTTCATTAATAATTATGTTTTGGTTTTAGTACCAATAATTCATTTTTATTACGTGATATATATTATTGGGAATATCATTAACAATTCTACTATAAATTTTAATTTCTTTAGTTATACAACAATTGATTTTTATTCTTATATCTCTATTCTACTTTTTGGACTTTTGTTTTTTAGTCTGGTACAAATGCTGAATTTTGTTTTTGTTCATAAAAAAGAAAAAATCAGTATCTATATCATAATTATTGCCGTTTGTTTATTTACGATTTATCAAAGCTTTCAGGCTACAAATATTTATTTTGAATGTTACTTAGGACTTTGGTTAGTCTCGTTTATTTTGATTTTTTATATAAAAAATGAAATTAAAACCAAATATTATTTCATTACTTCTATTTTGATTTTGGCTTTATTGTCTATGTTATTGACAACAACCTTATGGGTACAATCTGCTCAAAAAGAATTTGAAATTAAAAAGAGCAAAGTGCATGAATTATTTATTGAGCGTGATGTTGTTGAAGAATTTGAATTGAGCGGCAAAGAAAATAATATCCAAAATGATGGTTTTATTTCTAAATACTTGGCAAATCCTTATTTATTGAATATTGATTTGTCAGATAGAGTGCTTAGAAATTTAGGAGGATTGAATAAAAATTATATCATCAATATTTATGCGTATGATTTTGATAAAAATCCCATAAAAGGTACGTCAGATAAGGCAGCTGCCTATTTTGATAGGATACTGAGATTTAGGAATACTGCACAAATTTCTAATAATTTTTATCATATTCCAATCAAGGAAACTGGAGAAAAATATATTGGAAAATTTGAGTATAAAAATGATACCATAGTAAATGGATATTTATATATTGAGTTGATACCTCGAGTGTTTAAAATCAATAGTGCCTATCCAGAATTATTATCGCAAAACAAAACATACTATGATGAGATTTTAAAAAATTATGCTTACGCCATTTACCAAAATAAAAAATTAATTAAGAGCGATGGCGAATTTCAATATTCAACCTATTTTGATTTTCCGATAAACCAAAGCCTTGAATTTACACAAGAAGAACAAAGTGGGTTTAATCATTTAATTTATCAAAATAAAGATAAAATAGTGGTTGTTTCCGAGCCTGAAAAGTCAATATGGATAGCTGTTTCTATATTTTCTTTTATTGTTTTAAATCTGCTATTTTTATTTATTTTATTAGACCTTTTTGGCTTTTCTACAGATTTATGGGTGGATACTAAAATCAAAGATTTCTTTGTCAATAATACTTTGCAAAAGCAAATTCAAAACTATACCATTATACTATTATTGTTATCTCTGGGCATATTGGCATTAATTACTTTTGTTTATTTCAACTATCAGTATAGAAATATTTATAAAAGTAAAATTGAACAAAATACTAACATTGTTGTCAAAAATTTCAAACAATTATTCAATGAATATTACCCAATTTATGGCGAAGAAACTTATGTGTGGGTTATGCAAAATAGATTGCAACAACGTTCTGATATATTTGAAACAGATATCACTGCCTACAATACAAATGGCGATATGATTGCCACTTCAAATCCTGAGATTTATGAAAATAATTTAATCTCAAAAAAGATAAATTCAGATGCCTATTATGCATTAAATACTTTGCGAAAGTCTAAGTTTATTAATGAAGAAAGTATTGGAAAATTACATTTTATGAGTTTGTATCTAGCGATTACAACAGACGGTAACACAAAATTATATTTACAATTTCCACATTACAACATTGATAAATATCTACGCTCAGAAATAATTCTATTTTTAATTTCATTGATAAATATTTATGTCTTTTCATTGATTGTTATTGCATTTGCAGCAGTTTACTTATCTAAAAGTGCAACAAACTCATTGAGTATAATCTCCGAACATATTAAGAATGTGGATTTGAATAAGAAAAATATTCCTTTGGAATGGAATAAAACTGACGAAATTGGTTTGTTGGTAAAGCAATATAATAATATGTTGAAGGAATTAGAACAAAGTGCTTTATTGTTGGCAAAATCGGAGCGGGAAGGAGCGTGGAGTGAAATGGCAAAACAAGTGGCTCATGAAATAAAAAATCCACTTACGCCAATGAAATTAAGTATTCAACATTTACAAAGAGCCTTAATGGATAATTCGCCTGATATTAAAACATTAGCAGAAAAAATTTCTGAGAGATTAATTGAACAAATTGATGTTTTATCAGACATTGCATCGGCATTTTCAGATTTTGCAAAGTTACCTTCCACCAAGAATGTACAGATAGATTTTATGCCTATCTTAGAATCTGTCATTGATTTATTTGAGGAAACAGAACATATTCATATAGGATTTAATTCAAATATTGCATCTCCTGCAATTATTTTGGCAGATAAAAATCAATTAACACGTGTATTTACAAATATTCTTAAAAATGCTATACAGTCTATTCCAAAAGATAAAGAAGGCGAATTGGAAGTAACAGTTCAAGACAAAATTACAAGTTATTTATTATCGTTTAAAGATAATGGCGAGGGAATTCCAAAAGATAAACATGAGAAAATTTTTGAACCTAATTTTACAACCAAAACATCTGGAACAGGTTTAGGTTTAGCTATTTGTAGAAATATTATAGATAATATCAATGGAAAAATATGGCTAGAATCTGTTGAAGGAAACTATACCATTTTTTATATTGAAATACCTAAAATAATAGTATAATTGAGCATATTACGACTTGTCAGTGAGCGATGGACTCCACATTTTCCATTGGTCGCCCCATAATCTATTTCCAGCATCAACATATAAAGTTTCACCATTAATGTAGCTTGCCATAGGTGATGATAAAAATAACACAGACCAACCTACTTCTTCAGTAGTTCCCATTCTTCTATTCGGAATAGAATCAGTAATCCCTTGTAAAATAAATGGGGGATATGTGTCCATACCTGAAGATTGAATAATTCCAGGAGCAACTGCATTGACACGTATATTATATCTTGTCCATTCAATCGCTAAAGTTTTTGTCATATTATCCACACCAGCACGAGCAGCACCTGTATGTACCATACCTGGAAATCCTCTAAACATATTAGCAACAATACTTACAATATTTCCATCTTGTTGAGGAATGAAAAATGTTTTAGCCATAATTTGTGTAACATAGAATGTACCTATCAAATTGTTATTGATAACAGCTTTGAATCCGTTGTATGAAATATTTTCAGCAGCAGAAGGAAATTGTCCTCCAGCATTATTAACTAAAATATCTAATCTGCCAGATTCTTCTTTTATCTGTTGAGCTAATTTTTCGATATGCTCAGGTTCTCTAATATCGGCAATTGCACCTTTAACATTCCCAATCTTACTGAGTTCAGCAATGGCTTTATCAATTTTTTCTTTATTTCTTGATGCGATATATACTGTTGCACCTAATTCTAAATATTGTTTAGCTATGGTATATCCAATTCCGCTTCCACCACCAGTTACTAAAATAATTTTGTCTTTAAAAAGTTGAGCTTGGAACATTCTATTTTATTTTTAGTCAAGATAAAAAAAAATAGCTCAAAAATTGAGCTATTTTTAAAAAGTTTGTATGTTTCTTTACAAATGTTTAATTCATAAAAAAATAAAATGCTTTTTATATTATAATTGAAGTGCTTTAACTTCTTTTTCCTTAAAATAATTAGTTTGATATACTAAACCAATACCTATAATATCTCTGAATTGTAAACGTGGCTTTGCATTTAAACCATCTTTATTTGGAATAACGATATCATGATCCCAAATTAAGTGTGTGAAAACAGATGCTGTAATAAATTTATTTACTTTAAATCCTAAAGTAGTTTGCCAATCCACATCAATATTTTTTCTATAACTTGATTTTGTTTCTCTAATAGCCGTATTATATGGATCTACACTAGCAAATAAATAGTTTTTATATGCTCTGAATATAGAATTGATAGAGATGTTTTGTTTCCAAAAACTTTGTTTGTATTGTGCAATTAAAGTTGCACCAAATTCACTTTTTGTTTTTGAAGGCCATTTATTACCATAAGCTTCAGTTTGTGCAATAGAGTTATTTCCAATAAATGTAACTTTAGAAGCTAAAGGAGAAAAGAACAAAGAAATATAACTATTTGGAACGTAATCAATACCAAATGCCCCTTCAAAAATAAGTGGAGATGCAAAACCAGAAGTTAGTGTTCTTGAACTATCCGCAGCATATTTATAAGTATTGGTAAATTGAGAACGTAAGTCAATATAACCACCAATATATGTTTTTTTAGAGATTTGATAACCATATTTACTGAAGATTTCCCATCTGTCAGCATTTTTGTTTAAACGAGGATAAGTTTGTTTAGAAAATTGTAAGCCATATTCTGCAGCCAACCAATTTTGTAATAAATGCTTATTCTTTTTTAAATCAGCATAGAAACGAAGGTTAAAATTCATAGAGATAGCATTAACTCCACCAGCAGCCCAATTCACAAATCCAGCTTGGTTAAAAGTTACACCACCTAAGCCACCAAATTTCCAACCATTGATAGAGTCTTGTTCTATTCTTTTTTTGTCTTCAGCAGTGATTGTTTTCTTTTCCACGTTAGCAACTGCTTCTTGAGCTTGAGTTGTGAATACCCAAATTAGCATAGCTAAAAAATAAAAGTGTTTCATTTTTTTAATTTTAATTATTAATACAAAGTGCAAAAATAAGGTATTCTATCATATCTTTTATTACTCAATTATTAAATAATAAATTATATGTAGTTTAGTGTTTATTTAATTATATACATTTTGCCATAGCCATTTTTAAAGTACTTATCGGCACTTGAAGATTTAATTTCTATATTTTTACCGCTAGGATCTTTAACTAAAACACGGTAGAAGTAAACTCCATTTGCTAATCTATCTCCATAATTATCCGTGGCATTCCATCTATAATCAGTTATGTTTGTTCCAATATGCAGCGTACCTAATTCATCTTGAGTAATTTCTTTTACAACTTTTCCACTTTGACTGAATATTTGAATAAGGATATTGTTTGGTACTTCACTTCCAGTAATGGTAAATACAAATTGGGTAGAAGTGGAAAATGGATTTGGATAATTTAAAACATTAGAAATTGAAGGTTTCGAATCAACTTTAAACTTAATTCGATATTCATACTTTCCAGCATCATTATTACTTCTATCTATACCTTGTACTCTTATTTCATATAAGCCATCAGGTAGTGTTGGTTTGAATATTAATTTAGCTTCATTGATTTTCTCTAAATTAGAAGAATCTGCAGGTATAAATACAACATCAGGATTTGAATTAGAGATTAAAACTGGAACTGTTGGGTTGTTTGGATAATACATATAAATCAAAAATGCAGAAGTATCATTTAATGCAAGATTTTTATTCTCATCTTTTAAACGGAAAAGAATCTCAGGTTTTGCAGAAATATATTCGCCATCGGTAATGTGTTTTCCATCAAAAGTAATATCCAATAATGGATTTATATTATCGCCAATTACATATACAAAAAACTCTGCGAAATTATTAAAGTGAAATTGTTCTATTTGGTCATTGTCTGGATTTGCTTCAATGATTATTTTATTTAATCCAGTATTGATTAGGTTATCAAATTTATGATCAAAATTAATAATAATATGTTGGTTGCCTGGTAGTTTTGCAAAACGTTGGTAGAATGTTTGAGCAAAATTTGCAGCATTAATAATTGTAAATTTAACCAATACACTATCCATATCTATTGGTGTTATATTTTGGAATGCAATAGAAGTTTGGAAATTCTTTCCAAATAAAATGGTATCCGCAGATTTTGTAAAATAAAGACTTGGATTAATTACACCCTCTGGTGGTTTAGCATAAGTAATTCGCCAATAGTTAAGTTGCGGTGCAGTAGCATTTACTTTGTCTGAAGTTAGCCATTCTAATTGTAAAAATGGAAAGCGTTTAGCATCAATATTATTAATATTTGTTATTGGATCGGGAATATTATAGAATAAATTATTTCGTATTCCTGCAGAATCAATTCCAACAATATTTACCAAACTTTGATCATAAGTAGGAGTTTCTAAACCATTCCACTTAAATTGTAAATCAGTCCATTCTTTTGCAGGTCCAATAATGGTAGATTGCATGGTGCCATTTACCCAATTCCCTGTAAAGTAAAAAGTGGTGTCAATTATGCCTTCATTAGCATATCGTTTGATTTGTGTTGGTGTGTAATTTGGATTTCCTTTTTGTACAAAGAAAACAAAAGGAACATCGTCTTCTTGATTTCTAATTTGTGATACACCCAAATTTTCAAAGGCATCAAATAACGAAGAGCCACCTAGAGCAATATCACCATTCCACAAGGAATAACCAGCATTACGGAAGCTATAGCCCATTACAAATGCATTATTAGGAATAGAGTTTAGAAAATTAATACATTTTTGTCTGTAATCAAATCCAGTTGAGGAATTAAGCCCAGTTGGAAATTCAATTACATTTACGGTATATCCTCTTCCTACACAAACATTATCGCCATAAGGTCCAATATTTCCATTTCCTGTTTTGTAAGTACCCCAAGGTTTTCCTGTATTAATGTCAAAAACAAAGAAAATTAAACTTCTTCCTGCAGAACACCCATTTCTTGCTATCAAAAACTCATCAAAATATGCTTCTATTTGCTGCCCGGAAATGTATCCATTCTTTACTCTTAAAGATCTTAATATATTTGGATATTGAAATATTCTTGTCGCTTCAGGTAACTCTATAGTATTGAATTGGTCTTTTTTATATTGGAAATAATGTGATTGATTCCAGCCAGGAGAAAGAGAAGTATTGTATATAAATGAATTTCCATTCCATTGTAAGTTATTGTTATATATCGTATCTAATGCACCTCTCCAATAATAAACTTTATCTTGTAGTAATTGAATATTAGGCTTCCAATCTATTACAGCACCAGGAGCATTAATATGTTCTGATATCAAAAGTGGACTATTAAAATATTCAGTTGTGTCTATCTGAAATATATATTGTCTGTTTCCTATAAAATTATCGGCTGTAGAAAATTTTAGTATAAAATTTGGGTCATTTACAATGCAAAATTCATAAGGAAAAATTGGAATAATATCATCTGATGTTACGACTTGTGAAATTGAAACTTCATTATTAAGTTCTGAATATTCATCAATCATATCATTAGCATCAATTTTTATTGTAAAGTTATTAATGCCAGAAACACTTGTCTTATTATTTTTAATGTAAACTGTTACGGTGTCATTCAAAACAGCACACGGAACATCTATGGTGTAATTTTCAGTTACTCCATTTGGTAAATTTCTTATTACTCGTACTGCATACTCACAATTTGGAACTGCATAACCAAGGTTTTTAACAACAATATTGATTGCAAATGAATCATTAGAAATACTTGGTGAAGTTGGATTAAATGATATACTAGAAGGATCAATGTAATAATCTGGTTTAGAGAAGGTGTTTAAACGTACTGCTGGGTCGCCATGATAAAGCATTTGTTCTGCCATACTTGGGTCTAGTGGTGTATAAGGCTGTCCAATGACTTGTTTTGCAGTTTCTTTAAGTATTGTTCCAATTGGTGCATTATAATTATCTAAACATAATTTATTGTAAAACTGAACTGCATAGTTATTTAGAATATTAGAATAGGCCAAATCATAAGGCCCTAAAAAACCAATTGCTCCTTTATTGGGAGATAAAACAAATCGATGAGAATAGCCATATAAACCAGAAAATAAATTTCCGACAAAACAGCCATTGGTAAACATCATATTGTATTTGCCACTATTGTGCAATATATCTGGATTTAAGTTGAAGTCAACATTTGATGTAGTTGAATGCCCAAAGAAAGTAATTAACGAAACGCCATTTGTGACCAATGAATCAACTAAAGCTGTTTCTGCAATTTGAAGTGGACTTGAACTATTTTTAAAGAAACTATAAACTTTTGCACCGTATTTTGGAGCCTCAGCGGTACTTTTATATCCATCTAAATAGGATTTGAAAATCAATTGTTCCATTTCACTATAACCACCACCTAAATGAATCATATTTTTTCTCCAAAGTTTATTAATGGGTGTTTGTGCAGAGGGAATTGTGTCATTCAAATCTGCCTCATATTCTTTAACTTTTTCTAAGTAATCTCGAATCTGAATGCCATCAATTACATCTAATCTTCCTACGCCAATTTGAGGCGTATTTTGAATCGCAGAGCGTGCAGTTAATAACATATCTGATGGTGGAAACCCATAAGTTTGTATATAATCGTTAGTGTTATTTCTTAAATTTTTATAATCTCTTCCTCTTCCTATTATAAATAAATGTTCAGGTTTTTCTGAAAAGTGATCCAATGCAAAATTGATGAAATTTCTTATAGCTAATGGATGATGTGTTATGCCATAAGCAAATTGATCATCTAATTGTTGTATCATGTAGATTTGTGTATTGTATGCTCCACCTGCAATAGAATTTCTATATTGTTTATATAATTCAACATGATTAATACTATCAGAGCTAGTAATTGCTTTTGAATTTGTAAGAATAATGTAATTTCCTTGCTTGCTTACATCTGAATAATTTTCAAATTGTACAGCTTTTAAATTATTAATATTAGTAATTGAAGTGGTATTTTGAGCCGAAATATAAATATTGTTTTTAGGGAATGTTGTGGCAACTAGGTTAATTTTTAAAATCGCTTCATTGTTTATTTCATACCGTTTATTGTTTGATAAATCATACACAATAGGATTGCTACTTTGAGAATTAAAACTAGGAATTTCAATATATACATTGTCTGTTTTGTCTATTCCAAATTCATATACTGAAGCATTAGAAGCATTAAAAGTTGCGGGATAGGTAATTTCTGAATATAAGGAGGAATAGGCACCTTCTCCAGTCAGCGTTGGAGAAACAGAAATATTTGTATTGTTATTTGTTAATTTTTTTACCGGAACAATAACATCAATTTTTCTTACACTTTTCCCATAAAAAATATCGTTTAAGCTAAATGTATTTCCAATTTTTATTAAAGCATTATGATTAACATGTGAACTAGTATAATAATTTAATTTAACATGAGCTGTAAGTAAAGTATCTGCATTATATAAAAAGCTTGTAGCTTGTGAAAATCCGCCTCCTAAATTGCCACCATAACCTTCTCCGTTTCCAAAATCAGATTCAAAAACATCTGTATAATTAGTAGATTGAGGATAAGCGTTATTTCCATTTACTATGGTTGATACAAATTTTGATAAAGTTCTATATCCAAATAATTCCTTTGTTGGTGGAGCTGTTAAGTCGTTTGCTTCTGGTGTTAATCGAAGATTTGGACCATTCTCATCAATCGTTAAAAAATATACTGCAGAATCTTGAAATAAACTTTTAGCAGTATGTGGTTGAAAATTAGGATCTTTATATAAATTGGTATCGAATGTTCCATCATTACCGTCACCTAAAAATTCTATAAAACTGGTATTGTCAAATTGACCAGTTGTTGTAACATAAATTGGAACTTCCTTTCCATTTTTAAAAAGTTTAAAATAATTACCAACTAATAAGTTATTTGATATTCCAGCGTTTACTAGCGTATTGTAATCAATTCTACAAATCTTTTTATTTAAGACTTTAAATTTATAGTACGTTTTATTAAAATCTATCCATTCATTTCCATAAGGCTGTGCCTTTAGACTAAATATTAATCCTACAATAAAAAATAGATATAGGTTTATTTTTTTCATATTACTGGTTGTTTTCATTAATAATAGGTTGTTCAGGGCTTCCTATTAGTTCGTTACTACTTTTTGCTTTTCTTTTATTAAAACCAATTTTAGCTGAAATTACATGTGAATATTGATTGTTAGATGCTTTTCCTACATCTGTATAAGCATAATCTACGGCAATGGTCTTAAATCGCAAACCAACACCCAAATTTGGTTGTACAGTCATTTTAGCTTTTGATTGACCATCGGCTTTCATTTTTTGGAAATTACTAACTCCTGCTCTTAAATAAAATATTTTAAAGAATCCAGCTTCAATTCCAATTCGTGGGTCAAAACTCAAGCTATTTGTCCCGATTAGCGTATTTCTTCTTCCATCAGTAGTAATTTCCCAGTCCATTTCAGCAGTTAATTCAGCTTTTTTAAATACTTTAGTATAGGCAGCACCAAATTGTATTCTAGGAAGTGTGATTTCTAATGAGTTTTTTGGAATAACATTCTCTTCTTGTTGTAAAATTTCTTTTTCTCTATCTGTAAATGAATAAGACCAAGCATTAAAAGTAGTTGTTATATCTTTAACAGTCAATCCAATACGCCAATCTTTAATGGTATAAATCGCTCCAACATCAATTCCGAATCCCCAAGCATTGGCAAATTTTCCTGCTTTTCTATAAATGACTTTAGCAGTTGCTCCCACAGATAAATTTTTTACCATAGCATTTGCATAACTAAACATAAATCCATAATCACCAACAGAAAATGATTTAATATTATCATAGTTTATCGTTCCATCAGGTTCTAACAAATCTAAAGTGTTAGGAATATCATCTACACCGAACCGTAAAAAACTTGCTCCAAATGCATGTTTGTTACTATCTAAGGGAACTGCAAAAGAAAAATAATCATATTTGGCAATACTAGCAAAATATTCATTATGCATAAAAGACATTTGAAATTTGTTAGGAATTTTTGTTAATCCTGCTGGATTCCAATAGCCTGCTGTAACGTCATTAGTTGATGCTACAACAGCATTTCCCATTCCGAAGTTGTTTGCTCCAACACCAATATACATAAAGTCATTACTGTATTTAGGAGCTTCAGCAAAAAGCATTCCGCCAAAAGAAAAAGTGAATAGCAACAAAATCAGATTACGCATAAGTTCAATAATAATTTAAATTATTGTAAATTTACCAAAATACTTGAATAGTAAAAGGTTTTTAATAAATTAAAATGCAATTTTTGTAAAAAAAATGATAATATGAGAAATATTGTAGAAGAATTAAGTTGGAGAGGATTAGTACATAACATTATTGATGGAACAGAAGAACAGTTGATAAAAGAATCAACCACGGCTTATATTGGATTTGACCCAACATCAGACTCTTTACATATTGGAAGTTTAGTACCGATTATATTATTAGTACATCTGAAAAACTATGGACATCAGCCTATAGCTTTAGTGGGTGGAGCAACTGGAATGATAGGTGATCCATCTGGAAAATCTGATGAACGAAATTTATTAACGGAAGAAATTTTAGATAAAAATGTTGCTGGTATAAAACGTGTGCTTTCTCGTTTTTTAGATTTTAATTCTACAGATACAAATGCTCCAATTATGGTAAATAACTATGATTGGATGAAAGATTTTTCTTTTATTGCATTTGCTCGCGATGTCGGAAAAAGAATTACTGTAAATTATATGATGGCTAAAGATTCAGTGAAAAAACGTTTTTCTGGAGATGGCCCTGGAATGTCATTTACAGAATTTACTTATCAATTAATTCAAGGTTACGACTTTTACCACTTATATAAAAACTACAATTGTGTTTTACAAATGGGCGGCTCAGACCAATGGGGAAATATTACAACAGGTACGGAACTTGTGAGAAGAATGAGCGATGAAGAAGCTAAAGCTTATGCACTAACTTGTCCTTTGGTAACAAAAGCTGATGGTACAAAGTTTGGAAAATCAGAAGGCGGAAATATTTGGTTAGATGCCAATAAAACTTCGGTATATAAATTTTATCAATACTGGATAAATACTTCAGATATTGATGCAGAAAAATATATTAAGATTTTTACCTTCTTAGATAAATCAACTATTGATATTTTGATATCAGAACATCAACAAGCACCACATTTAAGATTATTACAAAAACGATTGGCTGAAGAGATAACGACTTTTGTGCATTCAAAAGAGGAATTGGATAAAGCTATTGAAGCTTCTAATATATTATTTGGAAAATCTACAAAAGACCAGTTGCAAAAATTAAATAACGAACAGATTATTGATGTTTTTGAAGGTGTACCTACTTATACCATTGTTAAAGAAAAATTAGCGACAGGAATAGGAATTATTGATATACTAAATGGAGAAACTAGTATTTTACCTTCAAAATCTGAAGCTAGAAAAATGATAAAAGCTGGAGGAATTCAAATCAATTTAGAAAAATTGGACGATGAACAATCTATATTAAACCTAAGTGATTTAATCAATGAAAAATATATCGTAATCAGAAAAGGTAAAAAAGAATATAATTTAATTCAAGTAGAATAATTTCAAAGGAGTTACTATTATATCATATTTATAATGAGATATATAGGATAAAAAATTGACGAAATTAAAAACTTAACTTGCATTTAACATTTATAACTATACTACTATATTATATAATTAACTATCTTTGCACCACATTTAAGAGTTATTATTAATGATTAAATGTAAAAGTAGTGACTGTCTTCGGTCGGAAGGTAAGACTACAAAACCAAAAATAACAAAAAAGAAACATTTTTTTTGTATTCACGTTTTGTATTCTTGCGGATAATGCCTACCTTTGCAGTCCAAAATATAAAAAAATAGCAAGAATGCCTACAATTCAACAATTAGTAAGAAAAGGAAGAGAGCAATTAGCATGGACATCTAAGTCTAAAGCACTTACTTCATGCCCACAAAGAAGAGGGGTTTGTACAAGAGTGTACACTACTACACCAAAGAAACCAAATTCAGCATTACGTAAAGTAGCAAAAGTGCGTTTAACAAATAAATATGAAGTTATCGCATATATTCCAGGTGAAGGACATAACTTACAAGAGCACTCTATTGTTTTAATTAGAGGAGGAAGGGTTAAAGATTTACCAGGGGTAAGGTACCATATCGTTAGAGGTGCTTTGGATACTGCAGGTGTTAATAATAGAAAGAAAAGTCGTTCTAAATACGGTACTAAAAAAGGTAAAGCAGGCGAAGCAGCACCAGTAAAAGGTAAGAAAAAATAATTAATTCAAATATTTCTATAATATAAGATGAGAAAGCAAAGAGCAAAGAAAAGATATTTAGCACCGGATCCAATCTATAATGATACGGTAGTTACACGTTTTGTGAATACTATTATGTTGGATGGAAAAAAATCTATCGCTTATACAGTTTTTTATGAAGCAATGGATAAAATTAAAGCAAGCACTGGAGAGGAAGGTTATGATATCTGGAAAAAAGCTATGGATAATGTAATGCCAGCGATTGAAGTTAGAAGTAGAAGAATCGGCGGTGCAACATTTCAAATTCCAACACCAATCAGAGAAGATAGAAAAATGTTCTTAATGATGAAGTGGTTGGTGAATTTTGCAAGAAAAAGAAACGGAAAATCAATGGGTGATAAATTAGCAGCTGAATTAATAGCAGCTTCTAAAGGTGAAGGTTCATCTGTAAAAAGAAAAGAAGATATGCATAAAATGGCTGAAGCTAATAAGGCATTCTCTCACTTTAAAGTTTAATTTAAAAATAAAAGAAAAAATAATACGAAAGATTAAATGGCTCGCGATTTAAAATATACAAGAAACATTGGTATTGCAGCACACATTGATGCAGGTAAGACAACTACAACAGAACGTATTCTTTTCTATTCTGGTGTGAATCATAAACTTGGAGAAACTCACGAAGGTTCTGCAACAACTGACTGGATGGCACAAGAGCAAGAAAGAGGTATTACTATTACGTCTGCTGCTGTAACTATTGGTTGGAAATATAGAAATGATAATTACCATGTAAACATTATTGATACTCCAGGTCACGTTGACTTCACAGTTGAGGTAAATCGTTCATTAAGAGTGTTAGATGGTTTAGTGTTCTTATTCTCTGCTGTTGATGGTGTTGAGCCTCAATCTGAAACTAACTGGCGTTTAGCTAATAACTATAATGTTGCTCGTTTGGGCTTCGTTAATAAAATGGATAGACAAGGTGCTGACTTCTTAAATGTTGTTGGTCAAGTAAAATCAATGTTAGGAAGTAATGCAGTTCCATTACAATTACCAATTGGTGCAGAGGATGATTTCAAAGGTGTAGTTGATTTAATTAACTTCCGAGGAATGGTTTGGAATACAGAGGATTATGGTATGACTTATGAAGTTGTTGATATTCCAGCTGATATGCTTGAAGAAGCGACTGAATATAGAGAAAAATTATTAGAAGCTGTTTCTGAATACGATGAAAAATTGATGGAAAAATATTTTGAAGATCCATCTTCTATCACAGAAAGAGAAATTTTGGATGCATTAAGAGCAGCTACAATTGATGGTTCTATTGTTCCTATGGTTTGTGGTTCATCTTTTAGAAATAAAGGGGTACAAACTATGTTGGATTTAGTAATGGAAATATTACCAAGTCCATTAGATAAGGAAAATATCAATGGAACTGATCCAAAGACAGATGCTCCAATTTCTAGAAAACCAAGTTATGATGAGCCTTTCACTGCTTTAGCATTTAAAATTGCTACTGACCCTTATGTTGGACGTTTAGCATTTACTAGAGCTTATGCTGGTGTATTAGAAGCTGGTTCTTATGTATTAAATACAAGAAGTGGAAATAAAGAACGTATCTCTCGTATTTTCCAAATGCATGCAAATAAACAAAATCCAATTGAAAGATTAGGTGCAGGAGATATTGGAGCAGTTGTAGGTTTTAAAGATATTAGAACTGGAGATACTTTATGTGATGAGAAAGCTCCAATCATATTAGAATCTATGAAATTTCCTGATCCAGTAATTGGTTTGGCAATTGAGCCTAAAACTCAAAAAGATGCTGATAAATTAGGTATGGCTTTGGGAAAATTAGCTGAAGAAGATCCAACTTTTAAAGTTAGATATGATGAGGATACTGCTCAAACTGTAATTAGTGGTATGGGTGAATTACACTTAGAAATCATCGTAGATAGATTATTACGAGAGTTCAAAGTGGAATGTAATCAAGGTGCTCCTCAAGTAAATTATAAAGAAACAATTACGCAGTCTGTAAATCACAGAGAGAAATATGCTAAACAATCTGGTGGTAGAGGTAAATTTGCTGATATCGCTGTTGAGGTTGGACCAGGTGCTGAAGATAAAGAAGGTTTAGAATTTATTAATGATATTTTCGGTGGTGCTGTACCTAGAGAATTTATCCCTTCTGTAGAAAAAGGATTTAAAGAAGCTATGAAAACGGGTGTTCTTGCAGGTTATGAAGTACCTTCTTTAAAAGTAAGATTACATGATGGTTCATTCCACCAAGTGGATTCAGATTCATTCTCTTTTGAGCAAGCTGCTAAATTTGCTTTTAGAGAAGCATGTAGAAAAGCTAATCCTATTTTATTAGAACCTATTATGAAACTGGAAGTTATTACTCCAGAAGAAAATACAGGTGATGTTGTAGGAGATTTGAACAGAAGAAGAGGTATGATGGAAGGTATGGAAATGAAAAATAATGCTAACGTAATTAAAGCTAAAGTTCCTTTGAGTGAAATGTTTGGTTATGTTACTGATTTAAGAACAATTACATCAGGAAGAGCTACATCTATTATGGAGTTCTCGCATTATGCACAAGCTCCAAACAATATTACAGAACAAGTAATTGCAAAAGTTAAAAGTAAAGTAAAAGCAGATTAATATTATGACACAACGTATCAGAATAAAATTAAAATCTTACGATCATAATCTGATTGATAAATCAGCAGAAAAAATCGTTAAAACAGTTAAAAATGCTGGTGCAGTAGTTACAGGACCAATTCCTTTACCTACAAACCAAAAAATATTTACAGTATTGCGTTCTCCACACGTTAATAAAACAGCAAGAGAACAATATAGATTAAATACTTATAAGAGATTGTTAGATATTTATAGTGCAACACCAAAAACTGTTGATGCTCTAATGAAATTAGAATTACCAAGTGGTGTTGATGTAGAAATTAAAGGTTAATTGAAATGAAAGGATTAATAGGAACTAAAATAGGAATGACTAGTATCTTCGGAGAGCAAGGTCAAATTATCCCATGTACTGTTATTGAGGCTGGACCATGTGTAGTTACTCAAATTAAATCAAAAGCTAAAGATGGCTATGATGCAGTGCAAATAGGATATGGTACTAAAAAAGAAAAAAATACAACTAAAGCTTTAAAAGGTCATTTTGAAAAAGCACAAACTGCACCTAAATCTAAATTAGTTGAATTTAGAGGTACTTTTGATGTTGAATTAGGAGCAGTAGTTTCTACAGATATATTAAAAGAAGGTGATAAAATTAGTATTAGTGCCAATTCTAAAGGAAAAGGATTTCAAGGTGTTGTAAAAAGACATAACTTTAGTGGAGTTGGTGGACAAACTCATGGTCAGCATAATAGATTAAGATCTCCTGGTTCTATCGGAGCTTGTTCAACGCCTTCAAGAGTTTTTAAAGGTATGAAAATGGGTGGTAGAATGGGAAATGAAACTGTTAAATTACCAGGTTCTAAAATTATCAAAATTATTCCTGAACAAAATTATATTATAGTAAAAGGTTCTGTTCCTGGACATAATGGTGCAATTGTAGTATTAGAAAAGAAATAAAAATCTATTTGTTTAATAAGCAAATTACATAAGAAGAGATGAAAGTAGATGTATATAATAAATTAGGTCAATCCACTGGACGCCAAGTAGAGCTCCCAGATTCAATTTTTGCAATTGAACCAAATGAGCACGTTATCTATTTAGCTGTAAAACAATACTTAGCTAATAGAAGAAGTGGTACGCACAAAACTTTAGAAAAATCTGAAATTTCAGGTTCTACTAGAAAGTTACATAAACAAAAAGGAACTGGAGGTTCAAGAAAAGGTAGTATCAAAAATCCATTATTTAGAGGTGGTGCAAGAATTTTTGGACCAAGACCTAGAAACTATGGTTTTAAATTGAATAAAAAGGTTAAAGAATTAGCAAAATATTCTGCTTTATCTGCAAAAGTTGCTTCTAATTCTATTAAAGTAATCGAAGATTTTTCAATGGAAGCTCCTAAAACTAAAGAATATATCAATTTATTAAAAGGTTTTGGATTAGAAAACAAAAAGTCATTATTAATTATGCCTGAATTAAATGATAATATCTACTTATCATCTAGAAATATTCAAGGTGCTGGTTTATCTGATATTGCAAGTTTAAATACTTATGATATCATGAATAATAGTATGATATTATTGAGTGAGAAATCAGTGGAAGCATTGTCTAACCAAATAGAAAACAATTAAGAGATGGGAATTTTAAAGAAACCTTTAATAACGGAGAAATCTCAGAAACTTCAAGATTCTTCAAAAAAATATACTTTTATTGTTGATAAAAAAGCGAATAAAGTAGCGATTAAAAGAGCAATAGAAGAAATGTATGGAGTGAATGTAGCTGAAGTGAATACGAATACAATGCCATCAAAACCAAAATCTAAATATACTAAAAGTAATATTATTTCTGGTAGAAGAGGTAGCTATAAAAAAGCAGTTATTTCTTTATCTGCTGGCGAAGAAATTGATTTTTATACTGATTTATAAGATAAGAAAGAATAACAAGAGATGGCAACAAAAAAATTTACACCAATAACTCCAGGTCTTCGCTTTAAGGTTGCGAATGCATATACGGAAATTACTACTGATAAACCAGAAAAATCTTTGATAGCTCCTATCAAAAGAAGTGGTGGTAGAAATCAGAAAGGTGCGATGACTATGCGTTATATTGGAGGTGGTCATAAAAAACAATATAGAATTATTGATTTTAAAAGAGATAAAGCAGGAGTTCCTGCAACTGTGAAAACAGTTGAATATGATCCTAATAGATCGGCATTCATTGCTTTATTATTTTATAAAGATGGAGAAAAAAGATACATTATTGCACCTGAAGGAATTGAAGTTGGACAAGAAGTTGTATCTGGAGAAAAAGTTGCACCAGAAGTTGGGAATGCTTTACAATTGAAAAATATGCCTTTAGGTACGATTATTCATAATATTGAAATGCAACCAGGTAGAGGAGCTGCTATTTGTAGAAGTGCTGGAACATTTGCTCAATTGACAGGTAAAGAAGGCAAGTATGCTATCATTAAATTACCATCAGGTGAATCAAGAATGATTTTAGCAACATGTATTGCTACTGTTGGTTCTGTATCTAACTCTGATCATAGCTTATTGATTATGGGTAAAGCAGGTGCTAACAGATGGAAAGGTAGAAGACCAAGAACTAGACCAGTAGTGATGAACCCAGTAGATCACCCAATGGGTGGTGGTGAAGGTAGAGCTTCTGGAGGTTTACCACGTTCAAGAAATGGTATTATGGCTAAAGGTCAAAAAACTAGAGATAAGAAAAAAGCATCAAGTAAATATATAATTTCAAGAAGAAAATCTAAGTAATAAAATACTATGGCAAGAAGTTTAAAAAAAGGTCCTTACGTTGCTTTCCATCTACAAGAAAAAGTAGATGCAATGAACGGAGCAAATAAAAAGAATGTAATTAAAACATGGTCAAGAGCATCAATGATTACACCTGATTTTGTAGGACATACATTTGCAGTACACAATGGAAATAAATTTATTCCTGTATATGTAACAGAAAATATGGTAGGACATAAGTTGGGAGAATTTTCACCTACTAGACAATTTAAAGGACATTCAGGTAACAGAAAATAGTAAATAACAATGGGAGCTAGAAAAAGATTATCAGCAGAGGCTAGAAAAGCAGAAAATAAACAAATTTGTACTGCACAAGCAATTGCTGTTCCAACATCACCTCGTAAAATGAGACTTGTTGCAGATATAATTAGAGGTAGAAATGTGGATGAAGCATTAAATATTTTAACATTTTCATCTAAACATGCATCTATTACATTAGAAAAATTATTGCGTTCTGCAATTGCAAATTGGGAACAAAAATTTAATTCTTCTGCTGCTGACAGTCAATTATTTGTAGAATCAGTATCTGTTGATGGTGGTAGAGTATTAAAAAGATTTCAACCAGCACCACAAGGTAGAGCTTACAGAATTAGAAAACGTTCTAATCATATCCAGCTTACTTTAGCAAGTAAAAATCAAAATAATGTTGTAGAATCTAATCAAGAAAATAATTAAGAATTAATGGGACAAAAAGCAAATCCAATAGTAAATCGTTTAGGTATCACAAGAGGTTGGGACTCTAATTGGTATGGTGGAAAAGATTTCAGCGATAAATTAGTTGAAGATTTCAAAATACGTAAATACTTAAATGCCCGTATTCAAAAAGGTGGAGTTTCTAAAATTATCATCGAAAGAACTTTAAACAAAATTACTATTTCTATTCATACATCTCGTCCAGGTATCATCATTGGAAAAGGTGGAGGTGAAGTTGATAAGATCAAAGAGGAAATTAAAAAAATTACAAATAAGGAAGTTCAAATCAATATCGTTGAGATAAAACGACCTGAAGTAGATGCTGCAATCGTTGGCGAAACAATATGTAAGCAATTAGAAGCTCGTGTGAATTTCAGAAGAGCGGTAAAAATGGCTATTGCATCAGCAATGAGATTAGGTGTTGAAGGAATTAAAGTTAAATGTTCTGGTAGATTAGGTGGTGCTGAGATGGCAAGAAGTGAAGAATATAAAGAGGGAAGAACACCATTACATACATTCAGAGCTGATATTGATTATGCTCATAAAGAAGCAAATACAATTTATGGTATCATCGGTGTTAAAGTTTGGATTTGTAAAGGCGAAGTTTTATCAAAAAGAGATTTTTCACAAAATATTGTTGGTGATGAACAAAAAAGAGCACCAAGAGGCGTAGATAAGAGAGCACCAAGAGGCGATAGAAACGACAGAAATGATAGAAGATCAGGTGGCGGTGAAAGAAGAGAAAGAAAAAGTAAATAATAATTATAAATCATTAACTTAGTAAAATGTTACAACCTAAGAGAGTAAAATTTAGAAGAGTTCAGAAAGGTAGAAATACTGGTAATGCTGGTAGAGGCTTTGAATTGGCTTTCGGTTCTTTCGGCTTAAAGTCTTTAGATGAAGGAAGAATTACAAATAGACAAATTGAAGCTGCACGTATTGCTCTTACTAGAAATATGAAGAGAGAAGGTAAAGTTTGGATTAAAATATTCCCAGATAAACCTATAACTAAAAAACCTGCTGAAGTACGTATGGGTAAAGGTAAAGGTGCTTTAGATCATTGGGTTGCTTTAGTTCAGCCTGGAAGACTTTTATTTGAGATTGAGGGTGTTTCTAAACAATTAGCTCAAGAATCATTAGAACTTGCAGCACAAAAACTACCAATTAAAGTTAAATTTGTAGTTAGAAGAGATTATGATGGCCAATAAAATATAATTAAGATGTCAAAGAATAAATTATATACAGAAATAGCTAATACAAGTACTGAAGCATTACAAAGTGAATTTACTGCTGCTAAAATGAGATTAACTAAAATGAAATTCAATCATGCAGTTAGCCCTCTTGAAGATACAAGTGTATTGAAAAAAGCTAAAAAGGAAATTGCTAGAATGGCAACTGAATTGAATAAAAGAAAATTATCTAACCAAGCATAAAAAAGCAAGATATGTCTGCTGAGCAAACGATAGAAAGAAAAGAAAGAAAAACCAGAATTGGTGTTGTTGAATCTAATAAGATGAACAAAACGATTACTGTAAAAGTTGAAAGAAAAATTCAACATCCTAAGTATGGGAAATACTTGAAAAAAAGTAAATCATTCCATGCTCATGATGAGAATAATGAATGCAATGAAGGAGATACAGTAAAAATAATGGAAACTCGACCATTAAGTAAAACCAAACGTTGGAGATTAGTTGAAATTTTAGAAAGAGCGAAATAACATGATACAGTCAGAATCTAGATTAAAAGTTGCAGATAACAGCGGAGCAAAAGAAGTACTTTGTATCCGTGTCCTTAAAGGATCTAAATCAAGATACGCAAGTATCGGTGATAAGATAGTTGTATCTGTTAAAAGTGCCGCACCAAACGGTAACGTTAAGAAGAAACAAGTTTCTAAAGCAGTAATTGTACGTACTAAGAAGGAAATTAAAAGAAAAGACGGTTCTTATATCAGATTTGATGATAATGCTGTTGTTCTTTTAAACAACCAAGATGAGCCTCGTGCAAGCCGTATTTTTGGCCCAGTTGCTAGAGAGCTTAGAGACAAGGATTATATGAAAATTATATCATTAGCACCTGAAGTATTATAAAGATGAAAACAAATACACAAAAAAGGTTTGCACCTAAACTCAAAATTAAAAAAGGAGATACAGTAGTTGTTATTACTGGTGCAAGTAAAGGAAAAGAAGGCAAAGTTTTAGAAGTATATCCTACTAAGGAAAGAGTATTGGTTGAAGGCGTGAATATTGTTAAAAAACACACTAAACCAAATGCACAAAATCAACAAGGAGGAATTGTTGAGCAAGAAGCTTCTATTCATATTTCAAATGTAAAATTAAAAGCTGGAAATACAGTTACTAGAGTTGGAAGAAAAGTTCAAGAAGATGGTAAAATTGTACGTTTCGCTAAAAAAACTGGGGAGGTAATTTAATATGAGCTACGTAATAAGATTAAAAAAGAAGTACAAAGAAGAAGTTGTATCAAAATTAATGGAGAAGTATAATTACAAATCCATTATGCAAGTTCCAAAATTGACTAAAATTGTTGTAAACCAAGGTGTTGGTATTGCAGTGGGAGATAAGAAAATCATTGATACACAAGTTGATGAAGTAACTAGAATTACTGGTCAAAAAGCTTTATCTACTAAATCTAAGAAAGCGATTTCTAACTTCAAACTTAGAGAAAATATGCCAATTGGTGTAATGGTTACACTTAGAGGTGATAGAATGTATGAGTTTTTAGATAGATTAATTTCTGTAGCACTTCCGCAAGTTAGAGATTTCAAAGGTGTAAATGATAAATCTTTTGATGGTAGAGGTAATTATACTTTAGGTATCAAAGAACATATTATTTTCCCAGAGATAGATATCGATAAAATTAACAGAATTAGTGGTATGGACATTACTTTTGTAACTACAGCTCAAACAGATGATGAAGCTCATGCACTATTATCTGAAATTGGAATACCATTTAAGAAAAAATAAAAATATCATACTAGATGGCTAAAGAATCAATGAAAGCACGTGATGCGAAAAGAGCAAAACTTATCGCTAAATACAAAGAAAAACGTGAACAATTAAAAAAAGAAGGTAACTGGGAAGAGTTAGATAAATTACCTAAAAATTCATCTCCAGTAAGATATAGAAAAAGATGTAAAATTACAGGAAGACCAAGAGGTTATGTAGGTTTCTTCGGAATTTCTAGAATTAAATTCAGAGATTTAGCTAATGAAGGCAAAATTCCTGGATTAACAAAAGCAAGTTGGTAAAAAAAATTATAAACGTATAAAATAGAATAAAGATGGTTATTGATCCTATATCAGATTATCTGACAAGAATTAGAAATGCTCAAATGGCTGGACATACCATTGTGGACATTCCTGCTTCAAATTTAAAAAAGAAATTAACAGAAATTCTTTATGAAAATGGTTATATCTTAAAATATAAATTTGAAGACGAAGGATCTCAAGGATTGATTAAAATTGCATTAAAATATAATGCATCAACTAAAGAACCTGCAATTAGAGAGCTTTCTAGAGTGTCTAGACCAGGCTTAAGAAAATATACTCCAGCAGATGAAATTCCTCGTGTTAAAAACGGTTTAGGAATTGCAATTTTATCAACTTCAAAAGGAGTACTTACAGATAAGCAGGCACGTCAGCAAAATGTAGGTGGAGAAATTATTTGTTTAATATCATAATAAAAAATAAAGCATGTCACGTATAGGTAGAGCACCAATATCAATTCCTGCAAAAACTGAGATTTCTGTTTCTGATAAAAATCTTGTTACAGTAAAAGGACCTAAAGGTACACTTACGCAACAGATTGATAGAGATATCACAGTTAAAGTAGAGGATGGTAAAATATTAGTAGAAAGACCAACAGATCAGAAAAGACATAAAGCATTACATGGCTTGTATAGAGCAATTGTACAAAATATGGTGGTAGGTGTTTCTGATGGTTTTAAGAGAGAATTACAAGTAATTGGTGTCGGTTTTAGAGCAAGTCATCAAGGTCAATTACTTGAGTTAGCAGTTGGTTATTCACATCCAGTTTATGTATTATTACCAGAAGAAATAACTTTGAGTACTGAAACTGTGAAAGGTCAAGCACCTAAAGTACTTTTAGAAAGTTCTGATAAACAATTATTAGGTCAAGTTGCTGCAAAAATCCGAGCTATTAGAAAACCAGAACCATACAAAGGAAAAGGTATTAAGTATAGCGATGAAATCTTAAGAAAGAAAGCAGGAAAATCTGCAGGTAAAAAATAAAATTTAAAAGTCATGTTAAGCAAAACAAAGATTACAAGAAGGCTGAAGCTTAAATATAGAATTAGAAAGAAGATTAACGGAACTTCTGAACAACCAAGACTTTGTGTATATAGAAGTAATTCAAATATATATGCTCAATTGGTAGATGATACAAAAGGAGTTACTTTATTTTCTGCTTCTTCTTCTAAACTAGATAAAGCAAATAAAAATAAATCTCAACAAGCTGAAGAAGTTGGAAAAGCTATTGCTGAAGTAGCAAAAGCAAATAATATTTCAAAAGTAGTGTTTGATAGAAATGGATTTTTATACCATGGTAGAGTAAAAGCTTTAGCTGATGCTGCAAGAGAAAACGGACTTCAATTTTAATTCATAATTAAGAAAATAAAATGCAATCTAAAATAAAATTTGAGAAATTCAAAGCAACTGATATCGAACTAAAAGAAAAAGTAGTGAATATCCAAAGAGTTACTAAAGTAACAAAAGGTGGTAGAACATTCAGTTTTTCAGCATTAGTTGTTGTTGGTGATGGTAATGGAACAGTTGGTTATGGTTTAGGAAAAGCTCGTGAAGTTCAAGAAGCTATTACTAAAGGAATTGATGATGCAAAGAAAAATTTAATTAAAGTTCCTATTGTAAATGGTACAGTTCCTCATGATCAATTAGCGATATTTGATGGTGCTAAAGTATTAGTAAAGCCAGCTTCTGATGGTACAGGTGTAATCTCTGGAGGTTCAATGAGAGCTGTTTTAGAAAGTGCTGGTGTACATAACGTATTAGCTAAATCACTAGGTTCTTCTAATCCTCATAATGTAATTAAAGCTACTTTTTTAGCATTATCACAATTAAGAGATCCTTATACTGTAGCTAAAGATAGAGGTATCAAATTAAGTAAAGTATTTAACGGATAATATAATATGGCAAAGGTTAAGATAACACAAGTTAAAAGTACTATAGACAGAAATAAAAAACAAAAAGCAACAATGATTGCTTTAGGTATTAAGAAATTAAATAATTCTGTTGAAAAAGAATTAACACCACAGGTTGAAGGTATGATTAAATCTGTTGCACATTTATTAAAAATTGAAAATATATAATAAGATGAGTATAGAATTGCATAATTTAAAACCTGCAGAAGGTTCAGTTCAAGGAACGAAAAGAATCGGTAGAGGACAAGGTTCTGGTTGGGGTGGAACTTCAGGAAGAGGACATAAAGGTGCTAAATCTCGTTCTGGTTATAAATCAAAAAGAGGTTTCGAAGGTGGTCAAATGCCACTACAAAGAAGAACACCTAAACGTGGTTTTAAAAATCCAAATAGAGTAGAATATCAAGTAATTAATTTAAGTAAATTACAAGAATTAGCTGATAAAAACCAAATTACTGATTTTAACTTTGAAACTTTAAGAGCACTTAGAATAATTAGTAAAACAGATAAGTTAAAAGTATTGGCTAATGGGGAATTGAAATCTTTAATCTCTATTTCAGCTCATGCATTCAGTGATAAAGCAAAAGAAACTATTGAAAAATTAGGAGGCAAAGCTTCTGTTATTTAAGTTATACATGAATAAATTCATAGAAGATATAAGAAACATTTTCTCGATAGTAGAATTAAGGAATAGAATATTACTTACGCTTGGTCTTTTATTTATCTATCGATTTGGTAGTTATGTTGTATTACCTGGTATTGCTCCAAATCAATTAACTCAAATTTCTTCAGAAGGTTTAATGGGTGTTTTTGATTTGTTTGCTGGTGGTGCTTTCTCTCGTTCTTCGGTTTTTGCTTTGGGTATTATGCCTTATATTTCTGCTTCAATTGTAATGCAGTTATTAACACTATCTGTTCCTTATTTTCAAAAATTACAAAAAGAAGGCGAAAGTGGACAAAAACAAATTACTCAATGGACTAGAATTGGTACAATAGGTGTTACTTTAGTTCAAGCTGTTGCTTATGTTAAATATTTAACTTCTCCACAATTAGGTACACCAATATATCCTGGTATTAGTGCAGGTTTATTTTGGACAACTACTATAGCTTGTCTTACTGTAGGTTCTATTGTCGTAATGTGGTTAGGTGAACAAATTCAAGAAAGAGGAATTGGAAACGGCTCTTCAATCATAATCATGGCAAACATCATTTCAAGATTACCTGGTTCTTTCATGGTAGAGGTTGAAAGTAGATTCCAAGGAACAGGAGGTGGTTTATTAATGTTTATTTTAGAAATGGCATTTTTAATTGCAATTATTACTTTTACAATATTAATTATTAAAGCTGTTCGTAGAGTTCCTTTAAGTTATGCAAAGCAATTAGTTGGCGGAGCAAATGTTCAAGCAGGAAGTAGAAGAGGTTTTTTACCATTAAAAGTAAATATTGCTGGTGTAATGCCTATTATCTTTGCACAGACATTTTTATTGATACCTATTACGGTTGTACAATTATTTCCTCAAAGTTCAACAGCATCATTTTTAACGAAAATGACAGACCATACATCAATTCCATATAATGTATTAACTTTTTTAATGGTATTGTTGTTTACTTATTTTTATACAGCATTAATTATGAATCCTACACAAATGGCAGATGAATTAAAGCGTAATAATGGATATATACCTGGTGTTAAACCTGGAGCAAGTACCGCAGAATATATTGATACAATTTTGTCAAGAATTACTTTGCCTGGTTCAGTATTCTTAGGTTTGATAGCTATTCTACCTGCTTTTGCAAGTGGACTAGGTGTAAACTCTCAATTCTCATATTTCTTTGGTGGTACTTCTTTATTAATCTTAGTAGCAGTTGTTTTGGATACTATGGATAGAATAGAAACCTATCTATTGAATAAACATTATGATGGATTGACAAAATCAGGCAGTAAGTTAAAAGGTAGAATTTATAGTGATTCAAATTTTTAAATAAATAATGATTCATTATAAAACACCCGAGGAGATTGAATATATAAGAAAGAGTTCTTTACTTGTTAGCGAAACATTAGCAACTTTGGTTGAGTTTATTAAACCTGGTCAAACGACTAAAAAAATTGATGAAATAGCTGAAGCTTTTATTAATGATCATCAGGCAAAACCTGCATTTAAAGGTTATAGAGGATTTCCTGCAACTTTGTGCATTTCTGTAAATGAAGAGGTTGTTCATGGAATACCTTCTGATAGAATTATTCAAGAAGGTGATATTTTATCGGTTGATTGTGGTGTTAAGAAAGATGGTTATTTTGGAGATTCTGCTTTTACATTTCCTGTTGGAGAAGTAAGTGCTGAAGCTAAAAAATTGCTTCGTGTTACTTTAAATGCTCTTTATTTGGGTATTGAAAAAGCAGTTGTTGGAAATAGAATAGGTGATATTTCTTATGCCATTCAAGAACATACTCAATTTAAACATAATTATGGTGTTGTAAGGGATTTAATTGGGCATGGAGTAGGAAAGAATTTGCATGAGGAACCAGATGTGCCTAATTATGGTAAGAGAGGTAAAGGATTGGTTTTGAAAGAAGGATTAACGATTGCTATTGAACCAATGATAAATTTAGGGACTCATGAAGTGAAAGTTTTAGACGATAAATGGACAATTGTAACAAGAGATGGAAGGCCATCGGCTCATTTTGAACACACAATTGCAGTAGGGAAGGGAATGCCTCAAATATTAAGTGACCATAATTTAATATTCGAAGCGATAAAAAAGTCTGATTATATTAGTGATTTCTAGATATTTATTACGATATTTGCACTACAATATGGCTAAAACAGATTTAATAAAATTAGACGGAACGATATCAGAAGCATTATCTAATGCAATGTTTAGAGTGAAGTTGGAAAATGAACATGAAATATTGGCAACAATATCTGGTAAAATGCGTATGCACTACATCAGAATTTTGCCAGGAGATAAAGTAGCGGTAGAGATGTCGCCTTATGATTTAACAAGAGGAAGAATAACATTTAGATACAAATAAATAGAAAAATGAAAGTTAGAGCATCAGTAAAGAAAAGAAGCGAAGACTGCATAGTTGTACGCAGAAAGGGCAAAATTTTTGTAATTAATAAGAAAAATCCAAAATTTAAACAAAGACAAGGTTAATAATTATGGCAAGAATAGCGGGTATTGATTTACCAAAAAACAAAAGAGGCTTCATCGGGTTGACATACATTTATGGAATTGGTAGTTCAACTGCTGATTACATTTTAGAAAAAGCGAATGTAGATCGAATGAAGAAAGTTCATGAATGGAATGATGATGAACAAACTGCCATTCGTAATGTAATTTCTAATGAAATTAAAGTTGAAGGAGCTTTGCGTTCTGAAATCCAACTGAATATTAAACGCTTAATGGATATTGGTTCTTACAGAGGAATTAGACACCGTAAAGGTCTTCCTGTAAATGGACAAAGTACTAAACGTAACTCTAGAACTAGAAAAGGAAAACGTAAGACTGTAGCTGGAAAGAAAAAAGCAACTAAATAATCATAAATAAAATAACTGAAAGTAATGGCTCAAGCTAAAAAACAAGTTAAGAAAAGAGTAGTTAAAGTAGAAGCAGAAGGTTTTGCTTATGTAAATGCTACTTTTAATAATATTATTATCTCTTTAACGAACAAACAAGGTCAGGTAATTTCTTGGAGTAGTGCTGGTAAAGGTGGATTTAGAGGTTCTAAAAAAAGTACACCTTACGCTGCTCAAGTTGCTGCACATGATGCAGGCCAAAAAGCTTATGATGCAGGATTGAGAAAAGTAGAAGTATTTGTTAAAGGACCAGGTGGTGGTAGAGAATCTGCTATCAGAACGATTGCTGCAACAGGTATTGAAGTAACGGTAATTAGAGATGTTACACCTTTACCTCACAATGGTTGTCGTCCACCTAAAAAACGTAGAGTATAATTTGATTTAAAATGTAGATGTTTTTTTAGACATTAGTAAAATATATAGTAAAAAATGGCAAGATATACAGGACCTAGAACCAAAAAAGCGAGAACTTTCGGAGACGCAATTTATGGTTATGACAAATCTTATGAGAAACGTAAATTTCCTCCAGGACAACACGGAAATGGTAGAAGACGTTCATCTCAATCTGAATATTCAATTCAGTTGAAAGAAAAACAAAAAGCTAAATACACTTATGGTGTTTTAGAAAGACAATTCTTGAAAACATTTAATGAAGCAGATAGAAAACACGGTATCACAGGTGAAAACTTAATGCGTTTATTAGAACAAAGATTAGATAACACTGTTTATAGATTAGGATTTGCTCCAACTAGAAGTGCTGCTAGACAATTAGTTTCTCACAAACATATTACGGTTAATGGTAGAATTTTAAATATTCCATCTTATACTGTAAAAGTAGGTGATGTAATTAGTGTTAGAGAAAAATCTAAAGATTTAGAGTTAGTTCAAGATACTTTAGCAACTGGTAGAGTAAAAAAATATACTTGGTTAGAATTGAATTCTGAAACTTTAGAAGGTAAATATGTTGAGTTGCCTAATAGAGATCAAATTCCTGAAAATATCAAGGAGTTATTAATCGTCGAGTTATATTCTAAATAATTTTTACAAATAATATTTGTAAGTAAAATAAATAAAGTAAAATGGCTATATTATCATTTCAAAAACCAGATAAAATCTTATTACAGAAAGCAACTGATTTTGAAGGTACATTTGAATTTGCACCTTTAGAACCAGGTTTTGGAAACACTGTAGGTAATGCTTTAAGAAGAGTTTTACTTTCTTCTTTAGAAGGTTATGCAATTACATCTGTGAAAATTTCGGGTGTTCAACACGAGTTTTCTACTATTAAAGGTGTTATTGAAGATGTTACTGAAATTATTCTTAACTTAAAACAAGTAAGATTAAAAAGAGTGCTTTCAGAAGCTGATGCAGGATTTGAAAAAGTATATATTTCTTTAAAAGGAAAAGACCAATTTGTTGCTGGTGATATTGTTGCTCATACCAATGTTTATGAGGTAACAAATCCAGAGTTAGTTATCTGTAATATGGATAAAAGCGTAAGCTTAGAATTGGAATTGACCATTGGAAAGGGTAGAGGATATGTTCCAGCTGAAGAACATTTTGTTGATTCTTCTGTTGTGGGTATTATTCCTGTTGATTCAATCTATACACCAATTAAAAACGTTAAGTATAAAATCGAAAATACTCGTGTAGAGCAAAGAACTGACTTTGAGAAATTAATTATCGATATTAAAACTGATGGTACTATTCATCCTGAAGATGCAATAAAAGAAGCTGCTAAGATTTTAATTCAACATTTAATCTTAGTTTCTGATGAGAATATTACATTTGAAACAGAAAGTAAACAACAAGAAGAAGTTGTTGATGAGCATATCTTACACATGAGAAAAATCTTAAAAACAAATTTAGAAGATATGGATTTATCAGTTAGAGCATTCAATTGCTTGAAAGCTGCTAAAATTAATTCATTATCTGAATTAGTTCAATATGATACTAACGAATTATTGAAATTTAGAAATTTCGGTCGTAAATCATTAGTAGAAATTGAAGAATTAATCATTGAGAAAGGTTTGCATTTTGGTATGGATTTATCTAAATTCAAACTAGAAGACTAAAATAAATATTAGAAATTAACTCGGTATAATATAATGAGACACGGAAATAAAATTAATCATTTAGGTAGAACGTACGGACACAGAAGTGCTTTATTAAAGAATTTGTCAAATGCTTTGATTATGCACAAAAGAATTGAGACTACTTTAGCAAAAGCAAAAGAACTGAGAGTTTATGTTGAGCCTTTGATTTCAAAATCAAAAGATAATACAACACATTCTAGAAGAACTGCTTTTAGTAAATTACAAAATAAATATGCAGCTAAAGAATTATTTGATATAATTGGACCAAAAGTTGGTGAAAGACCTGGTGGTTATACAAGAATTATTAAATTAGGTAAACGTTTAGGTGATAATGCAGAAATGGCTTTGATTGAATTAGTTGATTTTAACGAAATTTATTCTGCTAATAAATCTGCTCAAACTACTACAGATACTAAAAAACGTACTAGAAGAGCAACTTCTAAAAAGAAACAAACTGAGGAAACTCAAGATGCTGTTGAATCAACTGAAACTCCAACAGAAAACGCAGAAGCTTAAGATGAAAATTAAGTTATATAATGAAAGGTTCGTATTTTTTACGAACCTTTTTTTTATCTTTGGTTTTGAATTATAATCAGTTCTCTTTTCAATTAAATAAATTCATTTTTAATGCAAAAAGCAATATTATTATTAGAAGATGGCACACACTTCGAGGGTTTGGCATGTGGTAAAATTGGTACAACAACTGGTGAATTATGTTTTACAACAACCATGACTGGATACCAAGAGATTTTTACCGACCCAAGTTATAATGGTCAGTTATTAATCTTGACAAATGTGCATTTGGGTAATTATGGAATTAAGGATAGTGAAACAGAATCTGATAAGATTCAGATTAATGGTATCATTTGCCGGGAGTTTACAAATAACTATTCTCGAGATCAAGCTAATTCAAATATTCAAAATTATTTTGAAGCTAATAATTTAGTGGGTATTACCAATATAGATACTCGTGCTATTGTGAATTACATCAGAGAAAAAGGAACTATGAATGCAATTTTATCCTCTGAAACTGATGATATTGCAGTTCTAAAAGCTAAGTTGCAAAATGTTCCATCTATGGAAGGATTAGAATTAGCTTCAGTTGTGAGTACTAAAAATACCTACACAGTAGGTGATGAGTCATCTGCAAAGTATAGAATTGCTGCTTTGGATTTTGGAATTAAACGAAATATCCTTAATAATTTTGTAAGTAGAAATGCCTTTGTAAAAGTGTTTCCAGCAAATACTTCTTATGCTGAAATGATGCAGTTTAATCCAGATGGCTTTTTCATTTCTAATGGTCCTGGCGACCCAGCTGTTATGGATTATGCTGTAAAAACCATTCAAGAAATTTTGGAACATAATCACCCAATTTTTGGAATATGTTTAGGTAATCAAATTTTAGCTAGAGCAATTGGTGTCCCTACCTATAAATTACATCATGGTCATAGAGGTGGTAATCATCCAGTAAAAAATTTAATTACAGGTAAATGTGAAACTACCACTCAAAATCATGGTTTTGCTGTTGATGCGGATATTTTAAAACAATCACCATTGGCAGAATTAACACATATCAATTTAAACGACAATACAGTTGAAGGATTTAGAGTAAAAGGGAAAAATGCTTTTGCAGTTCAATATCACCCTGAAAGTTCTCCTGGTCCACATGATTCTCGTTATTTGTTTGATGAGTTTTTTGCTATGATAGATAACGCTAAATAGTTTTCATATTTGTACTAAATTCTATAAATTAAAAAGCCCAATCGGTAAGATTGGGCTTTTTGAATTTTACTTAAACTGGAATATTACATTTTTCAGTAATCAAGTCTTTTAAATATTCATAGTCTGTATTATCTATAGCTTTAGTCTCTTTACATTCTTTATATATTTGATCTAATTGCTTATTTAATTCATCACAAGGGACATAGTCAGAAGCTCTTTCTAGATTATAATTATGTCTTATTTGAGGATCTAATGCTTTTATTTTATTTATACAACTTTTAGCTACGGTACAATCTTTTTTTACATGCACCAATTAAAATTGTAAATATGATTAAAATACTTACAACATTTTTTTTAAAGTTTTCATAAGCAGTTTTTTTATTAGTAGTTAATTTTTGTTACCCTTGACAGTGATTATCAATGTCTGATTTGATATTATTAAAATCATTTTCTTTGAAAACGCCTTTATTACCACACTCGTCTTTGAGTTTTTGTAATTCAGTATTAACGTCATTGCATGAAGGACCATTTTCACTCCAAATTTTATCTATATTATCTTCAAGAACTCTAAGCTGCTTTAAATATTGATTTTTGATGTTTACCTCATCACAATCTTTTTTACAAGCATTTTGTGCTAATGCTATTATAGTAATAAATACCATAACCATTATTTTTTTAATGTTTCTATAATTTGAATATTTAATTAATTCAACGTTAATTAAAGTTAGTTTAAAATGCAAATTTTTTTTAAAAATATTATGACTAAAGTATTACAAAAAAAGTCCTCCATTTTGGAGGACTTTTTTGAATATAATAAAAGATTTTTTATTTCTTTTTAGCCGCACTTGCTGCTGCAGTTGCTGCACTTCTTAATGCTCTTGGTATTTCAATAGAAGCTAATGGTATTGAAGCTGAGTTCAAAATTTGGAATCCTTGTTCAGGTAAATCCTTAACTTTAATGGATTGACCTAATTTTAAAGGTGTAATATCTACTTCAATTACATCTTTTAATGTTTCTGCAGTAGCTCTAACTTTTAGTTTTCTAACTTTAACTAATAATTTACCACCTTCTTTAACACCTGCAGATGTTCCTACAATCTTAATTGGAATTTCAGCAAATATAGTTGCACCAGGAATTAATTTTATAAAATCTAAGTGTAAGATTTCATCTGTTACTGGATGCGTTTGCACATCTTTCAATAATGCTTCAGATGTTGTTCCGTTAATATCTACAATAACTTTGTAGAAATTTGGCGTGAATAATAAAGGGCGCAAAGAACTCATAGTAGATGTGAAATGCACCACCTCGTTTCCCGCATACATAACACAAGGTACATTGCCATTCTTTCTGTCTGCTTTTGTGGCTTTTTTTCCTACCTCTGTTCTAGCTTGTCCGCTAATGGTAATTGTTTGCATAATTTTTTTACTTTTTTTGAATAAATAATGAATTAATTGATCGGTACTCATGAGCATTTCTAATTGCCTTAGCAAAAAGTGGTGCGACAGAAAGTACTTTTATTTTCTCGCTTTGCTGTTTCAATGGTATGGTATCACAAACCACTAATTCTTGCAATGCTGATTTTTCTATTCTTTCATAAGCTTTCCCAGATAAAACAGGGTGCGTAATTAAAGCTCTGACACTCTTTGCACCGCTTTCCATAATTAAATTAGCAGCTGTGCATAATGTGCCACCTGTATCTATCAAGTCATCAACTAGAATTACATTTTTTCCTTCTACATTTCCAATCAAACGCATTGATTCGATTTCATTATGCTTAGTTCTAAATTTATCGCAAATAACTAAATCTGCATTAAATTGTAAAGCATAACTTCTTGCTCTTTTGGTGCTGCCTACATCTGGTGATGCAAACATCAAATCCTCTAATTCTAAACTTTTTACATAAGGAGCAAAAATTGCAGAAGCATCTAAATGGTCCACAGGAATATCGAAAAAACCTTGAATTTGAGGAGCATGTAAATCCATAGTCATTACTCTTTGAGCACCTGCTGCAACTAATAAATTGGCTACCAATTTTGCACCGATAGCAACTCTAGGTTTGTCTTTTCTGTCTTGTCTAGCTAAACCAAAATAAGGTAATACAGCAACGATATAACCAGCGGAAGCTCTTTTTGCAGCATCTAACAACAATAATAGTTCCATTAAGTTATCTGATGGAGCAAATGTTGATTGAATACAAAATAAAAATGAACCTCTTACCGATTCTTGAATGACAGGCTCAAACTCTCCATCTGAAAATCGCATAACTTCAACAGGTGTTAAGTCCTGACCATAACTTTCTGCAATTTTCTCTGCTAAATAGTGTGTTGCTTCGCCTGAAATTAATTTGGAATCTGAAATAGTCACCGCTATATTTTTTGCAAAGATAGTGTCTTTTTTTTTATTTCCTATTATAGATATAATTAATTAATGTTTACCCTATTTTTCTATTTGTAATTGATTTCCATATCTTAGAATTTGGATAATATTAAATAATCTATACCTATTTTTATTTTATTTTCTGACCCATGAAAATTCGCTACATTTGTAAAAACAAGTTAGCGATGTCAGTTGATGAAAATAAACAAAATCAGATTTCTGGAGCAGAAGCCGTTATTCGTTCATTAGTAGCCGAAGGTGTTGATTTAATATATGGTTATCCAGGTGGTGCGATTATGCCTATATATGATGCTCTTTGGCATTATATGGATAAAATAAACCATGTTTTAACACGACATGAGCAAGGTGCTACACATGCTGCCGAAGGTTATGCTCGTGTAAGTGGAAAACCTGTTGTTGTTTTTGCAACGTCTGGTCCTGGGGCAACAAATTTAATTACAGGTATTGCTGATGCCGTAATGGATTCAACGCCTATGGTTTGTATCACAGGTCAAGTACCAAAACATTTATTAGGAACTGATGCCTTTCAAGAAACTGATGTGATTGGTGTTACTATGCCAATAGTTAAATGGAATTACCAAGTAACTAATGCTGCTGAAATACCAAGTGTAATTGCAAAAGCTTTTTATCTTGCAAATAGTGGAAAGCCAGGTCCTGTTTTGATTGATATTACAAAAAATGCCCAATTCGAGATGATGGATTGGAATGCTTATGAAAAATGTAATTCAGTGAGAGGTTATGAAGATAAACCAAGACTCAATATTGATAAAATTACGGAAGCAGCTGCTTTAATAAATCAAGCTAAAAAACCATTGATTTTAGCTGGTCAAGGTGTTGGAATTTCTAAGGCTCGTGAAATATTAGAGACTGTTTCAACTAAAACGGGCATTCCTGTTGCGACAACTATGCAAGGCTTAGGTACAATTAGTCCTGCTCATCCAAACTTTGTAGGGATTCCAGGTATGCACGGAAATTATTCAGTGAATATCAAAATGAATGAGTGCGATGTTATGATTGCCGTAGGTATGCGTTTTGATGACAGAGTAACTGGTGATGTGAAAAAGTTTGGTAAACAAGCTAAAGTAATTCATATTGAAATTGACCCAGTTGAAATAGATAAAGTAGTTAAAACGGAAGTAGGTGTTTTGGCTGATGCAAAAGAAGCCTTAGAAGCTTTATTACCTTTATTGAATGACAATAAGCATACAGAATGGATTAATACTTTTAAAGAATTAGATAAACAAGAACAAGAAAAAGTGATTCAACCTGCTATTCATCCAAATGCTGGAGGTATAAAAATGGGTGAAATTATGCATTTGATAAATGAAAAAACTAAGGGCAATGCAATTATTGTACCTGATGTTGGACAGCATCAAATGTATGCAATGCGATACTATGACTATAACAATACAAACTCATGGGTAAGTAGTGGCGGTTTAGGTACTATGGGCTTTGCGTTGCCTGCTGCAATTGGTGCTCAAATGGCAGCACCAGATAGAACTGTAGTAGCAATTATTGGCGATGGGTGTTTCCAAATGACGATACAAGAATTAGGTACAATATGGCAAAATAAATTACCTATCAAAACAGTAATTTTTAATAATAATTACCTAGGTATGGTACGTCAATGGCAACAATTATTCTTTGATAAAAGATACTCTTCAGTTGCATTAACCAATCCTGATTTTGTGGCTATTTCTAAAGGGTTTGGTATCGAAGCTACAAAAGTAGATTTGAGAGCAAATTTAAGCAAAGCCTTAGATATTATGTTTGCACACGATGGTCCTTATGTATTAGAAGTTACTTGCGAAAAAGAAGAAAATTTGTTTCCAATGGTGCCAAGTGGTGCTGCTTGTAGCGATGTAATTTTAGAACCTACTAAGAAAATTTAATATTTTTAAATAGAAGTTTAAAGCCTCATTGTCCAACAATGAGGCTTTTTCTTTAGGCCTTGTTTTATTTTACGTTCAATAATAAATCATTAGTCAAAATTTGTACTTTGGGGTTAGCTTGTTTGCTGTAAAATAGCATTGCTTTGGCAACTTGTTTACCTTCGATTGCTTTATATTTTTTAAAGCCACCAATTAGTAATTGATTGAAAATTGGAGCTATTTTTTGTCCGATATTTTCTCCAAACCTTTTTTCAGAACGTTCGCCTAATAATAAACTTGGTTGTATAATTTGCAGTTGCTTAAAGTCTAATTGAATAAGGGCATCTTGAATTTCTCCTTTTACTCTATTGTAAAAAATAGACGAATTTTTATCAGCTCCTAATGCTGTAATGATACTAAAATTTTCAGCTCCATTTTTTTTAGCAATTTGTGCAATTGCTAAGGGATATTCATAATCTACTTTTTTAAAAGCTTCTTGAGAGCCTGCTTTTTTTATGGTAGTTCCTAAGCAACAATAAATATATTGAGCATTAATCTCCGAAGCATAATTTTCTAATTGATTGAAATCTACAATAATTTCTTTAAGCTTTTGGTGTTGTATATTTATAGTTTTCCTACTCAAAATAATTACACTTGAAAAATAATTATCGGCCAACAAAAGTTGTAACAGTTCAGAGCCAACTAAGCCTGTCGCACCGACTAATAATGCAGTTCTATTCATCTTCTTTTTAATTTATCTCAAATATAATTATATTAAGCGGAATGTATTGTTTGGTAACGTTTTGTTTTAAAAATTGTTTATATATTTCCTATCTTGCATTTTTTAATCTTTTGATTTTATGATTTTATTTGCTGATAGTGGCTCTACTAAAACAAATTGGATTGTTTATAATCCTGAAACGAAAAACAAGACAGAAATAAGCACCTTAGGAATTAACCCTATTGTACATCATCACGATGATATTATTCGTATTTTGAATGATAATATTGAATTGACGGATTTGGGAGCAAGTGTAAAAACTATACGCTTTTTTGGTGCTGGTTGTTCAAGTGAACTTAGAAATAATATTGCAAGAAATGCTATGCAATCTATTTTTTCTGATGCAGAAATTTTTATAGATGAAGATATGATAGCCGCAGGAATTGCAGTGTGTAAAAACAAAGAAGGGATAGCATGTATTTTAGGAACAGGTTCTAATTCTATTTATTTTGATGGCGAAAAGTGGCATAATTCAAATGCTGGTATTGGATTTATTTTAGGTGATGAGGCAAGTGGAGCTTATTTTGGAAAACAAATTTTACGAGATTTTTTATATGGTCTGATGCCAACAGATATTATTTATCATTTGCAAGATAAATATCAACTCAAGAAAGACGATATCTTTTATAATGTCTATAAAAATGTATCGCCAAATCGTTATTTAGCTAGTTTTGCACCAATACTTACAACGTATAGACAAACGGATTATGTTCAAAATTTAATGAATGAAGGTTTTGATGTTTTCTTTAAATATCATATTGCATGTTTTGATAATTATAAAAATTTTCCTGTAGGTTTTGTAGGCTCAATTGCTACGCATTTTCAACAAGAAATTGAAATTGTTGCTAAAAAGTATGAAGTAGAATTAGGGAATTTTATTCAAAGGCCAATTGATGAATTGGTACAGTTTTATACGCAAGGAAAATAGACCATGCATACAATAGAACCATATTGGAAATGGCGAGATATTTATCAAGCAGAGCTTGATGAATTATCACCTTTTTTTGGACAAACCTATAATGAATTTGAATTTACTGATAAAATTTATAATTATGTAATTCATCCACAATGGGATAGTTTTGGTTCTGAAACTTTGTATGTCAAATTGCTTTATGTCAATTATAAAAAACATACGGCTATTATTGAATTGATAGGCGAGTGGAACGATTGTATTGGCAATGATATTATGTTTTTTAAACGAGATTTTATTGAAATTCTGATAAATCATGGAATTACTAAATTCGTTTTAATCGGCGAAAATATTTTAGAATTTTTTGCAGAGCATGAAGATTATTATCAAGAATGGCATGATGATATTGTTGCAGAAGGCGGTTGGATAATAGCACTTAATTTTAGAGAACATATTATGGAAGAAATGATACAAGCCAATATTCATCATTATATTTATTTCTTTAATGATGATGAACAAATGAATTGGCGTAAATTTAAACCACATCATTTAATTGACTTTTTAGAACAAAATAAAACAAAATTACTGCATGAATAATTTGTTAGAAAGTAATAAACTTTATTTAGTACCAACTCCAATAGGTAATTTAGAAGATATTACTTTAAGAGCGTTAAAAGTGTTGGAACAAGCAGATGTTGTTTTGGCTGAAGATACTCGGACTTCAGGCGTTTTGTGTAAGCACTTTAATATTTCAACGCCTTTACAAGCCTATCATAAAGACAACGAACATAAAGTTGTTCAAAATATTATATATCAAATTCAAAGTGGCAAAAAGGTGGCTTTGATTTCAGATGCTGGAACGCCTGGCATTTCAGATCCTGGTTTTTTATTAGTGCGTACATGCCTTGAAAACAATATTGAAGTAGAATGTTTACCTGGTGCAACTGCTTTTGTACCTGCATTAGTAAATTCTGGTTTCCCTTGTGATAAATTTGTATTTGAGGGATTTCTTCCACATCAAAAAGGTAGGCAAAAAAGATTGTTGGCTTTAGTTAACGAACATCGAACCATTATTTTTTATGAATCGCCTTATCGAATTTTAAAGCTACTTAAAGAATTAACTGAACATTTTGGCGCTGAACGTTCGGTTTCTATTTCTAGAGAATTGACAAAAAAATTTGAAGAAACTTATCGTGGTTCTGTTGCATCAGCATTGGAACATTTTGAGGCTAAAGCCCCAAAAGGCGAATTTGTAGTCGTTGTAAAAGGGAAGGAGTAGGCTTATAATAATTCTCCTCCAATTCTTTTATACTTCTCTACAAAGGCTGATATTTTTTGAAAGACACTTTGTTTCTTACTTAAATATTGCGGATTTAACGGACTCATCTTTGGCAATATTTCATTCAAATCGTTGCCATTTTCACTGGCGTATTCTTTTTTTAAGGAAGTGGTAATGTAGCGTTTGGCTGCTTCCTTGTTCAATGCTTCGCTTTCTATCAATTCATCAACTTCTTTTTGCTGTTGTTTTTGTGCAAATAAATAGAATGCTTCTATGATATCTTCTTTCCCTTCCAGACTATCTAAATCTGTGGCATTAATAAAGTCCACCACCAAACTCTCTTTGGCACGGTTTCCTATACTAGAACGAATGATTCTACGAATTTCTTCGATTAAAGCATCTTTGTCTTTCGTTTGCTTGTTTTTTTCCAATAAGAGTTCCAAGATATAATCCAGATTGATTTCTTGCGATTTCAATAAATCTACTTCAAACACTACATCGTCCCAATCTAATGTTGAGGCTTCCTTTTCTTTGCCTGCTTTTTCTCTTCGCAACCATTCTCGAATGTCGTTGTAGGTGGAACGATAATCTTGCACCGTTCGCTCTGTTAGCATATCTATATTTAACATTTCTGCTATGGCTTCATCGCTTACAAAATGGGTTTCTTTAAACGCCTCTATGGCTGCTGCATCGTTTTTGTCAATGGTTTGCAAGGCTTTCAAGTGGGTAAATTCATCGTAATTCTGCAAGATATTTTCTACTTTCAAATATTCGCCAAACAATTTTGCAAAGTCCTTTTTATCTTGTTCTTTTACAATTTCAGATGGGTTAAGGAATTTTTCGTTCAACTCTTTTACTAGCTCTTTATAACCTCTTTTGGCTTCACCATTGACAATATCCGTAAATCCTTCTAAATATTCTTTGTAGCTTTTTTCTAAAACTACGTTTTTGGTATTGGCATCGCCAAAGAGCGTAATGGCATCTATGGTGTGTTGTTCCAAATTTCGGAAAGTGATGATGTTTCCAAAGGTTTTGTTGGCATCATAAATTCTATTGGTTCTTGAAAAGGCTTGTATCAAACCGTGGTAACGCAGGTTTTTATCTACAAACAAGGTATTTAAGGTAGGTGCATCAAAACCAGTGAGGAACATGCCCACCACTATCAACAAATCTACTTCTTTATTTTTTACTCGTTTGGCAAGGTCTTTATAATAGTTCTGAAATTTTTCACTGTCCACACTATAATTGGTGGCAAACATGGCGTTGTAATCGTTAATCGCTTTGCTCAAAAATTCTTTAGCACTGCTGTCCATTGCACTCGGCTCAAAGGTTTCATCTATAATATCGCCAATGGCATTTTGTTCTTCGTTGGCAGCAAAGGAAAAAATGGTGGCAATTTTTAACGGTTTTTCAGTATCATTTTGCAAGTTGTTCAACTCTTCGTAATACAATTTTGCGGCATCTACACTGCTAACGGCAAACATAGCATTGAAACCTGTGTTGCCTCCTCGAGTGCGGTGAGTTTTTATTCTGAAATTTTGTAAAATATATTGTGAAATCTCTTTGATACGTGCTGGATGCAAGAAAGCTTCTTTGTTTTCGGCTGCACTGAGTTTCTTTTCATCAATTTCAGTTTCCAAGCTTTTAAACTGTGGTCGAACATCATTGTAATCTACTTTAAATTTCAATACTTTTTCATCACGAATGGCATCGGTAATGACGTATGAGTGCAGTTCACGACCAAATACACTGGCGGTGGTTTCTGAGCCTAAAGCATTTTCGGAAAAAATAGGTGTACCAGTAAAACCAAATTGATAATATTTTTTAAATTTCTTTTTCAGGTTTTTTTGTGCTTCACCAAATTGACTGCGATGACATTCATCAAAAATAAAAATTACCTGCTTTTGATAAATAGGCAAATCGCCTTCGGTTTTCATCAGGTTGTTGAGCTTTTGAATGGTGGTAACTATGATTTTGTTATCGTCTTTTTCCAAATTATTTTTCAAACCTTGTGTACTGTTAGAACCATTCACACTATCGGGCGAAAAACGTTGGTATTCTTTCATAGTTTGATAATCCAAATCTTTTCTATCCACCACAAAAAACACTTTATCAATAAAATCCAATTGTGTAGCCAGGCGAGCGGCTTTAAAGCTGGTTAAGGTTTTTCCGGAACCTGTGGTGTGCCATATATATCCGCCACTTTCTGGCTTTGCCCAGTTTTTGGCATTGTAAGAAGAATTTATTTTCCACAACATTCTTTCCGTTGCAGCAATTTGGTACGGACGCATCACCAACAAAGTATTGCTGGTATCAAATACAGAATAGGTGAGTAGCACACGCAACAAGGTATTTTTTTGAAAGAAAGTAGCTGTGAAATCTTTCAGGTCGGTAATCAGGGAATTGTTTGCTTTTGCCCAATTCATCGTAAAATCGAAACTGTTTTTATCACGCTTGGTGGTATTGGCAAAGTAACGGCTGTCGGTTCCGTTGCTAATCACGAAGATTTGTAAATATTTGAACAGCGAATTTTCGGTATTGAAACTCTCTTTGGTGTAGCGATGCACTTGGTTAAAGGCTTCACGAATGGCTACGCCTCGTTTTTTGAGTTCGATTTGCACTAAAGGCAAACCGTTTACTAAAATGCTTACATCATAACGATTACTATGTTTGCCTACTTGTTCAAATTGATTGATGACCTGTACTTTGTTGTTGGCAATTGTGGTTTTGTCCACCAAATAAATGTTTTGGAGATGACCATCATCAAACAAGAAATCGTAAATATAATCATCGTGAATTTTGCGGGTTTTGTCCAGCAAATTATCGCTGGGTTTATCCAAATATTCTTCTACAAAACGTTGCCATTCTGCATCGGTAAATTGCACTTTGTTTAATGCTTGAAGTTGAATACGCACATTAGCCAACAAATCTTGGTTGGTCTTTAAATTCTGCGGATTTTCATAGCCTTGATTAATTAAATCTTGGATGAATTCATTTTCAAGTGCGTTTTCGGATTGATAGGAAGACGGAACTTCGTTTAATGTATTGAATTTATCGTATTTGTCGAGTACGATGAAATTGTTTGTTTCTGCGATGGCGTTGTATAATTGAGAATTGAGAGTTGAGAATTGAGAATTATTTTTTTTCATGGCAAAATCCTTTTAAGAATTGAGAATTATTTCTTTTTATTGTCTTTCTTTTGATGTTTTTACGATTGAAACCAGCAATTTAATCAGCTCTTGAATGTCGGGTTGAATTGAGTGATATGCATTTATATCAATTTCATTGGATTGATACAACAATTCTATCCAATAATCTGTTTCGTTTGCTTCTTTGAGTGCAATATTCATTTTATGGATAAAATCGGCTTTGCTTTGTGCGTGTTCAGCCTCACGAATTAACGCACCAACAGCAGTGTCACTGCGTAAAACTTGTTTGCTGATAACAAATTCCTTTTTTTTATTCATCAGAAATTTAGAAAGTTTTATTATCTGCAATGCAAAAGCAAACGACTTTTCTTGTACAATATTTTCTTTTTTATTTTCCATAATTCTCAATTTTCAATTCTCAACTTTCCATTTATCGAAATCGAGTAAACGATTACGGTAATACTCATACTGTTTCTGCCGCAGTTCTATCTCCCTGGGCAAACCCTCGCTAATGGAATTGGTCAAGGCATCAAATTTATCTAATATTTCCACAATACGCTCCTGCTCGGATAATGGAGGAATGGGGATTTTGAATTCCATTATTTTTTCTTTATTACCACGTGGCATTTTAGCACCTTTTGCGTGTTGCATATTATAAGAGAAAAAACTATCATCAGCTAGTATCTGATATAAATATCTAGCATCAACTCCTTTATCAATTAAATGAATTACAAGAACATCACCATTTGTACCTCCTTTACAATCAGCAAACCATATTTTTTTTAAGTATGGACGAATATTTCCAATCAAAATGTCTCCAATATTGAAACAAGTTAAATTACCCGATATTGGAACATAATTTGATTTAGATTTGCCGGCTCTATCTTGTAATAAATTTTCTACTCCAACATAATTATCCTCATTCACAAAAGAAAAATTTACTCTCTCTTTTGAATAAATCGCCACCTCCCCCAGCGTTTTCCACACTGTACAGGGCGAATTGCAATTCGCCCCGACGGTTGCAATTCGCTCTGACGGTTGCAATTTTGTATCTTCAAATGCCAGCAATTGCTCCCTATAAAACGCATATTGTTTTTTTCTTGTTGTAAGCTCTGTTGTAAGCTCTGTTGTAAGCTCTGTTGTAAGCTCTGTGAACTTATCGAGAATGGCAACTATTTCTTGCTGAATTTTTAAGGGCGGAATGGGGATGAGGAGTTTTTCTAAATCTTTTGGATAAACGTGAGGAACACCTGAACCTTTTTGTAAATTATGAATCCATTGCTGATTATTTAATAAAAAATGATAAACATATCTTGTACTCATAAAGCTCAAATCGGGCTTTACAGAAAAAGCATCTGAAACAAAAATTGGTTTATCCCAATACATTACAAATCCTGCATAAGCTCCGCTTCCTGCAACAGTAATAGTTTCACCTTCACGATTAAATTCAGCATTGTAATATGCAGGAGTTTGACCACCACTAATTACAGGAATATCTCCATCAATTTTATCTTTTGCTGTAATTGTTTTTCCTCGCTTCAATTCCGCCACTTCCCCCAGCGTTTTCCATTCCACTTTATTTAATTGAGAATTGAGAATTGAGAGTTGAGAATTAAGTTCATTTTCCATTTTCAATTCTCCATTCTCCATTTTCATTTTATTTTCTTTGTTCATATTTCATTTTTTTTGTCTGCACTGTGATTTTTTTGATTTATTTGATTGCCTTGATTTTGCATATTGTTCATTTTTAGTTTTCTATTTACATCATAAAAATCATTTAATCACAGAAATCATGGTTCAGATGTTTTCTATTTATAATTTTCCATTTATTTTTGTTGTTCAATTGTTATTATTGTAATTTATCATTATTCCAATTTTGAGGATTGTTTTTTATATAATCCGAGATAGCTTTATGTGATTTTTCATTTCGAATGATATGTTCGTAAAAATTACGTTGCCATATTTTATAATTTAATGTTTTAATTTTTTCCGTTGAGGCGGTTGGGGCGAATTCCGTTGAGGCGGTTGGGGCGAATTCCGTTGGGGCGAATTCCGTTGGGGCGAATTGCAATTCGCCCGTACTATCGGAAAAAATTGATTTGCTCTTATTATCGGAAATAATCTCTTTGCTCTTATTATTAGAAATTATAGAATCTTCTGAATTATTGGGGATTATTGGTGCGGTTGAGGCGAATTCCGTTGGGGCGGTTGGGGCGAATTCCGTTTGGGCGAATTCCATTGGGGCAAATTGCAATTCGCCCGTACTACTATTAAGATTCTTTTCTTCCGAATTATTAGAAATTAGAGCTTCGCTCATATTATCCTTTTCCTTTAAAATTAAATCTTTTATTCTTTTTATTGTAGCGATTTTAAATCCTCTTATTATGGAGCCGATAGTTTGAGATGGGGATTTGAATTTTGGGGCGGTTGGGGGGAATTCCGTTGGGGCGGTTGGGGCGAATTGCAATTCGCCCGTACTATCGAAAAAAATTGATTCGCTCTTATTATCAGAAATAATCTCTTCGCCCGTATTATCGGAAATAATCTCTTCGCCCGTATTATCGGAAATAATCTCTTCGCCCGTATTATCGGAAATAATTGATTCGCTCTTATTCTCGGAAATAATTGATTCGCTCTTATTATCAGAAATAATCTCTTTGCCCGTATTTTCGGAAATAATTGATTCGCTCTTATTATCAGAAATAATCTCTTCGCCCGTACTACTATTAAGATTCTCTTCTTTCGAATTATTAGAAATTAAAGCTTCGTCCATATTATTTTCTTTTTTAAAAATAATTTCGATGATTCCATGGATATGATTGGGCATGATGATGTATTCGTGGATGCGGCAATTATCTCGAATGTTTTCGGTGTTTGCCCATTCTTCGAATGCAATTTGTCCGTATTCATTTAATATCATTTCACCGTTTTCTATTGCTCCAAATAAATTTGCTCTATCTTGGCAACATATTGTAATAAAATACAATCCTGCCTGTGCATAATCATATCCTTTTAATCGGATAGAACGACGATGGTGTTTTTGGGGATTGTATGGCATATTTGTTTTTTTTGTATTGTGATTTTTTTTATTGCTGTGATATAACTGATTCTTTTTTTTATTGAATCATCTGGATAATTGAATCACAAAAATCAAGGATTAGACAGTTTCTATCTCTTTAATAATTTTATCAATATCCGTACGCAAAGCATTTATTTTCTTTACCGTTTCAGCAATCTCTGCATTCAACACTTTTATATCAATCACTTCTCGATTGTCTTTGGCTTCTACATAAGAGCTTACGGAAAGATTGTAATCATTTTCGGCAATTTTGCTGTTTTCAACAGTGATGGCGGTATGTGCAACATTTTCTTTTTTGTCGAACAGTTCCATAATGCGTTCAATGTGGCTGTCTTCCAATACATTATTATTAGTTACTTTTTTGAAGAAATCTTCGCCACTTGCATCAATAAACTGGGTGCTATTTTCTTTTTTGTTTTTGGAAAGTACCAAAATATTTACGGCTATTGAAGTGCCAAAAAACAAGTTGGGAGCAAGGGAAATTACTGTTTCTACAAAATTATTATCCACCAAATATTGACGGATTTTCTGCTCGGCACCGCCACGGTAAAAAATACCTGGAAAGCATACAATGGCAGCTCTTCCTTTGCTAGATAGATAACTTAAAGCGTGCAATACAAAGGCAAAATCGGCTTTAGATTTGGGAGCTAAAACGCCTGCCGGAGCAAAACGGTCGTCATTAATTAAAGTAGGGTCATCACTACCAATCCAAGTTACCGAGTATGGAGGATTAGAAACAATGGCATCAAAAGGTTTTTCGTCGCCCAATGCAGGTTTTAAAAGTGTATCGCCTAGCAAAATATGGAATTTATCGTAATTGATATTGTGCAAAAACATATTCATACGAGCCAAGTTATAAGTGGTATGGTTGATTTCTTGTCCAAAAAATCCTTCTTCAATAATATGACTGTCGAAATGTTTTTTGGCTTGCAAGAGCAATGAACCTGAGCCACAGGCGGGGTCGTAAATTTTATTTACCTTTTTTTTCTTGTGTAAAGCCAATTGAGCAATGAGCTTGGAAACTGTTTGAGGCGTAAAAAATTCACCACCTGATTTTCCAGCATTCGCTGCATAGTTGGAAATCAGGAACTCGTAAGCATCACCAAACAAGTCGATTTGATTATTTTCAAAATTGCCAAAATTGAGTTCTTCTACGCCTTTTAGCACGGCAGCCAATCGTTTGTTTTTATCTGGAACGGAATTTCCCAAGCGATTGCTTGTAGTATCAAAATCGGCAAACAAACCTTTGATATCGTCTTCAGAAGCATAACCATTGGCAGAGCTTTCAATGGCATCAAAAATAGCTTTGAGCTCGGTGTTCAAATTTTTGTTGGTGCTTGCGGATTTGGCAATATTTACAAAAAGCTGTGAAGGATAAATGAAATAGCCTTTGGTTTTAATGGCATCGTCTTTTATTTCTGAAGAGATGACATCATCTGATAAATCGGCATAAACTGTGTCTGCATCGTCAAAATGCTTGGAGAAATTTTCGCTGATAAAGCGGTAAAACAGAGCTCCGAGAACAAACTGTTTAAAATCCCATCCATCAACGGCTCCACGTACTTCATTGGCTATTTTCCATATTTTGGCTTGTAATTCGGCTCTTTGTGCGGTACTTGTCATTTTTTCTTTTATTATTTACTTAATTTTCAATGTATAATTCTCAAAATACTTAGTAAGATAGTTTTAGTTTTTTTTGGCTTTTGTTTAGCTAAATTCAAAAATAGAATATTTAATTCTACTGTTTTTAAAAATAGAAAATTCTTTTGATACTATATCTATAATATCTATTAGGAATTACTTTAAATCTTGATATATTTTGTATTATGATAATTGCAAATAAATCTATTTTTATAAATTTAAAACCAAACTCTTTTTAATCTTCATTGTTATGCAATATTTCTTAATCTTCAACAACACTGCAATAATTGTGGTATAAAATTTAATGAAAGCCTTGGATGATTTTGTAATTGGATATTTGCAATAGTCGTGTTCCTAGATTTTTTTTAATAGATTTGTAAATGATAAAAATCGCAATTTCTTTTTTCTTTATTCTAGTAATAAATTTTTCTGAGGCTCAAATTATGCCCATAAATCCAACACAATTACCTGAGCAAGAAGTTGCTTTAGATAGTTTAAAAATGCTTTCTTGGAATATATATATGCTTCCGCCTATGCTTAAATTTACTGGAAAGAAAAAGCGTTCTATTCATATCGCCAACCAACTTTTGACGACTGATTATGATTTAATTGTATTTCAGGAAGCTTTTCATCGTGGTGCAAGACGAAGAATGGTTAAAAGAATGCAGACTGATTATCCTTATAGAATTGGACCCGCTTTTAAAAGTAATTTTTCTATTAAAACATCTGATGGAATTTGGATAATGTCAAAGTTTCCTATCGAAGAGGTTGATAAAATAAAATATAAAGCAAAAAAAGGCATTGATAGAATGGCAAAAAAGGGAGCTTTAATGGTCAAGCTAAATAAAAATGGACAAGAATTTTATGTTGTAGGCACTCATTTGAATGCTGCAGGATCCGATGATTATAGAATCTGTCAGTTAAAACAACTTAAAACAGAATTATTAGATAAATACGAAAAAGATAGCCTTCCAACGATTGTAGCTGGCGACTTAAATGTCGATAAATATAAAAGGAGTTTGTATGATAGTATGTTAGGTATTTTGAATGTCAATGATTATAAAATGGAAGGAGATTTACAATTAACTTATGATTATACAAAGAATACTTTAGCTTATGGAAAATCTCAAAATTGGATAGATTATATTTTTCTAATGCAACATCAATTAAAAGTTGAAGACGTAAAACGTGAAGTGAAAATCATTGAAAGCCCTTGGTCTAAAAAACACCAATCACTTTCTGACCATCATGCTGTTGAGATGAAATTATACTACAAAAAGTAAAAGATATTCAAAGCTATCTATATGATTTTTTGATTCTATCTATATTTTTTTGCTCATCACGAGCTTTTATAGTTTCACGTTTATCGAACGATTTTTTACCTCTTGCAAGATAGATTTCAAGTTTGCATAAATTGCGTTCATTAAAAAATAATTTATAAGGAATAATTGTAAAACCTCTTTCTTTTATTTTGGAGTGCAACTTTTTTAGTTCTCTTTTTTGTAAAAGCAATTTTCTTTGACGAAGAGGAACATGGTTGTTGTACGTACCAAAGCTATATTCTGCAATGTGTAAATTTTTTACCCAAAGTTCATCATCTTTAAAAAAACAATAACTATCTGATAAATTGGCTTTGCCTTCTCGAATAGATTTTATTTCAGTTCCAGCGAGAATAATACCAGCTTTATACGACTCTAAAAGTTCGTAATTGAAACTAGCTTTACGATTGACCAATTCGATATGAGTAGCTTTTTTTGCCATTGGCTCGCAAAGATATAAATAATAGAGATTGTAAGCTGTAAAAAAACAAAGTTTTTAGTGGTTAAATAACCTTATTTTAGAAATTGATTACTTATTTTATTGAAAAAATTAGCATCTTTGTCCAGTTAAAATCATTCTATGCTGAGTATTATTTACTTTTATCTTTTGTATTATTTCCTACATTTTTCTTTATATGGTATTTTTAAAAAGGCAGGAAAAAATCCTATACATGTATTTATTCCTTTTTTACAAGATGCTACTTGGTTAGAAATTATTGGTAAAAATAAACTTAAAGCATTTTGGGGTTTGATTCCGTATGTGAATTTTCTATTTGCATTAACGTGGGTAACTGATACCTTAAATTGTTTTGGAAAAACCTCTTTTTTACACCATACTTTTGCTTCATTATTTGGTTTTATTTCGTTTAGTTATATTGGTTTTGTAGATAAAAATGCAAAATATTTAGGACCATTATACGCTGATAAAAATTTCAAACATAAACGAAATATGGCAAGAGAATGGGGCGATGCAATTGTATTTGCTGTAATTGCTGCAACTTTTGTGAGAATGTTTACTTTGGAAGCATATAAAATACCAACCACTTCGATGGAAGGTTCATTATTGGCAGGCGATTTTTTATTTGTTTCAAAATTTAATTATGGAGCAAGAATCCCACAAACGCCCATTGCATTTCCATTTGCACATCATACCATGCCACTTGGTTTAGGCAAGGCTTATTCCACATTAATTCAGTTGCCTTACAAAAGATTGCCAGGTTTTGAAAAAGTAACAAAAGGAGATGTAGTGGTTTTTAATTATCCAGGCGATGCGGTAGAACATCCAGAACGTCCGATAGATAAAAGAGAAAATTATGTAAAACGATGTGTTGGTACACCGGGCGATACTTTGCAAATTATCAATCGTCAATTGTTTATCAATAATGAAAAACAAGCACATTATACCAATATGCAGTTTTTGTATAGTGTAGTTTTAAAACAAAAATTAAATCGTCCATTGATTGATGAGTTAGGCTTATTATGGTTTTATGATTTTGCGATAAATTATGCTGATGGTTATGGTAATCCAATAGCACCATTGAATCAAATTGAAGAAGATTTTGATAATTATATTTCTCAGTCGGATAGTGTTTTGATATTCTTGACAGATAATCAAATAGAATTGATGAAGCAAAAAAACTTAATTCAAACCATAGCCGAATTTAAACAAGAACAACCCATTCAATTTTTGGAAGATATTTTTATAGCTCCGAGTCAATTGGGTTGGACAGTCGATAATTTTGGGCCTTTAGTGATTCCTAAAAAAGACATGACAATTGATTTGACTGCTGAAAATTTTGTAAAATATTATTCAACGATAAAATATTTTGAAAAACATTCGATAGAAGTAAATAATAATAGACAATTTATCATTGATGGAAAATTAGCAACACAATTTACGTTTACACAAGATTATTATTTTATGATGGGCGATAATCGACATAATTCCGCTGATTCAAGATTTTGGGGCTTTGTGCCAGAAGACCATATCGTTGGAAAGCCATTGTTTGTTTGGTTATCTATGAATAATTTTGAACAAATACCAAAATCAATTAAGTGGAATAGAATGTTTAAATCGGTTACAAATTTGAGTAAATAAAAATAAAATGTTGTGTAACTTTTGTTGCACTGCTTATCCTAATATTAGATTAATTTTGACTTATGAAAAAATATTATTTTATACTCGTTTTTGTGCTTGGATTTGTTGCTTGTAATAATGGCAATGCCTCGCAAGATAATGGCACAACACAAAGCATCAATGAAAATTTAGATGTTAATCAATTTGCTGAAAAAGTTGTAGGCAATTCAGGAATTCATTTATTAGATGTAAGAACAGAAGAAGAGTATGCTTCAGGACATTTAGAAAATGCTCAAAATATTAATATCAATGGTGCAAGTTTTGCAGATGAAGTTGCAAAGTTAGATAAAAATAAGCCTGTGTATCTGTATTGTCTTTCAGGAGCAAGAAGTGCGAAGGCTGCTTCTTATTTAAGTCAGCAAGGATTTAAAGAAGTATATAATTTAAAAGGTGGAATTATTGCTTGGAAAGGAGCAGAAAAACCTGTAACGCAAGAAAGTAACGCAAACAAAGGTTTGAATTTGGCTGATTATAATAAATTGGTAAGTGCGGATAAAATGGTATTAGTAGATTTTTATGCACCTTGGTGTGGGCCATGCAAAATACTTTCTCCAATTGTAAAAGAAGTAGAAACAGAAATGGGTACTTTCAAATTGCAGAAAATTAATTATGATGAAGCAGGAGAGGTGGTAAGCCATCTAAAAATAGCAGCAATCCCATTATTAGTTTTATATAAAGAAGGTAAAGAAGTTTGGAAACATAATGGAACTATAGAGAAAGCAGAATTGAAAAAAATTATTCAACAATATCAGTAATAAAAATACGAATGAGCAAAGAGCATCATCGTAAGATGGTGCTTTTTGTTTTTAATCTTCGAAGCGTAAGTGCTTAATCGTGGTGGTTTTATTTTGTAATTGTTGCAAAGATGCAATGCCAATTTTTAAATGTAAATCAACATAATTTTTGGTTACATTTTTATCACTTTCACTAGTTTTTATACCTTCAGGAATCATAGGTTGGTCGGAAACTAATAGCAATGCACCAACTGGAATTTCATTGGCAAAAGCAACACTAAAAATTGTAGCAGTTTCCATATCAATAGCCATAGCACGAAGTTTACGTAAATACTCTTTAAAAGTATCATCATGTTCCCAAACTCTTCGGTTGGTGGTATAAACTGTTCCAGTCCAATAATCTTGCTGAAACTCACGAATCGTCGTGGAAATAGCTTTTTGTAGTGCAAATGATGGCAATGCCGGAACTTCTGGAGGAAAATAATCATTGCTTGTACCATCGCCACGAATTGCAGCAATTGGTAAGACAAAATCGCCAATTTCATTCTTTTTTTTCAGTCCACCACATTTGCCTAAAAACAGTGCAGCTTTTGGCTTGATGGCAGAAAGCAAATCTAAAATTGTTGCAGCGACGGCACTCCCCATTCCGAAGTTGATAATCGTTATATTTCCAGCAGTAGCATTTGGCATTGGACTATTTAATCCATCGACTTCAACTTGATGAATTTCAGCAAATAATTCTATATATTTCTCAAAATTAGTCAATAAAATATACTCTCCAAATTCTTCAAGTTTCTTACCTGTATAACGTGGCAACCAATTGTGTACAATCTCTTCTTTAGTTTTCATATTCTAAATGTAAGTATTTTTTTTATAGATATTTCCGATTTATATGCTAAAATCATTGAAAATAAATTAATTTTGTACTTCTTTTATATATTGCAGATGAGATTTGGACTTAGTTTGATTTTGTTTTTTTTATTTTTCGGCTTTAGCAAAGCACAAGTACAAAATTTTAATGTTCCTAAAATCAGTTCAGATGCAAAGATTAGTTTGTTAACTGTTGGTGTCGGCGAAGAAATATACCAACTTTTTGGTCATACAGGCATACGTATAAAAGATGAAAAATTAGGTTGGGATTTGGTCTATAATTATGGCACATTTGATTTTTATGATCCAAACTTTATTAAAAAATTTATAAAAGGAGAGTTAGATTATTTTCTTTCAGTAGATGATTTTACCGCTTTTATGAATGAATATGTTGAAGAAAATCGCTCAGTTCATGAACAAGTATTAGATTTAGATTCAACTCAGGTTCAAAAAATATTTGAGTTTTTAACCACGAATGCTCGAGAGGAATTTAAGTATTATCGCTATGATTTTTTGTATGATAATTGTGCAACACGACCACGAGATGTTATCGTGAAAGTACTCTTCAAAGACCAATTGAAATTCAAACCAGATGTAGATGATGAGGCTACCTATCGTGAATTAATTGATCGACATAATTCCAATGAATGGTTGGATTTTGGAATGGATATAGCAATAGGTTTGCCAACGGATAAAAAAGCAGGTTATGGAAGGACTTTTTTACCTTTTGAATTGCAACAATTAATCGAAGGGGCAACATTAAATGGAAAATCAATTGTCTTGAGTTCCTCACAAATTTTAGATACAATCCCGGAGCATCATAGTAAAAAGTGGTTTACGCCAGGTTTGTTGTTTTGGTTGATATTCTTGTTCTTTTTTATTTTACAAATCAAAAATAAATTTAATGCTGTTTTGTATAAAGTAGTAGCCGTAACTTTTTTTACAACATTAGGATTATTAGGTTGGTTATTCATTTATTTTTGGTTTGGTACAAATCACACGACAACCTATTGGAATTTGAATATATTATGGGCAATGCCACTTAATTTACCAATTGCATTATTTATATTATCCAATAAATATAGAAAATGGGTGCATCAATATTTCTTTGTTTATAGAATGATATTGGTTATTTTGTTGTGTGGTTGGGGTTTAAATCCTCAGCAATACCATGCCGCTGTAGTTCCAATCATATTGTTAGCCATATTATTAAACTCAAAGTATTTAACTATACCAACTTCCAAAGAAATTGATAGATAAGTCATAGTTTTTAAGTTGCAGAAATATTAGACAGCACGTTTGTTTTTCTTCAATGTTTTCATAGCATTTGAAATACCATCTAACGTTAATGCATACATTCTATCTTTAAATATTTGTTTGATAATTTGAACAGAAGGAATATCGTCCCAAAAATATTCATTAGAAGGATTTAACCAAACAATATTCTTATATTTTTCTACAAACCTATTCAGCCAAGTTGCACCACTTTCATCATTAAAATGCTCTACACTTCCACCATTTGCAGTAATTTCATAAGGAGACATTGTTGCATCACCAACAAAAATAATGCGATAATCTGAATTGTATTTATGTAAAATTTCAAATGTTGGTATTCTATCTTGATGACGAAGTTCATTGTTTTTCCAGACACTTCCATAAATGCAGTTGTGGAAATAAAAAAACTCCAAATGTTTAAACTCTGTTTTTGCAGCAGAGAAAAGTTGTTCACAAATATCAATATAAGGATCCATAGAGCCACCGACATCAAAAAAAAGTAAAATTTTAACTTTATTCTTTTTTGACGCTTGCATTTCAATATCTAAATAACCAGCATTTTTGCATGTTTTTTCTATTGTAGTATGTAAATCTAATTCATCTTCAATGCCTTCTCGTGTTAAGATTCTCAATCTTCGTAATGCCATTTTTATATTACGAGTATTTAATTCTACATCTGAAGCATAGTTTTGAAAATCTCGTTTTTCCCAAACTTTAATAGCACTTTTTCCTCCGCCACTGCCACCTATTCTTATACCTTCAGGATTATAACCACCATTACCAAAAGGAGAAGTGCCACCGGTTCCAATCCAAGTATTTCCACCTTGATGTCTTTCTTTTTGTTTTTCTAATAATTCTTTAAATCGCTCCATTAGTTTATCCAAACCACCCATTTTCTCAATCATTTTCTTTTCCTCATCAGAAAAGAGGCGGTCTATTTCTTTTTTAATCCAATCTTCATCGATTTTGGCATCAGATAAATCTTCTAATTGAACACCATTGAAATATTGAGCAAAAAGAATATCGTAACGGTCTAAGAATTGTTCGTTTTTTACTAAAGTTGTTCTGGATAAATAATAGAAATCATCCACACTATATTCTACTACCTTTTCATTTAAAGCTTCTAATAAATGCAAATATTCCGTAATGGTAACAGGCAAACCTTCTTCTCTGAGCAGTAAAAAAAAATCTAAAAACATAATGCTTCAAATTGAGTATAAAACAGATAGATAAAAGTACGTCTTTATCTAAGTGTAAAATTACTAAATATTCTAAGATTGTTGAAATAGATAATTTTTTTAATTAATTTTATAAATATGAAAAATGAAATATTAGCAGATTTGAATAAAGTAGAAGTATTGTATAATCAATATTTAGAAGATACAGAAACTATGACAGATGCTCAATTTAATCAAAAACCAAATGCTGATGAATGGAGTTTAGCACAAGCGTTATATCATACTTGGACAGCAATAGATTTAACGGTACTTTTTATCAATAAACAAATGACCTCTGCTAAACAACGTAAATCAATAACATTAAAAAATTCCATAAGATATATACTTTTAAAGATAGCATTATTCTCCCCTTTAAAATTTAAAGTGCCACCACAATTAAAAGATAAAATGATAGCACATATTACACACCAAGAATTGAAGGAGAAGAGTCAAGATACATTTGCTCGTTTTAAAACTTTAATAGAAACCTTTCCTAAAGAATTGGAAACTAATGAAATATTTTTTCATCCAGTAATTGGTTGGATAAATTTACAACAGTCAGTAGGCTTTTTGATAGAACATACTTTACATCATAAAGCACAAATCTATAGAATTAAGGAGCAAGTATTGAAATCCTAAAATATGTTAAAAATGAGTTTGGAATCTTAATTTTTGATGATTTCTAAAAAAAGGCATTAAATTTGTTATACACTAATTAAATTTTTTGAAAATGAAAAAGCTATACTTTATCTTAAGTTTTGTGTTTGCCGGATTTTTAGGTTTTGCACAAACAGATGCGAATGCACCAGTAGTTGATGCGAATGCACCACAAATTACGTTTAAAACCGAGTCAATTGATTATGGTACAATTAAACAAGACGCAAGTGGATTGAGAGTGTTTGAATTTACAAATACAGGTAAATCTCCATTAATTATTACAAGTGCGACAGGCTCTTGTGGTTGTACTGTGCCAACGTATCCTAAAGAACCAATTATGCCAGGACAAAAAGCAGAAATTGAAGTTAGATACGACACACACAGAATTGGAGCTTTCAGCAAAACTGTTACTGTAAACACAAATGCATCTACTCCAACTAAAACATTAAGAATTAGTGGAACAGTTGAAGCAGTTGCACCTTAATTGAATTAGTTAAGTTAAATTATAAAAGCAGAACTTCGGTTCTGCTTTTTTTATACAAAATGTTAATGTTGAAAAAGATAATATTTTATATTCAATAGAATAATTATTTTTGCTACCCAATTTATGAGAAATATTTATATTCTAATTTTAATGACACTTGTATTTTTTAATACAATTGCAAAAGAACACACAAATAATGAACCCAATGCACTAGTAAAATGTGGAACTCCAGTTCCTAGTTTAAAATGGGAAATGAACTTTCAAAAACATATTCAAAATTATGAATGGAATAAGAAAAATAATCCAAATGCAAAAAATGCTGAAGAAAGTATTGTGATTCCTGTTATTGTACATGTTATATATGATAAAGATACAGTAATTGAAAATATAACTAAAGCACAGATTGACTCTCAATTTGTCATTTTAAATAGAAATTATGCGGGGAATAGTGCTTATAAGAATAATATTCCAAGTGCATTTTTGCCTCGTGTAGCGAATACTAATATTTCGTTTTGTCCAGCATTAGTTGATCCAAGCGGAAATGTTTTATTGGAACCAGGAATTAATAGAATCAGTCGTACTTCTGTTGGATTTTCATCTCCTGGTTCAAAAGGTTGGACTAGTACATATATTGATAATACTATAAAGCCAAATACAATTTGGAATCCAAGGTATTATTTGAATATTTGGGTAGTGCCAAAAATTAGAACTGAAGATGGTGATGTACTTTTAGGTTATGCTACTTTTCCTGAAAGTATGTATGCTTCTGGAGAAGATGGCGATGTCGATAATAGTAAAACAGATGGTGTAGTTTGTGCAGCGAGAGGTTTTGGTAAGAGTTCTACTAATTATACAGAATATAATGATGGAGGTACAGCAACACACGAAATTGGTCATTGGCTTGGTTTGAGACATATTTGGGGAGATGAAAATTGTGGAAATGATTTTTGTAATGATACACCACTACATGAAGATGCTAATTATGGTTGTCCTGAGTTTCCACATATTACTTCGTGTGGAAATAGCCCAAATGGTGAAATGTTTATGAATTATATGGATTATACAGATGATTATTGTACAAATATGTTCACTTTAGATCAGAAAGTGCGTATGATGACATCAATGAATACCGATAGTCTTAGAAATGCTTTATTGAGTTCTCCTGTTTGTAATTCAACGATGCAAGAACCATTAGCTAATTTTAATTATGCTTTAACTTCTACGGATATTTGTGGTACTCAAAAATATAATTTCTTTGATAAATCAATGTGGAATAAGAATGCGACATCTTGGACTTGGACATTTCAAGATGCAACTCCTACAACATCTTCAGTAAAAAATCCAACGGATATTACTTTTAATTCTTCTGGTGAAAAACAAGTTACATTAACAATTTTTACGCCATTAGGAACTTCTACTGTTACGAAAAAAATTATTGTTGCTATGGTTGGAAATTCAACACTTCCATTACTTGAAAACTTTGAAGGCTCAGTTTTTCCTCCTAATGGTTGGGTGCTGAAAAAGCGTTCTGTTGAACCAAATCTAAATTGGGAATTAAGAAAAGGATATAGTGCTTTTGGGCTAGGAAATCAATCAATGATATTTAATAATACAGAATATGATGGAAAGAAAAAGATAGATGATATATTATCTCCAAAGATTAATTTAACTGGAGTTACACAAGCAAAAATTAAATTTGATGTTGCCTATGCTCCATATTACGTAATCAATTCGGATAATTCTATTGATATACAATATGATAAGCTAGAAGTTCATTTGACAACAAATTGTGGTACTACTTCTACATCTGTTTATAAAAAGGAAGGTACTGCTTTGGCTACTTATTTACCAGGCATAGGTGAGGAGTTTTATCCAACTGCTAGTCAGTGGAGAACAGATTCTATAGATATTCCAGCCTCATTTTTAAATAAAGCAGATGTTCAGTTAGTTTTTAGAAATTATGGAATGTATGGACATACGATTTATATTGATAATATCAATGTTTACAATACGCAACCAGCTGCTGTGGTATTAAATCCTAACTTTACGATGTCTAAATCTGAAATATGTATTGGAGAGTCAATAACACTTAATAATACAACTCCAGAATTAATTGATTCTTTGAGATGGAATATTAGTGGAGGTAATCCGTTTACATCGAATAATTCAAATTTATCTGTACAATATGGTTCTTCAGGAAATTATAATATTCAATTGACAGTTTTTAAAAATAATAGTTCTTCTACAATAACAAAAACAATTAAAGTTAATTCAAAACCTACTGTAAGTATTAGTCCTGCAAATACAACAATTTGTGTTGGACAATCTGTAACACTTATAGCAAGTGGAGCAAGTAGTTATGCTTGGAGTACAGGACAAAGTGGAAATACTATAGTCGTAAATCCTTCAGTAAATTCTACTTATAAAGTATTAGGAATTGCAAATAATTGTACATCAGATTCAGCTATTGCAATAGTAAACATTACAACAACAAACCCAACTGTAAGTATTACAAAATCTCCGAATGTAAGTACAATTTGTGAGGGCGATTCTGTAACCTTAACTGCATCAGGTGCAAATAATTATACGTGGTCAACAGGTGCAAATACTGCAGTGATAAAAGTAAAACCAACTGTTAATACAAACTATATAGTAACTGGAAGTTTAACTGGCTGTTCAAGTTTATCAGGTCAGGCAAACACAAGTATCAATGTAAATCCGAAGCCAACAATTGGAGAGATTACAAGAGGAGGTTGGGATACAATTTATGTTAATCCAGCAAATGGTGTAAGTTATCAGTGGTATTTTAATAATAATACAACAGCAATCGCAACGACATCAGTTCCTTATTATTTTGCAACTCAAGAAGGAAATTATAAAGTTCAAGTATCAGATAATAAAGGATGTAAATCAGATAAATCATTAGATTTTGGATTTGTATTGTCTGCAATAAAAAATAATGCAACATCTATAAAGTTGAATATCTATCCAAATCCAAACCAAGGAACATTTAAAATAGAATTGAATGCGAATAAACACAGCATTTATCAAGTGAAATTACACACAATAACAGGCAGTGAAGTATGGTCGGATAAATTTGAAGTATTCAAAGGCTTGAACTCAAAATCAGTAGAAATAAAAAATCTGTCTAAAGGAATTTATTTATTGAATTTGAACAATGAAGATGGTATAGCTACTTATCAACTATTGGTGCAATAATAAATCGAATTACAATCTCGCAATAACAAAAAGCAACTCTTGGGTTGCTTTTTTGTTTAATTAAAATTAATTACTTGAAACAATTCTTTAGTAATATATAGATATTGTTAAGTAAAATTTATGTATTGCTTACTTAACAGATTTTAATAAATTAGTAATGTTTAAAATCATATCCATTATATAAATTTGGATTCGTGAAAATTAAAATATCACTACTAATTTTACTTTTATCTGTTTTTGCTCTACACAAGCTGGACAGACACCATATAATATTTTATCATTGTTTTGCTTCTGGTCATCATACCAATATTGACAAAAAAGGAAATTATTATGCAACTAATCAGCATAATGCATTCGTAAGGAAATTTACTCAAGGAGGACATCAAATTCCCATTGATATTACCGTTGATTTTGAAAAAATAAAAGAGGAAAGAGAGAAAAAATCTGATATTCAAGATTATTTTATTAGTAAAGTGGTTATTCCATTATTATCTTTCTCAATAATGACTCAATATATTGAAAGTATTTCAATTCCATTGTTTGAGTCAGTTACTAAGAAATTCTTATTACACAGCGTTTTCCGAATTTGATTTTAAAATAGCTAATTTTTATCAGACTACATAGTCTGATACTTAAGTTGTTTATACCTCTATCAAATTAATTTAACTCTAATCAATCAAAGTCGCAAGACACAATTTTCTAAAAATTATTTTATTTATATGAACAGATTATCATTATCTACTGTGCTAGTAATGCTATTACTATTTACCAGTTGTAAAAACAAAGAAACTGCAAAAGAAGAAAAAGTACAGTTTTTAGCTACCGCTCCATTAAAAAAGGATACTACTTTAACCAAGGATTATGTTGCACAAATACACTCTTTCCAACATATTGAGTTACGTGCATTAGAGAAAGGTTATCTACAAAATATTTATGTGGACGAAGGAAAATATGTAAAAGAAGGACAAGTAATGTTTCGAATAATGCCTAGGGTTTATGAGGCAGAATTAGCTAAAGCCAAAGCAGAAGTTAAAGCAGCTGAAATTGAGGTGCTTAATGCGAAGACTTTATCAGATAAAAATATCGTTTCTAAAAATGAATTATTAATGGCACAAGCAAAACTAGAACAAGCCAAAGCGGAAGCAAATTTAGCTAGTGTTCGTCTCTCTTTTACTGAAATTAGAGCACCTTTCAGTGGCTATATGAATCATTTGGAAGCCAGACGAGGAAGTTTGTTAGATGAAGGAGATTTATTAACTACATTATCTGACAACAGTAAAATGTGGGTTTACTTTAATGTTCCAGAAAGTGAATACTTGAATATCAAATTAAATGCAAATAATGATACTTTAATGAAAGTGAATTTATTAATGGCAAATGGCCAAAAATTTAAGTATAATGGCGTAGTACAAACCATTGTCGCTGATTTTGATAATGAAACTGGTAATATTGCATTTCGTGCTACATTTCCTAATCCAGATGCCTTGTTGAGAAATGGGGAAACAGGCAATATACAAGTTACTTTGCCATTTAAGAATGCACTAATGATTCCTCAGAAAGCAACATTTGAAGTATTAGAAAAGAAATTTGTATATGTTATAGATAAAAACAATACCGTTAAATCAAGAGAGATAAATATAGCAGCTGAGTTACCGCATATTTTTATAATAAAAAGTGGTTTAGAAGAAACAGATAAAATATTGTTAGAAGGATTGCGTCAGGTTCATGAAAACGATAAAATTGAATATAAGTTTGAAAAACCAGAATCTGTGATTTCTAATTTGAATTTATATGCTGAATAATTAAATCCTGAAAAGTAAAAGTTATGTTTAGTAAATTTATACAAAGACCGGTATTAGCTATTGTTATATCTGTTGTTATAGTTTTTGTAGGTGTTTTGGCAATTGAAAAAATGCCAATTTCTCAATTCCCTGATATTGCACCGACAACGGTTAATATATCAATTGCTTATCCAGGTTCAAGTGCTGATGTTTTAGTAAAATCATCACTTATTACACTAGAACAAGCCATTAATGGTGTACAAGATATGCGTTATATGGCTACTGATGCGACAAGTGCAGGTGAAGCTACATTAAGAATTATTTTTGAACCTGGCACAGACCCCAACGATGCAGTAATTAGAGTGAAGACTAGGGTTGATCAAGTAATGCCTTTATTGCCCGAGTTAGTACAACGTGAAGGCGTAGTTATTATGCCAATTCAGCCGAGTATGTTGATGTACGTTAACCTTTATTCGAAGAATAAGAGTATGGATGAAAAATTCTTATTCAATTATGCCACAGTAAAAATGATACCTGAAATTCAACGTACAAAAGGTATTGCAAGAGCTCAAATTTTGGGTAGCCGAAGATATGCAATGCGTGTTTGGTTGAATCCAGAGCGTATGCGAGCTTATAATATTTCTGTTGAAGATGTGATGGATGCTATTGGAGAACAAAGTATTATTGGACGTCCAGGAAGAATAGGACAAAGTTCAGGAATTGCTGCACAGTCTTTAGAGTATGTGCTTACATACAAAGGACGTTATAATACACCTGAGGAATATGAGGATATTATAATTCGTGCGAAATCTAATGGAGAAAGCATTCATTTAAGAGATATTGCTAAAGTAGAATTGGGCAGCGAGTTTTTTGATATTTATTCTAATCTTGATGGACATCCATCTGCTGCTATCGTTTTAAAACAAAATTATGGTAGTAATGCAAGCGATGTAATTAAGGAAGTTAAAGAGAAACTCGATGAGATGAAAAAAGACTTTCCTCCCGGTATGGATTATAAAATCAGTTATGATGTATCACAATTCTTAGATGCGTCAATAGAGCAGGTTCTGGAAACTTTAAGAGATGCATTTATTTTAGTAGCATTGGTTGTTTTTGTGTTTTTAGGCGATTGGCGTTCTACATTAATCCCAATTCTTGCAGTGCCAGTATCTCTAGTTGGTGCATTTTTTGTGATTCAATTTTTTGGACTTACAATTAACTTGGTTACACTCTTTGCATTGGTATTAGCAATTGGTATAGTTGTAGATAATGCAATAGTAGTGGTCGAGGCAGTGCATGCTAAGATGGAAGAAGACCCAGAAATTTCTTCCTATAAAGCAGTTAAAAAAGTACTTGCTGAAATTGGAGGAGCAATTATTGCAATCACTATGGTAATGGTTTCTGTATTTATTCCTATTTCATTTATGTCTGGTCCGGTTGGAACATTTTATCGACAATTTTCGATTACAATGGCGAGTTCTATTGTTATTTCAGCAATTACGGCACTTACACTTACGCCTGTATTGTGTGCAATGCTATTGAAAAACCAACATGGAAAGCCAAAGAAAAAAGGTTTGCTGACAAGAGCTCTTGATGCTTTCAATGGAAGATTTGAAATCCTTACTGAAAAATATGTGAATTTGTTGAAGCGAATTGTAAGTAGAAGAATGGTAACGTTTGTTGTTTTAATTCTATTCTGTGTGGGTGTTTATTTTGGAAATAAATTTGTGCCATCTGGTTTTATTCCAAATGAAGACCAAGGTACTATTTATGCTATTATTCAGACACCTCCAGGTTCGACATTGGAACAAACCAACCAAGTATCTCAGAGACTTCAAAAAATCTGTGAAAAAGTAGAAGGTGTTGAGTCGGTATCTTCTTTAGCTGGATATGAGATTATGACCGAAGGACGTGGCTCTAACGCAGGTACTTGTTTGATTAATCTAAAATCATGGTCAGAACGTTCTCATACTGTGAAAGAGATTATGGAAGAATTAGAAGAGAAATCAAAAGGTATTGGTGCAATTATTGAATTTTTTGAACCACCTGCAATTCCAGGCTTCGGAGCATCAGGTGGTTTTTCAATGCGTTTATTAAATAAAACGACCAATACAGATTACCATGATTTTGATAAAGTAAATAAAGAATTTATGGCAAATTTAGGTAAGCGAAAAGAATTGACGGGCTTGTTTACTTTCTTTGCTGCAAATTATCCACAGTATGAATTAGAAATAGATAATAAAATGGCGATGCAAAAAGGCGTAACTATTGGGAAAGCAATGGAAAATCTCAATATTATGATAGGTAGTACTTATGAGCAAGGTTTTATTAAGTACAACCAATTTTTCAAAGTGTATGTGCAATCGGATCCACAATTTAGAAGACTTCCATCTGATATTTTAAATCTATTTGTTAAAAATGAAGCTGGAGAAATGGTTCCTTATTCTGCTTTTATGAAACTGAAAAAAGGTCAGGGCCCAAATGAAATTACACGTTTTAATATGTACAATTCTGCTGCTATACAAGGTCTTCCTGCAAAAGGATATACAACAGCAGATGCTATCGCAGCGATAAGAGAAGTGGCCAAGACGACACTGCCAAATGGTTATGATATCGCCTTTGATGGATTATCTTATGATGAAGCTATGAGAGGTAATGAATCGCTTTATATATTCCTTATTGTATTGTTGTTTGTATATTTTGTATTAGCTGCTCAATATGAAAGTTTCTCCATTCCTATGGCGATAATACTCTCTTTGCCAGTGGGTATTTTTGGTTCATTTTTAGTGTTAAAATTGATGGGATTAGAAAATAATATTTATGCTCAAGTGGGTATGATTATGTTAGTAGGATTATTGGGTAAAAATGCGGTATTGATTGTAGAATTTGCAGTTCAGAAAAGAACTCAAGGTGCAACTATATTTGATGCCGCAGTTGAAGGAGCTAAAGTTCGTTTTCGTCCAATTTTGATGACTTCTTTTGCCTTTATTGCAGGATTAATTCCATTGGTTATTGCAAAAGGTGCTGGAGCAATTGGTAATAGAACTATTGGTTCATCAGCATTGGGTGGTATGTTGTTTGGTACTTTATTTGGCGTTTTGATTATTCCAGGTTTATACTATGTTTTTGCTAAGTTATCAGATGGTAAGAAATTAATTGATGATGAAGAACAACACTCACTTAGCGAGGACTTAGTTACTGGGGAAAATAGAGACAAATTAAATAAACGTGTTAAGAAAATAATTGAAAGAATATTAAGAAGAAACAACAACGGAGAGGAATAATTTCTAAATGGAGAACAGAGTAGAAATTCTGTTCTCCAATTTAAGTTGCAAATAAATTAAATATTCAATAAATAAGACAAATAAGAATTTATAAGTTATGAATAATAAACGAATCAAACAAATAGCTTTATTATTATCAGCATTGCTGATTTTTAATAGTTGCAAAATACCTAAAATTGTACAGCGTACTGAAAATAAAATTACACCAAATTCCTACAATTCAAGTAATAATATTGATACAGTAAATACTGCTGATATTAGTTGGCGAACATTTTTTACAGATTCTAACTTAGTTAGACTGATTGATACAGCACTTGTAAACAACCAAGAGTTAATGATTACTTTGCAAGAAATTGAGATTTCTAAAAATGAAATTCGCTCAAAAAAAGGTGCTTTATTGCCTTTTGTAACTGGAAATTTAGGTATTGGCGGGGAAAAAGTTGGTCGATATACCAGTAAAGGAGCTAGCGATGCGGCACATGATATCGCACCTGATAAAGAAATACCAGAATTTTTGCCTGATTTTAAATTAGGTTTGGCAATGGATTGGGAAATTGATATCTGGAAGAAATTGAGAAATGCTAAAAAAGCAGCGGTTAAAAGATATTTAGCAAGTGTAGAAGGTAAGAATTTTGTATTGAGTAATCTCATTGCTGAAATTGCAAAATCTTACTATGAATTAGTTGCCTTAGATAATCAATTGGAAGCAGTCCGTCAAAATATTCAAATTCAAACAAAAGCTTTAGATGTTGTAAAAATTTTGAAAGATGCAGCTCGTGCTAATGAATTGGGTGTTCAGAAATTTGAAGCAGAAGTATATGGCACTAAAAGTAAAGAATATGAAATATTACAAGAAATTAAAGCTACAGAAAATAGAATCAATCGATTATTAGGTCGCTTTCCACAACCAATTGTCAGAAACTCTGAGAATTTTACAAAAATGCTTCCGCCAATTGTTCATACAGGCATTCCAGCTCAGTTGTTAGCCAACAGACCAGATATTAAACAAGCTGAATTGGAATTAGATGCTTCAAAGTTAGATGTTAAAGTGGCTAAGGCTGAATTTTATCCAGCTTTAAAAATTACTGCCGAAATTGGAATCGATGCATTTCGTCCATCGTTTTGGGTGAAAATGCCAGAATCAATTTTTAGTTCGTTAGCAGGTAGTTTTTTAGCACCTTTATTTAATAGAAATGCTATCATGGCTGAATATTTGAATGCGAATGCAAAACAAAAACAAGCAGTTTTTAATTATGAAAAATGTATTATAAACGGGTATTATGATGTTTCTACTCAAATTTATAATATTGATAATTTGGACAAAAATTATAAATTAAAATCTCAACAAATTAATGTTTTAGATTCTGCGGTTACAACTGCAAATGATTTATTACAATCTTCTCGTGCTGATTATTTTGAAGTATTAATGACTCAACGTGATGTTTTAGAATCCAAATTAGAATTGATAGAAACTAAAAAAGCTCAACTTAATGCAGTAATTGAAATATACAGAAGTTTAGGAGGAGGCTGGAAATAAATTGATATTTTAAAATTAATTTACCTAATTCAGCGATGAAATTAAAATTGTTGGATTAGGTATTTTAATTTAAAATTAAATATTAATCAAACGATTGATTAATTTATTTTAAGACATTATTTTTGTATTCGAAATGGTTTCAAAAGAAGAAAGTATATTATTTAGTGCCGAAAGACTTTTTGCTGAAAAGGGTTTTGATGGCACATCTACTCGAGAAATATCTAAGGCTGCTGATGCAAATATTTCTTTAATAGCTTATTATTTTGGTTCAAAAGAAAAACTATTAGAAAGTATATTTGAATATAGAATAAAAGAGAGCTTGGATTTTGCATTAACCTTGATGCTAAAAGAAGATTTATCCGCTTGGCAAAAATTAGAATTATTGATAGATAAATTTGTTGACCGTGTTAGACGATTGAAATATTTTTATTTATTGGTACAAAGAGAAAAGTTAAACCTTTCTAATCCAGCAATAATTGAAATTATTAGAAATTACCATAAAGAGTTTCTTAAAATCTATCAGACTATACTAAAAGACGGCATTAAACAAGGTGTATTAAAAACTAATTATTCTTTGGAATTAATACATTTTACTATTTCAGGAACATTGTTTAATAGTATTAATGCATTAGAATTGAAAAAAACAACTATAGATTTTACAGACAAGATGGAACAGAAATATTATTCTGATTTAAAAAAACATTTAAAAATATTATTAAAGCATTTGTTAGGATATGAAGGGAAAATATAAAATTTTACTAGCAAGTATATTGCTTTTAGTTGGAATAAATAACTTATTTGCTCAAGAAGTAAAGATGATTTCTTTAGAGGAAGCAATACAATTAGGAGTTAAAAATTCCAAATCATTAATTATAGATCAAGCTAAAATTGATGAAGCACTAGCAAATTATAGTAAAGCAAAAAACAATAAACTGCCTGATTTGAAACTGTCAGGTTCTGCAATGGCATTATCTAAAGGAAAAATGAATTTAGAAATGATGCCTAATACTGGAAATAGCCCAAAACCTAATTCAGCATTTATGGGAAGTGCTAATTTTTCTTTTCCAATTTATGCAGGAGGCAGAATTAAAAATGGTATCAAAATAACTGAATATTTATTAGAAGCTACAAAGCTTTCTGCCGAAAATGATAAAACAGCAATAGCGTATAATATAGCTCAAGCTTATAATAATTTATTTAAAGTCAATCAAATTATTAATGTTTTAAGTGAAAATTTAAAAGCTGCCAAAGAGCGTGATAAAGCTTTTTTAAATTTGGATAATAACGGTGTATTAGCAAGAAATGATAGATTGAAAGCTAATTTACAAACTTCAAATATTGAACTCCAATTATTGGAAGCTCAAAATAATTTTGATATAGCAAATGTAAGTATGAATTTGTTGTTAGGACTTCCTGTAGAAACACAACTTCAAGTCGATTCTGTTTATATTCAAAGTACCGAAGATAGTATTTCTTTAAATTTTTATTTAGAACAAGCTTTTAAAAATAGGAAAGATTTACAAGCGATTGCTTTACAAAAAAAGGCGGCAGAAACACAATCAAAGGCCGCAAAAGCACATTTAATCCCAACAATTGCATTGACAGCAGGTTATATTGCAGCAGATGTTCCACAAATTTTAAGTATGTATAATATGGCAAACATTGGCATTGGTGTGCAATATGATTTAGGTAATGTTTGGAAAAAAAATACAGATATGATGACAGCTAATGCTCAAATTAAAAAGATTGATGCAATGAATGACATGACTCAAGACCAAATTCAATTAGAAGTTGTTCGTGATTATCAAGCCTATAATTTGGCAAATGATAAAATTAAAGTTTTTGAAAAAACATTAGCTCAAGCTAATGAGAATTATAGAATCACTAAAAATAAATTTGATAATGGTTTAGAAACCATAACAAATCTTTTAGAAGCAGATGCCGCTCAAATTACTGCAAATATTAATGTGTTGAATGCAAAAGCAGATAAATCTCTACTTTATAGAAAGTTATTACAAACAACAGGTATTTTAATTACAGAATAAAAATAAATTTATGGAAAATATAACACCACAAAGTCCACAATCAGAAAAGAAGAAAAATATTTTATTTCCAATTATTTTAGCTATTGCTATTCTAGCAGGTGTTTTTTTTGGATATAAAGAATATGTACACGGACAAACGCATGAAAAAACAGACAATGCACAAGTAATGAGCAATATGACCCCGATTATTTCTAGAGTTTCAGGTTATATCAATGAAGTAAAAGTTACAGATAATCAATTTGTACACAAAGGGGATACTTTATTGGTTTTAGACAATAGAGACCAAAAAATGTTGCTAGCACAAACTGAAGCAGCATATATAACCGCACAAAATAATATATCTGTTGCCAAATTATCAGCAAATGCTGCTTCAAAAAATATCAATACTTCTAATGCAGCAGTTAATACCGCTGATGCACAAATTGATTTGGCAAAAGTAAATGTTTGGAAAACAACACAAGATTTTAATAGATATGCTAATTTGATAAAAGATCATTCGATTACACAACAACAATACGAACAAGCTGTTGCTGCAAAGGAAGCTGCTGAAAAGCAATTGAAAGTATTGATGGATCAAAAAAACCAAGTGAAACAACAAACTGAAGTGGTTGTTTCTCAAACGCAAACTGCCAATCAACAAATTAGCACTGCCGATGCAATGCTAAAACAAAGAATGGTAGATGTAGAAAATGCGAAGCTAAACTTATCTTATACTGTAATTACAGCTCCTGAAGATGGATTTGTTTCTAAAGTTCCAGTTCAAAATGGACAATTAATTCAAGCAGGAATGCAACTTTTTAGTTTAATAAAGGATAATGACGTATGGATAGTTGCTAATTTCAAAGAAACTCAAATTTCTAAAATGTTGGAAGGGCAAAAAGTAGAAATTGAAATAGATGCATTTCCTAAACAAAAATTTGAAGGCATTGTAAGTTCATTTTCGCCAGGGACAGGTTCTTCATTTTCTGTTTTGCCACCAGATAACGCAAGTGGAAATTTTGTTAAAGTGGTTCAACGAGTACCAGTTCGGATTGATTTTAAAAATTTAGATAATGCAATTGCAAAAAAAATGCGTGTAGGCTTAAATGCCACAGTGGAAGTAATCTTAAAGTAAATTCTAGATGTAATTATAAGTATGGAGCAAGATAGTTTAGTAGAATATGGTTTTCGACGTGCTATTATTACTTTAACCACTATTTTATGTGCCTTATTGGAGATTGTAGATTCTACTATTGTCAATGTCGCATTAAATGAAATGAAAGGTAATTTGGGTGCTACTTTATCAGAAGTTGGTTGGGTAGTTACTGCCTATGCAATAGGAAATGTTATTATTGTTCCAATGACAAGTTGGTTGTCTCAACAATTTGGGCGAAGAAATTATTTTGCAGCATCAATCATTCTTTTTACTGTTTTTTCATTTATGTGTGGAAATGCAACCAATATTTGGGAATTGGTGTTTTTTAGATTTATGCAAGGTCTAGGAGGCGGTGCTTTATTGGTTACTTCTCAAACTATAATTACGGAAACCTATCCTATTGAAAAACGAGGAATGGCGATGGCAATTTATGGTTTGGGTGTGATAATTGGTCCAACCTTGGGTCCACCTTTAGGAGGTTATATTGTAGATAATTACAATTGGCCTTATATCTTCTATATCAATATTCCCATTGGAATTGTAGCGGCGATACTTACTTTAAGATATATAAAAAGTCCTCGATATGCAGAAAAACGTGCAGTTAGAGATATTGATTGGCTAGGTATTATTTTATTAGCGATTTTTGTAGGCTCCTTGCAATTTGTATTAGAACGTGGACATGAAGATGATTGGTTTGATAGCACATCAATTATTATTTTTACAATTACTGCAACTTTAGGCTTTATTACTTTTATTTGGAGAGAATTAACTTATAAATACCCAATAGTCGATTTGAGAGTTTTGAAAAATGTCAATCTAAGGATAGGTACTTTTATGTCATTTATTTTAGGTTTTGGTTTATATGGTTCTACATTTATTATTCCTATTTATACTCAAGGGATTTTAGGTTGGACTGCTCTACAAGCAGGTGCCTTAATGATTCCATCTGCGATTACAACTGCGTTTATGATGCCAATAGTTGGGAAATTAATTACTAACGGTGTAAAACAACAATATTTAGTAGCAATAGGCTTTTTGATGTTCTTTATTTATAGTTTTTGGGGCTATAAAATATTAACACCAGATACTGGCGAACAAGACTTTTTTTGGCTATTAATAGTACGTGGTTTTGGATTGAGTTTATTATTTATTCCAATTACAACTCTGGCATTAAGCTCCCTAAAGGGAAAGGAAATAGGAGAGGGCTCTGCATTTACTGGAATGATGAGGCAGTTAGGTGGTTCTTTTGGAATCGCTGTAATTACTACATTTGTTGCCAATATTTCCACTAAAAATGTTGCATTGCTATCAGAACACCTAAACGTCAATGATTTAGATGTACAACAAAGAATTGAGATGATGAAACATGGTTTTATGGCTAAAGGAATGACACCAGATGTTGCATTACAAGCAGTATATAAAGCATTAGATATTACAGTACAAAAACAAGCTACTGTAATTGCATATATGGATGTTTTTCTTTATTTGGGCATTTTGTTTTTAATATGTATTCCATTTGTTTTGTTAATGAAACAAAAGAAAGGAGCTGCTCCTATTGATATGAGTGAAGCCATGCATTAATTTGTTTAGTTCTATTTCTTTTGAAGTTATGGAGATTAACATTTTAAGGAGGATAACGTTAGGCTTTTTGTTCTATTCAGTATATGAATATTATTTTTAAATAGTATTTTATTATATAAATTATATATTTCTCTAACTTCATTCTGATAAACTATGAACCATCATTAGTAAACTATATTGTATGTGGATATTTTCCTATGATATACCCTTATAATTTTGTATATTTGTTACCTAAATTAAGAAAGATACTATGTCAGAAGAATTAGAAGGGCAAGACTCGAGAATTGTTCCAATTAACATTGAAGACCAAATGAAATCAGCATACATCGACTATTCGATGTCTGTTATTGTATCCAGAGCTTTACCCGATGTAAGAGATGGTTTAAAACCAGTACACCGTAGAGTTTTATATGGTATGCAAGATTTAGGTTTGGCATCTAATAAACCTCATAAAAAGTCCGCACGTATTGTTGGGGAAGTTTTAGGTAAATACCACCCACATGGCGATGCTTCTGTTTATGATACAATGGTGCGTATGGCACAGGATTGGAGCTTGCGTTATCCATTGGTAGATGGACAAGGTAACTTTGGTTCTATAGATGGAGACCCACCAGCAGCAATGCGTTATACTGAAGCAAGATTTAGAAAAATTGCTGAGGAAATTTTACAAGATATTGATAAAGATACGGTTGATTTTCAATTGAATTTTGATGATTCATTGAAAGAACCAACAGTAATGCCAACTAGAATACCACAATTATTAGTGAATGGTGCTTCAGGGATTGCAGTAGGTATGGCAACAAATATGTTGCCACACAACCTTTCTGAAGTTGTAGATGGGATTGTGGCTTATATTGATAACAATGCTATCGAAATTGAGGAATTAATTAAGTATGTTAAAGCTCCCGATTTTCCAACAGGCGGTATAATTTATGGCTATGAAGGAATTAAAGAAGCCTTTTTAACAGGAAGAGGAAAAGTTCGTCTTAGAGGAAGAGCAACTATCGAAGAAAACAAAGATGGCCGAACACAAATTATAATCTCTGAAATTCCTTACCAAGTACAGCCAAAGATGATAACAACCCGTGCGGCAGAATTGGTGAATGATAAAAAAATTGATGGCATTGCTGAAATTAGAGATGAATCAGATAAAGATGGTTTGCGTATCGTTTTTGACTTAAAAAGAGATGCAATTCCTAATGTTGTATTAAATAATTTATACAATTTTACACCGTTACAGTCAAGCTATGGTATCAATAATATCGCATTAGTAGCAGGAAGACCTCAGGTTTTGAATCTGAAAGATTTAATCAGACATTTTGTGGATTTCAGAATGGAGGTGGTTATTCGAAGAACACAATTTGAACTCAATGAAGCTGAGAAGCGTGCCCATATCTTGGAAGGTTTTATGATTGTGTTGGAAAATGCAGCTATTACTGATGAGGTTATCGCATTGATTAGAAAATCTAAAAATCCAGAAGCAGCTAAAGATGCATTAATGGAAAGATTTGGATTAAGTGAAATTCAATGTAAAGCAATTTTGGCACTCCAATTATCGAGATTAACAGGAATGGAAATCGAAAAGATTAAAGAGGAGTACAGACAAATTATGGAATTAATTGGTAAGTTGAAAGATATTTTAGATAAAGAGGCGTTGAGATTTGAAATTATCAAAGAAGAGATATTAGAAATAAAGCGAAAATACGGAGACGAAAGACGCTCTGAAATTGTTTATTATGGTGATGATATTTCTTATGAGGATATGATTCCTGAAGAAGAAATGGTGGTTACTATCTCACATTTGGGCTATGTAAAACGTACATCTTTAGACGAATACAAAAAGCAAAATAGAGGAGGAAAAGGCTCGTTTGGTGGCAAAACAAGAGATGAAGATTTTATTGAACATATTTTTGTTGCATCAACACACAATTATTTATTGTTATTTACTGAATTAGGAAAATGTTTTTGGTTAAAAGTATATGAAGTTCCTGAAGGCAGTAAAACAGCCAAAGGAAGACCAATTCAGAATGTTATCAATATTCCGCAAGAAGATAAAATCAAAGCTTTTATTAATGTCGCAGATTTGAAAAATGAAGAGTTGTTAGATAGTCATTTTATAATAATGGCTACCAAAAAAGGTACTGTGAAGAAAACTTCATTAAGAGAATATTCTCGTCCAAGACAAAATGGTGTAAATGCAATAACAGTTCGAGAAGGCGATGAGTTAGTATCTGCAGATATTACTAACGGAAAATGTGAGATAATTTTAGGTTCAAAAGCTGGAAAAGCAGTTCGTTTTGAAGAAGCTGATGCACGTGCAATTGGTAGAACAGCTTCTGGTGTTCGTGGTATTACATTAAAAGATGAGGCAGACGAATTAATCGGTATGGTTTGTATTGATACATCTTCAGAGCTTACACCTGATATTATGGTTGTTTCTGAAAATGGCTATGGCAAACGTTCATTATTAGAAGATTATCGTAAAACTGCTCGTGGAGGAAAAGGCGTTACTACATTAAATATTACGGATAAGACAGGTGAATTAATTGCAATCAATGCCGTAACTGACGATAATGACTTGATGATTATTAATAAATCAGGATTAACGATTAGAATTGGTTTAGATACAATTCGTACTATGGGAAGAAATACGCAGGGTGTGAGCTTAATTAAATTGAAAGAAAATGATGCAATTGCTGCTGTAACCAAGATAGCTCATGAGGAGGAAGAAGAAGAAACTGCTGAAAATGGTACGGATATTGATAATAATTCCATAGAAAATAATTCTAACGAACTTAACGAAAATAGTAATATCGAAAATAAAGAAGATTAATATGAAGAAAATAACTTTAGTTTTAATTGGTGTCTTATTAGTAAATGTAATCTTTGCTCAGAAAGGTAAGGTAAATAGTGCATCGTATGCACTTTCTGAAGGCAAAGCAAATGAGGCAAAACAATTTATTGATGAAGCATTGACAGATGCTGAAACACAACAAAATGCAAAAGCTTGGCAAATAAAAGGTGATGTTTACAAAAATATCTATGAAGGAAAAGTGTTTTTTGCTCAAACACCAAATGCCCTAGAAGATGCAAAAGCTGCTTATTTAAAAGCTTATGAATTGGAAGTTAATCCAAAGAAAAAAGGTGTAGTTGCACCAAGTTTAGAACACTTACAAGGTTATTTCTTTAACGAAGGGCTATCTCGTTTTCAAGATGAAAAATGGACTGAAGCGTATATGAAGTTTAGTGAAGCAGTAAATATTAATGAATTTTTGTTGGCAAACAACTTAGCTAAAACAATAGATTCAGGTGCATATTTTGCAACTGCTGTTGCTGCAAATAATGCAGGATTATTGGACAAAGCAAAACCTCTTTTAGAAAAACTTGTGGCTTTAAAATATAATAACAAAGCGATTTATGAAAGTTTAGCAGATATTTATGCAAAAGAAGGAAATCCAAATTTTATGAATATTGTAAATGAAGGATTAAAGAAGTATCCAGATAGCAAAACATTGCAAGTTTCAAGATTGAACTATTATATTGAAAATGGAAAAACAGATGAGGCGATTGCAGAAATACAAAATGCATTGAATGCTGACCCAAAAAATTATCTATTATTATTTAATATGGCTGTTTTACAAGAGCAATTAGGAAATTACGATGATGCTAAAATATATTATGAGAAAGCTATTGCTGCAAAACCAGATTTTATGGATGCATATTTTAACGCTGGAGCATTATATTACAACAAAGCAATTGAAATTAATAAAGTTTTAGTTAAAGATGATGCAGCAAGTATAGATAGTACTTTAGCTGAATTTGCTTCAAAAGATGTGATTTCAATTGATGATATTCGTAATGCACTAAAAGACCCAAATATGGGTGCTTTATTAAATAGTTTTCAAAATTATTCAGGGGACAAAGCTACATTAAAAGATAAAGTTAGTAAGATAAAAGAAAATATTAAATACGATTTATTGATTGCAAAACGTAATGCATTATTCAATAAAACTTTACCATTTTTTGAAAAAGCATACAGCATTCAAAAAGAAGATCAGCTGAAAAGTGCATTGAAAGAAATTTATGCTCGTATGAATATGTTCGATAAAGTCAAAGCATTAGACCAATAATTATCAAGTAAAGCTTTAATAATTATAAAAAGAGGCTGTCTGAAAAATTTTGGACAGCCTCTTTTTATTTGTGTAGTTATTTAGGTAGTATCTCCAACTGTGTAAGCTGTAAGTTTTATAAATTATCTATTGCTTTGAGTAATTGGTCAACAGCTTCTTTATTTACGTTACCACCCATTATGCCTATACGCCATAATTTTCCGAACATTGAACCTAATCCAGCTCCTACTTCGACTTTAAATTCATTTCTCATTTTTGTTCTATTACTTGCATCATCAAAACCTTCAGGTAATAAAACAGTATTCAATTGAGGTAATTTTGCATCGCCTTCAACAAAGAATTTCCAACCTCTTGAGGTCATTTCTTGGAAGAAATAGGCACTAATTTCAATATGTTGATTCCAAATTTTTTCTAAACCAATAGATTTAATATGTCTTAATGCCGCCAATATTGCATAATATTGTTGTGATGGTGCAGTATGATGATATGGACGTGCCGTTTGTGTTGCCCAATATTTTTCATATACTGTGATGTCTTGAAACCACGATGGAACTGGATTTTTTCTATTGAGTACTTTATCAAACGCAGCCTGACTAAAAGTTACTGGAGACATACCTGGTACACTACCAATTCCTTTTTGACTGCATGAATATACTGCATCTAATCCCCACTCATCTACTTTCAATGGAATAGCACCTAATGCTGTAACTGCATCAACAATAATTAAAGCACCGTGTTTTTTAGCTAATTTAGCAATGGCTTCTACATCATTTTTTACACCTGTGGAAGTTTCTGCATGTACTACTGAAATTAATTTCACATTAATATTTGTATTAAAAGCATTTTCTACATCATCTAATGAAATTGGTTTTCCCCACTCAGCCGTAACACTTATAATTTCAGCTCCATATCGTTTAGCATTTTCATGCATTCTATCACCAAAATAACCATTATGGCAACAGATAATTTTATCGCCTGATTCAACTAAATTGACAAAACAAGTTTCCATTCCTAAAGAGCCTGGGCCAGAAACTACATAAGTGTGAGGGCTTTGAGTTACAAATAAATATTGAAGGTGTTCTTTAATTTCATCCATGATTTTTAAAAAATCAGGGTCTAAATGACTTAATACAGGCTCTGACATTGCTTGTAATACGCCAGGCATTGAATTAGAAGGGCCTGGTCCCATTAGTAAAATTTCAGCAGTTTGTACTGGATTGATTTGTGACATATTATTTTTTTTACCTAAATATTGAATTGTGGCAAATATAGTTAAATTAAAAGACTTTTTGAGCTTAGTTTATATAAATGATTTTGTATGTATTGATGAAATGGAAATAGAATTGTTGCTCAATAACAATTGATGGACTTATGCTTTATATATTGGATAGTATTTCTGAAAAATGAAAAGGTAATATAATTATTCAGATACGCTGATTTGCTTAATTACTATGTTTCTTCATAGTTGATTTTTTCATTAACATTTATTCAAGCTGTGGAATAATATTAGTTTTAGGCATGACCATTTTATTGCAGTCTTCGTATCTTTACCATTAACTAAAATAAGTTGAGCGTAGATGAGCAAACCCAAAGAAGTGAAAGAAACACCTTTAATGCAACAATACAACAAGATAAAGCAAACTTATCCTGATGCTATTTTGTTGTTTAGAGTGGGTGATTTCTATGAAACATTTGGAAGCGATGCTGTCAAAGCTGCAGAAATTTTGGGAATTGTATTGACCAAACGTGCCAATGGCTCACAAACAGATTTGGAGCTAGCAGGGTTTCCTCATCATTCAGTAGATACTTATTTACCTAAATTAGTAAAAGCAGGTTATCGTGTTGCAATTTGCGAGCAATTGGAAGACCCCAAAATGACAAAAACAATTGTAAAACGTGGTGTTACCGAATTAATTACGCCAGGTGTTACAGTAAATGATAAAATTTTAGACCATAAAGCCAATAATTTTTTAGCCTCAGTCTTTTATGAAAATGATGCGATGGGCATTGCTTTTTTAGATATTTCTACTGGAGAATTTTTTGTAGCTCAGGGTAATTTAGATTATTTGGATAAATTATTTCAAAGTTATACACCTTCGGAAGTTGTCTTTCCAAAGTTCCAACAGAAAAAGTTTAATAGTACTTATGCTAATAAGTTTTATACTTATGCCATTGATGATTGGGTATATCAAGATGATTATTTGGAAAAAAAATTGTTGAACCATTTTCAAGTGCAAACTTTAAAAGGTTTTGGTTTAGATAATTTGGCTTTAGGCATCAAAGCTGCTGGTGCTTGTTTACAATATTTGAATGAAGCAGAACAAAAATCACTCGACCATATTACACAAATTCAACGTATTGAAAATAATCATTTTGTATGGTTAGATAGATTTACTGCTCGAAACTTGGAATTAGTACATTCCATGCACGAAAAAGGGGTTACACTTTTGAATATTATTGATAAAACTGTAGCTCCAATGGGTAGCCGATTGATGAGGCGTTGGGTAGCCATGCCTTTAAAAAATAAAGTAACTATAGATGAACGTTTACAAGCAGTAGAATATCTAATTAAAGAACAAGATAATTCAAATAAATTATCACAAAGTATAAAAACAATTGGGGATTTAGAACGAATTATTTCTAAGGTTTCTTTATTAAAAATATCGCCTAGAGAACTAAATCAATTAAAAAAAGCATTGTCTTCAATTGCAGATATTCAAATTTTATGTCAGCAATCGGAAAATATTACACTAAAGAAAATCGGCGAACAAATTAATTTATGTTCTTCAGTAAAAGATAAAATTGAAGTAACAATTACAGACGATGCACCTGTGGCTATTCAAAAAGGAAATGCTGTAAAAATAGGTATTTCAGAGGAGTTAGATACCTTGCGTGCTATTTCTTTATCTGGAAAAGATTATTTAACCAAACTTCAAAATACAGAAATTGAAAAGACAGGAATTAGTTCTTTGAAAATTGGATTTAATAATGTTTTTGGTTATTTTTTGGAAGTTAGAAATACCCACAAAGAAAAAGTGCCTGAGACTTGGATTCGCAAACAAACATTAGTAAGTGCTGAAAGATATATCACACCCGAATTAAAAGAATATGAAGAGAAAATTTTAGGTGCGGAAGAGAAAATCCAAAAAATTGAAGAGCAAATTTTTACTGAACTTATACATTACATCATTGACTATATCAAGCCAATTCAATTAAATGCTCAACTCGTTGCTCAATTGGATTGCTTATTGTCTTTTGCAACTGTTGCATTGAAAAATAATTATAGAAAACCTATAATTACTGAAGATAATATCCTGAAAATAAAAGAAGGTCGTCATCCAGTTATTGAACAACAATTGCCTTTAGGTGAACAATATATTCCTAATGATGTTTTTTTGGATAATGAATCACAACAAATTATCATTATAACGGGACCAAATATGAGTGGTAAATCTGCTATTTTAAGGCAAACCGCACTCATTGTTTTGTTGGCACAAATGGGTTGTTTTGTTCCAGCTCAATCGGCTGAAATTGGTATCATTGATAAATTATTTACTCGTGTTGGAGCAAGTGATAATTTGTCTTTGGGTGAATCTACTTTTATGGTAGAAATGATAGAAACTGCAAGTATTATTAATAATATTTCAGAAAAGAGCTTAGTACTTTTAGATGAAATTGGACGAGGTACTTCAACTTATGACGGCATTTCTATTGCTTGGAGTTTGGTGGAATATCTACACAATAATAAAACTGCTCGACCTAAAACAATGTTTGCAACTCATTACCATGAATTGAATGAATTGGCAGATAAATTTAAGCGAATTAGAAATTATAATGTCGCTGTTCAAGAAACAGGCAATAAAGTATTATTTCTACGAAAATTGATTGAAGGTGGGATTGGGCATAGTTTTGGAATACATGTCGCAAAAATGGCTGGTTTGCCAAATGCCATCATCAATAGAGCTAACGAGATTTTAGGAGAATTGGAAAGTAATAGAAGCATTTCTTCAGATATTTCAAAAACACTTAAAAAGTTACCTGAAAATCAAAATTTTCAATTGAATATGTTCTCGATGGAAGACCCACGATTATTGAAACTAAAAGAAGTCATCGAACAAGTAGATATCAATACAATGACTCCTGTTGAAGCTCTTTTGAAACTTAGTGAATTACGAAAATTACTTTAATAACTTGCTGATATCTTCAAATTTAACAGTATATATATGTGCATGACTACAAGCAATATAACCAGCTAAATTTGCTAAATAAGCAATTTCAATCATTGAATTATTCGATAAAGTACTTAAACAAAGCATAGCGATTACACTATCTCCAGCACCGCAGACATCAACTTTTTCTATAGATTTATGAATCGATTGACGATGAATTTTATTTTGTTCATTAACGGAAATGCTTCCATCTTTTCCTTGAGTAATAAATAGATTTTTTACTTGAAGATAATTTTTTAGATACAATAATTGTTCTTCAATGGATAATTCATCTATTTTTAATAAATGCGTCATTGCATCAAATTCTATTGCATTTGGTTTAAAAAAATCTACTTTATTATATAATTCCCAATTAGCATATTTAGGATCTACAAAAACTGGAATATTATTAATTTTAGCAATATTTAGAATATTAGGAATCGAATCGGGATTTAAAACGCCTTTGTTATAATCTTGTAAAATGATAGCATGAGGTTGATGTTGTTCGATAACCTCATTGATTTTATTTAAAATTTCAATATTAACCTTATCTTTGGGTTCTTGCTCAGTTTCCCTATCTAATCGACACATGGGCAAACCAGCATTAAATATTCTGGTCTTTACAATAGTAGAAATCGAAGTATTTACTAAATAATTAGTGTTAATTGATGATATTTTCATCAAGGTTTCAATATTCTTGAACTCTGGTTCATAAGTCTGCCCAACAATTCCAACTAAGTATGGAGTAGCACCCATTGTTTTAATATTACTGGCAACATTTGCTGCTCCACCTAAACAGTAACTACATTTTTCTACTTTTAAAACTGGAACTTCAGCATATTCAGGCGACATTTTTGCATATTCAGCATAAACAAATTTATCCAAAATTATATCTCCAATAACTAAGATACGTTTGTCTTCAAAATTTAGATTTATTTCTAGTTCCATACTTTCAAAAATAATTAAATTATAGCAATAAAAAACCCCAAACAAAAGTTTGGGGCAAATATCTTTTTTAGGAAAAAATTATTTTCCAGGACGTAAGCTTCGTACAGCTTTTCCTGCTTGCCATAATTCACTTTCTCTTAATTCTTTTAACTCTGCTTCTAATTTTTCTCTGTAGTCAGGTTGAGAATTTGTATCGATACTTCTTTGAGCTTCTTCACCTGCAGCAACTTTTGCATATAACTCTTTAAATACTGGCAAAACTGCTTCACGGAAAGGACCTTTCCAATCTAACGCACCACGTTGAGCAGTAGTAGAACAGTTTGCATACATCCAATCCATACCATTTTCAGAAACTAATTTAATTAAAGACTCTGTTAATTCTTCAACAGTTTCATTGAAAGCCTCAGATGGTGAGTGTCCATTTTCTCTTAATACACTGTATTGAGCTTCCATGATACCTGCTAAAGCACCCATCAAAACACCACGCTCGCCAGTTAAGTCAGAATATACTTCTTTTTGGAAAGTAGTTTCAAATAAATATCCAGAACCAATACCAATTCCTAAGGCAATTGTTCTATCTAAAGCTTTTCCAGTTGCATCTTGGAAAATTGCATAAGATGAATTTAAACCTGTTCCTTGTAAGAATAATCTTCTTAATGAAGTTCCAGAACCTTTTGGTGCAGTCAAAATAACATCTACATCAGCTGGTGGAACAATACCAGTTCTTTCTTTGTATGTAATTCCAAAACCATGAGAGAAATATAATGCTTTACCAGCTGTTAAATGTTTTTTTACGGTTGGCCACATTTCAATTTGTGCAGCATCTGACAATAAATACATAATAATTGTTGCTTTTTCTAATGCTTGTTCTGGTTCAAACAAAGTTTGTCCTTCTACAAAACCATCAGCGACTGCTTTGTCCCATGATTTTGAAGGTCTTCTTTGACCAATAATCACATTAAATCCGTTATCTCTAAGATTTAATGCTTGTCCAGGACCTTGTACACCATAACCAATAATAGCGATGGTCTCTTCTTTTAATACTTCTTTTGCTTTTGAAAGTGGAAATTCTTCACGTGTAACTACGTTTTCTTCTACTCCACCAAAATTCATTATTGCCATGATTTCTTAATTTGTAATTTTATTTATTAATCAATTTAATTTATTATACTAATTCAGCTTCAAAAACATCAATTTGCTTTTGTACTTGTTTTAAAATATTTTGTGCGTCCCATTCTTCCGCATTAAATTCAATCGTAAATTTACCATCATTTTCATCTATTTTTTGGAAAGAAAAATTAGTAACATCTATTCTTCTTCTTGAAAAGATAAGCATAAAACGACCAATCATTACAGGTTGATTATAGGATACAAATTCTACTTTATAATTCTTCACGCTCTTGTCTATTAAAATTAAATATAGTCCGCTAAAATAAAAAATTCCTTTCATTTTATCAAATAAGGTGTATTAACATAATATAAATTGCTAAAATGGTAGATATACCAACCTCAATTATTTTAAATTATTTGCATAATAAAAAATAAGTACCTATTTTTAGTGATATAATTAAAATAAAATAAATAAATTATGGCAACTCTCGACTTTGACAAATTAAAAGATACTTTTAAATTACATAACCATACGCCAAAAGTTTTCATCTTTCCTTTTTTGATTACTTTTATTTCGTCATCTAAAATGTTTATTTTCTATAAACTCAATCAATATATTCCAATTTGGGATAAATTCAGTCAAGCTGATGGAAATGCAACTACATTTTGTGAACTAAATCATTTTGATCAACTGATAGTGCAGCCATCAAATACTTGGTCAAATATAGGTTTTATTATTGGAGGATTGATTATTTTAGGTATTGCTAAAAATGATACTAAATACTATGGCAAAAATACTATCAATAATCTCTTAACTAAATATCCTCATTTTAGTTACTTATTTGGCGGAACTTTATTGTTTTTGGGACTTTCTAGTTTTATCTATCATGCAAGTTTGACTTATTTTTTTCAAAAATTAGATATAACAGGAATGTATTTTGTTTTGATAAGTGCAATAACCTATAATGTCTATAAATTATTTCCTTATATTCGATTTAAAAATGTTGTTTATAGCTCTCATAAATTTATGATAGTTTGTGGATTGGCTTTAATGCTGTTTTTTTACTTATATCTATGGAAACTTCCTTTAAACATAGTATTTCCGAGTTTAGTATTAGTATTTTTCTTTATGAATTTATATGTTTATGCTAAAGTGAAACATAGTATTCCAATTAAAGGCATATTGATTACTTCATTTGTAACTATTTCAATTTCATTCACATTTTGGATATTAGATAAAACTAGTTTGTTATGTTCGCCTTCAAGCCCATTTCAAGGTCATGCACTTTGGCATATTTTGAATGCAACTAATATTGTTTTACTTTATTTTTATTATAGAAGCGAAGATTTTATTCCAGAAGAAATGAACGTTTTACAACCCAAATCAAAATAATATTTTTAGAATAAGTTTGGTATTATTTTTGCCAAAATATCTATTGGAAATATTATATTCGCATAAATAATATCTAAGTATAATAATGACAGCATCAAATTTCGAAAAAATTCAAAAAATATTTAAACTACACAATCACAGACCTAGAGTTTTTACTTGGCCATTTTTTGGAACAATTATCTTTTCTGGAATTATGTTTGCAGGTTATAAATTAAATCAATATATAACCATTTGGGATAAGTACAAACAAGCAGGAGGTAATGCTACAGAGTTTTGTGAATTGAATCGTTTTGACCAATTAATTGTACAACCTTCTAATACTTGGTCTAATATAGGATTTATTATTGCGGCATTAATAGTTTTAAGTATTGCTAAAAATGATAGTAAATACTATGAAAGAAGTTCTGTGAATAATTTATTAGCTCGATTTCCTGGTTTTAGTTTCTTATTTGGATTTTCACTATTGTATTTAGGATTGGGTAGTTTTTTATATCATGCTAGTCTTACACACTTTTTTCAGAAATTAGACCAAACAGGCATGTATTTTATCGTTATTAGTGCGATTGCCTATAATACTTATAAATTATTTCCGATTATAAGATTGAAAAATAAGCATATTAGTTCCCATAAATTTTTAATTTGGAGTGCAATTACAGTAATGGCTGCTTTTTATCTTTATCTATGGAAACTTCCTATCAATATTATATTCCCAAGTTTAATTTTAATATTTTTCTTTTTGAATTTATATGTACAAACAAAGATTGAGCATAGTAAACCAATTAAATCCTTTCTTACAGCGGCATTTGTAACCATTGTTTTTTCTTATGCTATATGGATTTTGGATAGAACTACGGTACTTTGTTCACCGACTAGCCCTTTTCAAGGTCATGCACTTTGGCATATTTTAAATTCAGTATGTATTTTATTAGTTTATTTATATTATAGAAGCGAAGATTATTTACCCGAAGAAATCCAAAATGAAGACATTTATGAAACAGTTTAAGTTAATTGTATTTTTATTTTTCAATTTTAGTTTATTTACATCTTGTGAGGCATTAGCCAATATACAAAGTAGTAATAAACCATCAAATACACAGCAAAACACGCAACAAAATAACCCAATTGGAACTATTAGAGTTGATCCAATTCAATATCCAGTAAGTAAAGACAGAATTCCAACTACTGCTGTACTTCCAGGAACTCGCATAAATTATGAGCAAAATCCTTATGGTACTAGATATAAAAACTATATATTTAGTAATTACAACATAAAAACAGAAGCCTACATTCAAAATTCAGTGAATTATTCAGGTGTTTCTAAAAATCTTGTAATGGATATTTTTACACCTGCTAATGATAATGAAGTAAACAGACCTTGCATTATTTTTTTATATGGCGGTGGGTTTTCAATGAAAATAGATGATGGTTTACAAGAAATTTGTAAGAGTATGGTATTACGAGGATATGTCGTTGCTGCAATAGATTATAGAATCGGATTTAATGGCGATAAAGTAGCAGCTAATTGTGGAGGAAATGTATATAATGATTTTTTAAAAGCAGAATTAAGAGCAACACAAGATGCGATTGCTGCAATTAAATATATAAAAAGTAATGCTTCCAGATTGGA
>JACJXS010000016.1 GCA_020636545.1 Chitinophagales bacterium
GAATATTGGAAAGATTTTATGTCAAAAATTTTCAACTGGCTAGATGTTCTTTTGAGTTCATCGGCAATCGAAAAAACAAGATTGTTTGGAAAGTTTAAGGTGTTTTTTATTTCATTATAATTGTTAATTAAGTTTTGGTCAATTAATAATAATTTTGGTTGAGCTAATTGAATACTATGAATCAAAGGCTTGTTTCGTTGAGCTGTGTTTAAAAGTGCAGCAATTCCACCAATTTTGGATAATGCCATACTTACAGCCAATAATTCAGGTCTATTTTCTAATAAAACAGCGACAACATCACCTTTTTTTATTCCGATTGCAACGAAGTGATTGGCCAAACGATTGCACCATTCATCAAATTCTTGATAAGTCCATTTTCTATCTAAATAATAGACACAAATTTGTTCAGGAAATTTTTGTACAGTTTCTTCAAATATAGCTCCAATAGAAACTTCAGAATCTACATTTGTTGTGAAATTATAGAAAGCAGCTTTACCTATTTTAGGTAAGTCTTTAATTACTGATGGAACTTTACCAATGATTTCAAATAATCCAATTTGTTTTTTTCTGGCTTCACTTTTAGACATACTACGACAATTTTTAGCTTTCTAAAATTACATTTTTATTCTCTAAGGCTAAAATTTATTCAATAAAAATTAACTTTTGCAAAATTTGGCTTTTCTTTTGTCATTTGCTAAAAAACTTTCTATATATTTGAAAAATTGGTTTTTATTCATATTGCTAAATATATTAACGAATAAGAAATAGAAATCAATAATAACGCTTTTATGGAAATATTGCAGGAAGATATATTAAAATTTGACCATTTAGATGTACTTGCTAAACAAGTTGTGGAGGGTTTTATTATCGGTTTGCATAAAAGTCCGTATCATGGATTTTCGGTAGAATTTGCAGAACATCGTTTGTATAATGCTGGCGATAGCATTAAAGAAATTGACTGGAAGGTATTTGCAAGGACAGATAAATTATATACCAAGAAATACGAAGAAGAAACCAATTTAAGATGTCAAATTGTGATAGATAATTCTTCGTCGATGTATTTTCCAAAAGACAAGAAAGATGGAGCAATTAATAAAATGGAGTTTTCTGTTATTGCTTCAGCTGCGTTGATGTATTTGTTGAAAAAACAGAGAGATGCTGTTGGCTTATCGATATTTAATGATGATTTGAAGCTTCATCGCTTACCTAAAACAAATGCACAGCACCACCAAATGCTCTTATCTGATTTGTATCATTTAATTCATCAAGAAGCAAAACAACAATTAACTTCTGCTGCGAAATCTTTACATTTGATTGCAGATGCCATTCATAAACGTTCTTTAGTTTTTATTTTTTCAGATATGATGGATAGTACGAATGAAGATGAACTGTTTTTAGCATTGCAACATTTGAAGCATAATAAACACGAAGTCGTTTTATTTCATACTTTAGATAAGAAACATGAAGTTGATTTTAATTTTGAAAATAGGCCTTATCAATTTATAGATATGGAAACAGGAGAATCTATAAAGTTACAACCCAATCAACTGAAAGATACTTATTTGCAACAGATGCAAGAGAAAATTATCCGACTGAAATCAAAATGCATTCAATATAAAATTGATTTAATAGAAGTGGATATTGCTGAAGGTTATTATCCAATTTTGATGCAATATTTAGTAAAACGTAAAAAGATGAAAATTTAGATTGCAGTGGAGTTGAATTATAAGAAATATGGAGAGCAAGGCCCTTATCTAATTATTTTACATGGACTTTTAGGCTCATTGGATAATTGGCAATCTATAGCCCAAATTTTATCAGAGCATTTTCAAGTTTATTCAATAGACCAAAGAAATCATGGACGTTCGCCGCATTCATCAGAAATTAATTATCAAATATTAGCGGAGGATTTAGAACAATTTATACTCAAACATCAATTGGAAAATGTTGTGTTGATTGGACATTCAATGGGCGGGAAAGTTGCGATGCATTATGCTTTAAATTTTCCAGATAAGTTATCTAAATTAATTGTCGTAGATATTGCACCCAAAACTTATGAAGGTGGACACGAAAATATATTAGAATTGATGACTAATTTTGATTTGAAATCTGTAAACTCACGGCAAGAAATAGAAACTCATTTTGTTGAGCGTTTAAGAAGTAAAGCTTTAGTACAATTTGTAACTAAAAATATAGGCAGAAAATCGGATAATAGCTTTTATTGGAAATGTAATTTAGAAGCTATTGTCAATAATTATGAACAATTAATGAAATTTCCAGCATCAAAAAAACAGTTTTTAGGAAGCACATATTTTATAAAAGGATTATTGTCAGACTATATTCAAGAGAGCGATAGTTTTTTTATAAAAAAATACTTTCCTAGTGCAAAAGTTTTTGAAATTAAAAATGCAAGTCATTGGGTACATTCTGAAAATACGGCTGATTTTGTTAATACTTTAAAATATATATTACAAGAAAATGGATAAAAAGGAACTTTTGGTAATTAAGATAGGAGGAAATGTGATTGATGATAACGCATTTTTAAGTAAATTTTTAGAAGATTTAGCAGCAATTCCACAACCTAAAATATTGGTGCATGGTGGAGGAAAATTAGCCACACAGTTAGCAGCAAAATTAGGAATTGAAACTCAAATGATTGATGGAAGACGAATTACAGATTCTGAAACAATCAAAATAGTAACGATGGTTTATGCTGGATTAGTGAATAAAAAAATTGTTGCCAAACTACAAGCGAACAAATGCAATGCAATAGGTTTGTCGGGTGCTGATGCTCAATTAATTCAGGCACATAAACGCAAACACCCAACTATAGATTTTGGATTTGTAGGAGACATAGATAGTGTAAATAGTGATTTCTTGCAAAAATTATTAGAAGATGCTTATACACCAATTATTGCTCCAATTTCTATGGATAATGCTGGGGTGCTACTAAATACAAATGCTGATACAATTGCATCGACAGTAGCTTTAGCAATGTCTTCAGTTTTTAAGGTAAAGTTATTTTATTGTTTTGAAAAGCAAGGACTTTTGAGTGATATTAAAGACGAAAATTCAATTATTCCGACTATAAAAATAGAAGAAATACAGCAATTGATTGATAATAAGGTAATTGTTGATGGTATGATTCCAAAAGTCCAGAATATTAAATTTGCCATACAACAAGGCGTTGATAGCGTATGTTTGTGTCATGCTTCCAATTTATTGGATATTAGTCGTGAAAGCAGTAATTTTGGAACAACCTTTTTGAACTAATGAAAACTATTGATACTAAAATTACTAAGTTACTTTGCGATTTAATTGAAACACCTTCTTTGAGTAGAAATGAGGAAGATGCAGCAATTGTAATGCGTAAATTTCTTAAAAAAGAAAAGATTCCTTTTGAAATTAGAGCAAATAATACTTGGGCAAAAAATAAACATTTTAATTTTCTAAAACCTACAATTCTATTAAATTCTCATATTGATACCGTAAAACCTGTTAGTGGCTGGACAAAAGAACCTTATAAAGCAATTTTTGAGTCAGATAAACTTTATGGTTTAGGTGTAAATGATGCTGGAGCTGCTTTAGTTTGCTTATTAGGTACTTTTTTACATTTCTATGAACAAGAAGATTTAAACTATAATTTTATTTTTGCTGCAACTGCAGAAGAAGAAATTTCAGGGAAAAATGGTATTGAATTAATTAGTGATATTGTCAATTCTTGTAGTTTAGCTATTGTTGGAGAACCTACAGAAATGGAATTGGCTGTAGCTGAAAAAGGCTTGATGGTGGTTGATGCAGAAGTAAAAGGAAAATCTGGACATGCTGCAAGAAATGAAGGTGTAAATGCCATTTATGCAACCTTGAAAGATTTAGATTGGATAGAAAATTATCAATTTAAAAAAATAAATCCATATTTGGGTCCTGTAAAATGTACAGTTACAATGATAAATGCTGGGACACAACACAATGTCATTCCGGATAGTTGTAAATATGTTATTGATATTAGAACGACTCCAGAATACAGCCACGAACAAGTGTTAGAGGTATTGGGAGATAATCTTAAAGCGACGATTGTGGCTCGTTCTACACGTTTAAATCCGTCAAGCATTAATAGTGAACATGATATTGTAAAAGCAGCTAATAAACTAGGTATAAATACTTTTGGCTCTGCGACATTATCAGACCAAGCATTAATTGCTATTCCATCAGTAAAAATTGGACCAGGTAAATCGGAACGTTCTCATACAGCAGATGAATTTATCTATGTTCGAGAAATTGAAGAGGGCTTGGCTACTTATGTAAAATTATTATCGCAATTGGTCTTATCTGCCAATTAATCTTAGAAATTCAGAACGTGTAACATCGTGTGTAAATTCCCCAGTGAATGCCGATGTTGTTGTAATAGAATTTTGTTTTTCTACACCACGCATCATCATACACATGTGCTTTGCTTCTATGACAACTGCCACTCCGTGTGGATCTAATGCATCATTAATACAATCTCTTATTTGAACAGTTAGACGTTCTTGTACTTGTAATCTTCTTGCAAAAGCATCAACTACACGTGCTAATTTACTTAATCCAGTGATTTTTCCATTTGGAATATAAGCAATATGAGCTTTTCCAAAAAATGGTAACATGTGGTGTTCACACAATGAATATAACTCAATATCTTTTACAATTACCATTTCGTTGTGGTCTTCATGAAATATAGCAGATTGTATGATTGCAGTAGGATTTATTGAATAACCAGAAGTAACATATTGCATTGCTTTTGCAACACGTTCTGGCGTTTTTAATAAACCTTCACGTGCTGTGTCTTCACCAAGTCCATCAAGAACTTTACTGTATAAAGCAGCTAGTTTTTTAGTGGTATCGTCGTTGTAATTAAAATCACTCATTCGGTTTCTTTTGTTTTAGCGTACTGCAAATCTAGGATAAAATAATAAGAAAGCCTAATTTCAAAAGGAATTTGACCTATTTGAGTTCTTAGTATTTACTAAAAACAAAATAAAACATGTATTTTTGCGACAAAAAAAGTGGGAAAGAATAAACTCTTTAAATTTGCTGATTTAGTTAATAAAATCAATGTTTTTGATAAAGATATTTCATTAAAAGGAAAGTGGCAACAAGATTTTTTTAAAAATGGTAATAGTATAGTTTTAGAATTAGCTTGTGGGAAAGGAGATTATAGTATCGGAATGGCAACACAATTTCCTGATAAAAATTTTATTGGTGTTGATATTAAAGGCAATAGAATTTGGAGTGCTGCAACAATTACAGAAAAATTAGAACTTAAAAATATTGCATTCATTCGAGATCAAATTGATAAGATTGATACGTATTTTTTGCCTGAAGAAGTAAGTGAAATTTGGATTACTTTTGCAGATCCATTTCCAAGAAAATCTGACCATAAACGAAGATTGACATCTGCAAAATTTCTACCCATTTATAAAAAGATATTAAAACCTAATGGTATTATTCATTTAAAAACGGATAGTGATATTTTATATGAATACACTAAAGAAGTTTTAGCAGAAATTCCTTCTGAAATTATTAAAGATTATCCAGATGTTTATGCAATGAATAAAAATGAAGAGTTGTTCAATATTCAAACCTATTATGAAAAGATGCATTTGAAGAATGAAAAAACTATAAAATATATTTGTTTTAGATTGTTGTAAAATAAATCCTTGTTGTTGGTTCAATTTTTTTATTGTCTTATGAATTAATCGTTTAAGAAATGCCTTAAATAGGTAAGTCCCGCTTTTTCAAGCAGGACTTACCACAAAAACCATAAAACTATGAAAAACCCATTGTTCCCTCTTGCAAAGAACAATGATACTGTAAATTTACAATGTTTCTACAACAACTGCAAATTCTATATCATTTTTAATTGCTTTGTCTCCTAAATTATCAAAGAAAGAATCAGAACCGAAACGTACGTCCCATTTTGATCTATCAATATTAAACTTAGACTCAGCAATATATTTTCCATTACTATTCTTTTTTAAAGTTACAGGAATCTTAATTTCATTAGTAATACCTTTAATCGTTAAATTAGCTAATGCTGAATAAGTATTTTCCTTTCCTTTTATCTTAAACACTTTTGTTATGTTAATTGTTGCCGTTGGATGCTTTTCTACTGAAAAAAAATCATCACTTTTTAAATGACCAAGTAATTTTCCATTATATTCTGCATCTTTAATGTCTTCACAAGTCATTGAATTCATATCAATAACAAACTTACCACCATGTAAAACATCATTTTTTACGATTAAGTTACCTGACTTAATTTTTACTTCGCCATTATGACTTTTTGTAATCTTTCTGCCTGTCCATAAAACGCTACTTTTTGTAGTATTTGCATTTAATGTACTCTGTCCAAATGTCATCAACGTTGTTGTAACAACCAATAATAATGTAAATAATTTCTGCATACTTAATTTGTTTCTAATGCAAAGTTATATTCTTTTTGAATGCTATTCTCTAAAATAATGTTAATATTAAATAATACAAAAAATATCGATATATATCAATGAAACTGTATGTGAAATTTGAGCAATTTCGCTTAGTGTTTTTATATTTTTTTAGAATACAGAGAATTACTTATTCTTTTTGTACCTTTGCGGTCTGAAATTTTAAATTATAAATATGGGATTACAATGTGGTATAGTTGGTTTACCAAATGTCGGAAAATCTACTTTATTTAATGCAGTTAGTAATAATGCTAAAGCTCAAGCAAGTAATTATCGTTTCTGTACCATTGAACCAAATGTAGGCTTAGTGGACGTGCCAGATGAAAGATTAAATGCAATATCAGCTCTAGTAAATCCAAATAGAATTGTACCTACAACAATTGAATTTGTAGATATTGCAGGATTGGTAAAAGGTGCAAGTAAAGGCGAAGGTTTGGGTAATAAATTTCTAGCAAATATTCGTGAAGTTGATGCTATTATTCATGTAATTCGTTGTTTTGAAGATGATAATATATTAAGAGAAGAAGGAAATATTAATCCAGTAGGAGATAAGGAAATTATTGATACAGAACTACAATTTAAAGATTTAGAAAGTATCGAAAAGAAAATTTCCAAAATTGAAAAACAAGCAAGAGTTGGAAACGATGCAAAAGCAAAACAAGAGTTTGATATTCTAAAAATGTGCCAACAACATTTAATGGAAGGAAAAAGTATAAGAACTTTAAATCTTTCCAAAGAAGATAAGGTAGCGACTGCTGATTTAATGCTTTTAACAGAAAAACCAGTTTTATATGTAGCCAATGTTGATGAAGCTTCAATTTTGACAGGTAATAAATATTCTGATGCTTTAATTGCAATGGCAAAAGCAGAACATGCAGAAGTTATCGTTTTAAATAATTCTGTTGAAGCTCAATTATCAGACATGAGTGATGATGACAGAGCTTTATTTCAATCAGAATATGGACTAACAGAACCTGGTTTGAATAGATTGATTCGATCTGCTTATTCTTTATTAAATTTGATAACCTATTTTACGGCTGGTGTACAAGAAGTGCGTGCTTGGACCATACATACAGGTTGGAAAGCGCCACAAGCGGCAAGTGTAATCCATACAGATTTTGAGAGAGGATTTATTAAAGCAGAAGTTATGGCTTATGATGATTTTATTCATTTTGGCAGTGAAGCAGCTTGTAAAGAAAATGGTAAATTAAGAATAGAAGGTAAAGAATATATTGTTAAAGATGGTGATTTAATGCATTTTAGATTTAACGTTTAATTTAGAATTATAAAAAGTTATTTTCGTCACTGCGAGAAGTTTCAATAGTAAAACTGAAACGACAAAGCAGTCTGATTTAATTTTAATGTATAATAATTAAATTTAGTAATTTTAAACAACGGACATCAAATAACTATCAACTCAAGACTAGAAATTGTCTCAACTCAAACAACTATATTAAAAAGCATTAAACTTCGGATGGTTAAGCATCGAAGAAGGTATTTTTTTGTTTGAAAATGCACCAACAACCGAGTAGATGCACATTGGATATAAGCTTCGTTTAATACAAAAGCCAGACAATATGGTTACGTGGCAAATTGATAGAAATGTAAATACAACCAATGCTTACGTAACAAACAGTAAATTCTGTAATTTTTATAGAAAACCAGGACATAAAGAAGTTTACATTACAGATATTGAAACTCTTTTAAGGAAAAAGATACAGGAATTTCATTATTATTAATTATAACACTCTTTCTTGTATATTTTTCAACTTTATTTTTGTTTATAATGAATGCTCTATGTATTTGCACAAAAACAGCATCAGGAAGTTCTTTCATTGTTTTTTTTATTGTGGAACGAGTTTTATACGTTTTTTCGTTAGTATGAAAAAGTAAATAATTTTTGTTAGATTCTATATAATTAATTTTTTCGAGCGGAAGTGCTACATTGTATTCTCCATCTTTTACAACAATTGTTTGTTGCTGTTTTGTGTTTTTAAATTTTCGGATAGCGATTTCCACAGATGCAATTAAATCGCTGTTTTTAAAAGGTTTTGTAAGGTAAGAATAGGGTGAAGTCGCAACTGCTTTTTCTATAATTTCTGTAGTTTCATAAGCAGTAAGATAAATAAATGGAATAGAAAAGTTTTCATAAATTTGTTTTCCAAGCGAAATTCCGTCTGCTTCTTTTTTACCAAGATTAATATCTAAAATGGCACAATTTACTGTTTCTGTTTTCAGGATTTCTAATGCTTCTTTAGTGTTTTTAGCTTCTAAAACATGATAATTATTTTCTATAAAAATTTTTTTAGAAAGTCGTCTATTTAGAAAATCATCTTCTACAAGTAAAATTTTTTTTTCGTTCATTTTTTTTTGTTAAACTTTATACAAAATAAATTATCAATTCGAAACCATTGTTGTTTTTAGTCTCAATTTTTCCGTCTATTTGATCAATCAATCCTTTAATAATTTCTTGTCCCAATCCTTTTTTATTCAGTTTGTTAAAATCGAAACCAATGCCATTGTCTGCATAGTATAATTTCATAGTTTCTTCTTTTGTAATTTCAATATTGATAATTCTGTTATGCTGTTTTTTGAATGCATGTTTTATGCTGTTACTCACAAGTTCTACGATTATTAAACCTAAAGGCAATGCTTTTTTTATAGAAATATTTTCTATTTTACATTTAATATCAAGATGAATTTCCTGTTTGATATTGTCATAAGAATCTCTTACTAATTCTGCAAGTTCAGTAATGTATTGTTTCAAATTCACATCAGCAACATTGTCAGCAATGTTTAGTTTATTATGCAACAATGCCATTGAGTGAATACGATTTTGATTGCCTCTAATTAGTTCATCAATATTATTAAAATCAACCGATTCTTTCTGAATTTCTAAAATACTAATAACATGTTGTAGATTGTTTTTTACTCTATGTTGAAGTTCAGACAAAAGCACTTCTTTTTGTTCTATAGTTTTGGTAAGTTCAATTAATTGTTCTCCTATAATTTTATTTTGTTTATTAATTTTTCTGTTTTTAAAATAAAGCATCACCAAACTACAAGCAATTACAACAAGCAAACCAATAATTAAAAGTATTTGTTGCTGTTTACTTTTTATGGTCGCTTCTTTTTTGTCATTTTGATATTGTTCTTCAAGTTCTTTTGTTTTTACTAATTCTTCTTCTTTTTTCAAGGCTTCAAAATCAGTATGATATTGTTTGAAATAATAAAAAGCAGAATCAGTTTTCCCCATTTCCTCATAGATTTTATATCTTGTTTCAGGAAAATAATTTCTGTACATCAGCGTTTGTTCTTCGTAATAAATATATGCCGAATCATTGTACAGTAATGCTTTTGGTATGTCTTGCATTTTTAGGTAAACTCTAGAAATGTTGTTGTAGCCTACACCTATTAAATATTTATTCAGACTTTTTATATAATCCAATAAAAGATAATAATATTTCAAAGATTCGAGATAGTTTTCTTTTCGGGATTCAAAATTTCCTAATAAAATATAAGAATCTTTCAAATCTTCTTCATTGTCATATTTTTTAGCAAATTCATTTGCTTTTTTAGCATAATAAAAACTAGAATCAGATTCATTAATAAATCTAAGATACGAGCTATTTCTAATGCAATAAGTACTGAAAATACTATCTAAACGATGCTTTTTATAAGTAGCGAATGCTTTGTCTAAATATTTTTTGGTTAAATCAAAATTATTAGATTTTTCGTGAGACAATGCTATCAACAGATAAATACGATACATCAACGGAAAAAGATTTTCTGTTTCTGCCTCATCTTTTATTTTTAGTAAAAGCTGAAGTTGTTTTGCGGGAGATTCGTTTTTTTTGTCTAAAATTAGTTTCTAAAAAATGCTTTTTATATTTTTTATTATTTTGAAGTTTTTTCGATAAAATTTCCGTTCTTTTTTCTGCAATCTCAAAGTGATTATATATTATCAAGCTGTCTATTTCTTTTAATTCTTTTTCTGCAAAGAAATTTTTAGCCATCACAATATGGTTAGAAAATAAAAATAGCAAAATAAAAATCTGATAAAACAAAGTGATATTATTAATGAATCAAATCTAAGAATAATTGATATTAAAAGAAATTATTATGTATATTGATGTGTTGTTTTTCATTACAAATTAAAAAACCCCAACCTTTTCAATTAATTAATTGCGAAAGGTTAGGGATTTTATTTATAAAAATGCTACTACTGAAATTCACATTCTAAATTATTTATAACTAATAAACTTTATTTGTTTGTCCAAATTACACTTCCAGATGCTATGTATAATTTTAAGCTACCATCATTTTCCAATACTAATTTTACTGGCTTGTTTTCTGCCTGATTAAATTTAGGATCAAAATAAGGATGTGTTTTAGAAGACCATTTTGCTACATTACTACCATCATATACAACAAGATTTCCATCTGCTTGCATGATCAATGAAGCATTTTTAAAACCATGCTCTCCAGTACCCCAAACAAAATTTCCTTGTTTTCCGTTTTCAAATTTGTACACACATAAATGACCATCATCTTCTTGCATTCTTAAAATGTAAGCACCATTTGAAGAGATTAAACGTTCTCCAGCTTTTAAAGTTTCTCCAGCTTTAAGTGTATTACGTCCAATTTCTTGTTTAACATTTGGCGATGTCTTAGACCAAACTTTTGCTCCAGCAGCACTATATAATGAAAGAGAACCATCGTTTTCTACAATTAATTTTACACCACCACCATTTGTATTTTGGCCATTTCCATTAGAATAAATAAATAAAACACTATTAGGTTCGCTATTAGTTTTAGGGTTTATACCTACCATATTAAGCCAACCATTATTAATTTTAAGTCTAGTATTTGAGTAGTGAGGAGCTCCAAATTCTACAATTTTTTGGTTCGGATTAGAAACTAGATGCGTATAAAATCTACCATCATTTCCGGCACTATAATCTTTACTTAAAGCATATTGTCCATTTTGAGACACAATAGTTTGATTGCTTCCTTGTCCAGCAACAGGAAATTCTTCACCTACGTTTAATTGTTTTTTCTGGGCAAAAGCACTCGTAATACATATAAATGTAATTGCTACGACTCCTAAAATTTTTGTTAAGTTCATGTATTAAATTTAAAATCTTGCCTACTCTTAAATTGCATTTTCGGCTTCCTGCATTTTAATATATGGCAAATATGAACTACATTTTTTTTGTTTAAAATTTTCTGGGATAGAATGGCGATTTTGGGGATATAAATATGCAAAATCAAACCCGTTGTGCGGTTTAAATAAATGAATTATCGATTAATTTAGAAACAAATCGTTTATTTTTTATAGAAAATTATTTAGAAGAAAAGAATCAATGTTTATGTTGAACAATCTTAAGCATTGAGGCGAAGAAAAATCTAGGCGACCACAAACCTACGTGCAAGCCAAACAAATTTTGTTTTGTTGAAAATTTTGCATTAATTTTAGAGTAAAGAAGAAATTAAATCAATAAGATGGTTTATAACAGCAGATTTTTCGAGCTGAAGTTTTGTTCGTTGACAAAAATGTCTTAGATTGTTCTAGTTTTTTTGTTTCTTTTTGTATCAAGACAGAAAGAAAAGCAGATAAAATAAGAAAATTTAACCACAGAATGAGTTAAAATTTACTCAAAGAATAATTAAGGCAAATTTCCTTTTGTTAATATTTTTTTAAGTAGGTCATCTAAATTATAAAATAAAACTTACCTTTGTCAGGAAATTAAACATAGAGATTATGTCTGAAATAGCGGAACGCGTAAAGAAAATCATTGTGGAGAAATTGGGCGTAGAAGAAACAGAAATTACACCTGAAGCAAATTTTGAAATGGATTTAAAAGCAGATTCGCTTGAAACCGTGGAATTAATTATGGAGTTTGAAAAAGAATTCAACTTAGTTATTCCCGATGAACAAGCTGATAAAATTAAAACTGTTGGCGAAGCAATCGCATTCTTAGAGTCCAATGTATAAAGTCATACACGATAAATAAAATAGTAAAAGATAAATGAAGTTTCTAAAACCTGTAGTGATTACTGGCTATGGGGTAATTACTCCTATTGGAAATAATATCCAATCTTTTACGAATAATTTATTTTTAGGAAAATCTGGGATAGGCTCAATTACTAAATTTGATGCTTCAAAGTTTAGAACTCAATTTGCTTGTGAGGTTAAGAATTATCAGCCTGAAGATTTTTTTGAGAAAAAGGAAGTTAGAAAATATGATTTGTTCACACAATATGCTTTAGTTGCGACTAAAGAAGCAATAGAACATTCTGGTCTGTTAAATTACTCCAATTTAGATAAAGAAAAAGTTGGCGTTATTTCGGCATCAGGCGTTGGTGGTGTGCAAACATTCCAACAAGAGATGAAGACTTATTACGAACAAGCTAAGAATCCGAGATATTTCAATCCTTTTTTCGTTACGAAAATGTTGATAGACAGTGTTGCTGGATATGTTTCTATTCAATATGGATTGAAAGGTCTAAATTTTTCTACCGTTTCTGCTTGTGCGTCATCTGCTCATGCAATAATTTCAGCAGTACAAAATATTCAATTGGGTATGGCAGATGCAATCATAGTTGCTGGTTCAGAAGCACCCATCCACGAAGCTGGAATTGGAAGTTTTAATGCCTTGAGAGCTCTATCTGAAAAGAATGATAATTTTGAAAATGCATGTCGCCCATTTGATAAAAATAGAGATGGTTTTGTAATGGGCGAAGGTGCTGGTGCATTAGTGATTGAATCTTTGGAACATGCACAAAAAAGAGGAGCTAATATTTTAGCCGAAATTAGTGGATATGCTATGAATGCTGATGCTCATCATATTACAGCTCCAAGTCCAGCAGGAGAGATGATTATCAAAAACATGCAACAAGCTTTAGCAAATGCTCAAATATTAAATAAGCCGATTGATTTTATAAATACGCATGCTACATCTACGCCAATAGGTGATATTGCAGAAATTAATGCCTTAAAAACTGTTTTTGGAAAAGATTTATCTTCTATAAATATTAGTGCTCCAAAATCTATGACAGGACATTTGTTGGGTGCTGCTGGTGTAACCGAAAGTATTATTTCTATTTTAGCAATTCAATATCAACAAGTGCCACCAACTATAAACACAAAGGAAATTGATGAGCAAATTGGAATGGATTTGAATCTTACATTAGGTCAGACTCAAAAGAGAAATATAAAATATGTACTGAATAATAATTTTGGATTTGGTGGACATAATACCTCATTAATTTTTAAAAAGTTTACCAACTAAAGATGTTTTCTTTTATTAAAAATATTTTTAGAAAGAAAAAAACTGAAAATTCAGCATTAACAGAAGTATTAAAATATAAAGATTTATACCAATCAATAGGTTATTTACCCAAACACTCCGAATCCAATTATATCAAAGCATTAACACACGCTTCTTATTCAAAGCATATTCAAAATAAAAATGAACGATTAGAATTTTTAGGAGATTCTGTTATTAATTTTGTGATTGCTGAGTTTTTGTACAATCATTTTGATTCAAAAAATGAAGGCGAACTGAGCAAATTGCGTTCACAATTAGTTAGTCGCACACATCTTAATAAAATTGGATTAAATCTGAATTTACATCGTTATATCAAACATAAATTAGCTCCAAATTTTTACCAAACCTCGCCAGATATATTGGGCAACACATTAGAAGCATTAGTTGGTGCTTATTTTTTAGATTATACTATGCTCGGTACAAAACCAATAATTTGTAAATTATTGTTAGAAAACGTGGATTTGGAGCAATTTGAAAATGAAATAAAAGATTTTAAGAGTTTCTTATATGAATGGGTTCAAGCAGAAAAAAAACAATTGGAATTAAAGCACGTAGCCAACCCTGAAAACGACACACAATTTGTAGTTGATATTTATATTGATACAATTTTTATGGCACAGGGCAAAGGAAAAAATAAAAAAGAAGCAGAAAAAAATGCTTGCTTAAATGCTTATAATAACTTAGTAGAACAAAAGATTATAGTATAAATTTTATAGTCTGTTGCATGTTTGAAAACTAAATATTTTTTTCTAATACAAAAACTTAATTTCTTTCATGTTTAAAATATGTATTTTTCCATCAATTTCTATCATCAATTGACCAATTTCATTGACATTTTTGATTATTCCTAAGACTTCTTTTTCTTTATAAATATATTTTGCAGTCTGATTCAATTGGAAAAAGTATTTTAAATATTGTTCTTTTAAATATTGTTCATTTTGAATAAAAGCTAATTGACGTTCTATTTCTACCAAAAGTTTTTTTAATACCCAGAAAACATCATTTTGCTTTTGTGTAATTTGCAGGATACTTGTTGCTTGCTTATGCATTCCAAAATCCAACTGATTGACATTTAGTCCGATTCCAATAATGCTATGTTGCAAGCATTGCCCAGAAATAGTATTCTCTATCAAAATGCCACAAATTTTTTTTTGTTGTACTAAAATATCATTTGGCCATTTTATAGAAATAGTTGAATCTTCTTCAGTAAATGCTCTTGTAGTATGCAATACAGCCAATGAAATAGCCATATTTAATAAAAATTGCTTACTCGCAGGTATTAAATGTGTTTCTAAAATTACACTACAAGTCAAATTATCTTTAGCATTACTTTGCCAAATATTTTCAGATTGTCCACGTCCTGCTGTTTGCTCTTCTGCCAAAATTACCGTTCCATTTTTAGGCTTAGATTTTGTAAGTAATTCTTTAGCATAAGAATTTGTGGAAGGAATAGATTGCAATAATATTAAATTCTTACCAAGATATTGGGTATCGTTAATGATTGTAGTCAAAATTTAGTAATTTTATGGAAAATAAGAAAAAAAGCACTTGGAAACAATAAAAAAGAAAAAAACAACAGAAAAATTAAACAAATTAGACCTTACTGAGGTTATTATTAATCTTATAGATGATAAGAAAGGTGGAAATATTGTTTGTATGGATTTGAGAAAAATTCCTGAAGCAATTACAGATTATTTTATAATCTGCGATTGTGAAAGTACCACTCAAACACGTGCGATTACTGATTATGTAGAATATGAAATGGCAAAAAAGTACGGTATTAAAGCATTTCATGTGGAAGGTCGTTCTTTTGGAGAATGGTGTTTGATTGATTTTGGAGATGTTGTGGTACATATTTTTCAAAAGGAAAGAAGAGCATTTTATCGTTTAGAAGAATTGTGGCATGATGCTGTAATTAAAGAATATAAAATTTAAAATAAAGGATAAAGAAATGGATTTATTACCGGAGAATGAAAAAAAGAAGAAAAATAGCGGAGGCGGACCGAGCGGATATTGGATATTCGGGTTGATAATGGCCGGTATTTTGGCATTTCAGTTTTATGGATTGAATATAAAACAAAATGATATTTCTGAGGAACAATTTTTTAGAAAAGTGTTGCCAAGTCATGATGTAGAACAAGTAATTATTGTAAACGACAAAATTGCAGAAGTTTATATCAAACCAGATTCTATCAAATCAAAAGATATTTATAAAGACATCAGAGAAACAAAATTAGGTTCAGAAAATAAAGGACCACATTTTATTGTGCCTATCGTTACCGTTGAATCTTTTAAAAATAAATTTGATAAAGCTCAAGCAGAATTGCCAACTGAACAATTAGTTCCGTTGAAATCTGAAAATAGGAGAGGCTTGATTGATATTATTGGTTGGTTTTTACCGATAATCTTATTCATTGGCGTATGGATGTTCTTGATGCGAAAAGCATCTGGCGGTATGCCTGGAATGGGCGGGCAAATTTTCAATATTGGAAAATCAAAAGCTAGTCTAATTGATAATGATAAAGACTCAAAAGTGAGTATTACTTTTGAAGATGTTGCAGGATTAGATGGTGCAAAAGAAGAAGTACATGAAGTTGTAGATTTTTTGAAAAATCCACAAAAATACACATCATTGGGAGCTAAAATTCCGAAGGGTGTTTTGTTAGTTGGACCTCCAGGAACTGGTAAAACTTTATTAGCAAAGGCAGTTGCTGGTGAGGCTAAAGTGCCATTCTTTTCATTGTCAGGTTCTGATTTCGTAGAGATGTTTGTGGGTGTTGGTGCATCAAGAGTACGAGACTTATTTAAACAAGCTAGAGAAAAAGCACCTTGTATTATTTTTATTGATGAAATAGATGCTGTTGGTCGTGCAAGAGGAAAAAATATGATGCAAAGTAATGACGAAAGAGAGAATACTTTGAATCAACTTTTGGTTGAAATGGATGGTTTCTCAGGTGATAAAAATATTATCTTGATGGCTGCCACCAATCGACCAGACGTATTGGATGCTGCATTGTTAAGACCGGGAAGATTTGATAGACAAATTTATGTGGATTTACCTGAGTTAAAAGAAAGAGAGGCAATTTTTAAAGTACATTTAAAACCTTTAGTTTTAGATAGTGATGTAGAAGTTCCATTTTTAGCAAAGCAAACTCCAGGATTTTCAGGTGCTGATATTGCTAATATTTGTAACGAAGCCGCATTAGTTGCTGCACGTAAGGATAAGAAGGCAGTGCAAAAACAAGATTTCTTAGATGCGATTGATAGAGTAGTTGGTGGACTAGAAAAGAAAAATAAAATTATTAAGGTTGCTGAGAAACGAAGAATTGCCTATCATGAAGCGGGACATGCTTCAGTGAGTTGGATGACCGAACATGCAAATCCTTTGATTAAAGTTACGATAGTACCGAGAGGTCAGTCATTGGGTGCGGCTTGGTATTTGCCAGAAGAAAGAAGTATCACCACAAAAGAACAAATTCTAGATGAAATGTGTGCTGCTTTGGGTGGTCGTGCTGCTGAAGAAGTTGTTTTTGGTAATATCTCTACAGGTGCTTTGAGTGATTTAGAAAAAGTAACTAAACAAGCACAAGCAATGGTAAAAGTATTTGGATTGAGTGATAAAATTGGAAATATTTCATATTATGATTCAAGTGGACAATCGGAATATTCTTTCCAAAAGCCTTACTCTGAAAAAACTGCTGAGTTGATAGATAAAGAAATTTCTGAAACTATAGAAACACAATATATTAGAGCAAAACAAATTTTAGCAGAAAATAGAACAAAAGTAGATCAGTTGGCTAAGATTTTATTGGAACGTGAGGTAATTTTCAAAGATGATTTAGAATTGATTTTTGGGAAGCGACCATTTGAAGAAGAAGAAACAACACATACTGAAAAAGTCCAAGTGGTTAATGAAGGAATTACTGAAGAAGAAATTTTAGGTGAAGTTAAAGCAGAGGAAAGCATTCAGCCTTCTGTTGATTAATTGACAATTACTTTTATACACATTAACACCCTTTCATTTTGTAAATTATAAATGGTGTTTTTGGTTTGTAAAGTTTAGACACTTTTGCAGATAGAGTCTATTATCTAACTTGTTGATATTTGTATGAAATATTATCTAAAAATTCTTTTAATTTTTGATTCATTTTACTAAAATCTTGATGTCTAATTACATCAGGTTTTTGTACAAATACATGTTTAGTATTATTCTGTAAGAAATCTTCTTCTTCATTTATAAGTAAATCAACAACTTCTGGAGTAAATTCCATGTGGCATTGAAAACCATAAACAAAATCTGAATAACAAATTATTTGCCTAGGGCAACCAATACTTTGTGCTAAAATCTTACAATCTTTAGTTAATCCAGGCATGTCATTGTGCCAATGACCGACTGGCAAATTTGTTCCAAAGTGTTTAATATTATTATCTTTTAATCCATCTACAGTGAGTTGAATAGGCCAAACGCCTATTTCTTTTTCAGGGCTATGTTCATATTTTGCACCTAAAGCCTCTCCAATGAGTTGAGCGCCCAAACAAACTCCAATAACTATTTTTTTATTTTGAATGCATTTTTGTATTAATGCTATTTCAGCTTTTGCATTAAAGTGAGGACATTGCTCTATACTTGTATCAGGGCTTTGAGGTCCGCCCATTACAATTAGTATATCAATATTATCGGCAGATTGAGGTAATGGGTCATCTATAAATACTCTTGAAAATGAACTAGTAAAATTCTTTTCCTCAATCCAACTTAAAAATGCACCAGGTGCTTCATATACCTCATGTTGAATAATGTGAACATTCATACTTTATTTTTGGTAAAAGTAAATATTGTTATCTAAAAACTAAGTAAGTTGTTTTATATTTTAAATAAATAAGTCCTTGAAAAACCAAGGACTTATTTATTACTATTTATAATAAAAACACTACTGTAATGCTTGTTTACCTAGTAAATCAAAAATTTTAGAATAGCTGGTCGGTAATACTTTAGTAACCACATCAGTTACATAAGTTTCAAAACCAATCATGATTTTTTCTTGTTTTTTCTCTATACCTCGAATGATAACTTGAGCCGCTTTTTCAGGTGTATGAATTAATGCTTTATTAAAATTTTTCAATACTTTTTTAGCTTGTTCTTGATCTTCACTTTCAGAAATTCTTGCGTTGTTTGCAATATTAGTTTTAATACCGCCTGGATGTACTGTATGAACTGATACATTGGTATCTAATAATTCCATTCTTAAAGATTCCGTTAAGCCTCTTACTGCAAATTTTGAAGAACAATAAGGCACTTGTTCGCCAATGCCTGCTAATCCAAATAAGCTAGAAATATTTACAACTGCAGCTTCTGGTTGTTTTAATAAAGAAGGTAAAAATTCTTTTGTACCATAAACAACTCCCCAAAAATTAATACCCATCAACCATTCAAATTCTTCATAAGTTGTATCATTTAATTTTGTTTTACCTAAAGCAACACCAGCATTATTGATAACAACATCAACTCTACCAAATTCATCTAATACATTTTTTGCAAACTTTTGAAATTCTGCTTTTTTTGCAACATTAAAAATTTCAGAATAAACTTTTGTATTATTACATAATTGAACGGTTTCTGCGAGTCCTTCTTTGTTTAAATCAGATATTGCTAAGTAAGCACCTTTTTTTGCAAAATTTTGTGCTAAAGCTCTTCCAATTCCAGAGCCAGCTCCTGTTATTACCACCACTTTTTTATTGAATGATTTCATCTTTTATTTTTTATTGTTTTAAAAATAGAGAATAGAGAACACAATAGTGTTTAACAATGGTTAATAAAGTATAGAGTCAATTATTTCGAGTAAATCCAAGTCGTAGGATTTAACTTCTCTGAACCTTTCCAAACCTCAAAATGTACTTCTGTTACATTATCTATGTCAGAATATACTGTACCGATGAGTTGTTTTGTATTTACTTTTTGTCCCTTGCTTACATTTACATTGCCTAATTTTGAATAGACTGTAAAATATTCACCATGACTAATAATTACCGCATTTTGAAAAACTGGATTGTCAATTATACCAACAACAGTACCTTCAAATATACAACGAACACCAGAACTTGGATCTGTCTTTATATCAATGCCATTATTCTCAATCAATACACCTGGCAAATCTGGGTGATTGTATTTGCCAAAATATTTAGTAATAAATCCTTTTTCAACTGGCCAAGGTAATTTTCCCTTATTGCCATAAAAACTACTTGTCAATTTTTCATATTCTGGTGTATAGGTTGGTTTTACTGGTGTTGTTGTAGTACTTGTTGTTGTTTTAGTTGTCGTAGTAGTTGTTTTGGTAGAAGTACTTGTTTTCTCCTTTTCAGCAGCTTTCTTTGCGGCAAGTTCTGCTGCTTTTTTAGTTGCCGCTTCAGTAGCAGCTTTTTGTGCGGCTAATAAGGCAGCTTTTTTGGCTGCTTCAATTTCTTTTTTAATGATTGCAGCAATTTGATTGTCTAGTTTTTTGGCTTCTAATTGTTTTTTAGAAAGCGTGGATTGTAATTTCGCCTCCTCACTTTTTAATGTAGCAACAATTTTATTTTTTTCTTGTTGCGTTTTTCCTAACTCTTGTTTTTCACTCATTTGTTGATTAAGTACCGTTTGTTTCTCTGCTTTCTTTTGGTTGATAACAACGATATCTTTTTGAATTTCTTTAGATTTTTGAAGAATCTCCTCAGCTTGTTTCTCTCGATGTATGGCATACCTTCTCAAGTAATTTACTCTACGTAAAGATTCAGAAAATGATTTGGCATTTAGGATAAACAAAACTTTATCAGTAAACTTATTGTATTTATAAGTATTGATAATAGCTTGTTCGTATTCTTTTTTTAGCTGATTGAGTTCCTCGGTTTTAGTTTTTATTACCTCTTTTGATTGGATAATTTGATTGTCAAATAAATGAACCTGAGATTGTGAATTTTGTATCAGTTTTTGCTGTAAATTAATTTGTTGGTTGATAGCATTCAAATCATTGATAGATGCTTGCTTATCTGATTTTTTAGTTTTTAATAAATCTTGGGTGTATTTAATATCCTTTAGTAATTGCTCTCTTTTTTTTTGTAATTGCTCTTTATTGGTTTGAGCATTAATACTAAATATATTAATCAAAAGGAAACTTAGTATAATTAGAATTCTACTCATTTTTATATTTAGGATTGATTTGAAATGGGAAAGTTAAATCTTTGGATATATCTAAATCACCAAAATCCATAGACATTTCAAAGTTTTTTGTACCGTTTACAATTTTTATATTTCTTGTTTTTGGAAAATATTTTCCACCTAAAAGAATATAATCTGTATAATCAGAATTTAAAGTTTGGTTCTTTAATTTATCTGTGATGAAAATATTAGTTATTCTATTTTGTTTGTCTAGCTTGATGATGGTTGCAAATCGGTCGTCATAAGATTTTAATAGATTCTCTTTATCGCCTTTTACCAATTCTAATTTATCTTTATTGATTAATATGGGTTGTGCCAAAAATAGCTTTTCAATGTCATTGTACGTTAAATTTACATAAGCCTTTGATTGAATATAACTTATAGGTTTTAAGATATTACGACTATTTAATCGGTCAATTATTTTAATACTATCCTTGTTGATTAAAACCCTTGCACCTTCAATTCCAATAATTGACATAGACATCCAAATTTTATTGTATTTGTGCCATCGTAATTGTGTGGTAAAAGATTGTGTTTTATCATCAATAGTTGCCTTTGTTTTTACTTTAGAATAAAAAGTAGTAAATTTTAATTCATTTGCAGCAATTTGATTTAAGATGTTTTGTATCTCTGGGTCTTTTACAGATGGAATTTTTGGAATTTCAGGTGTCTTAATGGTATCAACAACCGTTGTTATCGTGTCGTCTTTCTTTTTTTTGCTTTTCTTAGCCTTTTTTGTAGGACTACAGGCTACAATAATAATTACAGCAAACAAAAATATACTCAGCTTTCTCACTTATATTTATTGATTTTATTTTTAATAACTTCTTTGTCTCCACCCAATTCAATTGCCTTATTCCATTGAATAATAGCATCATCTTTACGACCATTTTCTATAAGTATATCGCCATAATGTTCTATTAATTCCGAACGCTGATTTGCACCAGGTAACTTCAACGCATCTTCTATCCAAATTAAAGCTTCTTTATAATTCTTCATCTTATACATTATCCAAGCATAAGTATCCATAAAAGCAGAATTGTCATCTTCCAATAAGTTGGCTTTCTTACTCATTCGTTCTGCCATAACTAAATTAACATCTCGTTCGCTTAAATAATAGGCATAATTATTAAGTGTATTGGAATTATTTGGGTCAATTTCCAAGGCAGCATTATAAGCACTGTCCATTGAAGTATAATCTTTTAGTTCATAGGAAATATCGCCTAATACTATTAGAGATTGTAGTTTTAATTGACTATTATAAACAGAAAGACCACTTTTTTGAATATTTTGTAATCCTTTTTTTATTGATATTGCTGCTTCTTGATTTTGTTTTTTCTGTTGATGTGCAATCGCATTGTAGAAGTAAGCGAAAGCATCATCAGGAGCAACTTTTATGGCTCTTTCAGTAACATCAATCAGCGTATCCATTTTTTGTAATTCTGATGCAAGAATATAGGTATGTATCCATATTGTTCCGGGTAAAGAATCTGCATGTTGATGAACTAATTTTATATATTCATTTAGAGCTTCTTCTTTTTTATCCATATTATACAAAACATCAGCTTTGGCAGCTATTGCTTTCATATTATTTGGGTAATTTTTATTTATAAGGCTGACGATTTTTAATAAAGATTCATCATAAGTAGAATCACTTCCCATTTTTTCTACCATAGGAATAATGGCCATTATTTTTGAATCAATATCAATTTTTGGATTATTAAACAATTGATTTAGATATTCTTGTTGTTTAGTAGTATTATTTTCTTTTCTGTATAATTCTGCTAAACCCAATAATGCATCGGCACTTTCAGGATGAGTTTTTAATAAATTTTCATAAGTGCTAATTGCTTTTAGTGGCAAATTATTTGTAGCGTATATTTCAGCCTTATTCAAATAATACATTTCTTCTCTTGGAAATAATGCAATCAGTTTATCAATATCTTTAACAGCATCTTCTACTTTATTTTGTTGTATCCAAAGCGGTTGTTTTAGCATAATTAAATCTTCGTTTACACCTACTTTAGTTTCTAGTAAGTTCAATACATTTATTGCCTCATCGTTCTTTTTGGCTTGAGATAGCATATACGCCCAATCATAATAATAATCGTATTCTTTGGGTTTTAGCTTTATCAAAGATTCATAAGTTTTAGAAGCTTCCGCATACATTCCTGCCTCGCCTAAAGCTTCTGCTAAATAAATATAATAATATTCGTTGTTTGGATTGATTTTTATGGCTTTCTGACTATTAAAAACAGTTTGTTGTAAATCGCCAATTGAATAATATAATTTGGCTAATTCGTAATAAGCAACATCATTATTGGCATCAAGTCTAATCACTTCATTGTATTTGGCTATCGCATCTTTCTTATTGCCCAACAAGTCAGCTTGAATACCCTCAATAAATATGGACTGAATAGCTAATATTTCTTTTGTTGTTTTAGGTACAAGAACTTCATTCGTGCCTTTTTTGTTCTTCGCTTTTTTTCCTTTTGAAAATGCTAATGGATGATTTGCGAATGCAAATACAAAAAAACATAGATATAATGCCAATTTATTCATAGACTAATTTGAAGTAGAAAAATCTCCAATACTTAGATTTTCTATATTTCCAGAAAGTGCAGTTGAGCTACCTATCATTGAGTTTTCGATTATCTTATTTTGGATATTTGATTTATTTTGAATAATACTATTTTTTATAATAGCGTTGGAAATTTTACTATCATCACCAATGCTTACATGAGGACCAATAATTGTATGCTCTAAAGTAACATTTTTACCAATATAACTTGGCTGTATAATTAATGAATTAACATTATTTAATCCAATAGGTGCTGTAATTTCTGCTTTTTTAATTTCTAATATCCGTTGATTGGTATAAACCGTTGCGTCTTTATTACCACAATCCAACCATTCCTCTACTTTGCCAGGATAAAATGCTTTGTTTTTATTTTTCATATTTTCCATAGCATTGGTCAGTTGAAATTCTCCTTTTTCTGTAATATTATTGTCTATTAAATATTGCAATTCAGCTCTTAGATTAACACCATCTTTGAAATAATAAATTCCTATAATCGCAAGGTCAGAAACAAACTCTTGTGGTTTTTCTACAAAATCTGTAATTCGAGAGTTTGCATCCATTTTCACAACACCATAGGCACGTGGGTCAGCAACTTGCTGTACAAAAATAACACCATCATGTTCTGCATTGAGTTGTTGTGTGGATTTGAATAAAGTATCGGCAAAAGCAACAACAACTTTTCCATCAAGTAATTCTTTAGCACACAAAATAGCATGTGCCGTTCCTAAAGCTTGTTCTTGATGAAAAATAACACCTTCAGCTCCTAATCGTTCTGCAACTTTCAATAAATTTTGCTCTACCTCTGCTCCAAAATCTCCAATAACAAATCCAATTTTATCTACTTTTTCTGGACAAAGTGCTATAATATCTTCTGCCAACCATTCTACGATAGGTTTTCCAGCAACTGGAACTAAAGGTTTGGGCGTAACTAATGTATGTGGACGTAAACGTGTTCCTCTACCCGCCATTGGAATAATAATGTTCATCGATTTCTAATTTTTATGTTTATATTTTTACAATAATTTTGCCAAACTGTTCTCCATTTTTCATCCTATCAAATGCACCTACTGCATTATCTAAAGAGAAACTTGTATCTATAATAGGTTGTATTTTATATTGCTCCACAAAGCCTACCATATTTACAAAATCTTGGTCGCTACCCATTGTTGAACCTAAAATTTGTAAATGATTCCAAAATATATTTCTCATATTCAAATCTTTTGGCAATCCTCTTGTCGCTCCATAAAAAGCAAAACTACCTGTAGGTTTTAATAAGGAAAGTAATAAGTTCATTCCATCACCACAGGCAGAATCTATAATAGCATCAAAACCTCCTATTTCTTTTGCCATAGATTTCAAAGCAACTTCATCTTTATAACTGCAACCGCCTTTTGCTCCTAGTGTTTTGCACTTTTCAATCACATCTGCTTTGCTTGATGTTGCATACACATTTGCACCAGCAGCAACAGAAAATAAAAATGCAAACTGAGCAACACCTCCACCAACGCCTGAAATCAAAATATTTTGATGTGGCTTTACTTTAGCTTTATTGAAAGTAACATTAAATGCAGTTACACCGCCTAAAGGTAATGCTGCACTTTGCTCTAAATTTAAGTGATGTGGAATTTGTCTTAGTCTATCTATATCCACTACAACATACTCAGCCAGAGTTCCTTGTGATGGCATTCCCAAAATATTATAGGTTTTGGCTTGAGCTTTTGGATTGTCTCCCCAACCTTGATTGGGATTTATAATAACTTCCTTTCCAACCCAATTGCTATCACTTTCATTTGATACACTTTCTACAATACCACTACCATCTGAACCTAAAATACTTGGAATTTGTATTTTAGCATATTGACCTTGCCTAATCCACTCATCTCTATGATTTAATGCTGCAAAGCTAATCTTTACTAAAGCTTGATTTGCTCCAAGTTGAGGTTTTTCTACCGTTTCTACCTGTAATTGTCCGTTTTCTCGTAATACAAGTGCTTTCATATCTGATAATACTTTGGCATAAATATAATGGTTTATTATTAAAAACTAAAAAAGTAAAAGTAGCACTTTGTTTTTTTGACAAAATTTCACTAAGTGGTATAAAATATAGTAAACATATTGATATTTATTTTAGCCTAATGCACTCAACAATGTTTCTAACAACTCATAGAAATATTTATATCTTTGTTTAAAATTTTATAAATTATCAAAACAGACGAACTGCAAATAATCTCAACTGATTTGCTTGCTTCTTATTTAAAGCAAGTTCCAAAAGGTTTGCAAACGACTTTTGATACCTTAAAAGATGCTGAAATTTCTACGGATAATTTCAGTTTTTATACTTCGGTGTCATCTGTTTTTAGTAGTAAAATTGAAGGCGAAGACATTGAATTAGACAGCTATATTAAATATAAAAAATTTGGAATTGAATTTTTGCCCAATTATACCAAAAAAATTGATGATTTGTATAATGCTTACACTTTTGCTAATACCAATGAACTCAATAAAAATAATATTTCAGAAGCACACAAATTATTGAGCAAGCATATTGTGAACAAAAATTGGCAGGGAAAATTTCGCATACATAATATGTATGTATCCACACCTGACGGTCGAATTGAATATGTTGCAGCTTCTCCTTACGAAGTAGAAATCGATATGCAAAAACTTTATAATGATATTTCAATTTTACTTAAAATAAAAATGAGCTTTGAAGAAGTGCTTTTTTATGCTTCGTTTATACACTTAGTATTTGTTAAAATTCATCCTTGGAATGATGGCAACGGAAGAAGTGCGAGATTGATTGAGAAATGGTTTTTGGCTAAGAAATTAGGCAAAAAGGCATGGTTTATGCAAAGTGAGAAATTGTATTTTGAACAACATCAAACATACTATAAAAACATTCGTTTATTAGGTTTAGAATATTCCGAGTTAGATTATAATAAAGCATTACCTTTTTTATTGATGTTACCAACTTGTCTGTACAACAAAACAACCAAAAGTATTGTAAAAAAATAAATAATAGTATTTAATGCTATTATTTTGTGTAAAATTGCCTTATCTTCTGTAAGGAGGCTGCCCTAAACTTTTCGGTCAGCCTCATTTTTCCTTTTTTCTATTTTCTCCGCTTAAAGTAGAGGACAATTGGTATATTTTTCTCTCGCTTACATTTTTTTGCAAAAAATTGAAAATCCTAATATTCTGAATTCTATAAACTGAAATAGTTTTTGTATTTTTGTAGGGAAGTATTAGGTTTTTTCTGTATAAAAATAAAGATTATGAATAATATGACACAAACAAAAAAGAAAACAGAAAAAAAAGTTACTGTTAAATCGAAAAAGGAAATTAACAAAGCCATTTTGGAACTTTCCAAAAAAGTAAACCGAAATATGACCAAACGAATGTTTAAAGATTTGATTGGTGTATGATTGTTATAACTGACAGTAATATTATTTTCAGTGCATTGATAACGCCGAATGGAGTAGTTGCACACATTTTAAAAGCAGAAAACAAGCTACAGTTATTCGCTCCAAGTTATTTGTTTGAGGAAGTGGACAAACATTTGTCTAAAATAGAAGAGTTGTCGCCACTTGACAGAAAACAGATTAAAGCGGAAATAAAAACGTATAAGCGATTAATTACCATAATTGAAACCAAAGACATTCCAAAAAAATATTATCTTGAAGCGTATGAAATTGTAATAGATATAGATTTTGATGATGTCTTTTTTGTTGCACTAAATCGATACAAGCACTATAAAATTTGGACACTCGACAACGAACTTAAAAGAGGATTAGAACAAAAAGGTTACAATATCTGTATAACTACAGCGGAAATTAAGAAAAGTCTGTACAAAAAATAATGCCGAAAAAACATTTCTAATAATTTATAGTATTTTTTATAAAAAAGAAGTACAACTTTAATTTTGTATGAAAATGAATGACAAAACTTCATTAACAAACAGATAAAATTAATTAGGCATATTTATTGCAAATGATATATATTGCAGTTTGTTTATTGTTTTATGACAATCTGTCAAAGTATTTAAAAATTAGAGAATGTTCGAAAATAACCAAATGTCTGATATGTTTAGTGATGATCAAGTTGAAATGATTCCTATTTTATCTATTGATGAAGATGAGAGTATAAAAACAGAAGATTTACCTGAAACAGTACCCGTTTTGCCACTTAGAAATAATGTTTTATTTCCTGATGTCGTTATCCCTATTTCTGTAGGTAGAGATAAATCTATAAAAGCAGTAAAAAAAGCTTATAAAGATAAAAAATTTATTACCGTATTGACACAAAAAGATGCCAATAATGACGAGCCTGATTTTAAAGATTTGTATCCAATTGGCACTTTAGCAAGGATTATTAAGTTAATTAATATGCCAGATAATGGCACAACCGTGATTTTGCAAGGTGTAAAAAAATGTGAGGTTGTTGATTTGATTGCTGAAGAACCTTTTATGGAAGTTTCGATTAAGTTTGTCGAAGATGTTCCTTTAACTGATGAAAATGAAGAAAAAGCATTCATCTCAACGATGAAAGAATTGTCTGAAAAAATTATTGATATTTCACCACAAATTCCGAATGAAGCAAAAATTGTCATCAATAATATACACAAAGTAAAATTTTTAACGCACTTTATTACTTCCAACTTAAATATTGATGCAAAAGATAAACAAGTTATTTTAGAAGCCAATGATTTAAAACAACGTATTCAGCAAGTGATTCGTCATTTGCAATACGAAATGCAAGTGCAAGAAATTAAAGCCAATATCCATTCAAAAACAAAAACGGATATTGATAAACAACAAAGAGAATATTTCTTAAACCAACAAATCAAAGCTATCCAAGAAGAATTGGGCGGCGATATGTATCAAGAAGAAATTAATCGCTTAAAAGAAAAGGCTAAAGAAAAAGTTTGGAGTGAATCAGTTGCCAAGCATTTTGAAAAAGAAATAGGAAAACTGCAACGTATAAATCCAGCAGCGGCAGAATATTCTGTGATTTTAAATTATTTAGATTGGATGGTAGAATTACCTTGGAATGAATATACTAAGGATAATTTTGACTTAAAATATGCCAAGAAAGTTTTAGATGAAGATCATTTTGGTTTAGATAAAATTAAAGATAGAATTTTAGAATACTTAGCGGTTTTGAAATTAAAAGGTGATTTAAAATCGCCCATCTTGTGTTTTGTTGGACCTCCAGGTGTTGGGAAAACGTCTTTGGGAAAAAGTATTGCTCGTGCTTTAGATAGAAAATATATTAGAATGGCTTTGGGTGGATTGCATGATGAAAGTGAAATTCGAGGGCATCGAAAAACTTATATTGGAGCATTGCCCGGAAGAGTAATACAATCGCTTAAAAAAGTACAAAGTGCAAATCCTGTTTTTATCTTAGATGAAATAGATAAAATAGGCAAAGACCATAGAGGAGATCCAAGTTCAGCGTTGTTAGAAGTGTTGGACCCAGAGCAAAATTCTACATTCTATGATAATTATTTAGAACAAGAATTTGATTTGTCTAAAGTGTTATTCATTGCAACAGCCAATAATATTGCAGAGATTCCTGCACCTTTGCGTGATAGAATGGAAATAATACAGTTGAGTGGTTATTCAGTTGAAGAAAAAGTAGAAATTGCTAAAAAACATTTGGTTCAAAAACAAAGAGAAGCACACGGATTAAAAGCAAATCAAATTAAAATAAGTCCTAGCGTTTTACAATATATCATCACTAAATATACCTATGAAAGTGGCGTTCGTGAGTTAGATAGAGTACTAGCATCTATCATGCGAAATATTGCCAAATCTATTTCTTTAGAAGAAGAGTATGTACCGAATATAGATACTGAAAAAGTAAAATTAGTACTTGGAAAAGAAAAGTATAACCACGATTTATACACTAAAAATTTACCACTTGGAGTTGCTATTGGATTAGCGTGGACACCAATGGGTGGCGATATTTTATTTTTAGAATCTACACTTTCAAAAGGCAAAGGCAGTTTAACAATGACAGGAAATTTAGGTACAGTTATGAAAGAATCCGCAACAACAGCATTAACGTACCTTCAATCTATTGCCTCTAATTTGAAAATAGATACAAAAGTTTTTGAAGAAAATAATTTGCATATTCATGTTCCAGAAGGTGCTATTCCAAAAGATGGACCTTCTGCAGGAATTGCTTTGTTTACGGCTCTGGCATCATTATACAGCCAACGAAAAATCAAACCATATTTGGCATTAAGTGGAGAAATTACACTTCGAGGTAAAGTATTGCCAGTTGGTGGTATTAAAGAAAAAATATTGGCCGCCAAACGTGCTGGAATTAAGGAAATAATTTTGTGTAATCAAAATGAAAGAGATGTAAATGAAATTCAGGCTGAATTTATAAAAGGTTTAAAATTCCATTATGTCGATAAAATGCAAGACGTTTTAGATATTGCTTTATTAAAATAAATCCAGATTTAGACAATTAATTGAGTATTGAGTAGAAAGTATTAAGTAGTGAGAAATTACTACATTACTACATTACTTCATTAATCTTTGTGAACTCTGTGCAAAAAACTTAGTGCCCTTAGTGGTTAAAAATGTAATAAGTAGAAAGTATTAAGTAGTAAGATGAGTAGAAAGTATTGAGTATAAAGTATTGAGAAGTTAATTACTTCATTATTACATTACTAAATTACTTCATTATTACACTAATCACTAAAAACTAACCACTAAAATAAATCCTGTCCATCATTTAATCCTATAAATCAAGGTTCAGACAATTACCGAGTATTGAGAAATTCATTACTACATTACTACATTACTTCATTAATCTTTGTGAACTCTGTGCAAAAAACTTAGTGCCCTTAGTGGTTAAAAATGTAATAAGTAGAAAGTATTAAGTAGTAAGATGAGTAGAAAGTATTGAGTATAAAGTATTGAGAAGTTAATTACTTCATTATTACATTACTAAATTACTTCATTATTACACTAATCACTAAAAACTAACCACTAAAATAAATCCTGTCCATCATTTAATCCTATAAATCAAGGTTCAGACAATTACCTAGTATTGAGAAATTCATTACTAAATTATTTCTTTATTAAATTACTTCATTATTGTACAAAAAAAGTATCAATAAAGAAACCCAAATAGCCACAATGGAATTTTATTTTGAACCCCATGTTCAATTCCATCAGCTACAATAAAAGCCAAAGGCACACCATCTATTTGATGGGTCGATTTTCCAACGCCTCCAACCTCAAAAGTGTATTGGCTATCAACAAAAAAATCACCATATTTTGCTGCTATAATATTATGCCCCACATTCAACTGATTAAAGAAAAATGTTTCTCTTAAATTTCCAATATTAGGTTGATTGCCCGAATAAATATAAGCAAGATTTGTATTTTCTAAGTATATCTTCTCGGGCTTTTGTAAGATACTTATTCCTTGATTATTTGCTCTTAATAGGTTTAAAATTTGAGCTCTTTCCAAAAGATCAAGTGCTTTTAAAATAGAAATTCTAGATGTGCCAACTTTCTCAGCCAAACTTTGAATATTTGGCATAAAAGGTACCATTTGACTTAATAAGTATAAAAGTTTTTTCATACTCCTAATCGTTGAATAATTTACTAGTTCTACTGCTTGGATATCAATATCTAAAATAAGATGAACAATTTGTTGAAGCCTTTGGTGGTACTTGTATTTATTTTCAATGGAGAATGGATAATAACCTATTTGCAAATACTCCCTAAAATATTTTAAAACATCAATCTTATCAGTAAACTCAATACTAATTTCTGTATGTTTATTCAATATCATTTCTAAAGGAAATGTATCAAATTTTATATTATGATGTAAATCTAGATATTCTCTAAAAGACAAGCCTTTTAATAAATATAAATCCGCTCTTCTTGACAAATCCGCTTGCCCTTGATATATTTTTAATACAGATGAACCAGTTGCAATAACTTGGATATCTTTATAGTTGTCATAAATATTTTTTAAGTCGATTGACCAATGTTCATATTGATGAATTTCATCTAAAAAAAAGTAACGATAGCCTTTATTGTAAAGCTCTTCGATGCATAGTAAGAGTCTGTTAGTTTCAAAATAAAAATCATCTAAACTTAAATAGATGCTTTCTTTTTTTTGAATTTCCATTTTTTGTAAAAGCATCGTAGTTTTGCCAGTACCTCTTGCACCTGTTATGATAATTAAATTACTTTTCCAGTCAATTTGTGAAAATAAATACCTCTTAAAATTTGATTTTAATTGTTTTAGTTTCTGTTCCGATAATTTAATTATTCTTTCCATATTATTTGATTGAATAGATAAAGTGTTTATTAGGTTTAACAAATATACTAAATGTTTTTTATAAATAACAAAATAAACAAATGTATTTTGAAAATACTAATCATTCATCGAAGAGAATCAAGATTTTTAGAACCAAGAGCCAAGACTTTTTTTGAGTATTAAGTAGTAAGTATTAAGTAGTGAGAAATTCATTATTACATTATTACATTATTACATTACTTCATTAATCTTTGTGAACTCTGTGCAAAAAACTTAGTGCCCTTAGTGGTTAAAAATGTAATAAGTAGAAAGTATTAAGTAGTAAGATGAGTAGAAAGTATTGAGTATTAAGTATTGAGAAATTAATTATTACATTATTTTATTACTTCATTATTACATTAACCACTTATCACTAAAAACTAAAAACTAACAACTAAAATAAATCCTGCTAATCATTTAATCCTATAAATCAAGGTTCAGACAATTAATTGAGTATTGAGTAGAAAGTATTAAGTAGTGAGAAATTACTACATTACTACATTACTACATTACTTCATTAATCTTTGTGAACTCCGTGTAAAAATCTTAGTGTCCTTAGTGGTTAAAAATGTAATAAGTAGAAAGTATTAAGTAGTAAGATGAGTAGAAAGTATTGAGTATAAAGTATTGAGAAGTTAATTACTTCATTATTACATTACTAAATTACTTCATTATTACACTAATCACTAAAAACTAACCACTAAAATAAATCCTGTCCATCATTTAATCCTATAAATCAAGGTTCAGACAATTAATTGAGTATTGAGTAGAAAGTATTAAGTAGTGAGAAATTACTACATTACTACATTACTACATTACTTCATTAATCTTTGTGAACTCCGTGTAAAAATCTTAGTGTCCTTAGTGGTTAAAAATGTAATAAGTAGAAAGTATTAAGTAGTAAGATGAGTAGAAAGTATTGAGTATAAAGTATTGAGAAGTTAATTACTTCATTATTACATTACTAAATTACTTCATTATTACACTAATCACTAAAAACTAACCACTAAAATAAATCCTGTCCATCATTTAATCCTATAAATCAAGGTTCAGACAATTAATTGAGTATTGAGTAGAAAGTATTAAGTAGTGAGAAATTACTACATTACTACATTACTACATTACTTCATTAATCTTTGTGAACTCTGTGCAAAAAACTTAGTGCCCTTAGTGGTTAAAAATGTAATAAGTAGAAAGTATTAAGTAGTAAGATGAGTAGAAAGTATTGAGTATAAAGTATTGAGAAGTTAATTACTTCATTATTACATTACTAAATTACTTCATTATTACACTAATCACTAAAAACTAACCACTAAAATAAATCCTGTCCATCATTTAATCCTATAAATCAAGGTTCAGACAATTAATTGAGTATTGAGTAGAAAGTATTAAGTAGTGAGAAATTACTACATTACTACATTACTACATTACTTCATTAATCTTTGTGAACTCCGTGTAAAAATCTTAGTGTCCTTAGTGGTTAAAAATGTAATAAGTAGAAAGTATTAAGTAGTAAGATGAGTAGAAAGTATTGAGTATAAAGTATTGAGAAGTTAATTACTTCATTATTACATTACTACATTACTCATTATTAATCTTTGTAAACTAACCACTAAAATAAATCCTCTCCATCATTTAATCCTATAAGTCAAGGTTCAGACAATTAAAGTAAGTAGAAAGTATTAGTATTGAGAAATTATTACATTACTACATTACTACATTACTTCATTAATCTTTGTGAACTCCGTGTAAAAATCTTAGTGTCCTTAGTGGTTAAAAAAGTATTAAGTAGAAAGTATTAAGTAGTAAGATGAGTAGAAAGTATTGAGTATGTTAGTATTGAGAAGTTAATTACTTCATTATTACATTATTAAATTACTTCATTATTACATTACTAAATTACTTCATTATTCATTAATCACTAAAAATCATAAATCAGAAAATTCACTAAAATCATAAGACATTAATACAATCCTGCCTTCATTTAATCCTATAAACGATGTATTGAGCGAAGTCGAAATATCATCATTTCAGACAATTAAAAAAATAAAAAATAACTTTTTTTTTACAAAATACTTGTTTATTTAAATTCTTTTATTTAATATTTAAATTATCATTCAAGAATATTTGTTTAATTCTATGATACCACTAATAAATAAAATAAATTTATATTATGAAAAAAGTTATACAAACAAAGCCCTTTGCAGGCATTTAAAAAAAACAAAAATGGAGGCAAAAACCAAAGCCAAACTGCAAATGCTTTTTTAATGATTTTCAGTGCATTAAAAATGGCATTAACCCACACACACTTTGAAACTTTCTGTTGGCGTTAATGCTTATTGCTTGCATTCAATTATTTTCGGAAATACACCGAAACAAAATGTTATGTTACATTGCAACAATACAAAGCACACTAGTAATTATGAAATTATTTTCAAAAGAGCGGAATTTTACGATAAAGTTCAAACCTGAAAATGAAATTCTTTCATTAAAGAAATGATACTACAAATTTAGTGGTTTTGATCCACTGCCAATTTTGGACGGAGTGGTACAGTGTACCGTAATACATTAACCGCAGGACCAATGCACTATCAAAAGGCGGAAGCGTTTGGAAAACTTCTTCAAAAATCAAATTATCCCAATGAAAATGCATTTTCTATACAACTTACGCTAATATCAATAATAAAATAAAAACTTATTATGGAAATTCATCAGAAACTTTTCAAATTTTTATAAAGAAAAAAAATACTTGTAAATGTTAAAACTACCAAGATGAAATTATATAATGCATCTCGACTATAAAGATAAGTAATGATATACTTAATATTGGAAGTATTATCCACTCTTGTTCTAGCAAAGGCTGATAATATGATAGATTATAGATTCCATTTCAGACAATATTACTTATTCTATAGAACAACAAACGGGTTCTGTAAAATCTCAATATGTAATCGAAAGGAATATTTTTAAAAGATTATATTCCACAGACTATAAATATGTTGGGTTTGAGGAAATAATTACTTTTTATATGCTTTTCTTTCAAAAGATACTAATACACAATTTGATTGGAATTCATTATCCTTTGTAGATAATAATGGAGGAACATCTTTTACATTATACTGATTTATTTTATTTTTCTGAAAAAATTAGGAAAAAAGACTAGATTATAATGAAGCAGATTATATTGTAGTAAAAAAATAGATAATAAAAAGTACAAGATAACTTTATTAATACCTTTAGATTATTTGCAAAATTCTAGTACACAATACACATATTGTTGCAGACCCAACTTATACTCCAAATAATGCTTCAGATTGGAAAGTTTTATGGGTTCTTTTGGAAATACAGCAATGGATTATACTTCCAATCGTATGGAATGTGGATTTTTGGGATAAAAATTACAGAAGATAGAGACCATAATGCATTCTCAAAATTTAATATCTCTGCTATTGATGATAATGCATGTATTACTAGTGCAGAATATCGATTATATCAGTATGTTTGGTATGATGGTTTGTATGGGGAATGATGGATTGCAATTTGATATTGTTTGGGCAAATACAGATCCTGATGCCTGATACTTAGGGAAACAATATTTGATGCTCTCAAAAGCAGGAGAAAAGTATTATGGTATGTGTAATTTTGCATGGCTGGGAGTAATTGTTTTGGTTGTAATGGTGGTGCTGATTCTGATTATGATGAAAATACAAATAATTCATGGAAAATTACTAATATTGATTATGATCTTGCCAAATCGAGAATTCAATCGCGTTTAGGTAATGATTTTATTACGCTGGTGTATATGATTTATCACGCCGATGATTGTTGGAATTGTTATGGTGATGAAACAAATATGATCAACTTGTGAGAGGATATTCAAAGTAGTAATCGACCTCAGCTGGTGGTAGAATTTTCAAATGGCGGTGACTTGGTAACTATAAGTGGTACAACGACAGTATGTCATAATGCATCGAATCCGAATATTACTTTTACTAATTCACAAAGTTTACCAATTACAGTAACATATAAAGTAAATAATGGAGCAAATCAAACCATAAATGTGGGAGCAAATACAACTGCTACCGTAGCACAAGCAACAACAAATAATACGGGGACATATACTTATTCTTTGGTAAGCGTAGTTTTTTAGCTGATTATCATGGCAAGTGCTCAGTGGCAATAAGTGGTGGTGCTTATAGTGGATAACGGTAAATCCAAACTTACCTGCAAAAGTGGAAAACATCGCAGCTTCTCCTGCAACAACCATTTGTGCAGGAACAAATGTAACATTCACAGCACAACGCCAACCAACGGAGGAACAACTCCAAGCTACCAATGGAAGTTGAATGGTTCGAATGTAGGAACAAATAGTGCAACCTATTCAAATAACACTTTAGCAAATAGCGATAAAAGTAACTGTGGTGATGACAAGTAATGCCACACCATGTCTGACAGGTTCTCCGGCTACATCGAACGAAATCACGATGACGGTAAATCCAAACTTACCTGCAAGTGTCAACATCGCAGCTTCTCCTGCAACAACCATTTGTGCAGGAACAAATGTAACATTCACAGCAACGCCAACCAACGGAGGAACAACTCCAAGCTACCAATGGAAGTTGAATGGTTCGAATGTAGGAACAAATAGTGCAACCTATTCAAATAACACTTTAGCAAATAGCGATAAAATAACTGTGGTGATGACAAGTAATGCCACACCATGTCTGACAGGTTCTCCGGCTACATCGAACGAAATCACGATGACGGTAAATCCAAACTTACCTGCAAAGTGTCAGCATCGCAGCTTCTCCTGCAACAACCATTTGTGCAGGAACAAATGTAACATTCACAGCAACGCCAACCAACGGAGGAACAACTCCAAGCTACCAATGGGAAGTTGAATGGTTCGAATGTAAGGAACAAATAGTGCAACCTATTCAAATAACACTTTAGCAAATAGCGATAAAAGTAACTGTGGTGATGACAAGTAATGCCACACCATGTCTGACAGGTTCTCCGGCTACATCGAACGAAATCACGATGACGGTAAATCCAAACTTACCTGCAAGTGTCAGCATCGCAGCTTCTCCTGCAACAACCATTTGTGCAGGAACAAATGTAACATTCACAGCAACGCCAACCAACGGAGGAACAACTCCAAGCTACCAATGGAAGTTGAATGGTTCGAAATGTAGGAACAAATAGTGCAACCTATTCAAATAACACTTTAGCAAATAGCGATAAAGTAACTGTGGTGATGACAAGTAATAATGCCACACCATGTCTGACAGGTTCTCCGGCTACATCGAACGAAATCACGATGACGGTAAATCCAAACTTACCTGCAAGTGTCAGCATCGCAGCTTCTCCTGCAACAACCATTTGTGCAGGAACAAATGTAACATTCACAGCAACGCCAACCAACGGAGGAACAACTCCAAGCTACCAATGGAAGTTGAATGGTTCGAATGTAGGAACAAATAGTGCAACCTATTCAAATAACACTTTAGCAAATAGCGATAAAGTAACTGTGGTGATGACAAGTAATGCCACACCATGTCTGACAGGTTCTCGGCTACATCGAACGAAATCACGATGACGGTAAATCCACCTTCAGTAGGAGGAACTGCTAGTGCTTCTACAAGTAATATGCCCATGTAATCCACCAACAAACATTACTCTAGTTGGTTATACTGGAAATATCCAATGGCAAAGTTCTCCAGATAATAGTACTTGGACAGATATGCTTGGTGCAACAACAACAAGTAACCAGCACAAATGGGAGGTACTTTATCGGCTACCACTTATTATAGAGCAGTAGTAACAAGTGGAGCGTGTACGGCAGCTAATTCAAATGTAGTGGTTGTTTATACCAACGATGATGATGCGAGTGGAACAATAGCAAGTAGTTCAAGCTCTAGAATGTGTATAGTTAACGATAATAATTGGCATTATTTCAGAAATACAAGTGGCGAAGTAATTGCAGCTATCAATAGTCAAGGAGAAGACTTAGGAAATGTAACTATGGAAGTTACGATTCAAACAACTCCTCATCATGGTACTTATTTATCTGAAGCACATGGAGATGGAGGATTGGGACATAATGGAGATTGTCAAGTATTACCAGAATTATCTGTAAGACGTTGGTATGAAATTACACCAGAAGCAGAAAATGCCAAAAACAATACAAGCTCTCCAACATTAATAAGATTATTTACTTACAGATAATGATTATACTAGAATTATAAAAGTGAAATTGCAGATTGGGGATGTCTTACTCATCCAACACCAAATTCCTATGGAATCTGCTATGGAACAACAAATAGCATTATAGATTTAGTAGTTTCAAAAGATGAGGTATAAAAGATGTATTATTTCAGCAACAAGTTATAATATTGACCAAACTAAGCAGGCGTTGCCCAATATCAGTTGTCTAGAGATAGTTTATCTACTTATCGTTTCCATACCAATGGTGGTATTGGTGGTCCATTACCAATAGAGTTATTGAGTTTCACTGGCTATAATGATGGAGCAGTAAATCAATTAAATTGGACAACAGGCTCAGAGGTCAATACGAACCAATTTGAAATCCAAAGAAGTCTTGATGGTATAACTTGGGAAACAATAGGTAGTGTTACCGCAAGAGGAGCTCAAATGGTAACAACAGATTATAATTTTGAAGATGCAAATCCAACTCAAGGAGATAATTACTATCGTTTAAAAATAATTGACAATGATGCTAGCTTTGAATACAGTTCTATTATTAGAATTAAGGTAAATGGAACAGCTGCAATTAATGCAATTACACAAGTATTCCCGAATCCAACAACAGGTAAATTGAATGTTTGGGTAGCAGCCACAGAAGATCAAAATGTGGTATTTAATGTATCAGATGCTATAGGCAAAAAAGTAGCAGAGTTGTCAAGAAGTTTAGTAGGAGGAGTGAATAAATTAGAATTTAATTTTGATAATTTAGCTTCAGGAACTTATATAATTAGTTATGTAGATGTGAATGGAAATAAACACTATCATAAGTTTGTGAAAGACTAGTTAAAAAAAAACCTCCCTTCGGGGAGGATTTTTTTTGAGAGTCAAGACGAAAACGAATGGAGAATTAAAAATTGAGAATTAAAAATTAAAAATTAAAAATTAAAAACTAACAACTAAAATAAATCCTGCTAATCTTTAAATCCTAAAATCCTGATTCAGACAATTTTTTAAGTAGAAAGTATTGAGTATTAAGTATTGAGAAATTCATTAATTTATTATTTCATTACTACATTAATTTACTAACCACTGTAAAAAAAACTTAGTGAACTCCGTGTAAAAATCTTAGTGTCCTTTGTGGTTAAAAATGTAATAAGTAGAAAGTATTAAGTAGTAAGATGAGTAGAAAGTATTGAGTATTAAGTATTGAGAAATTCATTATTACATTATTTTATTACTTCATTATTACATTAACCACTTATCACTAAAAACTAACAACTAACAACTAAATTAATCCTGCTAATCTTTAAATCCTCCAATCCTGATTCAGACAATTTTTTAAGTAGAAAGTATTGAGTATTAAGTATTGAGAAATTCATTACTTCATCATTTCATTACTACATTACTTCATTAACCTTTGTGAACTCTGTGTAAAAAACTTAGTGTCCTTTGTGGTTAAAAATGTAATAAGTAGAAAGTATTAAGTAGTAAGATGAGTAGAAAGTATTGAGTATTAAGTATTGAGAAATTCATTATTACATTATTTTATTACTTCATTATTACATTAACCACTTATCACTAAAAACTAACAACTAACAACTAAATTAATCCTGCTAATCTTTAAATCCTCCAATCCTGATTCAGACAATTTTTTAAGTAGAAAGTATTGAGTATTAAGTATTGAGAAATTCATTAATTTATTATTTCATTACTACATTAATTTACTAACCACTGTAAAAAAAACTTAGTGAACTCCGTGTAAAAATCTTAGTGTCCTTAGTGGTTAAAAATGTATTAAGTAGTAAGATGAGTAGAAAGTATTGAGTATTAAGTAGTGAGAAATTAATTTATTATTTAATTTTTTAATTACTACATTAGATTTATATATTATCAGGTCTTGAATTTTTTACTTAAATTTGTAATTACGTATGGAAATAGAAAATATTTTAATTCGACCAGAGAATAAAAAGCAATTTATGCTCATTAAATCATTATTAGAAGAAATGAGAATAAAGTATATTACCAAAAAAAACAATATAAACTATTCGATTCTAGAAATGAAAATAAAAGCAGCTCGAAAAGAAAAAAAAGAGCAAAAATTAACAATAGTTGACCCTAACAATATATGGGAAAGTATTTAATAATGCTTTCTAAACAAGCTAAAATTGATTTGAAAACCATTAAACAAAGTGGAAGAGTTTCAGATATAAGAAAAATTGAAACTTTTTTACACGAAATGGAAAATGACCCTAGAAAAGGTACTGGTTCACCTGAACAATTAAGATATTTTGATGGAGAAATTTGGAGTAGAAGAATTAATAAAAAGGATAGACTAGTATATGAGATTTTTGATAATGAAGTTTTGATTACAATAATCCAAGCCATTGGGCATTACGAAGACAAATGAGATGTGTGGTTTTGAGAAGTGAGAGTTTTTTTTGAGTATTAAGTAGTAAGATGAGTAGAAAGTATTGAGTATTAAGTATTGAGAAATTCATTAATTTATTATTTCATTACTACATTACTTCATTAACCTTTGTGAACTCCGTGCAAAAAAACTTAGTGTCCTTTGTGGTTAAAAATGTATTAAGTAGAAAGTATTAAGTAGTAAGATGAGTAGAAAGTATTAAGTATTTATTGAGAAATTCATTATTTCATTATTTTATTACTTCATTATTACATTAACCACTTATCACTAAAAACTAACAACTAACAACTAAAATAATCCTGCTAATCTTTAAATCCTCCAATCCTGATTCAGACAATTTTTTAAGTAGAAAGTATTGAGTATTAAGTATTGAGAAATTCATTAATTTATTATTTCATTACTACATTACTTCATTAACCTTTGTGAACTCCGTGCAAAAAAACTTAGTGTCCTTAGTGGTTAAAAATGTATTAAGTAGTAAGATGAGTAGAAAGTATTGAGTATTAAGTATTGAGAAATTCATTAATTTATTATTTCATTACTACATTACTTCATTAACCTTTGTGAACTCCGTGCAAAAAAACTTAGTGTCCTTTGTGGTTAAAAATGTATTAAGTAGAAAGTATTAAGTAGTGAGATGAGTAGAAAGTATTGAGTATTAAGTATTGAGTATTAAGTATTGAGAAATTCATTATTTCATTATTTTATTACTTCATTATTACATTAACCACTTATCACTAAAAACTAACAACTAACAACTAAAATAAATCCTGTCCATCATTTAATCACAAAAATCAAAGTTCAGACAATTAATGTGCGTAGAAAGTATTAATAATCATTCAAAAAAATTACTTTGACTAAATTTCAAATCCATACAATTACATACCAAACTTCAATTGGCACATTAGTTTTAGGAGAATTTAATGGTCAATTGTGTTGTTGTGATTGGAAAAATCGAAAGCTATTTGAACAAATACAAAAAAGAATTCAATCTTATACTAAAGCCGATTTTATTGAAAAAAGTACTGATTTTTTAAGTAATGTTACCCAACAACTCGATGCATATTTTAACAGAGAACTTACAACTTTTGATATTTCATTATTTTTTGCAGGCACTGAATTTCAAAAGCAAGTTTGGAATGAATTAATCAAAATTCCTTACGGACAAACAACAACCTATTTAAGTTTATCAAAAAAACTCAATAATGAAAGTGCTATTCGTGCCGTTGCGAGTGCAAATGGTGCAAATGCAATATCCATCATAGTTCCTTGTCATCGAGTGATTGGGAGTGATGGCAATTTGGTAGGCTATGCTGGTGGACTATATGCTAAGAAAAAATTATTGGAAATAGAGCAGTTTTTTGCTCAACCTGAACTATTTTAGCAGTCAAATAATCGCTTTATGATTCAAATTTTAGATAAGCAATTCAAATTATATATTGATGCTACAACTATCCAAAATAGAGTGATGGCAATTGCTGATGAACTCAATAAAGATTTTGTTGATAGTCGTCCAATTATTTTAGTCGTGTTACGTGGTGCATTTATGTTTGCTGCTGATATACTAAAACATCTAACAATACCTTGCGAAATAGATTTTGTGCAATTATCATCTTATGATGGATTAAGTTCATCGGGAAAAATACTATTAAAAAGTGAACCCAAAACCAACTTAGAAAACAGAAAGGTAATCATTATTGAGGACATTGTTGATTCTGGTTTGACAATGGATTTTTTTATTGATTATTTGAAAAGCAAAAATATTGCACATTACACTTTAGTTTCCTTATTGGCAAAACCTGACAATATAGAGAAGCCTGTTCACATTGACTATTTAGGTTTCAACATTCCCAATCTATTTGTAGTTGGCTATGGTTTGGATTATAATGAGTTGGGTAGAAATTTGGATGCTATCTATCAAATTGTAGAATAGTCTTCTAATTAAATAGAAAAGAGCTTCACTGCTTTCATTTACTCTATCCAACCATCTTGATTATTATATTATTATAATTTCTATACTATTCAACTTATATTTACACAAATTTTTAAATGAGAACATTATTCTTAATAATAACGCTTGTATTTTGCTTTTATTATTCTTCTGCAAAGCCGCCCAAAAAAAAGATAAAAGATAATCATATCAACTTAGACGAAATTGTAATTACACCAACCAATGAATTTACAGACTATCAAGCCGCTCGTACAAGGGATTTTGATTTATTACATACTAAAATAGAAATAGAACCTATCCTTCAAAATAAGACTGCAAACGGAAAAGCTACACTAATCTTGAAACCCTATTTCTATCCAAAAGATGAATTAATATTGGATGCAAAGTATATGCAAATCAATGATATAATTTTATTGAACAATCAAAAAAATCAATATCTATCTTATAATTACGATTCTTTACAACTTAAAATTTATTTAGGTAAACAATTTACATCTTCTGATACTTTGACAATTCTTATAGATTATATTGCAAAGCCTTATTCTATAAGTGAAAGTGTCTTGGAAATTGATGGAAGAGGTATGTATTTTATCAATGCCGAGAATAAAAATCCATACAAACCCTTTCACTTGTGGACACAAGGAGAAGTAGAAGCTAATTCATTCTGGTTTCCAACAATAGACGCACCAAACGAACAATGTTCTCAAGAGATTTTTGTAACTCTGGATACGGCTTATATTTCATTGTCTAATGGAATTTTGGTAAGTAGCACAAACAAAGGAAATAAGCGTATTGATTATTGGAAACAAGATAAACAACATGCACCCTATTTATTTTTTTTAGGAATAGGAGATTACAAAAAATACCACACGACTTGGCGAAATATTGATGTCGATTATTATACTTTTAAAGATTATTATAAAGATGTTCAGGAAGTTTTTGGCAATACTCCAGAAATGCTTACTTTTTATTCAAATTTACTAAAAGTAGATTTTCCTTGGGATAAATATGCTCAAATAATTGCTTTTGATTATACCGCAGGTGCAATGGAAAATTCATCGGCGGTGATATTATATGATAAATTATTAATGACCCATCAAGATTTGATTGATGACAATTACGATTTTATCATTGCACACGAATTATTCCATCATTGGTTTGGCGATTTAGTAACAGCAGAATCTTGGGCTAATTTGACTTTAAATGAAAGTTTTGCAGATTATGGCGAATATTTATGGGCAAATTATAAGTATGGCAAAGATAATGGTGATGCAGTAAATAAAGATGCCTTTGAAAAATACCTAAAACAATCAAAATATAAAAATGAACCTTTAGTAGATTATTATTATAAAGCTCACAAAGATATGTTTGACGGCATTCGCTATGAAAAAGGTGGAAGAATTTTACATTTATTGCGAAATTATATTGGCGACGATGCATTTTTTAAAGCCTTAAATTTATATTTAGTACAAAACCAATTTAACAGTGCAGAGCCGAGTGATTTTCGTAAAGTAATAGAAAGCGTAACTGGAAAGGATTGGAATTGGTTTTTCAACCAATGGTATTTCGATAAAGGTCATCCTATTTTGGATATTCAAAATACTTATCATTCTGAAACAAAAAATATAGAAGTAAAAATCAAGCAAATTCAAGACAAAAACACTGCTCCTATTTTTAAAATTCCAACTACTATTGATATATATTTTAATGATTCCATACTAAGAAAAGAATTGTCTATCATTAACAAAGAATCTACTTTTTATTTTCCTGCAAAGACAAAACCATTATTTATAAATTTTGATCCTGAAGGTATATTGCCTGCAGAATTAAAAGAAAATCTAACTGAAAGTGAATCCGCACTAAAATTTGACAGAGCCAATAGTTATTACGCACGCTCTCGTGTTTTAAATAGTTTTGTAAACAATATTAAAGGCAATAAAACAGCTCAAGATATTTTTATAAAAGCCATTCAACATACAGATTGGAATACACAAAAAGAAGCACTTTCTCTCATTTATTCACCCAGTGATTTTACAGATAAAAACTTATTAAATACCGTGCTTAAAGAATTGATTTATCAATCATCAAAAGCTGATATTAGAAAAATGGCTTTAAATTTATTGAATAAAAATAATTCAGAATTAAGTTTTGCAGTAGCACAATATGTAATCAAAAAAGACTCCTCGCTTCAATGCATAGCAGCAGCTTTAGACATTGTAAAAACTAAAAATTTTGCAATTGCCTACCAAGAAGCTCTTCCATATTTAGATACTAAAAATCCAACTTTACTACGAAGTATTGGGTCAATTTTAAAAGACACAACGGTTAATCATTTAGATTTTTTCAAGAAAGCAATTTGGCTAAATAACTACAGAAATGCCTATCAAAATTTTGAAAATCTATCTGACTTTTTAATGCAAACCCAAGATGAAAATTTATTCCAAGATGCAATAAACTTTTTATCCGATATCAATCATTATGAAGAAAGTAACTTTAATATTGATGGTTCTATTAGAATTTGTATTTCTTTAAGAAACAAATTAGAATACCAACAAAACAATAAGAAAACGGATAAATATTTACTTCCAATAATTGCAAAAAAACTAGAAATTCTCAATAAAGCTATTCCTCAACTGAAAGGAAATAATTTAGGCTTTTAAGTTTCTACATTAATAATCACGATAACCAAATCGACGTAACATATTGTCGCTATTTCGCCAGCCATCAGCTACTTTTACAAAGGTTTCTAAATAGATTTTCTTTTGGAAAAATTCTTCTAAATCTTTTCTCGCTTCAATGCCTACTTTTTTAATCATTTCACCATTTTTGCCAATCAGAATAGGCTTTTGACTGGCTCGTTCAACATATATTTCGGCAGCAATTTTGATAATTTCACCATCTTCCATAAAATAAGTACAAACAACTTCTGTAGAATATGGAATTTCTTGTTTATAATACAATAAAATCTTTTCTCGGATAATTTCAGTAACAAAGAAGCGTTCAGGTCTATCCGTAATCGCATCTTTATCAAAATATGGTGGAGATTCTGGAAGATGTTTTAAGGCAAAATCCATCAATTTTTCTAAATTCCAATTGAATTTTGCAGAAAAAGAAATGATTTCTGCTTTTGGAAAATCTGCCTCCCAAAGTTCTCTTTCGTACTCAACTATTTCGTGGTCAGTGATGTCTAATTTATTCAATAAAATTATAACGGGAACATTAAGTTGTTTAATCTTTTCGTATTCTTCCGGTTGCTTTTCTGGCTTGTCTCCTATTTCCACCATATATATAAAAACATCAGCATCTTCCAAAGATGTTTTTACAAATTGCATCATAGTTTGATGCATCTTATAAGCAGGTTTGATGATACCTGGCAAATCAGAAATGACCATTTGAAAATCATCGCCATTCAAAATCCCCAAAATCCGATGACGTGTAGTCTGTGCCTTGGAGGTGATAATAGACAACTTTTCGCCAATTAATGCGTTCATTAAGGTTGATTTACCAACATTAGGTTTGCCCAAAATATTTACATAACCAGCTTTATGCTTCATATTAGTATAAAATTATAATTTTTATTGATTAATGTCAATATTTTTTTAGATAAAATAATTAGGTTTTAAATTTTATAGTAATTTTTTACCCATTCTTGAATATACTGCATCGTTTCTTCATATTGATAAATAGATTTATAACCCAATTCATCTTTTGCTTTTTGTGTATGCACTAATCTACTTGTACCTAAAACATTGATAGATTTTTTGGCTATCATTGGTTTCTTATGTGTAAAATTTGCAATTACTTCCATCAAAACAGCAATAGGATATAAAACAGAATAAGGAATTGAAATACTAGGTTTTTGATTGACCATTTTTAATAAATCTGTAAAATATCTTTTCCAAGAAATATCCTTAAAATCATCCATAAAATAATAGATATTATTTTTGGCAATTTCTTTTGTAATAATACTATAAATGCCTTCAGCTAAATTTCTTGCATCTAACAAACAAGCAGACTCTCTCCCATCATTAATAAGAGGGAAAAATCCTTTATGTAATTTTCTTTCTATAGGTTCTTTTACCCAAACACTTCCTGGCCCAACAACAGCACTTGGTCGAACGATGGTATAAAATAGATTATTTTGAGTACAAAAATCAATTACTAATGTTTCAGTATCTATCTTAGCATCATCATAATAAACGCCAGTTTTTATCAAAGGCGTTTGCTCATCAGGAATGCTCTTTTTTCTATCAATTCCTGATGCAACACCAATAGAACTTATATAGATAAAATGTTTTACTTGATGAAGCTTCGCATCTTCTAATAAATATTGTGTAGCCAAATAATGTGTTTGATGAAATTCTTCTTTAGTTCCAAAATCAATTACTCTAGCGGCTGAATGCACAACAATATCAGTATTTTTACATATATCTTGAAGGTTATTTTTTTGAGTAATATCTGCCTGAACTAATGGGATATTATTTTCCTTGAAATATTGTAAATCCTTTGATGCAAAGTATTGACCTTTTAGCTCAAAAGTTCCGATATTATTCAATTTGAAAGCAATATGCTTACCTATTAGTCCTGTTATTCCTGTAATTAAAACTTTCAAATTCTTTATATTGCTAATTTCTTGATATTAATCAAAGATAATCTTAATTATTAATGTTAATTTTGTATTATGATTTTGAGTTCAGAATAAGAGATAGAGTTTAAAAACATAGAAACCCTTTTTATTTTCTTTTAAGCTCGTCTCTTATTTTGGCTGCCTTCTCATAATCTTCATTTTGTAAAGCTTCTTTTAATAAACTTTCCAATTCAACTACTGAATACTGACTAAAACTTGATTGTTTCTGCAATAAGTATTCTTCTTCAGGATTTTCAGAAATAGAAATAATTTCATCTTCTGATTTTAAAAAAGTAATAGCAACATCTTCTAAAATATCTTTGTGAATAAAAATTGGGATATTGCATCTTAGAGCGATAGCAATCGCATCAGAAGTGCGAGAATCAATATCAATCACATAACCGTCATAAACAACAGTTATAATAGCATAATACACGCCGTCTAATAAATGATTAATAACAACTTCCAAAGGCATTACATCAAATTTGCCAAACATCGTTTTAATTAAATCGTGCGTAAGTGGACGCTTAGAAGGGATATTTTCTTTGGCTATTAAAATAGATTGTGCTTCTACTGCTCCAATAACAATTGGCAGTCTTCTATTGCCATTTTTTTCTCCCAATACGACACTATAAGAATTATATTGAGAAAATCCTTGTGTAATATTCAAAACCTCTAATTGTATTAATTCTTTCTTTTCTTTCACAAGGACAAAATACATACTTTTTTGATAATTATAAATAGAATAGAATAACCATAGTATAAACATGTTAATAAGTTCTTTACTTATACACCTTAGTCCACTAACTTATTCACTTATTTTTTGATGACATCAACAATTTTATGCACGAATTAATTTTAATATTAAATATTCATTTGATAAAAATCAACACCTCGCTATATATCAGTGTTTTGTGTCAAATAAAATTATTAACATAGAATTGGTGTGTTAATTAATATAAAGAAGCCTACTTTTTTACCTACTTTAGCAATCCTATGTCAGAATTTACTACCTCTAAAAAAACAAGAACAAACAGAACCAAAAATGAAGATATTTCTCATTTATTGTATGGGAAAGTACCACCACAAGCCCGTGATTTAGAAGAAGCTGTTTTGGGTGCAATATTGATTGAAAAAGACGCTATTAGTTATGTATCTGATATTTTAAAACCAGAAAGTTTTTATGTTGATGCTCATGGAAAAATATATCGAGCTATTCAAAATTTATTTGCTCGTTCTCAACCTATCGACTTATTGACTGTTAGCGAAGAATTAAGAAAAGAAGGTCAATTAGAAAGTGTTGGTGGTGCTTATTATTTAAGTGAATTAACCAATAAAATTGGATCATCTGCAAATGTCGAATTTCATGCTCGAATTGTTATTCAAAAATTTATTCAGCGAGAATTAATTCATATCTCTAATGATATTATCAAAGATGCTTATGAAGACACGACAGATGTCTTCGATTTGTTAGATGGTGCTGAAAAACGAATCTATGAAATTACCGATAAAAATTTAAGAAATGCTACTCAAGGTATTGGACAATTGGTCTCAAAATCTGTAATGCAAATCGATGAATTAATTTCTAATGATGGTGGTGTAATTCAAGATTCCGTACCTTCTGGTTATAAAGATTTAGATAATTTTATTTTTGGTTGGAAGGCAACAGACTTAGTGATTGTTGCAGCTAGACCATCAATGGGTAAAACAGCATTTGTATTGAATGTTGCTCGTAATGCTGCCGTTGATTATAATTTGCCTGTTGCAATTTTCTCTTTAGAAATGGGTGGTGTACAATTAGCAAAACGTCTAATTTCTATGGAAACAGAAATTGATGCTCAAAAGGTTACTAATGGAAAAATGACTGAAGCTGAATTTGCTCATTTGAGAGATAAAGTAGAACGTTTAGCAAAAGCTCCAATTTATATCAATGACCAGCCAGCCATCAACGTTTATGAACTTCGAGCTCAATGCCGTAGATTACAAAATGCTCACGGTATCAAAATGGTTATTATCGACTATTTACAATTAATGAGTGGTGGTGGTGATAAAGGCATGAATCGAGAACAAGAGATTAGTAATATTTCACGTTCATTAAAAGGTTTGGCTAAAGAATTAAATATCCCTGTAATTGCATTGTCTCAATTAAACAGAAGTGTGGAAACGAGAGGTGGCGATAAAAAACCACAATTGTCCGATTTGAGAGAATCAGGTTCTATTGAGCAAGATGCAGATATGGTTATGTTTTTATATAGACCAGAATATTATAAAATAGATGAAGATAAAGACGGTGCATCTTTGAAAGGTACTGCGGAAATTATTGTAGCTAAACATAGAAATGGACCAGTTGGTTCTGTACAATTAAGATTTCAAAATAATTATGGTCGTTTTTATGATTTAGATAGAGGTGCTGGAGTTTTAGATGAATTGAATAATAAATCGGAATATAAAATCATACCTTCAAAAGCAAATTTTGATGAAGAAAATGATCACAATTCTTCAGATGAGAAATTTGATTTATTCTAAACTTCTTAAAAAAAATCTATACATTCGTTAGATGAAATGGCAAAACTTTTTTAGAACCAAATCAATACAACATATTCTTGATGAAGTTAAAAGTTCTCCTGAATTACAAGAAAGTCAGTTAAATAAAAATTTGACCGTTAGAGATTTGGCGGCATTAGGTATTGCTGCAATTGTTGGTGCAGGTATTTTCAGTACAATTGGCTCTGCTTGTTTTGATGGTGGTCCAGCTGTTAGTCTTTTATTTTTGGGTATAGCAATTGCTTGTGGATTTTCTGCTTTGTGTTACGCAGAATTTGCATCGAGAGTTCCTGTTGCAGGAAGTGCTTATACTTATGCTTATACGACATTTGGCGAATTAATTGCTTGGATAATTGGCTGGGATTTAATTTTAGAATATGCTATTGGAAATATTACAGTTTCTATTGCTTGGTCTGGAAATTTTGTAAAATTTATGCATGATTGTGGTGTGTATTTGCCTGCTTATCTAACCACCTCTTTTTTGGAAGCCAAAAAATATATTCCTGAGCTATATGCAGCTGCACCAAAACTATTTGGGATTCCTTTCATCATAAATATACCTGCATTTTTAATCAATTTTTTCATTACAGCCTTAGTGTATATGGGCATAAAAGAATCTAAAAACTTTGCAAATGGAATGGTAATTTTTAAAGTGGCTGTAATTTTAATCATCATCATCATTGGTTTGTTTTTTGTAAAGCCTGAGAATTGGTCGCCATTTGCTCCCAATGGTTTTAATGGTGTCATTAAAGGTGTTTCGGCAGTATTTTTTGCTTATATTGGTTTTGATGCAATTTCTACAACAGCTGAAGAATGTAAAAATCCACAACGCGATTTGCCAAAAGGCATGTTTTATGCTTTAGTAATTGCAACTGTATTGTATATTCTTGTAAGTTTGGCATTAACAGGCATGGTACATTATACACAGCTTAATAATGAAGCATTTTTAGCTAATGCATTTACTCAAATTGGAATGAATTGGATGGGCGGAATTATTGCATTTTCTGCTTTAATTGCAACCGCTAGTGTATTATTAGTATTTCAAATTGGACAACCACGAATCTGGATGAGTATGAGTCGAGATGGTTTATTGCCCAAAAAATTAGCCTCCGTTCATCCGAAATTTAAAACGCCAGGATTTGCAACTATTATTACAGGCATTATCGTTGGTATTCCTTCTTTATTCTTAGATGTAAATTTAGTAACAGATTTATGTAGTATTGGAACCCTTTTTGCATTTGCATTGGTCTGTGGTGGTATCCTAATATTACAACACAGAGAAAAAAATGAAGGCTTAGAAAATCAAGCGAAATTTAAAGTACCCTATATCAACGGAAGAATAATGATGGTAATACTTTGGGGCATTTTATTGTTAATTTTCTTAATAAATAATGAAGCCAAAAGATATATTGATACTATTTTTTCTTTAGAAGGTGGTTTTTCTGTATGGCATCATCATATTCCAATTTGGATTTTTTGGAGCATTGCTCTTGTAATAAGTGGATATACTTTTGTAAAGAAATGGTCTGCAATTCCAATCTTAGGATTTTTATCTTGCAGTTATTTATTATCAACTTTGGGTGTGTTAAATTGGCTTAGATTTATTGTGTGGATGCTAATTGGTTTGATTATCTATTTGGTCTATGGTTATAAAAAAAGCAAGTTAAATTCCAACACATAATTTCCTAAAAATTTGTTTAATAACATTTCTTGACATCAAGTTTTATTGTTTTTTATTTATTTTTGAAAAAAAGCGAACTTTATGAAGTATATCATCACGACATATATGGCACTTTTTTCTTTGTTTTTATTGAGTACATCATCAGTTCAAGCACAGAATATTTTTAAAGTAACAGAAAATCAATTGATTTTACCCAATCCGATTCTTTTTGACTTACATGCCAATGATATCTCAGATACCAATAACCCAATAATTGATTATGTTGCAGATTTTTTAAAACAAAATTCTAATATTTCAAAATTTAGAATAGAATCACATGTTTTTACAGAAAGTAACAGTACTGAGAACATGAAACTGAGTATGCAAAGAGCAGCAATTGTGGCTTATTATTTAACAACCAAAGGTATAGATTGTGGTATGCTCACTGTTTCTGGATTTGGAGATACAAATCCTATTGATTCTATAAATACGAACTTAAATACTAGAGTTGATTTTTATATTGAAAAATTAGGTAATTCAGAAGTTGCAACAAAAAGAATCTTTAATACTTGTAAGTTCTTCAATCCTTGTGATGAATAGTTAAAAACCTGTTGGCTTTAAGTTTAAGCCCATTTTTTCATCTAAACCAAATATCAAATTCATATTTTGAACTGCCTGCCCAGATGCACCTTTCAGTAAGTTATCACTTGCACTTACTACAATCAGCTTACTGCCTTGTTTTTCCAAATAAATCAAACAATAATTAGTGTTTACAATCTGTTTTAAGTTGATATTGGTATCCGATAAGCGAACAAAAACAGCATCTTTATAAAATGATTCATAGAGCGTTCTGATATTTTCTATACTTTCATCTGTCGAAATGATTGATGTAGCAATAATACCACGTGGATAATCGCCACGATAAGGAACTAAAAGTAGAGATTGATTATAATTTGCTTGCAACTGCATCAAACTTTCATTAATTTCTCCAACATGCTGATGTGTCAAAGTTTTGTAGGTACTCATATTGTTATTTCTCCAAGAGAAATGAGATGTCTCACTGAGCTTATTTCCAGCACCTGTTGAACCAGTGATGGCTGAAATATGAATATCACCATTCAATAATTGATTTTTAGCCAAAGGTAATAATGCCAATTGAATAGTTGTGGCAAAACAACCTGGGTTAGCAATTTTATTTGCAGTTTTTATTTTTTCTTTATTCAATTCAGGCAAACCATATACAAATTCGCCAGCATCAGCTTTTAACCTAAAATCATTACTTAAATCGATAATTTTTGTACTTGCAGAAAATTGATGCTCTTTTAAAAATGGTTTAGTATCTCCATGTGGCAAACATAGAAAAACACAATCTACGTTTGGATAAATCTCATTTGTAAAAGTTAAGTCTGAATAAAAAATATCTTGATGAATATCCGATATTTTTTTACCAAATTTCGAACGACTATAACAAAAATCTATTTTTACTTTTGGATGTTGTAATAAAACTCTTATCAATTCGCCACCTGTATATCCTGTTGCTCCAATGATTCCAACATTTATTTGTTCCATTTCTTACCTATCTATTTTTACTTCTTTACAATTAAGTTGTCTATATTTTCAAATTTAGTATAGAAATCATTATTAGAGATTTTCTGGGTTTTACCATATTCATCTAATGATATTTCTTTGTTATTGCTTGACCATTTTCCAGAGAGCTGATAATATTTAATTCCTTTGTAAGCATCTTTGTCTTCAGGAATAATAAATACTTGTTGCTCATAAGTGCCATCATCGTACAAAATAAGAAAAAAAATCTGACTTCTCAAACCACTTTTTGTGGTTAATGGTGGATAATTAATTTCATGTCTCCAAATAGATGCAGACCTATTCTTAATTTTTTCTTTATCATATTCTTGACCTTCTGGATTTTCACCAAATATAAAATTTGTTATAAGGCAGAAAGCTAGAAGGACAATATTTCTGTATATTATTGACATCAGCAAGAATCATAGTTAGTGTAAAATTACTAAGTATTTTGATAGAAATCAATTAAAACAGCAAAAAGTATGTCTTGTATATCAAATATAATATATAATCAAAAAAAATGAATTATTCAGTAATCTAAAAGATAGATTATTTTAATATTGCTCGGCTGATTACCAATTTTTGCACTTCAGACGTACCCTCTCCAATAGTACAAAGCTTAGAATCTCTATAATGTTTTTCTACTGGAAAATCTTTAATATAACCATAACCACCAAAAATTTGTACGGCCTCAGTAGATGCATAAACAGCTACTTCTGATGCATAATATTTAGCGTAAGCAGATTCTTTATTGATATTCTCACCACGCATATACATATCAGCTGCTTGATAGGTTAATAATTTTGCAGCTTCAATTTTAGTGTGCATCTCTGCCAATTTGAACGCAATCGCTTGGAATGTGGAAATAGATTTACCAAATTGTTCTCTTTCTTTTGAGTATTGAACTGCTGCTTCATAAGCACCTGTTGCTATTCCTAAACTTAATGCAGCAATAGATATTCTACCACCATCTAATATTTTTAAAGCTTGAACAAAACCATCACCAACATTACCTAAAACATTTTCTTTGGGAATACGGCAGTTGTCAAAAATCATTTCCGCTGTTTCAGAACAACGCATTCCTAGTTTATTTTCTTTCTTACCACCACTAAAACCTTGTGTTCCTCTTTCTACAACAAATGCAGTCATTCCACGACTATCTAATAATTCTCCAGTTCTTGCAATAACCACTGTTACATTACTTGAAATTCCGTGCGTAATGAAGTTTTTAGTTCCATTTATAATCCAATCGTCTCCATCTTGTCGAGCTACACATTGCATTCTTCCTGCATCTGAACCAGTATTGGGTTCTGTTAATCCCCAAGAACCAATCCACTCACCTGATGCTAATTTTGGTATCCATTTTCTTCTTTGTGCTTCATTCCCAAATTTAAAAATATGATTCGTACATAAAGAATTATGTGCAGCAACTGATAAGGTTAAAGAACCATCTACTTTGCCCAATTCGGTTAATGCTGTGATATATTCAAAATAACCAAAACCTGAACCGCCATATTCTTCAGGAATTACGATACCCATTAAACCTAATTCTCCTAAAGCTCTTAATGTTTCAACTGGGAAATGTTGAGTTTCATCCCACTCCATCATATAAGGTTTGATATGTTTTTCTGCGAAATCTCTAATCGTTTGCGTAATTAAAATCTGGTTTTCGGTTTGATTAAAATCCATTTTTTTGTAATTTGTCGCTAAGATAAGAGAATTTTAAGTTTTTTTTATCAATTTTCAAAGTAAAACATAGATTTGCAATAGAATGACAACACACGAACATCAATTAATTCAATTATTTGAACAATATTACAAAATTACACCTACTTTAATATTACAATTACCACAGGCTGGTTCTGATCGAATTTATTTTAAATTATCCGCTGAAAACATTGAAGCAATTGGTTGTTGGGGCAATGATATCAAAGAAAATCAAACTTTTATTCATCATGCACTACATTTTAAAAAACTACATATTAATGTCCCAGAAATTTATGCAATTTCAGAAAATCAAGCTTATTATTTACAAGAATATCTTGGCGATATAAGTTTGTATGATATCATTAAAAAAGAGGTTTTAGTCGAACATACAATCAATTATCTTAAAAATACACTAAAGTCATTGGCTTTTTTACAAATTAAGGGTGCTGAAAATTTTGATTTTAATACTTGTTTTCCAATTCAAGAATTTAATAGAAGCTCTATGTTTTGGGACTTAAACTCTTTTAAGTATTATTTTGTCCGAATGGCGAGAGTTCAATTTAATGAATTGGCATTGAATAAAGATTTCCATACTTTGTGTAATTTTCTATTAGAAGAAAAACATTTATATTTTATGTTTCGTGATTGTCAATCTAGGAATGTAATGATAAAAGATGACCAACCTTATTTTATAGATTTTCAGGGTGGACGCAAAGGTGCTTTACAATATGATGCTGCTTCTTTGATTTGGCAAGCTGGTGCAAAAATTCCATACCCAATTCGAGCAGAATTATTAGAATATTATACTAATGAAGTGTGTCAATTAATAGCGCTTGATAAAAATGAATTTAAAGAAAAATATTATGGTTTTGTATTGATTAGAATATTGCAAACATTGGGTGCTTATGGCTTTCGTGGATTGATAGAAAAACGACCGCACTTTCTTCAAAGTATCATTCCAGCTTTAGATAATATCAAATGGTTTTTAGGAAATATTGAGCTAAAAATTGATATTCCAGAGCTTAAAAACATTTTATTACAATTAGTGAATAGTCCTCTATTTAAACCAGAAGAAACTGAAAAGAAATCTAGTCTTTTACAAATTGAAATTAATAGTTTTTCTTATAGAAGAGGTATTCCTGAAGAGCAACATGGTAACGGAGGTGGCTTTGTTTTTGATTGTCGTGGCATTTTAAATCCGGGTAGATTTGAACCTTATAAACAATTACACGGAAAGGATAAAGCGGTTATTGATTTTTTAGAAAATAAGACAAAAGTTCATGAGTTTTTAGAAGGTGTATGGAAAACGATTGGTATTAATATTGATGATTATATAGATAGAGATTTTGGACATCTTCAAATTAATTTTGGTTGTACTGGCGGACAACATCGCAGTGTTTATTGTGCGGAACAAACAGCTAAATTTATCGAAAAGAAATATGGTATTTTACCAAAAATCAGACATATAGAACGAGAAAACAACGGACAGTTTATTTAGTATTCGATGGCTGGTTTTTGCTCTCTTTTACAATCAATTGGATAAAATCCATTAATTCTCGTTGGCCTATTTTCCGTTCAGAAGAAGTTTTAAAAGATTGTGGTAATGTAGTCCAAGTCTGTAATAATTCCCCATTGAACTTATCTATATTTTTCTTAATTTCTAAAGCTTTAGCTTTATCCACTTTAGTAAAAACAATAACAAATGGAACTTGATGTTGTCCTAACCAATTGGCAAATTCAATATCCATTTTTTGTGGCGAAATAGAGGCATCAATCAGTAAAAAAGTACAATACAATTGTTCTCTATTTTTGAAATAATATTGAATCATTTTCTCAAAATCAGAACGCATCGTTTTTGAAACTTTTGCATAACCATAGCCCGGCAAATCTACTAAATGCCAAGTATCATCAATTAAAAAGAAATTTAGTTTTTGTGTTTTTCCAGGTGTTTGTGAAGTTTTTGCCAAATCCTTTCTATTGGTTACTAAGTTAATTAAGGAAGATTTCCCAACATTACTACGTCCAATAAAAGCAAACTCAGGAATTTCGACTTTAGGACATTCTGTTTCTTTATTAAATGAACCAACAAAAGTAGCTTTAGCAATCATAATTAGCATAATTTTTAATGTATTATTTCCAATTTTAGATTTAATAATACATTGAGTGATTACAAATATAACATAAATTGTACCTTTGTAAGTAAGAAAAATGAAACAAACAGTTACACCATATAATTCTAGCGAAGGAAAAAAGAAGCAAGTTGCCAATATGTTTAATAATGTAGCAGGTACTTATGATTTTTTAAATCATTTTTTCTCTTTGGGTATTGATAAGCTTTGGAGAAAGAAATTAGTCAAACTAATTAGTAGAGAACAACCACTTTTATTACTAGATGTTGCAACCGGAACTGGAGATTTAGCCATTGCAGAATCTGTTATTCCAAATATACAAATTACAGGCATTGATATTTCTGAAGGAATGTTGGAAGTTGGTAAAACAAAAGTAAAACAAAAACAAATCAATAATATCCAATTAAAATTGGGAGATAGTGAAAATTTAGAATTTGCAACAGACTCTTTTGATGCGGTAAGTGTCGCATTTGGTGTAAGAAATTTTGAAAATTTAGAGAAAGGTTTGTTGGAAATGCAACGTGTTTTAAAACCGGGTAAAAAATTATTTGTATTAGAATTTTCAAAACCTTCTAATTTTATATTTAGAAGTATTTATTATTTATATTTTTTTTATATTTTACCTTTTGTTGGTAGAATTGTTTCAAAAGATAGTAGTGCTTATAGTTACTTGCCAGAATCCGTAAAAAACTTTCCGTCTGGCAAAGAATTTGTAGAAGTATTGCAAAAATGTAATTTTAAAGAAATAGAATGCAAAACCCTTTTCTTCGGAATCAGTTCCATATATATTGCAAGAAAATAAATTTAACACTTTTATTTGTTTGTGGTTTTGTGCTATCGTCGATGGCTCAGAGAAGTGCGTATGAAAACGATTTAAAATATCAACGTAAAAAATTTCACTTTGGAATACATTTAGGTATTGGTATGTCTGATTTTAGGATTAGACACAGTAATGCATTTGCCTTGAGTGATTCCGTTCTTTCAGTTACCTCAAAATTAACTCCAGGCTATGAAATTGGAGCTTTAGCAAGTTATCATCTTAGTAAAAATTTTGAATTAAGGGTTTTGCCTACTTTTTTGTTTAATGATAAGAATTTAACTTTTAAATACAAAGATGAAACAACACAAAAATTGAAACTTTCCACGATTGTTTTTGATATGCCTGTAGAAATAAAATTCAAATCAGACCCAATTAAAGATTTTAAAGTTTATGTAGTAGCTGGTATGAAATATAGTTATGATTTAGGGACAAAATTGAGTGGACGTTTTGTTACTTACATGCCACAACAAAAACCAAATGATTTAGCTGTTAATTATGGTGTAGGTTTTGAGTTTCATTTCCCTTTGTTTATTCTTTCTCCAGAATTTAAAGTTTCCAATTCTATTTTAAATATCCATCAACCAACAAAAGATTTTACACAATCAAATATGATACAACGATTATATAATCGTACATTTTTATTCTCCTTAAATTTTGAAGGTTAATAAGGATTTAAAAAAAATTATACTATTTGTCTGAACCTTGATTTTTAAGATTAAATGATGGACAGGATTTATTTTAGTTGTTAGTTTTTAGTGATAAGTGGTTAATGTAATAATGAAGTAATAAAATAATTAAATAATGAATTTCTCAATACTTAATACTCAATACTTTCTACTCAACTTTCTACTTAATACTCAAAAAAAGTCTTGACTCATGATTCTAAAAATCTCACATCTCATCTTTCAATGCATAATCTTATAAATTAATTCTCGCAATAAATCAGGATTAGAAGTATTTGAACTAGCATACAAACCTTTTGATTTAGCATCAAATTCATTGAGTAAATGAATAATTTCGATAGTTTTTGAATTGGAATAAAACCTAGCTCCGTTACGATAATCTTGAACAAAAAATAAACCCATACTTCTAAATTCATTATCCGATTTATTTTTATGAGCATGAAAAACCAACAATCGACTAAAAAATTGATATAAATAAGCAATGATAGGAATAGTAGAACCTGCTTTTGGATTCTTTTCAAAATACAAAGCAATCTTTATGGCTTTTCCAAAATCGTGTTGAATTACAGCTTTATTCATCTCACTTAAATTGTATTCTTTAGAAATACCAATCCATTTTTCAATTGCCTCTTTTGTAATTGGTGCATTTGGCGGAAGAACAACTTTTAATTTCTCTATCTCATTACTAATTCTAGATAAATCATTTCCTAAGTTTTCAGCCAATAATTGTGCCTCTGCATCAGCAATCTTTAAATTATTTGCACTTACAAATTGGCTTATCCATTGTGGTAACTTTTCTTCTTTTATTTTCTCAGAATTAAAGAATACAGAGTTTTTTTCAATAGTTTTTGCAATTTTAGTTCTTTTGTCCAAAGCTTTGTGCTTATGACAAAAAATAAGTATAGTTGTTGCATTTGGCTTTGTGAAATAACTTTCAAGCTCTTCCCAAACTTTAGATTTAAACTCCTGAGCTTCTCTAATTAATACGACTCTGCGTTCTGCAAATGAAGGGTATTGATTGACTACATTTAAGATAGCGACGGAGTCAATATCTTTTGCATAAAAAATATCTAAATTAAAATCTTTCTCGTGAGGCTCTAAAGCTTTTTCAAGAATTTGTTGTTCAATTTTATCAATATAATAATCTTCTTCACCAAATAAGAAATAAATAGGTTGGAATTTTCTATGGTTGATTTCCTTATTGATAGATTCAAAAGTCATTCTTAAAAATAATTAGGTAGTATTTAATAAAAAACTAATTTTGCTAAAATATTAAAAAAGCCTTGTATTTAGAAATTATGCCTGAAAATAAAATAAAGATAAAACAAATTGATGGCGTAACATTTATACGATGTTTGGTACGAAAAAAATGGATACAATTAACGCCTGAAGAAAAGGTTAGGCAGTTTCTAATACATTATTTGTCTGAAGAATTATACTATCCAATAAAATATATATCAATAGAAAAAAAAATAGTGATTAACCAACTGAGTAAACGTTATGATATTGTCGTTTATAATTATGAGTTGCAACCCGTCATACTTATTGAATGTAAAGCAAATCACATAAAACTTAATCCAGAAAACCTTCAACAATTATTAAATTATAATATACTGCTTAGAACACCCTATTTGATGTTGAGTAATGGAACGGAGCATTTAATCTATCAACTTAATGAAAATTCTATGGATAGAATTAAACAATTACCCGATAAATCTGTCATATTTAATTAAAATGATAACAATAATATTAATAACAATTACGGCACTAATCAGCTTTGCCGCTTTCAATAATCATAGTATAACCTATAATTATATTTTTAATGCCAATAAAATCTATAAAGATAAACAATGGTATCGTTTTTTTAGTTCAGGGTTTTTACATGCCGATATGTTTCACCTCTTTTTCAATATGTATGCCTTATACTTATTTGGGCGTTCGGTAGAAAATTTCTTATTGTTAAAATATGGAGATTTATTTGGCAAAATATTATATTTATTTTTATACATAAGTGCCATTGCTGTAAGTAGTATTCCCGACTATAAAAAATATAAATTTAGTCCTAGTTATAATGCCTTAGGAGCAAGTGGAGCAGTTTCGGCAGTTATTTTTGTATGTGTTATTTTGTATCCCAATCAAGGAATTATGATTTTTCCCATTCCATTTTTTATTCCATCTTATATTTTTGGACCAATTTATCTAGCCTATTCCTATTATATGGCTCAAAGAAATATGGATAATATTGGACATAATGCACACTTTTTTGGAGCATTGTATGGTATAATATTTATTTTTGTTATTTATAAAGATGCTTTGCAGAATTTTCTACATCAGATTTTATAAAAAACAATTACCGATTATAGACAATATAAATAATTAATTATCAAATAGATAGTGTAATTTTAAACACAATATGAAAAATAAATTTGCAAAAGTTAATTTTAAATAATTATAAAGCGATTTTTTTTTCAACAGAATGCTTTATAAATCAAAATTAAGTTGTATATTTGCACTCCGAAAATGTGATTTACATTTTGGAGTTGTTCTTTTAGTGTGTTGAAATAAATTGCCTGTGTAGCTCAGTTGGCCAGAGCAGCTGATTTGTAATCAGCGGGTCGGGGGTTCGAATCCCTCCACTGGCTCTAAATTCAATTAGGTTCACCTGAAAAGGTGAATCTAATTTTTTTTAAGTTGGGCAGTTACCAGAGTGGCCAAATGGGGCAGACTGTAAATCTGCTGGTTTTTACCTTCGGTGGTTCGAATCCATCACTGCCCACTAAAAAAAGTGTAGTTCTTTAATTTGATTAAAGATTAATGTATTGCGGAAGTAGCTCAGTTGGTAGAGCATCAGCCTTCCAAGCTGAGGGTCGCGGGTTCGAGTCTCGTCTTCCGCTCTAAAAAGATCCAATAGTGTTGAGTAACAATTTTGTTACACAAATGCACTTTCTTGCCGATATAGCTCAGTGGTAGAGCACTTCCTTGGTAAGGAAGAGGTCATGGGTTCAAGTCCCATTATTGGCTCATATAAATGAAATTATTTATTATTAATAAACTATTTTAAAAAAGTAACAAAATGGCTAAAGAAAAATTTGTAAAAGATAAACCACACGTAAACGTAGGTACTATCGGACACGTTGACCATGGTAAAACTACTTTAACGGCTGCTATTACAAACGTATTAGCAAATAAGGGTTTTGCAGAAAAAAGAGATTACGATTCAATTGACGTAGCTCCAGAAGAAAAAGAGCGTGGTATTACTATTAATACATCACACGTAGAATATCAAACAGAAAACAGACACTATGCACACGTTGACTGTCCTGGTCACGCTGACTATGTGAAGAACATGGTTACAGGTGCTGCCCAAATGGACGGAGCGATTTTAGTGTGTGCTGCAACTGACGGACCAATGCCTCAGACACGTGAGCACATCTTATTAGCTGGTCAGGTAGGTGTTCCTAAGATGGTAGTTTTCTTAAATAAAGTGGATTTAGTAGATGATCCAGAATTATTAGAGTTAGTTGAAATGGAAGTTAGAGATTTATTAAACTTCTATAAATTTGATGGTGATAATACGCCTATTATTAAAGGTTCAGCTTTAAAAGCTTTACAAGACGAGCCAGAAGGTGTTAAGGCTATCGAAGAATTAATGGCTGCTGTAGATACATGGATTCCATTACCTCCACGTCCAGTTGATCAACCATTCTTATTACCTGTTGAAGACGTTTTCTCTATCACAGGTCGTGGTACAGTTGCAACTGGTCGTATTGAAAGAGGTGTAATTAAAGTAGGTGAGCCAGTTGAAATTGTTGGTCTTCAAGAAAAACCAATGACTTCTACATGTACTGGAGTTGAGATGTTCCGTAAATTATTAGATTCAGGTGAAGCGGGTGATAACGTAGGTTTATTATTACGTGGTATCGATAAAACAGATATTAAGAGAGGTCAAGTAATCTGTAAACCAGGTTCTATAACACCACACACACAATTCAAAGCTGAAATTTATGTATTAAGCAAAGAAGAAGGTGGTCGTCATACACCATTCTTTAACAAATATCGTCCTCAATTCTATATGAGAACGACAGATGTTACAGGTGAGGTTTCACTTCCAGAAGGTGTTGAAATGGTTATGCCAGGTGATAACGTTACAATTACTGTTAATTTAATTTATCCAGTTGCAATTGAGAAAGGATTGAAGTTTGCTATCCGTGAAGGTGGTAGAACTGTTGGTGCTGGTCAGGTAACTGAAATTATAAAATAATGCATACCGTCGTTAGTCATTAGTCATCTAATGACTAATGACTTTTAGACGGGCATAGTTCAATGGTAGAATAGCGGTCTCCAAAACCGTTGATCAGGGTTCGAGTCCTTGTGCCCGTGCCAAAAAAAATAAAGTGAATGGAAAAATTAATTGAATTTATAAAAGCATCTTACGATGAGTTAATGAACAAAGTTACTTGGTCTAATGCTAATGAGCTAAGATCAAATACTATTATTGTTTTAGTTGGCTCAGTAGTGATTGCTTTTTTAATTTTATTAATGGATAAGGTTTCTATGGTTGCATTGAGTGATGTGATTTATAAAATTATTGGATAATCGTAAACTCCCTAATAAGATGGCTGAAGATAAAAATTGGTATGTATTGAGAGTGGTAAGTGGCAAAGAAAAAATGCTACGAGATTATATTGAAAAAGAAGTTAGAATTTATAAATGGGAACATATCGTTACCCAAATAGTTGTTCCTACTGAAAAAGTTTATAAATTAAAAGCAGGTAAAAAAGTTATTCATGAAAAAAACTTTTTCCCTGGTTACATTATGATTGAAGCTGAAACTAAAAAATTTAGTGGAGAAATTATCCAACATATTCAAAATATGACGAATGTGATTTCTTTTATTGAAAGAAGCAAACCTATTCCTTTAAAGAAATCAGAAGTAAACAGAATTTTAGGAAAAGTTGATGAAATAGAAGAGGTTGGAGCTACAACAAACGAACCTTTCTTGGTTGGAGAATCTGTTAAAGTAGTTGATGGACCTTTTAATGATTTTGTTGGTACAGTTGAAGAGGTAATTGAAGATAAAAAGAAATTAAAAGTTACCGTAAAAATATTTGGAAGAAAAACTCCTGTGGAGTTAAATTTTATGCAAGTAGAAAAAATATAAGAAATGGCAAAGGAAATAGAAACTTTTATAAAGTTACAAGTTAAAGGAGCTGCTGCAAATCCAGCACCTCCAATTGGACCTGCTTTAGGTTCTAAAGGTGTTAATATCATGGAGTTCTGTAAGCAGTTTAATGCGGCTACTCAAGATAAACCTGGTAAAATATTACCGGTATTAATTACCGTATATAAAGATAAATCTTTTACGTTCGTTATTAAAACTCCTCCGGCTTCCGCTTTATTATTAGAGGCGAGCAAAGCAAAAAAAGGCTCTGCACAACCTAATCGTAATAAAATCGGAGCAGTTTCTTGGGCACAAGTAAAAGAAATAGCAGAGATCAAAATGCCTGACTTAAATTGCTTTACTGTCGAATCAGCGATGAGAATGGTTGCTGGAACAGCAAGAAGTTTAGGTATCACGGTTGATGGTACTGCACCATGGGAAGCATAATTTATTAGTTGTTACGCTAAATTATGTTTCGAGAGAGTTACACTTTGGTGTGTTACGTTATTATCTCATTAAAAATTAAAAAATGAAAGTATCAAAAAACAGAAAAAAGGTTAACGAAAAGTTAGAAAAGGACAAAGTCTATACCTTAGAACAAGCATCTGCTTTAATTAAAGAATTAAACACTACAAAATTTAATTCATCTGTAGATTTACACATTAGATTAGGTGTAGATCCTAGAAAACCAGACCAAGCATTGAGAGGAACAGTTAGTTTACCTCATGGTACAGGTAGATCTAAAACTGTATTAGTTTTGTGTCCTGCTGATAAAGAAGAACAAGCTAAAGCTGCAGGAGCGGACTATTATGGTTTAGATGAATATTTAGAAAAAATTGCTGGTGGTTGGACAGATGTTGATGTAATTATTGCAACTCCAAGTGTAATGCCTAAATTAGGTCGTTTAGGTAAAATATTAGGTCCTAGAAACTTAATGCCTAATCCTAAATCAGGAACAGTTACTGAAAATGTAGGTGATGCAGTTACAGAAGTTAAAAAAGGTAAGATTGCTTTTAAAATAGATAAGTTTGGTATCATCCATACTTCAGTTGGAAGAATTTCTTTTGAACCAAATCAAATTTTTGATAATGCTAAAGAAATGATGACAACGATTTCAAAGATGAAACCATCTTCTGCAAAAGGAATCTACTTCAAAAGTATCTATTTAGCAACGACTATGAGTCCTGCTCTACAAATTGATGTAAAGAGTGTACCTGGAATTTAATCTTAACAGCTAAAAAAAAGGAAAATGACAAGAGCTGAGAAACAAGCAACGATAGATCAACTTAAAAATACTTTTGAGAATAGTGAATATTTTTATTTAACAGATACTTCAGGATTGAATGTTGAAGATTTTGGTAAATTAAGAAGAATTTGCTTCGAAAAAGGAATTACTATTCAAGTTGCAAAAAACACATTTATCAGAAAAGCCTTAGATAGCTGTGGCAAATTATCAAATGAAATAGAACCAGCTTTGCATGGTACTACTGCTTTGATGATTAGCGAAACAGGAAATCTTCCGGCAAAAGTAATCAAAGAGTTTAGAGGTGATAAAGAAAAACCAGCACTTAAAGCAGCTTATATTGATTCCGCCATTTTCTCTGGCGATAATCAATTAGCAGCATTGGTTGCTCTAAAATCTAAAAACGAATTAATTGGTGATGTAATTGGATTATTACAATCTCCAGCTAAGAATGTAATTTCTGCTTTAAAATCAAGCGGACAAACAATTGCAGGATTAGTAAAAACATTAGAAGAAAGAAATAATTAATTAGTAAACTTTTTAAATTTAATTAAAATGGCTGATATAAAAGCATTAGCAGAACAACTAGTAAACTTAACAGTTAAAGAAGTAAATGAACTTGCAGAAGTTCTAAAGTCTGAGTATGGCATTGAGCCAGCAGCAGCAGCAGTTGCAGTAGCAGCTCCAGCAGCAGGTGGTGGTGCAGCAGCAGCTGAAGAGAAAACATCTTTTGATGTAATCTTAAAAGATGGTGGTGCTCAAAAATTAGGCGTAGTAAAAGTAGTTAAAGAATTAACTGGCTTAGGGTTAAAAGAAGCTAAAGAATTAGTTGACGGTGCTCCTAAAGCAATCAAAGAAGGTGTTTCTAAAGATGAGGCTGAATCATTAAAAGCTAAATTGGAAGAAGCTGGAGCAAGTGTTGAGTTAAAATAATTAGCTCTATGAATATATGTGTCTGGCAGTCTTTGTACTGCCATGACGCATTTTGTATTGAAATGCATTTTTGTTAATTTATCTTTGTAATACATGTCTAAATCAAATTCAAAAAATCTTACTTCATCAGGAAGAGTTAACTTTGGTAAAATTAATAACCAATACGACTTTCCAAACTTATTGGACATTCAAGTAAAATCTTACAAGGATTTTCTTCAACTTGAAACCACTGCTGATAATAGAAAAGATGAAGGTCTTTATAATGTATTTGCAGAAAACTTCCCAATAAACGACATTAGAAATATTTTCTTATTGGAGTTTTTGGATTACTATGTAGATCCACCTCGTTACTCTATTGAAGAGTGTATTGAAAGAGGTTTAACTTATAGTGTACCTTTGAAAGCTAAATTAAGACTTTCATGTAATGATGAAGAGCATATAGATTTTCAAACTATCGTTCAGGATGTGTTTTTGGGTAATATCCCATACATGACTGATAAAGGTACTTTTATAATTAACGGTGCAGAAAGAGTTGTTGTTTCTCAATTACACCGTTCTCCAGGTGTTTTCTTTGGAATGAGTTTTCATCCAAATGGCACAAAAATTTATTCAGCAAGAGTCATTCCTTTTAAAGGTGCTTGGATGGAATTTGCAACAGATATCAATAATGTGATGTATGCATATATTGATAGAAAGAAAAAGTTCCCAGTTACGACTTTGCTTAGAGCAATTGGTTTTGATACAGATAAGGATATTTTAAATCTTTTTGGTTTATCTGATGAAATTCAAGTAAACAAAAAGAATTTAGAAAAAAATATTGGTAGAAAATTAGTAGCACGTGTTCTTAAATCTTGGATGGAAGACTTTGTTGATGAAGATACTGGAGAAGTTGTTTCTATCGAAAGAAATGAGATTATCTTAGAGCGTGATACAATTTTAGATGAGAAAAATATTAATCTAATTTTAGAAACTGATGTTAAAACAATAATCTTAGAAAAAGAAAATATTGACGAAGATTATTCTATCATTTTCAATACTTTGCAAAAAGATACCTCAAATTCTGAATTAGAAGCATTACAACATATCTACAAACAATTAAGAGGTACTGAACCACCTGATGATGATACTGCAAGAGGAATTATCGAAAAATTATTCTTCTCTGATAAACGTTATGACTTAGGTTTTGTGGGTCGTTATAAGATTAATAAAAAATTAGATTTAGATATTAAAGATGATACGATTATCTTAACAAAAGAGGACATCGTTTCTATTGTTAAATATTTAATTCAATTAATTAATCAAAAAGCAGAGATTGATGATATTGACCACTTAAGTAATAGAAGAGTAAGAACAGTTGGAGAACAATTATACGCTCAATTTGGTGTTGGTTTAGCTCGTATGGCGAGAACTATCCGTGAACGTATGAACGTGAGAGATAATGAAGTGTTTACGCCAATTGACTTAATTAATGCAAGAACTTTATCTTCTGTGATTAATTCATTCTTTGGAACATCTCAATTATCACAATTCTTAGACCAAACCAATCCACTAGCTGAAATTACACACAAACGTCGTATTTCTGCATTAGGACCTGGTGGTTTATCAAGAGAGAGAGCTGGTTTTGAAGTGCGTGACGTACACTATTCTCACTATGGTCGTTTGTGTACAATTGAAACGCCAGAAGGACCAAATATTGGTTTGATTTCTACACTTTGTGTTCACGCAAAAGTGAATGAAATGGGCTTTATTGAAACGCCTTATAGAAGAGTGAAAGATGGAAAACTTTTAAATAAAGTAGAATTCTTAACGGCAGAGGAGGAAGATATTAATATGATTGCTCAGTCTAATGTTACAGTAAGTGATAAAGGCGAGTTAGTTGATGAAAAAATTAGATGTCGTTTCCAAGATGATTTTCCTGTTATTGATAGAAATGAAGATGAATTCAATACGATTAATTATATGGACGTTGCTCCTAACCAAATCGTGGGTGTTTCTGCATCTTTAATTCCATTCTTAGAAAATGATGATGCTAACCGTGCTTTGATGGGTTCAAACATGCAACGTCAAGCAGTTCCATTAATGAGAACGGAATCCCCAATTGTTGGAACAGGAATTGAAGCAAAAGTTGCACACGATTCAAGAGTTTTAGTGAATGCTGAACGTTCAGGGGTGGTTGAATATGTTGATGCTAACGAAATCAGAATCAGATATGACAGAACGGACAATGAACGTTTAGTAAGCTTTGATGAAGATGTAAAAGTTTATAAATTAACTAAGTTTGCAAGAACGAACCAAGCAACTTGTATCAACCTGATTCCAATTGTTAGAAAAGGGGATAAGATTAAAGCAGGACAAGTACTTTGTGAAGGTTATGCGACACAAAATGGAGAATTAGCTTTAGGTAAGAACTTATTAGTTTCTTTCATGCCTTGGAAAGGTTATAACTATGAAGATGCGATTGTAATCAATGAAAAAGTTGTAAGAGAAGATATTTTTACATCTATACATGTGGAAGAATATGAATTAGATGTTAGAGATACAAAATTAGGTGAAGAAGAATTTACAAATGATATTCCAAATATAAGTGAAGATATTACACGCAATTTAGATGAAAATGGCATCATTAGAGTAGGTGCAAAAATCAAAGAAGGCGATATCTTAATTGGTAAAATTACACCAAAAGGCGAGTCTGATCCAACACCTGAAGAGAAATTATTAAGAGCAATCTTTGGTGATAAAGCGGGTGATGTTAAAGATGCATCTTACAAAGCTCCACCATCAACTGAAGGCGTAGTTATCAATACAAAATTATTCCAAAAAGCTCGCAAAGATAAAAACTCTAAAATTAGAGAGAAAGCTGAGTTAGAAAAAGCCGAAAAAGTACATATTCAAAACTTAGAAGAAATTAAACGAGTATTGGTTGATAAATTAATGACTTTATTAGGTGGAAAAACTACTAATGGCATTAAGAATATCTTTGGTGAGGAAGCAGTTCCTAAGGGTACTAAATTTACTGAAAAATTATTTGGTAGCTTGAATTATCAAAACATAGATACTTCTTCTTGGACTAAAGAAGATGAAACAAATGATTTAATCAAGCGTTTAGTGCATAACTACTTAATCAAACACAACGAAGAAAAAGGTCGTTTCTTGAGAGATAAATATGCTATTACGGTGGGTGATGAGTTACCAGCTGGAGTATTAAAATTAGCAAAAGTTTATGTTGCTCAAAAACGTAAATTGAAAGTAGGAGATAAGATGGCAGGTCGTCATGGAAACAAAGGTATTGTTGCTAAAATTGTAAGACAAGAAGATATGCCTTTCTTAGAAGACGGAACGCCTGTTGATATTGTGTTGAATCCATTAGGTGTACCTTCTCGTATGAATATCGGACAGATTTATGAAACTGTATTAGGTTGGGCAGGTAAGCAATTAGGTATCAAATTTGCAACGCCAATTTTTGATGGTGCATCTGTTGAAGATATTGAAGATTTTGTTACTGAAGCTGGTTTGCCAAAATTAGGACATGCTTATTTATATGATGGAGAAACTGGCGACCGTTTTGATCAAAGATCAACTGTTGGGGTTATCTATATGATTAAATTAGCACACATGGTTGATGATAAAATGCATGCTCGTTCAATCGGACCTTACTCATTGATTACACAACAACCATTAGGTGGTAAAGCACAATTTGGTGGTCAGCGTTTAGGTGAGATGGAGGTTTGGGCATTAGAAGCTTATGGAGCATCAAATATCTTACAAGAATTATTGACAATTAAATCTGATGATATACAAGGAAGAGCAAAAGCTTATGAAGCTATTGTAAAAGGAGATAACTTGCCAGAAGCGGGTGTTCCTGAATCTTTCAATGTATTAGTACATGAATTAAGAGGTCTTGCTTTAGATTTAGATTTTGAATAAAATCTAAGGTATTCATAAATAAAAATGTTCCGCAATTGCGGAACATTTTTATTTATAGTCTAAAACATTAATTTGATGTGTACAAAAGTTGTATTCACGTTCTTGATTTGAACCAATTAGCACTATTCGGTCTTGCATATATTTTTGTACTAAATTCAAATACCATTGTGTTGCTTTTTCATCTAAATTAGAACTTGGTTCATCTAAAATTAGAACTTCAGTTTTTGAAAGTATTGCCAAAGCTAATTTTACACGTTGTTTCATGCCAGAAGAAAAATGCTTGATATATTTATTTCTATGCTTTTGCAATTCTATTATATCCAGAAAATGCAGTAAGTCTTTACAATACATAGCATGTAATTTGGAATGAAATATATACATCTCTTCTAAGCTCATTTCTTCTAAAATAGAAATATAAGGTGCTGTAAAAGCAATATTTTTATTGATTAAAAAGTCTGAAGGTGTTATATTATTATCTATTGAATACGTTATTTTCCCTTGAGTAGGCACAATACCATTTGCAATTATTTTCAATAAAGTAGATTTTCCACTTCCATTTGGGCCAATTACAGCATATTGATTATTTGTAATTAATTCTAAATTTACTTTTTTTAGAATCCATTCTAAACCATAACGCTTGCTAATATCTTGAAGGCTTATAGTCATTTATTATTGGTAATATTTTACTTTATTACTAAAATCACTATTTCTTTTTCCTTCAGGAATTTCTACATCAGTATAACCAATATAGATTACAGCCAATACAGTATCTTTTTCAGAATAACCAAAATAAGCCTTGAATGCGTCATGATGGGTTAAACCTCCAGTACTCCAAAATGTAGCAACTCCATTTTCTTGAGCAACTAAAAGTAGATTTTGAATAGCCGCACTTGTTGCACAAATTTCTTCCAAATCAGGAATATTTTTGCTATTTCCTCTTTTATTTGTACAGATGATGACGTGGGAACAATTATCAGCTCTGTGCAGTAATTTATCGTATTTTTTTTGTAAAAAATGCTCTGGCGTATTGTTTGCTTTATACAAATTCGCATGAATTACTCCAAATTCCTTACATTTTTCATGACCTTCAAATATTATAAAATCCCAAGGTTCTGTGTGTCCATGGTTCGGAGCCCAATTTGTTGCTGCCAACATTTTGTCAATTATAACTTTAGGTACAATTTTCCCATTGAAACAATCTGGGTCAATAGTTCTTCTTTTTTGTATGATATCTGAAATGGTATTCATTTTTTAAACTTTTTCAAAGATAAGAAGAATATATAAAGTCCAATTTTTTATTCAATAATTTATTTGTAAATAGATTAGTTTTTGTATTATAATATCTATCCTAAAAACGTAAATGTGGATAAATGAGCTTTACTATTTTTAGCTAATACAATACATTTGTAATTTAAGATTTTAGACAAAAGATTATGGCAGAAGTACAATATACCGAAGATAATATACGGACATTAGATTGGAAAGAACATATCCGTTTGCGACCGGGTATGTATATTGGAAAATTGGGCGATGGCACATCTCCTGATGATGGAATTTATGTACTATTGAAGGAAGTTATAGATAATTCGATAGATGAACACGTGATGGGTTTTGGAAAACAAATTGATGTGGTTATCAAAGATAAAACAGTTAAAATTCGTGATTATGGTCGAGGGATTCCTTTGGGTGCTGTGATAGACTGTGTTTCTAAGATAAATACGGGTGGAAAATATGACTCACGTGCTTTCCAAAAATCTGTTGGGTTAAATGGTGTTGGAACGAAAGCGGTTAATGCTTTATCAACTTATTTTAAAGTAGAGTCCGTGCGTGATGGAGAGAAAAAAGCAGCAGAATTTAGTGTTGGCGAATTAACAACTGATTTCAAAATCGAAAAAACTAACGATAGAAATGGTACTACTTTTACTTTTGTTGCTGATAATACTATTTTCAAAAATTTCAATTTTGTAGAAGATTTTGTAGAAGAACAATTGTGGAATTATGCCTATTTGAATGCGGGTTTGACCATCAATTATAATAACAAAAAATTTGTTTCAAAAGAGGGCTTAAAAGATTTATTAAGCAAAAAAACAAATGAATCTGAATTGCGTTATCCAATTATTCATTTAAAAGGTAATGATATTGAATTTGCTTTAACACACGGAAATCAATATGGAGAAGAATATTATTCATTTGTAAATGGACAATATACAACACAAGGCGGAACACATTTACAGGCTTTTAAAGAAGCTGTTGTTAAAACAATCAGAGAGTTTTATAAAAAGAGTTTCGAAGCTTCAGATGTTAGACAGGCTATTGTTGGTGCAATTGCATTAAAAGTACAAGAACCTGTTTTTGAATCACAGACCAAAACAAAATTAGGTTCGCAAAATATGTGGCTGCCTGATGGTCCAACTTTGAGAACTTTTGTTAATGATTTTGTGAAAGAAAAATTAGATAATTTCTTACATCGAAATCAAGATATTGCAGATGCTTTATTGAAAAGAATCCAACAGTCTGAACGTGAAAGAAAAGACTTGAGTGGCATAAGAAAACTAGCCAATGAAAGAGCAAAATCTGCTAATTTGCACAATAAAAAACTAAGAGATTGTAAAGTACATTATACCGATGAGAAGAATGAAAAACATCGAGATACGATGCTATTTATTACAGAGGGAGACTCTGCATCTGGTTCCATTACGAAAGCAAGAAATCCTGAATTGCAAGCTGTTTTTAGTTTGCGTGGAAAGCCTTTAAATTGTTATGGTTTAACTAAAAAAATTGTATATCAGAATGAGGAATTTAATTTGTTGCAACATGCTTTAAACATTGAAGAAGATATTGATAATTTAAGATATAATCATGTAGTAATAGCAACTGATGCTGATGTGGACGGCATGCATATTCGATTATTAATTATGACATTTTTCTTGCAGTTTTTTCCTGATTTAGTGAAGAAAGGACATCTTTTTGTATTAGAAACGCCATTATTCCGTGTTCGTAATAAACAAGAAACTATCTATTGTTATTCCGAGCAAGAAAAACAAAGAGCGATAGATAAACTTAAAGGAAAACCTGAAATTACTAGATTTAAAGGATTAGGTGAGATTTCTCCATCAGAATTTGAAGAGTTTATTAATGAAGATATACGCTTAGAACCAGTTTTGCTTAAACAAAATCAAAGTATTGAGCAGTTGTTAGAATATTATATGGGAAAAAATACACCGGAACGTCAAGAGTTTATTATCAATAATCTAAAAGTAGAAAAAGATATTGTTGAAGAAGCTTTATTGGTCTAATTTACTTAAATAAATGATACACAATAAACGAAGCAATATAAGCAAATAAGCCCATTCCAATAAATTGATAGATTGGATATTTCCATGTCTTTGTTTCTCGATAAACAACTGCCATTGTACTCATACATTGTAGAGCAAATGCATAAAATACGAGCAAAGAAAGCGAAGTGGCAACCGTAAATACTCTTTGTTTCGTTTCTGGATTTATTTGTTTGCCTAATTTTTCTCTGATGGTAGATTCTCCAGCATCTTCACCAATGCTATACAATGTGGACATGGTGCCAATAAATACTTCTCTTGCTGCAAATGATGTGATAATTGCAATGCCAATTTTCCAATCAAATCCAATTGGTTTAATGATTGGTTCAATAACTCTTCCAGCAATACCAACATAAGAATTTTCTAAAGTTTTAGAAGCAATATATTCAGAACTTTCTTGTTCAGATAAATTCATTTGAGCTGCTTCTTGTGCAAATTGTATTTTCTTGTTTGCCAAATTTGGACCATAACTAGCAGCAAACCATAATAGAATAGAAATAACGATAATTACTTTTCCTGCACCAAAAACGAAAGCTTGTACTTTGTTAGAAACCTCCATCAATACATTTTTCCAATATGGTATTTTGTATTCAGGCAAATCTAATGAAAGGAATGAAGTGTCTGTTGTTTTTAAAATTTTATGTAGAATATAAGCAGAACCCAAAGCAGCGATTACACCCAAAAGATACATACCCATGAAAACTAAGGCTTGTAAATTTAAAAATCCAAAAACAACAGTACTTGGCACAACAAAAGCAATTAATAAGGCATAAATTGGAATACGTGCAGAACAACTTATAAAAGGTGTGATTAAAATGGTAATTAATCGTTCTTTTGGGTTGCTGATTGTTCTAGTACTCATTATTGCAGGAATTGCACAAGCTCCGCCTGAAATCAAGGCAACAATACTTCGTCCATTTAGTCCAAATCTTTGCATCAAGCTATCAAATAAATAAACTGCACGAGACATATAGCCAACCTCTTCCAAAATGGAAATAATCAGAAATAATAAAAATATTTGTGGAACAAAAATGACAATTCCGCCAATACCTGGAATAATTCCTTCGGTTAATAATCTAGTAAGTAAATTATCGGGCATATTGTTTGCAATATTTCCAGCCATTCTAGTAAACTGTGCATCAATAAAATCCATAGGAATGGTGGACCAATTGAACATGGCTTGGAATACTAATAACATTAAAGCAAAAAAGATTAAAACACCCCAAAACTTGTGGGTTAAAATATTATCTAATTTGTCAGTAAATGTATTAGATGAGTTCAATTGTCGCTGTATAATTTTAGGCAAATCAGGCGTGAATGCATTGTATCTATCTAATATTTCATCAAATTGTTCTGTAATAGAATTAAATTGATGTTTAGTTTTTAGATTGTTTAAATCTAACCTTTGTTCAGTACTTATAAAATGAACTTGTTTGCTGTGTTGGAAAATTAACCAACTTCTATAGGTATCTTCATTTGGAATTACTGCTCGAATTTCATTTAGTATTTCATTTTCTATTGGATAGAAAATTTTCAAATCAGCTGGCGTATTTAACTGCTCTGCTAATGTTTTTTTTAATAAATCAAAATTATCTCCACTTCTTGCATTGATAGGAATTGCAGGGACTCCAAAGGTTTTTTCAAATTGTTTGCTATCAATTTTAATATGATTTTTTTCCGCTACATCTATCATATTGATAGCAACTACGACTTTAAATTTTAAATCTATTAATTGGGTAAGTAATAAACAATGTCTTTCAATTTGACTGGCATCTAAAATATACAGAATAAGTTCAGGAAAGTCCTTATTGTTTTTATCCAATAAAATATCTAAAACTATTTTTTCATCAGCAGAATTTGGATAAAGTGAGTACGTTCCTGGTAAATCAATTAAACTTGCTTTTGTATTTTTATCTAATTGGGAAAAGCCTGTTTTTTTATCTACGGTAACACCAGTAAAGTTGCCCACCTTTTGTTGTAATCCTGTTAGTTGATTAAATACAGAAGATTTTCCGGCATTTGGATTGCCAATCAATGCTATTTTAGCTACATTTTTTTGCACTGCCACTTTATTCACTTATAATAATACTTAATGCCTCTTGCTTTCTTAATGCGATATTACAACAATTATTTACACGTACATAATAGGTCGAGCCAAAGAGTGTTTTTCGCATTAATTCTACTGAAGCATTTGGCAAAATACCCATCGAAATTAACTTAGAACCTAATATTTTATCCGTGAAATTCTGGATAGAACTTATTTCTCCTTTTCTTAAGTTCGTTATGTTTTTTACTGCCACCAATAGTTTAGATTTAGTCTTAATAGAATACAAAAGTACGTGTTAAAAAGTAAAATCTATACTGTATATATATTTTTACCTAAAATTAATTAGAGAATAACATTAATTTACTTTTTTATACACCAATTTGAAAGAATATTTCGTTTTTATTCTAATTTTATGCCCTATATTGTTTACTTTTATCAGATTGGTATCAAATTTGTATTATTAAGATAAATTACATTTAAAATGAAAAAACTGAGTATGCTTATATTGTTATTTTTTGTTTTAGGTTATACACATAATCTGAAAGCTCAAAATAGTGATTGGATAGACATTGAGAATGCTATTGCAAAAACAGATGCACAGCATCAATTTATTTTGGTAGATATTTATACCGATTGGTGTGGCTGGTGTAAAAAAATGGATCAGACAGCTTTTGCTGACCCTGCAACTCTAGCAAATTTGAAAAATAACTTTGTCTTAGTAAAGTTAAATGCTGAAGGCGAAAATCCTATTAATTTTAATGGCAAGACATATAATCCTGTTCCAACTGGAAATAGAAAGACAAGTCAATTAGCAATTGATTTAGGCTCTGTTTCAGGAAGAATTGGTTATCCAACTTTAGTTGTTTTAGATAGTAAAGGTAATAAACTACAAGCTTTCCCAGGTTATAAAGATGCGGACACTATTAATCAATTAGTAAAGTATTATGTTTCTGGAAGTTATAAAACTATGGATTTTATGACTTTTCAATCTAAAAATTAATTTATAAGCAAATAATAAAATGAGAAAAATAGTTTTATTTTTAAGTAGTACATTGCTGATGTTGTCTTTGACTTTTGCTGGAGATGGAGCAAAAACTACAACAACGCCACTAACACCATTAAATGATGATGGTACTATAAAATGGTTGACATTTGAGGAAGCTGTAAAGTTAAATAGTTCAAAACCTGGTCATTTTTTTATTGATTTTTATACAGATTGGTGTGGTTGGTGTAAAGTTATGGATAAAAAAACTTTTCAAGATAAATATATCGCTAAGTATATGAGTGAGAATTTTTATTGCATAAAATTTGATGCTGAACAAAAAGCTGATATTAATTTTCAAAATAAAACTTGGAAATGGGTTGCTGGTGGTCGAAATGGGTTTCACGAAATTGCTTACTATTTTATGAGAGGGCAATTATCTTATCCAACTTGTGTCATTCTAACGCCAAATTATGAATTAGTTTATCCAGTTCAAGGTTATGTTGATACAAAAGAATTTGAACCTTTAATTACATTCTTTGGAAATGGGTTGTATAAAACAACCAATAATTATGAAGGTTTTAAAGCGAGTTATAAACGACCTAATTAAATTGAAAAAAACTGGTCTATAAATTCTTATTACAGAAGTCAGATACGGAATAGTTTTCTCTTCCAAATTTAATAAGCAGTATTATTAGTGTATAATTTAGAAAATGCTCTAATCTAATTTTAGATTAGAGCATTTTTTTGTTGAGTAACTTTTATAATTACCTTAGTTTATTAACACAGAAAATTGAGTATAGTATTGATTATTAAAGAAAATAGGTTTAACTTAGAATAATAAAATTCATATTATGAAAAATTCATCTTTAAAAACTAAAAATTTGATTGTAAGTTTTTTAGTATTTATTGTAATCATACTACCCATAACATCTTGTAAAAAAGAAAAATCTTCTCCTAAAGTTATAGATGTTTATGTAGTTGGATATGAAAATATTGGAACTAAGGATGTCGCCAGAATATGGAAAAATGGTGTAACTACGAGTCTTACTGATGGAATCAATGGTGCAGATGCAAATTCAGTATTTGTACAAGGTAATGATGTATATGTGGCTGGATATGAGAGTAATGGAGCTAAGTATGTTGCCAAAATATGGAAAAACGGTGTAGCTACTAGTCTTACTGATGGTACTCAACATTCTTATGCTAATTCTGTATTTGTTCAAGGTAATGATGTGTATGTGGCAGGATATGAGTATAATGGTACAAAGTATATCGCAAAAGTTTGGAAAAACAGTTTAGCTACGAATCTTACTGATGGTACTCTTGATGCTTATGTTCAATCTATTTTTGTACAAGGTAATGATGTATATGTGGCAGGATATGAGTATAATGGAATAATGTTTATAGCTAAATTTTGGAAAAATGGAGTAGCTACGAGCCTTACTGATGGCACTCATAGTGCTTATGCCGAATCTGTTTTTGTACAAGGGAATGATATTTATGTAGTAGGAAATGAAAAAAATGGAACAACTAAGGTAGCAAAAATATGGAAAAATGGAGTAGCTACGAGCCTTACTGATGGCACTCATAATGCTTATGCCGAATCTGTTTTTGTACAAGGGAATGATATTTATGTAGTAGGAAATGAAGATTTTGGAACAAATAGGATAGCAAAAATATGGAGAAATGGAGTAGCTACAAATCTTTCAGATGGAACAGTTTATACTATTGCTAACTCAGTATTTGTACAAGGCAATGATGTGTATGTGACAGGATTTGAGTACAATGGAACAACGAATATAGCCAAAATATGGAAAAATGGTGTCGTAACGAATCTTACTGATGCTACTCAATTTGCTTCAGCAAAATCAATTTTTGTCGTAGAAAGATAGGATTTTTGTGATAGACTATTTTGAAATTATTAAAGCATACTTTCTAGCTTATACATTTCATCACGAAGCCTAGCTGCTTCCATAAAATCCATTTTTTGAGCTGCTTTTTGCATTGCTTTTTTGGTTTGTTCTATAGCCTTTTTAATAGCATCTTTGCTCATAAATGCTTTTTCTTCTTCAGCAACAATTAGTAAGGTTTCTTTCGTTTGGATAGATTTGTTTTTGTCGCCTCTAATATCTAAAATACTGGCACTTTGGATAATATCTTCTTTGGATTTAAAAATAGTTTTTGGCGTAATATTGTGTTTGATATTGTAAGCAACTTGTTTTTCCCTTCTTCTGTTGGTTTCATTAATGGTTTGCTGCATACTTTGCGTTATTTTATCTGCATAAAATATTACTAAACCATTGGCATTTCTTGCAGCACGTCCTGCTGTTTGAGTAAGTGAGCGAGTATTACGCAAAAATCCTTCTTTATCTGCATCTAAAATGGCTACAAGCGAAACTTCTGGAATATCTAAACCTTCTCTCAATAAATTTACGCCGATTAAAACATCAAATTCACCTAAACGCAATTCCTGAATAATTTCGACACGCTCCATAGTGTCCACATCGCTGTGAATATATTTACAAGCAATTTTTAATTTCGTTAGATATTTAGCTAATTCTTCAGCCATTCTTTTAGTCAGGGTTGTAACTAAAATACGCTCATCTTTTACTTTTCGTTTTCTAATTTCTTCTATTAAGTCATCAATTTGGTTGGAGCTTGGTCTGATTTCTATCGGTGGGTCTAATAAACCAGTTGGACGCACAACTTGCTCTACAAACAAACCTTCAGTTTGTCGTAATTCATAATCGCCTGGTGTGGCTGAAACATAAACAACCTGATTGATTAAACTTTCAAATTCGTAAAAATTTAAAGGTCTATTGTCTAACGCTGATGGCAATCGAAATCCATATTCAACTAAATTTTGTTTGCGACTTCTATCGCCACCGCTCATACCACTTACTTGTGGTAAAGTAACATGACTTTCATCGATGACTAGAATAAAATCATCTGGAAAATAATCTAATAAACAGAAAGGCCTATCGCCTGCTTTTCTTCTGTCAAAATATCGAGAGTAGTTTTCAATACCAGAACAATATCCTAATTCTCGTATCATTTCCAAATCAAAATTGGTTTTTTCTTCTAATCTTTTGGCTTCTGGAAAACGACCCAAGGATTCGTAATATTTTATTTGATGGTATAATTCATCTTGTATTTCAGAAATGATAGTAGGTAACATTTCCTTTGGTGCGATATAGATATTAGCTGGATAAATAGCTATTTCTGTCCGAGTTTCTATTTTGTGTTTCGTTTTTGGGTCAAAAACTTCTAAGGCTTCGATATCATTTCCCCAAAATGTAATTCGATAAGCATAATCATCATAAGCAACAAAAACCTCAACAGTATCTCCAATTACCCTGAAATTTCCTCGTTGAAAATCATCAGTAGTTCTTGCATATAATATAGAAACTAAATCAAACAATAGTGCATTTCTAGCAATAGTTTGTCCTATTTTTAAACGTATTATTTGGTTTTTATATTCCGCTGGGTTACCTAAACCATAAATACAAGAAACCGATGCAACCACCAATACATCATTTCTGCCACTCATTAAAGATGAGGTTGTACTTAATCTCAATTTCTCAATTTCAGCATTAATAGCTAAGTCTTTTTCTATGTAAGTATCAGTAGTTGGCACATAAGCTTCTGGTTGATAATAATCATAATACGAAACAAAATACTCCACTTTATTATCAGGAAAGAAAGTTTTGAACTCAGCATATAATTGTGCAACCAACGTTTTATTATGTGTTAAAACCAAAGTTGGTTTTTGTATTTTTTCAACTACATTAGCAATAGTAAAAGTCTTTCCAGAGCCAGTAACACCCAACAAAGTTTGATGTTTTTCGCCTTTTGTAATTCCATTCGTTAAAGCATCAATAGCACTTGGTTGGTCGCCAGCTGGAGAAAAATGACTATATAACTTGAATTCCATAAATTGTATTGTAAAAATATAGAATATGTTTATCCAATCAAAGCAATTGTTGTTTTGATAACTGTTTTTAGTTTGAATTTAAAATTAACATAAGTTAAGATTTATATGCTTTGAACGAGCTTTTAATAGGATATAAATAGATTGTTATTCTTTTTACTTATTTTGTTTAATCAAAAATTCTCCATGAATTATTTAAACATTTTTTTATTTACAGCATTTTCCTTATTAGGGTCTGTTTTAAAAGCTGATGATTGTAATAATGGTCGCTATCAGAAGCCTGTTTTTTCAAGAGTTCAGGTTATTAATAATATTTATTATGCGACTAAAATACAAAGCGATAATAAACCGATTCATTTAAGATATGATATATATCAACCTGCAGGAGATACGCTTTCAGAAAGACCAATTATGTTACTTATTCATGGTGGTGCATATTTGAAATTATTAGACCAAAGTAGTCCAGATATTGTTCTAATGTGTAATTATTTTGCAAAATTGGGCTATGTTGCAGTGTCTATAAATTACAGACAGGAACCCAATCCACTTTCTTTATTATCTGGCGAAAAAATGGTAAAAGCTGTTGGTCGTGCATTAATAGATACAAAAGAAGCTGTGGATCATTTAATGCTAACTTATCAAAATGGAAATCCTTATAGAATAGATACTTCTAGGGCATTCATCGGCGGCGTTTCTGCTGGTGGCGTGTCTTCCTTGTTTATTACATTTTTAGATAGCCTTTCTATGTTGCCACCTCAATTTCAAGAATGGATTATTGAGTCTAATGGAATTGAAGCAGATTCAATTTTAAAACATAAATTTGATTTAGTAAAACCAAAAGCTGCAATTTCTATTTCAGGTGCAATTTCAGATTTAAGTTGGATTCGAAATGTTGGGATTGATTTATTTTTGAATCACGGTTCAGCAGATGAGTTAGTGCCTTATAGAACGGGAAAACCTTTTGGGCTACCAGATTTACCAACTTTGAGTGGAGGAAAAGATATTTATCCTTTGGCAGTTCAAGCAGGTATAAGGACTTTTTTTGAAGATTGGGAAGGACGAGGTCATGTTCCTTTTATGAATTTAGATTTTGGAAGTATCATCACTTTACAATTGATTAATCAACCTATATTGGATTCTACTTTGCATAATATTACAAGATTTATTTATCCATTATTAGGTTGTGAAGAAGATAAAGCAACAAGTATCAGACAAAATAAAATTGCAGATTTAAAATTATTTCCCAATCCAAGTAATGGTATATTTAATATTGATATGCCAAAGAGAAATAATAATAATGAAGGTTATTTACAATTGTTTGATTTGAATGGTAAATTGTATGTAGAACGAAAAATTAATCCTCAAGAATCTGTTTTGCATTTCGATGAAAATTTATCAAGTGGTCAGTATTTTATAAAATTGTCTTTCAAGGAAAAAAATATAATAGATTATTATACCGCAAGTTTTTCGGTTGTTAAATAGTTACTTTACAAGTGTTTTTCTTTGCTTTTTACCTAACTTAATTAAGCTTAGTACAATAATGAATGTAATTAAAGCTGGTGCTAACATCACTAATAAACCGATAGAGAGTTCACTTTTTCCAGTTGTTGGATTGTAAGTAAAACATGAAAATAGCATATTTTTTCTTGGCAATGGATAGGATACAATAAACTCATTATTTATCTCTTTTAACATTGCTTGTAATTCATTTGAGCCTCTTATGCCAATAATTTTTTTGGTGATATAACCATTGGTATTTAAACCAACTAATAATGCATTATGGTCAAATTGTTGTATAGTACTATCCCATTTTGGATTGAAATTTACAGATTCTATTAATGGCTTAATTTGCTTTGTGGTTACAAAAATCCAACGAGCATCATTTTGTAAGTCAAATTGTTGAGCGTACCGTTCCATATCACTCAGCCTATCAGCAGCATCAAAACTTACGACTAAAACTCTAAAATCTTTCTTGATATCTAGTTGCTGAATTTGCTCTGATAAATTACTGATGAGTGGATTACAAATACCATAGCATCTTGTATAAATAAGCACAAGGATGGTTGGCGAAGTTTCATATATTGTAGATAATTTTTGATTCCCTTGTTCAGTTTCAATCGTTACATTAGATATTACTTTATAAATATCTTTTTCCTCATCATAATTGTAATTACTTTCTTGAGCAAATGATATATAATTACTCAATAAGACTATCGTGCAGATGAAAATACTTTTATACATTTTTTCATTAAATCTATAAATATCCATAAAATTGCTAATAGATAAACACTTGCAAAAGCTCCACCAAGAGTTGCTAATATGTCTCCTAAGTTTAATTCCTTTGGATAAACAGAATATCGTCGTGGAATAGAATTAGCTCCACCTATATAAAACATAATTACAAATCCAAATCCACCAATAATTAATAATGCTAATAGTAGTTTATTGAATTTGCTATAGTCTTTAGAATCTACAAATTCATTACCAACCCAAAAAAAGAATGCTAGACTAAACAGTACATTGCCCATTGCGTTATATGTATGAAAGTGTGCAGGTACCCATAATGTATTGTGCAAAACTATATTGTTTGATATGGTTGCATCAATTAACGCACCAATACCTCCGATAATCCAACCCGTTACACCAAGGAAAAATAAACCATTAACAATATTCCATTTTATTTTATTTCCAAAAACAAGAAATATGACACTTAATACAGTAACAACTGCCGATGGAATACTTGCTAGATAAGATGCCATTTGTCCAATAATTTGAAAACTAATTGGCTGTACAAAATCCATATATAAATGATGGAAAAATGCAGTCAAAATAAAGAATAATGATAGTTGCCAACCTAGAGCTACATACCAAGTAGTTTTAAACTTTGGTCGTCCACTAACTTCAGGCATAATCTCATATAAAGTAGCCAATCCTAAGTATAAAGCTTCGTTCGCAATGGTATGACCAAAGAAATAGGTTAGGTTTTTTACGAGCAAAGGATCATTCACAAATCCGCCGTTTGAATAATATTCAGCAAAAAGTAATGCCATTAAAATAGCAGCTGTTACCAAACATATTATGATTCCAATTAAGGAGACAAATGAAATTAGTATAAATGGAGGTGTTTCTTTAGCTGGAGTTTTAGTTCTTGATAAATGCTGAAATGCTAGGGATTCAGAAAGACTATAATTTCTTAAAATTTGTGCAACCATACCAATTGCCCATACCAACCAAACGACTGCTAAAAGCGTCAATCCCCATAAAAATAAAGGTGTTCCCCATTTTGCCCAAGCTACTCGGAATGGTAATGGATATAGAAAAGTCCATCCAGCATGGAATTTTCCTATTAAGGTTGATGCCCAAATCATCAATACGCCAACAACTGTAAAAGCATAGGCGAAGACATTCAATTTTACTGATGTTTTTACATATCTAGACAGTAAATAATTTACAGCCATCATTCCAGCACATGACCATATACCAATCATCGTTACGCCGTGAACTGTCATAATAGAATAGAAGGTATCAGGATTCAAATTTATATCTCTTCCTTGGTTAAATCGCATTGTAATTCCAAACGATATAGCAATGATAAATAATACTAAAATTGTAATAATCCAAGCGGAGGTTGTTTTTTTTAATGATAATGTTGTCATGGCTTTTTTATTTAACGACGAATGATGATTGCATTAGTTGGTGTCCAGCACCGCAATATTCTAAACAAAATATTTTATAGTTGCCAGGTTCTTTAAATTTCCAACGAAGTTTGTTGACATAGCCAGGCATAGCTTGTGTTTGTGTTACCAATTCAGAGCGTTCATTATAAATTGCAAATCCATGATTCACATCAAAACTTGTAACCCTAAATTCTACGGTTTTATTTACTGGAACTTCAATTTTTTCCATTTTTGGAACATTAGGTTCGATAGGTTCGTTAGCCAACATAAAGAAAAACTGTCTGGCTGCAACATAAACAACCTGATTGGGTGTTTCATCTGTAAAAATATAATAAGGAGATTTGGGTAAAGTAACTGAAAAAATAACGGCTAGAATAAAAAACCAAATAAATAGAAATATACCTCGTTTTTTTATAGGATCTTTTACAGATTCTTTGTTGGTTGTTGTTGGTTGCGATGACCTAAAAACATAGTATGCTATTAATGCTATGACAGATGCAGAGCTAAAAAATAATATCAATACGAATAATTGTACTTTCATACTTCAAAAATTATAGTAGAGTTAATAAAAATCAAACTAAAATATTGTCGTTTCCGGCAAAGAACTTCTTGTTTTCTTAGACAAATATAATAATAATCAGATAAAAAGATATAAATATCCTATTTTAATAAAAATTTAATAAATTTCTTATAATTATGGTCATATTTGCGTTAATATGAATTTTGGAATTGGTAAAATAGTGTAACGTACTTAAAAGTTGTTGGTGGAAATTTAAAGTTTAGAAGAAAATTTTTCCCTACCAATTCGAAGAAGATGAAATTTTGTAATTCCTACAAAATAGCGTAGATAAATGCTACTAAACCACCTATTAGAAAACTTAAATTGTGTCGCTGAATGAGATGCTGAGTTTGTCGAAGTACTATCTCGCTTTAAGTGAGATAAAAAACACTGAGCATTGGCTCAGAGCTTTACTTTTTAGGGCCTTCTTCTATTCGTCATAATGTTTAGCTGTCGTTTTTATTTTTTTGCTTTAGTTGTTTTAAATATTTGGTTACGTTTCCGTTCCAATAACACTTTATGCATCTGTTTTCTTTAAAAATGTGATTGCAATTTTGATAACCATATAAAATATGAGAACATTCAGGACAAAGGTTTAACATTTTGGATGAATTAGCGAAATATTCACTTTCACATTCGTCACATTTTTTAATTTCTGTCATCAAATGGATTTTGATTAAATGAAATTCCGTCTCTTTCGTCTAAAGTCAAGATTTGAGATTCGGTCAATATAGGTTTTTGTCTTACAATTTGCTTAAATCCGGTTGACTTAAAAGTTATTTTTCCCTCTTGTAATTCTATTGCCCATTCATAAATCCATTTATTGGTCTCTTGCTCAGTTTTGTCAACTAAGTATAAGTCTGCAACTTCTAACATATCAGTCATTCCTCCACATCTGTCAATGTCAATAGTCAATGCAAAAGTATCTTCAAATTTTAGTGTACAAGGCGAAACCCAAAATGAGAAATTTTGTTTAGGTGGAGTAGGGTGTACCCATTTGAAAATATAATCTATATCGAAAATTAAGTTTGTTGTAAAGTTGTCTGTATTGTCGTTATGAAAGATTAAACCATAAATATTACAATCGTGCCAACCCATTTGTTCAAAATCTTTTTCAGTCCTAATGCTTTTTTCAAGTTGGTATTCTTTCATTGTTTTTGTCGTGAATTTCGGGTTAAAATGACAGCTAACGTGCCGGCGGCTTTGCGAAGTTTCAACTAGAGCTTTGCTCGAAGTTGAAATTTAGCAAAACCGCCTGATGTGCGACAGTCAGCGAAGCGACTGGAGTGCATCAGGCGGTGTAAGCCGCCGGCACGATGTGGCGAAAGGAGCGCAGCGGATTTCGCCACATCGTCCAGAGCATTGGCGGCATACGAAGACGGAACTTTCAATTTGCCGTGAACCCCGCCATTTCGCCAATGCTATGTTACAGGCAGTGTTTTCATTATTTTCGGTTAGTCAAATATGTGCATTAAAATCTTTCTTTTGAATCGCCCAAATTCCAAACTTTTCCTTCAAGTTCAAATTCTATGAATATTCGTTTTGCATCTTCAACTGTCCATTTTGTCCATTCTGGGTTTAGATGATTGCCATACCACTTTTTTGAGAAGTTCCAAATTTTCTCAACGGGTTGAATGTCGCCTTTTGGAATGTTGTGGCGTTTTGTCCAACTGTCTATTTGTTCTTCGTTTTCAAACACCAACATATTGCTACAAGTGTAAATCACATTGTCCCAAGCATTTTTCATTGGTATTGGAAAGTGAATGAAATAATTTTTTTCTTGTATTTGTCCGTTTACAATATTGATTTCAACTTGTTTGGTTTCTGCCCCGATTGTTGTCGTTATTTTTACGTCTTCGTTAAGAAGTGCCGCAACTCCCAACGAACACCACGCACAATTTCCCCACCATTGTCCGTTTTTTGTTTGCACATAAAAATTTGTCGGTGCTAACGAAAATGGGTGTATAACCCAAACTTTTGGTTCGTTTGGGTGCAAAACTACTCCGTGATAGTCTTGCAGGTCGTGTAGTCCTTTAATTACTTGTTCTTTGTCTGCTTGAAAAATGTCCGAAAGGTCATCAACTGTCGGTGCGAAACCATTGTCAATAATTCCTTTGATTATGTGATAATGGAGATTTGAATTTGTTACCATTCTGCTGTTTTTATCTATTTCTGTTGTCGGGTTGTCGGTCGGTTGCAACATTGCCTGTAACGAGCTGGGTATTGCCGAAGGCGGGGATTTTTAGCACTAAAGTTCAATCGAAGAACGAAAGTTGAACTTTGCACAAATGTCCAATCGAATCCGTTCAGCCCCGCTTTTGGCAATATCTTTGTTAGTGGCAGTTTTTATAATTGTTCAATTTTGAGATTATCCCACAAAAAAGGTTTTATGTACTGCCAATAATCACCTCCTAATTCTAACACAACCGTATGCGTCATATTGGGTTGAGCTACCGTTGTACAAGTGTTTCCTGAATTATTTATTGCCTGTTGTGTAGGGATTACATTGGCTGTCCATGTTGCACCTGTTGAGCTATCATTTTCTTTCGCATGAAATAATAATACAGGTGAGTCGAAAGCGTCGTAATGCAATGTGCCTTGTTGGCTCGCTGGGTCATCATTTATTAATGTTGCGCCCGTAGATATGGAACCATTCGTTTTACTTGAAAATCCTGGATGGTCGTTTGTACCAAATGCAGCGTCATATTCTACTGCATTAATAAGGGATAGTCCTCCACCAGCAGAACCGCCAAATACAGCAATTCTTGTGGTGTCTATAAAGTAGGTATCTGCATTTTTCTTTAAAAATCGAATAGCGTTTTGTATGTCTTCTAAAGCGCATTGTACCGCAAAAAGTCGCAATTGGGGACTTTGGTTTCCTCCGTTTTGCGTAAGTCTGTAATTTAAAGACACACAAATATATCCAGCTCGTGAGTAGGTATAAGCTTCATTTTGCCATGCCATTTTATCGCCTGATGAATAACCGCCTCCGTGAATCATTACTAAAAGTGGTTGCTTTTTGCTACTGCTCGCATTTGGTGGTAAGTAGATGTCCATTTTAGCAGTTAGGTTGGGCTGTGAAATTTCTGATTGCTTCGTTTTTTCTGAAGTGTATTGCAGGTTCTGAAAATTAGGACGAGTGGTATAAGGGACTTCTAATATTTGTATATCCGTTTTTAAATATACTTGGCTTTCGTACAATCCTACTGGGTCGGGTGTTTGAGTTGTGTCATCCTCTTTTCTACATCCAATGATTAGTGTAGAAAAGAATACTGTAGCTAAAATTAATCGTTTCATAAAATACTTTTTTTAGTTTCAATTATTCGACTTATAAAATGTAAAAAGGTTTAACGGAATTGTCGAAATAAAATTACCGCTAACGGTTCGGGTATTGCCGAAGGCGGGGATTTTTAGTACAAAAGTTCAATCGAAGAACCAAAGTTGAACCTTGCACAAATGTCCAATCGAAGCCGTTCAGCCCCGCTTTTGGCAATACCTTGTTAGCGGTTCGTTGTTTTTAGTTTATTACGGCATTTATTTTTGTCCAAAGTTCGTTGTCAAATCCTGAAACAGCAAAGTTTGGATTGTTCGGGTCAGAAGCTTCTCCCATTCTTACAATAACCAATTTTTTGCTCGGCACTACATAAATTCTTTGGTCTTTCGCACCCATTGCTGCATACATATCGGTCGGTGCATTAGGAACTAAGTAACCCTGAAAAACGGTTTGTGCGCCAGGAACCATATATTTTGATTTTCCGTTCAGCCACCAAAGGTAGCCGTAAGAAGGATTGATGTTTTGTGAAGAATTGATACTCTCGTTAAAGTAGGCTTCATTTATTATTTGTTCGTTGTTCCATTTGCCTTTATTTAATGCCAAAAGTCCGAACCTTGCCATACTTCTTGTGTTGCTGTAATAAATAGTGTAAATCGTTCCGAAATTCCAATAACCATTCATTCCGATTTTGTTTTTCAGTTTTTCGTTAAAATAGGTTTCAAAATCTTTGTTGCTGGCTTGTGTAACTATGTCGGTTAGTTTTTGAAAGACATTGCCATAAGCCCATCTTGTTCCTGCATCGGCAACATAAGTGAGGTTAGATTTTACCACTAACTTTTTGGTGTCGTCAATTCCCGAAGTCATTGTCAGTAAGTTTCTAACCGTTATCAGGTTTTCTTTTTCCAGCGGCATACTTGTCCATTCTATTCCCAAATAATTTGATGCTTTATTGTTGATGTTTAATAAACCTTCTTGTTGGGCAATTCCGGTTGTGGCAGAAACCAAGGTTTTTCCGGCACTGTTCCATTCCCAGTCTGCGTTTGCAGTATGTCCGTTAAAATACTCTTCCATCACTATTCTTCCGTTTACAAGAATCATAAACGATTTGGTCCTTTTTTGGGCAAGAAAATCTTTTAAAGGTTGAATAGCATTTTGGTTCCAACCTAATTCCGAAACTGGTGTTGTTTCCCATTCAGAACTTGTATTTGCAGGAAAATACATTGGCGTGTCTGGGGTGGTCGGTGTCGGGTCGTCATCTTTGCTGCAACTTGTCAGTAACAGTAATGCAAATAATAATAAGTTCATATTTTTCATAATTTTTAAAATTAGTTTGATGTTAGACTGTTGCATTGCCAAAAAGTTAAATCGTATTATGCCTGAGTGTCGTTATACAATGACCGCTAACGGTCCGGCAGCTTGGCGATGTGGCGGCAATTTAGCACAAAAGTTTAATAGAATTACTATCGCTCAACCTTGCACTTCTGCTCAATAGTAGCACCTCACCCGCCATATTGCCAAACTGCTTGTTAGCGGCTGGTTTATTTCTTCTTCACAGCGGTGATGTTTCAAGTTTTGTCATACCGCAATGTCTAGGTCATTAAACAATTTCTACTTTAAGTCCAAGCCCAAGTTTTTTTGAAATTTCGTCAAGCTGTTCTTTCTTTGTTTTAGATGAAGAATGTGTCATCACATACACGCCCTTGGTTACTTCGTGTTGTGCGTAGAAATCGTCCTTTGTCCCAGAAACTAAAGGCACACCACAACAGACAAGATTTAATGCTCTAACTTTTTCGTATCCGATGCTTTTTATTGTGTCAACGAAAGTGTCGTAAGCAAAACGATGCGAAATATTTTTGCCATCAGGAAATTTTACATTCAATACTGTCTTAGAAGATTTGGAGTGAGATGAGATTGTAAACGTTTCTCTTTCGGTGAAAGCTTTTTTCTTACTATCAAAAGATAAATCTTGTTCAGGTGGAATTGTCATGCTCCGTTTTCTTGTCAAGCGAACACTAAGTGGTTCATCAGGAACATATTCTACAACCAAAATTATTTCTCGTTGAATTTGTTGAATAAAAGGGCTTATCGTCTCTGAAAGTGCAGGAATAATATCCTTCTTAATTATTTCTTCCTCAACTCTGTTGGTTTCTTCAATGAGCTTGTCGGGCAGTTGGACGCCAAGCTCCTTCAAGTTCTGTATTGACTGGTAAAGTTTTTCAAGTTGTGTCATTGATTGTCATTTTTATTTCTGTCAGTTAAAAGTTATACTGTCGTCAAAAATTGCCGCTAACGTTCCAGGCTATGAACAGTTGGGGATTTTATGCCCTGACTGTTCGGTTTGGCACCGACCTTTATTTTATGTTTATACTTACGTTTTATCACTTTCGCCCCAATTGTTTATAACCATTGTTGTGTGTAGGCTTTCATTTTTATCTTATTTGTCATAACCGTTGTTTACAAGTCGCTTTGAAATCCACCAATAATTCCCGCTTGGGTCAATAATTCCAGATTGTCTGTCCTCATAAGGCATGTCTGAGGGGTCAAATTCAACTATTCCGCCAAATTCTATTGCTCGATTGTGCATTTCTTCAACATTATCCACAAACAGATAAAATGCTGCTCGCATATTTAGGAATTGTTCTCTTGCCTGACTTATCATAAGACACGAATCACCTACTTTAAGAATCACATTGGCAATATCCCCATTTTCAGGGTTTATCGAACGATTTATTTCTTCTGCATAAAATGCGTTCTTTAGGAAGTCAATTAGTTCTTCAGGATTTTCAACGAATAAATATCCGTTCACAGTCCGAAATCCTTCAGGTCGATAAGTGTCAAATATTTTGTTCATTCTAGTAATTTTTTCAGCTTACACACAACGGACAGCGGTATGTTTTTGTTGCCGATTTCGAAGCACGTCACTGTCAACCCGTGATGAAGTTTGAAGCGAGCCACAGCCGTTGATTTCAGCACTTTCTCGGCAATAAAATATACCGCATGTTACAAGCTGGCCTTCTTTCTTGTCAAGCGACATACCTTTCAGGATATCTCTGGTTTTAGTCATTCCGTTTTTATCTGTCGGGTTGTGTGACGGCAAAGTTTTATTTTTCTTTAAGGGGGGAGATTTTTTGTTTTTCTTTCCGGGTGGGCAAAGCAAGCTCTTTTGCAAACTTTGGTTTGTGAGTTGGCATTGTGCGGTTTGCAAATGTGCTTGCTTTACGTCCGGGTTCATATTAATTAAACTTTCCTGTTATTTGAGAAATATCAAATCTGCCGTCAATATTCTGTATTTCAATTTTACCATGAAGAATGTCAAAAAAGAAGTTTCTAATCTTCTCCATTGTCAAAGTCGCAGGTTGTCCTTTTGCATCTACACCCAAATCATAGGTTTTTAGTAATTGAGTACCCAAGCTTGCAGCAGTTAGCAAAAAGTGATTCTGAAATTTATCCATGTCCAACAAATCTGCTGCTAAAACTTTTCCAACTACCGTGTAACTTCTAAGTGTTTTCTGTGTTTCCTCATTTGTTAAAGTAGTTTTAACTTCATCTGCGTCAATGTTCATTTCAATTCTTCCTGAATTTGCTGCTTGTGGCAAACCTTTGTACAAAGAACCTAAATCTGCCAAACTCAAATTGTAGAATTTTGTGCCTGGAACAACTAGTATTTTTTCAATAGAAAATGCACTTGGTAAAAGTAAACTTACCATTTGAGCCGCTTTAATAGATGGAGTATTGAATGTGCCGACAATTGAGTTTGTTAAATCAATGGATTGGGTTGCAAAAACGCCACCTATTACAACACTATTCTCAAGGATGATTTCATCTGCATAAATGCTCCCAGCTACAAAGGCGTTATAAAGTGTAACGCTTTTTGCATTAATATCGCTATGAAACATAATGTTGCAGTTTTGAGCCCTTGAAACAATAGAATTGGCAGAACCAACACTTTTTTTGAAGGTTACATTACCTTTTGCTTCACTATTTACGTACAGTTCTAACTGTGTAAATACTGCTCCATGAATTTCTGAATCACCTTGCTGAATCTCTAGTTTATGAGCATATACAGGACCCTCAATAACGGTGCTGCCCTGTATTGTAATAGTTCTATTTAACTCAGCAATTTTTTCAGGAAGTATAGAGCCTTTAACCAAATTATCCTTAAGTTGGATATTGGTTTCATTGAATCGAATTTCTTTTAACTCTTTCATTGTTATTTTTTTTTAAAGATTTTGAACACTTAATGTTTGAATTGAACCAAGATTGGCAATTTTCTGAATCATTTCCTTTACCCTTACCGAATGTTGGTCGGCAGTGGTATATGATTTATTTAATTCCGAATTAAAGTACAATTTAAGATTGTCCGTGTAATCCTTTGTTATTGTAATCCATGAATTTGTAGATTCAGCAAACTGTTCTATCAGTTCATTTTTTGCTTGGTTTTCCTGCAAAGCAGAAACAAATGACGGAGCATGTAATCCTTTTGTAATTTGATTTTTATCCGCTTTTGTTTCTACAAAACATACAGGCGAATATTGATATGATTCCGTGCTTTCATTCATCATACTTTGCTGAACGGTATTGTTTAACTTTTTCTGTTGCCATAAAAATACTTTAGCTTTATTCAATGTGTCTAAAGCACGTTTTTTAGCAATTGAAGCGCTAATTTTTGATTGTAATTCGCTTCCCTCTTTACCAAAAATAGCAACAGTGTTAACCAAGTCGTTGTTAGTAGTTCTGATACTCTGATTATCTAGTTCCTTTTTGAAAACGAAAGTAGGTTTATCAAGTTCAAAAATTCGATTAGATAATTCATTATTCAGATCGTCAAATGTTTTTATGTATCTACTTGAAATACGTAAAAAGTCTCCTTCCATCTGTCGCTTCTTATCAATTACAGCTTTTGACAACTCTCTAAGATGCATCAGTTGAGAATCTATGCCTTGCGTTAACTCAGCAATTTGTTGACTAATTTCTGAACGTATATATCCAAAAAATCCATCTACAATAGTTTTTCCAACCTTTTTAGCGTTTTTGTCAATTGAAACAATTTGAGCTGCCTCTGTTGCAACTACAGCACCTGTAAGGAGGTTAACATTCGTATTACAATGTTCAACGCTATCATCAAATGGCTCTGTGTCCACTTCAATAGATACATTAACATCTTCGTATTCTGTTCCGCTATAGTGAGCCGTACCTGACCCACCATTTTGCGATGCCGGATAATTATAACTGACTGTGCCAGAATAATGCACGGCAATCCGCTCTCTATATGTTCTAGTATAACTCATATCTTAAATATTAAATGGTTTGATAATTATTAGACTGGAACAACTTAGTAGCCATATCCTTTACTCGTTGAGACTTTGAGGAAGTAGAAACTAATTTACTGAACTCGCTTTTAACCTCTGTGTTGGGAGTTGATTTAGCTTGCCATTCAATTTGATTAAGTTCTGCAAAGGTTGTATTCTTAATCGCTGACTTTGAGATATTATCCAACTCAACATCAGATACAGAAATTTCAACTCCAGCATCTGTTTTATCTCTGTTGCATTCACATATTACAATAGGAATATAAACTGTTGCTGTTTCAGTATATCTACCATCGTTAATTAATATCTGGTCAGTAAGTTTTTTTTGCGTATTCATTTCAAAAAGGAAACTACGCATTGACTTGATTACATTAAAACCACGATACTTAACATTTGATGCAACTATTTTTTGACTGGCTGCAAGAGATTCTAACTGTGCAATTGGAATCGTTGCAGTAAGATATTTTGTGCGGTTAGAAACCTTATCAACTTCCTTAACTGCAAAATCAATAGTTGGCTTGTCAAGTTCAAAAACTCTCTGTTTCAAATTTGAATTTAAACCGTTAAAAAGTTTTATATACCTGCTGGCTATCATATTGTAATCTTTTTGCATTCGGTTTTTAATGCTGAGTAAAGCATTTTTTTGCTGCACCAATTGCATAAGATGAGAATCAACCTCGCTTTGAAGTTTTGCCATTTTCTGCGAGATTTGGGAGCGAATCAAAGAATAAAATCCTTTGTTTACATTATTGCAAACATGGTCTGCTGCTTTTTCTTCAGCAATTATAACTGCTGTTTGCATAGCCACAACGGCACCCGTAGTTGCATTCACATGTCGTGAAACACTACGCATTTCATCTGCCATTGGCTTTGTATCTACTGTATAATTAAAATTTGCCATAATTCTTTTAGTTTAAATGATTAATTCTTTTTATTTTCATCATCATCTTCTTCTTCACTATCTTCATCCTCACTATCAGAATCATCGCTTTCATCCGCATCAGAAAAATCTTCTTCATTTTCGTCTGATGCATCAATGTTTTCACCTTCGTCATTTGACTCAGAATTTTCGTCAGCATCTTGACTTTCTTCTAACTCCACATCAGAATCATCTTTTCCAGAATCTTGATTATCAATTATATTGTCATGTGATTCAATATTGGAGTTATCTATTTCGTCATTTTCTTCTGAAATAGGTTGTTCAACAACTAAATCATCTTCAAGTTCTTTTAATGTATTCTTTGCAATATTTGGCAGATTTAAAGAAATATGCTCGAAAGTAATATCTTCAACACTCGGAGTTGGAGGCAAATCTGATGTTTTTGCAAACAATGGATTAACTGTAATTAGAGGTTTTCTTCTTGCGTCAAAGTCATGCACCTCATCTGCTGCAACTGCAATTTCTTTTGGTGTTCCATCGCGTAGCAAAGCATCGTAATAATCAATGTGCTCAAACTTTTGTGCTTTCATATCAATATCTTCTTTCAATCGTTCCATGTAGTTCTCAAAGTCAAGTTGAACGTTTTGGAATTCTTTTGATTGAAGTTCAAATGCTGCAAATACTTCTGCTGAATTTTCTGTTGCTGTAACAACCGTTGAATCTAAAGACCCACCAGATTGAGCCATACTATCCTCAGTTTTCTTTAGGGAAGTTAATGTATTGTATGCTGCAACATAATCTCTCAAACTGGCTCTCATCAGATTTATTAAGTCTGCACTTTCAGCACGATTTCTTCCATAAAAGTCTTCCGTGTCCTGATGCCATTTGTTAAGATAACTAATTTTTTGGTCTTTGATATGATTGTATATTTTCAAACGTTCAATTCTTGTTTCATTCATCAGATTTTGAACGATAGGAGCAACAATTTCCTCATGAATTTGGTGAACACCAAAAGGGAAATTTGTTGTACTACCATCTTCGGCTGTCCACATACCAGAAACTAAATTGAAACGGACTTTTGAACTATCTTTTAATTGAAATGGTACATAATCAGAAACGGCTTCACTATAATTAAAACTCTCATTTCTGATGCGTTCAATTTCTGATGCTTCTAAAACAGGCGAATAATGATTATATGGTGATTTAAGTATTTTATAAAGCACTTTATTAGATTCAAAAACAATTTTATCTGTTGAAGCAACTTTCAATGCTGAAATTGCCTGCACAGAATTTGCCATTGTAATCATTAACCCTTTCAATACATCTTCAAACTGTGCAGTATGTCTTGATAAAGAATCTTTTAGTTTGTTTAATTCCTGAAATTTTGAAATCTGCTCGTTATATTTTTGCGTGTCGAAAGCTTTAAAAACTGGTGCATTTTCAGGAACTTCATTGGTCGCAAACTCCTTTAAAAAGTTAAGATATGAACTTTCATTCGCAACTAGTGGTAATTGAACCGAGGTTACATCTAAATCATCCATACAATATGAAATTGTTCTCAACGAACGTTCAAGTTTCCCAAAATAATCATGTTGATTTAGTTGTTGCATTGATTTGGAATACTGTTCTGTCTCAATTTCTTCAATTTCGTTTGAACTTTCAACAATAGGTGCTTCACCCGAAAGTTTTTCTAACTCTGAAATTGTTTGAATAAGTAAGTCGTTTTGTTTTGACAATTGCAATTTAACTTCTGATTCCTCAACCATTCCCGTATGATCAACAATAAAGCTTTTATTTTCGTACTTAATTTGGTCGGCAATTGGAACATAAGCAACGCCCAATTTACTTACTTTGTAATCCCTGAAAATTTCTTTGTGCATTTTCTGAAATTCAGCGATTCTTGTGTTTAGGGTTTCAACCTGCAATCTTGTTTTTTTAAGTTTGCCCTGAAACCATAATTTAATTCTGTTCCAAAAAGAAGAAAGAATATCTTCTATCATCTTTTTTTCTTCTTCGAGTTTCGCAATTTCTTTTTCAATGCGTTCCTCTTCTTGTACTATTTTTTCAGCCATTGACTGGTAATAGTTAAATAATATCTTCGCCTGATCTTGGTAGATATTACTCGATTCCGGAAAAATTTTACCTTTCATACGATTTGATTTACTGGATTTATATTAATTTGAGAAAATTTGTTTGCGTTCTTTGTATGTCCTTTCGCAATTTTTAATGTTGCTGATGACAATTTCAATGTTTAATGGATTATCTGAAAAGCAATTACTTAACATTCTAATTTCTTCAACAAATTTGCTTTCAAGAACCAATGCATCACTATTATTGCTGGGCGATAGATATCGTAAATTTTCCTGTAGTTCATTAATACGATTAATGATTTCTATTGGAATATTATTCATGGCATCTAATTTTAATTGAAGTTCTTTTGTAACCTTCTTCATTTCATCAATCCTATCTCTGTTTTGTTTTTCTTCAAAATAAACTTCTCTTACCTTGTCGGATGATGAAAAAGCCATAAATAGACCAAGCAATAACAGAAAGAATAGAATACCATGAATAATAATTTGATTCGTAAAATGAATGGGTTTTACAGTATTGAAAAATATCATAACCCCTATAGCGAGTATCAAATAGAAAAATGTAAAAAACCATCTTAAACCAATAGAACCAATTTGCTTCTGTGATTTATCTTTTAGGTTAACCCATGGAAAAATTACATCTACAAATACAAGACAATAAATTATTGTTGATACAATAATATTAAGTGTTAATATTTCTGTCTGGACATTTTTGCCAAAATGTAAAAAACAGAAAATAATCAGTGCTTCTCCAAAGAGTGCAAGCAATAACGAAAATATTTTTTTAGCATTCATAACTTTAATTTTTTAGTTAGCGTTTTTGACCACATTTAGGGCAGAACTTTATTGTTGGGTTTAATGCAGTTCCACATCTTGTACATTTATTTTCCGCTTGTTGTTGACCACAATTTCCACAAAATGAACTACCGGGAGCAAGGGGTGTGTTACAATTAGTACATAATGACATTTCAGTTTGAAGCGGAGTGCCACAACTTACACATCGCTTTGCATTTTTATCGTTATCCGTTCCACATTTAGGACAAGCATCATAAGGGTCTCCACAATGAGGGCAAAAACGATGTGTACTAGAGAATTTCTTTGAACAATTAGAACAGTAAACCTCTTTTACTTGATTAACAGGTTGTACATTATTTCCTTGTTGATTTTGATTTGTACCTCCAAATGTTGGTTGATTGTATTGTGGTTGCATTACTCCACCAGCACCGCCTAAGCCTCCCATCATATTAGAAGCTACTATTGCTCCCATTATTCCTGAATTACTATTGGAAAGGCCATCAACTGCATCTTTAGCTACATCAAATGCTTTTTCTTGTTGCCAAGTATAACCTCCAATTGATTGTGCACTTTGCCTTGAAATGGCATCTAAAACCCTTCTACCAACTTCGGTTGAACTGTCAACTTCAATACTTGTAACATAAAATTTTGTCAGTTCTAATCCCAAATTCTCCCAAAAAGGAAGCATAACTGTTTTTAAATGTTCGGAAATGCTGTCTAAGTGTGCTGAAATCTGTTTTAATCCAATTCTATTGTTAATCATGAATTGCAGAATAGTAGATTTTGTCTTTGTGGAAAACTCCCCAAAAAATTGGTCAGTCAAGTCATTTTGGTCAAATGAATTCTTTGTCCCAACAATTTTTATCAAAAATCTTTCTGCGTCAGTAATTTTCAAACCATACCTACCATTAGCAACAAGTGGAATACCTGTATTATAGTCGGCATCATGAATATCCATTCTGTCAATTGACCAGTCAATATTATATGGTTGTAATTTATTCACAAACCACACTTCTGCTGTAAATGGATTTTTACCACCAAAAGGCAGACCGTATAAACTTCTTAATATTGGCAGGTTTTCCGTATTAAGTGTATGTTTACCGGGTCCAAATTTGCCTACAATTTGACCTTTTGAAAATAAAATTGCCTCTTGTGATTCTTGCACAATCAACTGTGTGTATGTGCTAAGATTTGTCTCAGGAAACCTATAGGCATATATGGTTTGATTTCCTTGAGGTGCCCAACGGACTAGATCAATTATTGCCATAACTATTTAATTTTAAAGTTTGTATTTGAAATTTACTCTTTTCGTGCGAAGGAAAAAATGGCTCTTTGACTTTTGCGAAGTGCTTGCTTGTGTGTCTGGCAAAAGGCAATGTGCCATTTGTGTGTCGGATTTTAAAAACAAAAAATGTGTGTCGGCCAAAAATAAAACTTTATCGGGTCGGCTGGTGTGGTCGGCAGTCAGTCCGATTTGATTTTCTTCTTTGTCTTTATATGTCGTCTTGTCAATTTTCATATCGCTGTTTTTTTTCTTAGGCTTGCTTGTAACGCATGTTACAAGCTGGCCTTCTTTCTTGTCAAGCGACATACCTTTCTGTTTATCAACTATTTCTTTCATACCTTTTCTGTCTGTCGGGTTGTGTGTCGGCAAAGTTTTATTTTTCTTTAAGGGGGGAGATTTTTTGTTTTTTCTCAGGGTCGGGAAAAGCATACTCTTTTGCAAGCTTTGGTATGTGTCAGGGCTTGTGCGGCTTGCAAATGTGTATGCTTTTAGGGTTGGCTGTTTAGAATGCTTCATTTTTTGAACTTGGTTTAGTGCTGAAATTTCCTTGTTGTTGAAGTATAAGTTCATAAGTCATAATCTGACTATAGAGATTGATGTAATTGTCTTTTGTTACACTCTCATTTGATACGAAACCTCCTTTTAAATAACTGCACGAAGATGATGGCATTTGTTTGTTAGGATTCCAGCCAGTTCCCGAGTAAAAGAAGACTTGGTAACTGCCGTCTGGAACATTAAATGTAAATGAATTACCTCCTTTAATATAGGCGTGTCTTACTACCTTACCATAAGAATTCTTAATAGAAACCAGTACATCTCCACTGCCTCCTGTAATCACCTTAATTTTTGAACAACTCCAGTCAGAGCAATAATTGCTTGAACCGTAGCATGCAGAATAAGGCATACTTCCTGTGCTTAAAGAATTGTATTTCCATTGTTCTTCAAAAGCATCATCAGCCACACTTTGAAAAGCCTGCTTATTAAAACTTGTTTTTGTAACATTATAGGTTATGATTCCAAGTGTCGGTGAGTTGAATGTTTTACTCTCTGATTCAGTTGAAAGAATTTGAGATTTATTATTTGAGAGACGTGTTTCAAAGTAATTTATGACACCACTTTTAAGATTTCTTTTTGTTGATGAAACACTATTTGAGAATTGTGTTTCTGCTTGTTTACTTTGAGTTTCTGCTGATTTTATTTCACTATCGTAAGTGGTCAAAAATTTTTCAAACTCACTCCAAGCGTCCTTGTCAAAAGAAATTTCGTATAAGTCAGAATAAAAATCTGAACAGTTTCCAATTCTACTTGTCTTTTGCAAAAGTTTTTCATCTTTTAATTTTGGATACCAAGATGTAAATGTGCTACCAAATTTCTTTTCAAGCTCTTTTTCGTTGTTTTCAATTAGAATTTGTGCTGTTTCATTTTGCTTTTCTACAATACATTTTTCATATAGACAATCAAGGTATTTAAATTGTCCAGTTTTAAATTTCACACTACCACTTAAATACAAAAAAGAAAATACTGTGTCCTTTTCATAAATATATTTTGATTCTTCAAAATACTGATTGAAATAATCTAATAAGCCTTCGTCCGAAAACTGTGTAATTCTCTTTTCTTTTTCTATTTTGAAATACTCTAACTGCTCAGTTTCATATTTTTTTATCGATACTTCAAATTCGGCTAGACGATTCTTAAAAATAAATCTTACGGATATCACGAGTAAGATTAGTAATATTGCAACTCCTATTAGTATTTTATTTCTCATTTATAAACTTGTTTTTAATGAAAATTGAAAGCAGCAAACTCACACCAACAATCACATCAACAATATTCCAAATTTCTCTACCAAGTGAAATCTTGAAAAAAGGTTGAAACAACAATGCAAGACCAACGAAAATAATCATTTCTATCTGTTTATTATGTTCATATGCTTTGTATGCTAAAATTGAAAAGCCAATAAGACCTACAAAGCGAACAAGTTGGTAATAACCATATGGCATATCAGCAAGGCAGATGAATAGTAATAATGCTAATAATATTTTGATGATTTTATCCATTAGTTTATAATAATTATGACTTGTGCTGCTCTTATTAATTCTTTTCCTCTGATATATCCATTTCTAACGATTGAAACAATTTCGTCATTCTTTTTTGAAATATCTGGTTGCTTTTCGATTACTTCGCAATAATCTGCAACCATCATATTCTCAGGAAATTCGATTCTGGTTATTCCATGTTTTTGAAGTATAAGAATCAATTTTTTTGATACCGAATTGTATCTTTTCATAGTCTTGCTAACATCCTCAACCTTATCTAAACCTCTTTCTATCATAGAACTTTCAATATTTTCAATCGAATCTAGAACATCAATGATACTTAAGGCAAATCCCTTTAATTGGTCTTGCTTTTCTAGTTCCTTTTGTTCAATGTTGTTTCTTAAATCACTTTCTGATTTCAAAATATGCGTTATAATTCCTTCTATTTCTGAAACTTCCTTTTTCATTTTTCAATTATTTTAGTGAGTCAAAAGCATTCTCATTAATACTATCAATATCGAGTTTGCTAATTTTAACATCAATTTCAATTTTGTGTGGGCGTTTTGCCTTAATCTTTGCAGGGTACATAAAATCGGCAGCTAATCTTTTACCAGGGTCTAGTAATTGTCTTGCTGCATTAGCGATTTCTGTTAGCGGATACTTCTTATTCTGCATTGCCTTCATTTGGGCAATTTTTATATCGTTCTTTGTTGCATTCTGTTGGTTTTCTAAGCCAAGGACAACATATGGGTTTTCCATGATAATGCTTTTATTTAAGTTTAAAATGGTAATTGATCTTCATCTAGACCTAACTGTTGAATTAGTCTTCTTAATGGATCACTTGATACTTGACTTGGTTTTCCTTCGCTCATCTTCTTAAAATAGGATAGTACTCTTTTAATTTTTTCACCTTCTGAATTTAACGTTTGACCAAATCTGATTGAAAGTGCATTTTCTTCAAATAAACTTATATCAACACCTGCCTCCTTTAGTTGACTAAGAATATCTTGTCTGGCTTTAACTAATTCAGAAGTGTTTTGTTTAAACACTTCTGATCTTTTAAGATAAACCTCATCAAGACATTTGTAAATCTCAGTCTGCTTACGTGCATGACCATTTAAAATATCAAGTAAATTGAACCTAATTAGAGAAATAATATTTTTACAGATTCTTGGATTCGATGTTGAGAAAAAATATGCTTGTTTCATTAGAACCAAAGCTTCATAATTGCTTATTTCTTGATCATTTACTTTGCCAATGCAATAGTTGGAAACATAGGTTGAATATTGATATTTTAATTTATCATTAATTGGAGAGAATTTAATTACTTCTACCATTATCTTTATTAACACATCGCTTTCATCATCATCCTCTATCTTACTTGCTAATATGTTGTAGAAAGAATCTTCGATTTTATTTTTGATAGTTTCAAATTTATCAATTAATGATTTTTTTCTATCTGAGTTTGCATCTTTTATCGCTTTTAAATCTTCACGTTCAATGTAAATTCGAACAGAATCAACAAGCTCATTAGCAGTTGCATATTCACGAACATACGTGTCTGAATTGTCCTTTAAATAAGGAATTCCTGCCTGCAAAGCTTCTTCATTATCGTATTCGGAATACTCATTATCTAAGAATTCAATAATATCTTCATTTATTGAAAATGCTTTAGCAAAATGAGGCCCTGCTATAAGAATGTCTTTATCAAGTAACTCTATTACTTTTTCAATGGATTCCTTTTCGTAACTATAATAATGTTGAAAAGTAGAAAGCAGGGTTGGGTTTGAAACTGTTTTATTTAAAAGTATCTCGAATTGATTTAGTAACTCTCTTTGAGTAACTCCTATAGAAATATTATCTCCCGTGGGTTCATCATAGTTAATATTTTCAGGTAGGTCATCGTATATTTCATACTTTGCTCCTAATGAGTCATTTAATGTAAATGTGTAATCATCATCCCAACTAGTATATTCTAGTGATTTAATAATTACTTTGTCGGAATAAACTGCTGTAAGCCAGTTTGAAATTATTGATTTATAATTCTTTTCAGTAATATTTCCATCGTGTGCAAAGTTATAGCTGCATACCCCCAAGTTCTTAATTAATTCCGGAAATTGATAAAAATTTGGAAACTTTTCAATTAAACTTATGGCATTACCATATTGCCTCTCATCAATATAGTAATTGAGTATTCTATTGAACAAACTAGGCCGTAAATTATTTAGTTTTGCAGATATAGCTGGAAACTCTTTTTCTATTGAAAGTAAACTTTTGTCAATTTCTGTATAGATTTTTTTTACATCTTCAATGTCAATAGAATTGCTATAAAGATTGTTTACTGTTTCATTGATTTCATTTACTTTTATTATTGCCTTATTTTGCCTATCAGTTTTAATAAAGGAATAAAGCTTTTCAACTTCTCTATTACTTTTTTCAAGTTTTCCGGTTATAATTTTTTCTGCATTGTTATAATCACCATTAACCAAAAGTCTCTTTGCATATCTGAAGTAGAAATCAAATTGTAAAGATTTTGGAGCTTTATTAATTTCAGCAAGATTATTCTCACTTATAATTTCACCGTTTTTTAACTTGCATATTTCGGTTCGACAAATCGATAAGTTATTAATTGCAGAATTAGATGAGTCATTAGCATGCTTTAATGATTTGGAATAATCGCTGATAGCGTCAACATACTTTTCTGCCTTTTCGTTTTCAATACCAAAATCATAAAACACTTTAGCAAGTTGAGATATGTGTTTGAGTTTTAATGCAACGAACTCATTTTCTAAACCTACTTTTGTTGTAGATTCTATGTACTTAATATTGGAAACTATGTTAGCTTCTTTGTTTTTTGATGAAGGCTGTGCTTCTATCTGTTGGAAAGTTAATTTTGAAATTTCATAATGAGTCTTTGCCTCAAATTTATTGTATAAAGCAATATTGGAGTTTGATTTGATTCTTTTTTTAAGATTTAAAACTTGTTCAAAAAAGCTTAAAGCAGCATCTTTGCTTGAAGATATTTGAGCTAAACCTTGATTATACTTTATTTCAGCAATTTTTGCCGGTGCATCAGGATGTTTGTCAAATATCGAGTTGAGGACATTCAACGAATCAAGAATATTGCCTTTAGTGTAAAGTGATTTAGCTTTTTCAAATTTAGTTGAAGGCAGGTTTTGATAAATTAGGAATATGATAATTCCGACAACTATTATAATAATTATTGCCTCCATACTATTCTGGCATTTTAATTAGTAATACTTGACCAACATGCAAATTATAGGGCTGTATTAAATTATTCTCCTTTTCAATCAGGACATACTTTCTTCCATCCCCATAAAAGAATTCAGCAATTTTCCAAGGGAAATCACCTTTTTTCACTGTGTATTTTACATATTTGTTATTTGCTGCTTGGTTTTCGATTTCTACTATTTTGTTAGCCAATGTTTTATTAGTATTATTAACACTATACAAAGAATCTTCTAACTGAACTATTAGATTATTAGATATATCCAAATCGTTCTTTGTGTAAATTCCACGTTTTATAAAGAAAATGCTTACAAACATTATCAACAAAGAGAAAACAATTAGTAATAATGATAGACTATTTTTACGTTTATCTGTTTTAGTAATAGCAGATAATAACAGATATGGTTTCAAATCTGAATTGCACTGCGGGCAACTTATATGCTGTCTTTTAAAATCAGCTAATCCAGACTGACCACAAACTGGACAATTGTATGTTATCATAACGAATCTTTATATTTATGAATAATTCCATAGGCTTCATCTACAAGAATTTTCCCCTCCTGTGTTTGCTTCATAAGGAACTTTGTTTTGGAATCACTAAATAATTGAAGAAGTCTGTTTACATCAGCTTGTTTATTTGTATTGCCAATGTTGGGAGTTGGTACTTCTAATATTCTATTTGCAAGCACTTCGATTTGTAAAGCTGCATTCAATAAACCATATTCATCTGTTTTCTCTTCAAGTTTTTTAATAAGCTCATCTTTCTCATTAAGGTCATCTGAAGATTCAATACTATTTATGAGTTGAATTATTGAATTTCTATCGAATGGGTTTATGAGTTCGCCAAACTCTACCAGTAGTCGCTTAGCACGATATAATTCTCTGTCTAAGTCAGAGCTACCAACTTCATTTGCTTTAATTTCCTCAAATTTTTCTGTTGTTGTATAATAGATTTCATGCCATTTATTTTCATTTATATTTTGACTGCCAACATTATTAATTTCAGAAATCTTATTTGTTATGAATTGTATTAAGTCATCTTCTCCTTGAACAGTTTTAAATTCTTTTACTGCCTTTTCAACTAATTCATCTATAGTTTTTAACGCCTTATGATCCGCACCACCGCGACCAAGAATAATTTCTTTTTTCTTTGTTTTATCAGTTCTAGGATATACATAAATTTTAAAACTTTCGTTTAAATCTAAATGAAATTCGAAAACTAATTCTGTCGCTAATGGCAAATTCTCCTCAATCGGGTAGTATCCTAAAAACTGCAATTCATCTTTCCCATCTTCAACATCGGCATAAATAGCAACCTTTGCAATTTTTTGGTTGGCAGTTAATGTCTTAAATATCTTTGTTTTGTCAGCAGGTAAAGTGGATTGTTTTTCAATTATTAATTCTTTTCTTATTTCTCCGTTATCATGAATTTCAATAAAGTAATTATGATTGGTAGAGTATGAAATGTCTTCGATTGCTGATTCATCACCAATTACTGGCTCATACTCATCTCCAAGACGATGTGCTAAAACACCTGCACCTTCAGCAATTGAAAGCATAGGTTTTTCAGATACTTTAATTTTATTATTACCATATTTATCAGAAAGCATTTTTTTAACTAGCGGAATACATGAAGAGCCGCCTACAAGTAATATGCTATCTATCATTGACATATCATAACCAACTTCCTTTAATAATTGCTCTATTAAATCAATTGTGCGCTGAATAAAAGGTTTAATTGAATTTTCAAACTCTTCTCTTGTAATAGTAACATCAATATCAATAATGTCTCCATTTTCGTCTTCAAGCAAATTATCAATTAGAATTCTCGCTTTATTGGTAGAGCTTAACGAAATTTTTGCCATTTCTGTTTGAAACCTCATTTGACCCTCGAAACGATACTTGTTTCGAACAGTTAATTTATCAACTAATGGCTGTAATTTGTTAATATTGTATAATGAGCAAACTTTTGCTTCAATAATTTCTTGTAATTTTCTATCAAGATCGTCACCACCTAACCACCTGTCTCCACCAGTTCCAGCTTCCATATATTGACCATCAGCTATATTTAGAATTGATAAATCAAATGTACCACCACCAAAATCATAAATCAAGACAGTTTTTGGTTCACCTGGCTTTAAATTATCAATACCATAAGCAATAGCAGCAGCAGTTGGTTCAGCTAATATTTTTTTAACCTTCAGTCCTGCCATTTCTGCTGCTCTGCGAGTAGCATTTTTTTGCTTTTCAGTAAAATATGCAGGCACTGTTATCACGGCATGTGTAACCTGATCGCCTAACTTTTCCTCGGCATCGGCTTTGAGTTTTTTCAGAATTTCTGCACTTATTTGTTCAGGCGTATATTGCTTACCTCCTAAAACTACAGCAACAGCGTCATCTGTCCCGCCTTTTAATTCTGTTATTCCAAAGCTGTAATATTTACTCTTTATCATATCCTGAACCATTTTATCTTTAATGGCCCCTCCCATAAGCCTTTTTACAGATAAAATTGTATTAATTGGATCTCTCTCAATTAAACGGTACGCAATGCTTCCGACTACGATTTCATCATTTAATAACCCAACGCAGGAACGTGTCAATTCCTCATTGTCTTTATTTCGAACAATTCTTATCGATGTGTCTTTAAAGGCAATTACAGAGTTAGTTGTGCCAAGGTCAATTCCTATTGATTTTTTCATTATTTTCAATTTTTAAGTTATACAATTTTGAAACCTGCCGGTGCCTTACTTGATGTTTTAAGATGGTATGGAGAAATATATAAAAGAGTTATCGTATCACCGTTCATATTAAAAATTTCGTATTCATCAATTGGCTTATTAATAGATGCTATTTCAAGGCTTTTTATTCTTCTCCATCTA
>JACJXS010000017.1 GCA_020636545.1 Chitinophagales bacterium
TTGGAAAAGGCTCAAGCGATTTTATAAAAATTTTGATATTAAAGCAGATTATTTAAAACAACTTCATCTAAGAATTGAACAAGGCAAAGCTTTTCATCAACAATATTTTAAACAACTAAACCCTGAAAATCAATATATTTTAGAGCAGTTTTTATTATTAGAAACAATGTCTGGTTGGAAGCGTAAAATGATTTATATCAAAAATAAATTTTATAGAACAACATTTTTCCATACGCTGAAAATGATTTGGAGAGCATAATTTAGTAATTTTAAATAATGGAAAATATAAAAAAATGTGATTGGTGTTTGGGGAAGCCACTTTATGAAAAATACCATGATGAAGAATGGGGCATTCCTATTTTTGACGACCAAAAGCAGTTTGAATTTTTAGTACTAGAATCCGCACAAGCAGGATTGAGTTGGTACACTATTTTACAAAGAAGAGAAGGTTATAGAAAAGCTTTTTTAAATTTTGATTATAAAAAGGTTGCCAAGTTTTCATCAGAAAAAATAGAAGAATTAATGCAGTTTGAAGGCATTATCCGTAATCGTAAAAAAATTGAATCTGCCATCAATAATGCCCAAAGATTTATCGAAATTCAAAAAGAATTTGGTTCATTTTCCAATTATATATGGCGTTTTGTTGAAGGAAAACCTATTGTAAATCTATTTAAAACCTTAAAAGATGTTCCTGCTACTACACCAATTTCAGATGCTTTAGCAAAAGATATGAAAAAAAGAGGATTCAAGTTTTTAGGCTCAACAACATTATATGCACACATGCAAGCAACGGGTTTGGTAAATGACCATCTAGTAGATTGCCATCGACATCAACAATGTAAAATTAAATAAATGCAAATTCCATTTTTCGATATCCGCAGACAATATCAATCTATAAAACAAGAAATAGATGAAGCTGTTTTGTTATGCTTAGAAAATGGACAATTTATTGGAGGAGAAGAAGTAAAGAAATTTGAGTATAAATTAGCAGAATATATTGGAATAAAGAATGTAATTGGTTGTGGAAATGGAACCGATGCTTTGCAATTGGCTCTAATGAGTTTAGATTTTCCGATAGGCTCAAAAATTATCATTCCAGCTTTTACTTATATCGCACCTATCGAAGTTGCCAAGTTTTTAGGATATGAAATTATTTTTGCTGATGTTGATAAACAGACATTCAACATTAATTTAGAACATATTAAAAAAGTTTATACTGATGATGTTAGGGCTGTTGCCGTTGTTCATTTATTTGGACAAATTTGTTCAGATATTGATGAGATAAACCAATTTTGCTTGGATAAAAATATTTTCTTGATAGAAGATAATGCTCAAAGTATATCAGCTGAAAAAATAATAAATAGAAATTCTTTAATGACGACTTCATTTTTTCCCACCAAAAATTTGGGGGCTTTTGGTGATGGTGGTGCCGTATTAACCAACGACGAAATTTTATCAAAAAAAATTAGGCAAATTGCCTCACATGGTCAAACTAAAAAATATGAGCATACAATTATTGGTATCAATTCACGTTTAGATACTTTACAAGCTGCTATTTTGAATATTAAACTACAATATTTAGACAGGAATATTGAAAAGAGAAAAGAAATTGCAAATCTATATAATAAAGCTTTTGCATCTATTCCTCAGATTGAAACACCAAAAGATTTTGGACGACATACCTTTCATCAATATACCTTAAAAGTTGATGAGGAACATCGAGATAATTTGAAAGAATATTTGAAACAAAATGGAATTGAAACCAATATTTATTATCCAATTCCTGCACATTTACAATCTGCCTATTTACAAAGTATTTCACTGCCAAATACTGAAATGTTATGCAAAACAGTACTTTCCTTACCTATTTTTCCTGAATTAAAACCTAATGAGCAATTATATATTATCAAAAATATCCTTGATTATTTTCAAAAATAGTTCAATACACAGCTTTTAGATTGTTTAACACAGCCTATAAGCTTCAATAACTTTTATTTAAGTAACTTTGCAACATTGAAATTAAACAATACTCAACAAAAGCATAGCTGAGTTGTTTTAGTTTCAATCTATTTTTTTAATTAATAATATTATACAATATGAAATTCGGCGTAGTAATTTTTCCAGGTTCCAATTGCGATCAAGATGTAGTACACGTTTGTAGTCAAGTTTTGGGTGCAGAAACTGTAAAGCTTTGGCATAAAGACACAGATTTACAAGGCTTAACCAATGAAGATTGTATCATTATTCCGGGTGGTTTTTCCTATGGAGATTATTTGCGTTGTGGAGCTATTGCCAAGCAATCTCCAATTATGAAGTCTGTAGCAAAACATGCTGCTGATGGAGGAATCGTTTGGGGAATTTGCAATGGATTCCAGATTTTATGTGAAGCAGGATTGCTTCCTGGTGCATTATTGATGAACGACCATCAAAAGTTTGTTTGCCAAAATCAATATATAAAACCACAAACTTTAAATAGCTTAATTACTAGAAATCTGGATTTGAATAAAGCATATAATGTTCCAATTGCTCATGGCGAAGGTAGATATTTTGCAGATGAAGCAACTTTGAATGAAATGACAGTAAATGACCAAATCCTATTTCACTATTGTGATGAAAACGGCAATATCAACGAACAAAGTAATCCAAACGGTTCTACAAGAAATATAGCAGGAATTTGTAATAAAAAGAGAAATGTATTTGGAATGATGCCTCACCCAGAACGTGCTTCTGAAAAAGTATTAGGAAATACCGATGGATTGGCTCTTTTTGAATCGTTACTTTTGTTACAAACAGCACTATAAAAACATCGGATATTTGCAGCATTAAAATTTTTCTAAATGAAACGTATATTACAATATACTAATTTCCTGATTTTATTATTTTTTAGCCTATACTTGAATGCACAAGGAATGCAAAGTCATTTGTCTTTCAAAACTTCAGTAGAGACACTTGGTAATAATGAATATAATTTAAAAATCACTTGTACCTTAGATAAAGATTGGCATGTATTTTCTCAATTTACAGATGATGGCGGACCATTGCCAACCCGATTTATATTTAAAAATAACAAAGACATACAACTTATTGGAGGGGTAAAAGAAGTTGGAAAGTTGCATAAAAAATTTGATGAACTATTTGGTGTAAATGTTTCATCTTTTGACAATCAAGTTACATTTGTACAAAAGGTAAAAGTAAGCAATCCCAAAGCTATTTTGGAAGGAGAATTTGATGGACAAGTTTGTAAAGACGAAGAGGGTTGTATGCCTTTTGGTCCTGAAAAATTAAATTTTAGATTTGATAATACAGAGGAGGCTAAAACAAATGATACTATTAGTTCTAGTTTAGTACAAGTAGATACCTCAAAGTCTAAAGATACGACAGCATTGAGGAGTGATAAATTCAATTGGCAACATGCGGATAATGGATGTAGTGTACAGTCAGAAAAAAAGGACAAGAGTATGTTATTAATTTTCCTTTTTGGATTTATTGGTGGCTTAGTTGCTTTATTAACACCTTGTGTTTTCCCGATGGTACCTTTAACTGTAAGCTTCTTTACTAAAGGTGGAAAAGATAAAAAACAAGGTATTAAAAAGGCACTCACTTATGGCTTATCGATAATTGTGATTTATGTACTTTTAGGATTAGTCATTACATCATTGTTTGGCTCAGATGCTTTAAATGCAATGAGTACAAATGTTTGGTTTAATATGGCATTTTTTGTCATTTTTGTCGTATTTGCATTTTCTTTCTTTGGATTTTATGAAATTACTTTGCCATCATCTTGGGCAAATCAATCTGATAGTTTAGCTAGTAAAGGTGGCAACTTAGGAATTTTCTTCATGGCATTTACATTAGCTTTAGTTTCTTTTTCTTGCACTGGTCCAATCATTGGTACTTTATTAGTGGAAGCTGCAACAGGTGGAGGCCCAACAATTCTTGGAAGAATTCCCATAAAGCCAACAATTGGAATGTTAGGTTTCTCAACAGCATTAGCATTGCCATTTACTTTATTTGCTTTGTTTCCACAATGGTTACAATCTTTGCCAAAATCTGGTGGTTGGATGAGTACAGTGAAAGTTACCTTAGGATTTATTGAATTAGCATTAGCACTCAAATTCTTATCTATTGCAGATATGACGATGAATTGGGGAATTTTGAGAATAGAACCATTTTTGATTATTTGGATAATATTATTTGTTGGCTTAGCGATGTATTTATTGGGTATTTTTCAATATTTCAAAAAAGAAGGAAAAGAAAATATTTCTTTACCTAGAAAATTATTTGGACTCGCTTCATTGACTTTCGCTATTTATATGACTTATGGCTTATTTACTTATCAACCACTAAAATTATTAAGTGGATTGGCGCCGCCAGTAGGCTATAATTTCAAAAACGATAAAAGTGAAACCTTTATACATTTTAAAGATTATGAGGAAGGTTTAGCTTATGCCAAAACACAAAATCTGCCAATATTATTAGACTTTACAGGATTTGGCTGTGTGAATTGCCGAAAAGTAGAGGAACATGTTTGGACAAATCCTGCTATTGATAAATTATTACATAAATATGTCATCATTTCACTTTATGTTGATGATAGAAAGGAATTCCCAAAAGAACAATGGTATGAATCTGACGCGACTGGAAAGTTGAGAGAAGTTAAAACTATAGGTCAAAAGTGGAGTGATTTTCAAGCTTTACATTTCAAAACGAATGCACAACCTTACTATGTTTTGATAGATAAAGAAGAACGAATTTTAAACCAACCAGTAGATTATTCTTTTTCTTCATCAGTAGATAATTATAAAAAATTCTTAGAATGTGGTTTGAATATGGAAAAACAACTGAATAACTAATTCCTATTTTTTTAAGGATTAACAGCTTGTTATAAATCATAAAAAACAGATAAAAAAGTAGTAAATTTAAGATTTTGTTTTTAATTTGTTAACTTTGTGTACTTAAAGTGGAAAAGTGCAAACACGTTTTTGTAAGAAATATATATTTATAGTAATTTTTGTTTTTGTCGGAATGATGAAAGGCTATGCTCAAGACCCATCTTTTGCACAGTTCTTAAATTTTAGACAATATCTCAATCCAGCATTAACAGGCTCAGAAAAAGGCTTGAATGTTGCAATGATATACAAAAATCAGTGGTTTTATGTTCCTGGTGGTTTCAATACTTATGGAATCGCTGCTGATGTACAGAGTTCAAGGCTTTCTTCAGGAATTGGAATTATTGCTTATCGTGATGTAGAAGCTAAAGCACTCACTAGAAATTATGTTGGAGCATCTTATGCTTATATCGTTCGCTTATCTAAAAATGCTAATTTACATTTTGGAATTAGAGCAGCGTTTGTAAATAATGGATTAGACCGTACAAAATTATTATTTTCCGACCAAATAGATCCTGAAATTGGGGCGAGTGGAGGAACGCCGTCGATTACAACTATTCCAAACCGTACAGTAAATTATTTTGACTTAGATGCTGGAACAGTTATGCGATTTAGATTTGATATCAATGACCGTCCAGTGCATAACTCTATAGGTTTTGCAGTGAGCCACCTTACACGACCAGACGAATCTTTTTTAAATATAGAATCAAAAATTCCTATGCGATTTACTTTGCATTACGGAAGTATGTTCCCAATTTATTCAAAAAGAATGTACAATCGTGATCCAATGTTCTATATTTCTCCAGTCTTTAAATTTGATTATCAATCAAAATTGAGGGTGTATAATGCTGGATTTTATACGACATTCAAACCAATTTATACTGGAATAATGTATCAATTAAATAAATACCGATTTGACAATACACATGGACTAATTATCTTAGGTGGTATTGATTGGGATTTAGGTTATGACGAAATGATGACTTTAAATATTGGTTACAGTTATCAAATTGATTTCTCCGGAGTAGGTACAAAAAGCCGTGGACAACACGAAATTACACTCAGAATGAATTTCAACAATGTGGCAATCAAAAATCCAAAGAAGAAAGCAAAAGCCATAGATTGCTATTCTTTCCCAGGCAGAAAAGCGGTAAAAATTTTCTAATTCTTTTCTTTTTTACAGATAGTTGTTCGGGAGATTGTTGAATCCGACAATATTTTTTAATTTTACAAGAGTGATTACTCAAGATACCATACGGAAAATTATAGATACGGCACAAGCATTAGATGTGGTGGCAGATTTTGTAACCCTAAAAAAATCAGGAAGTATTTATAAAGGTAATTGCCCATTTCATCAAGAGCGAACGCCTTCATTTGTGGTTAATCCAAATAAAAATATCTTTAAATGTTTTGGTTGTGGGAAAGGTGGCGATGCGATTGGTTTTATTATGGAATATGAGAAACTCTCCTATCCAGAAGCACTTAGATATTTGGCACAAAAATATAATATTGAGGTTGAAGAAACACATACTCAAAGTGAAGAAAGCAAGGAGGAGCAATCTCAAATAGAGAGTTTGTATATCGCTTTAAATTTTGCAGCAAAGTTTTATCAACAACAATTGACAGAATCTGAAGATGGTAGAAATATTGCTTTGAGTTATTGTAAAGAAAGAGGCTTTTCAAACGAAACAATAACTACCTTTCAAATTGGTTATTCGCCTGATAGCTTTGATGCCTTTTATAAAGAAGCAAAATCAAATGCCTTTAATGAAGATATCTTACTCAAAGCTGGATTAATCAAAGAAAAGAACGAAAAACGATACGACTTCTTTAGAGATAGATTGATGTTTCCAATTTGGAATGTTTCAGGAAAAGTAATTGCTTTTGGTGGTAGAATTTTAAAAAAGATTGACAATCAACCAAAATATATCAATACTGCCGAAACAGATGTGTACCACAAATCACAGATTTTGTATGGTATTTTTCAAGCAAAGTCCGATATTCGGAAAAATGATGCTTGTTTTTTGGTAGAAGGATATACCGATGTCATTTCTTTACATCAATCGGGAATAAAAAATGTGGTGGCAAGTTCTGGAACTGCATTGACAAAAGAGCAAGTTTTTTTGATAAAAAGATTTACAGAAAATATTATTATTCTTTATGATGGCGATGCCGCAGGCATTAAAGCAGCTTTGCGTGGATTAGATATTGTTTTAGAACTCGGCTTAAATGTAAAAATTGTTTTATTACCAGATGGAGAAGATCCAGATTCTTTTGTAAAGCAAAAAGGAAAAGAAGAGGCACTTCAATTTATTAAAGAAAATCAGCAAGATTTTATTCTTTTCAAAGCATCTCAAAGCATCTCGGATGTAAAAAACGACCCTATACAAAAAGCAGAAGCGATTAAAGATATTGTCCGTAGTATTACTCTAATTCAAGATAATATCAAACGACAATTATATATAAAAGAATGTGCAACGATTGTTGATATTGATGAAAAAACATTGATTAATGAAGTTAATAAAATTAAGATTCAGCAAATTAAGAAAAGAGAAAATGTTCCTGAAGAAGATGTAGAGCAGTTGGCTTCACTTCAAGAGAAATATATCGAACCACAAAAAAAAGAATCACAAATTCCAGAATTTTTCTATCAAGAACGTGATATTATTCGAGTTTTATTAGAACATGCGGATAAAAGCATGAATGAAGAAGATAATGTTGGAGCTTATATATTATCGGAATTAGTAGAAGTGCCTTTTAAAAATACGATTTTTGATAAAATTATCAAACATTATATCAATGCATACGAACAAGATATTCCGTTTGATACCATAAGTGATGCAACCAAAATTGAAGATAATCAAATCAAATTAGCTATTATTGATATTCAATCTTCTAAATATGAAATTAGTGAGAACTGGCTAAAAAAGCATGAAATTATTATCACTGAAGCCAATAGAACCTACAAAACTGATGTTGCATCTGTGTTGAATCGTTATAAATATTTGAAATTTATGGAATTGCTTAAAGATTTAGATGAAAAAATCAAATTAGCAGATACAGAAAATAAAATGGAAGAACTATATTCTTCTTTACAAAAAAAGATAAAACTTATAGGTGTCCGAAATGAGTTGGCAAAAGAAATAGGTACAGTAACTCATCCTTATTAAATTTAAGCATCATCTTCACAAATAACATTGATAATTTTATCCATTATTTTTAAAATTCTATATTTTGAGAAAAATAGCCTAATTCTTAAAGTTAAAATTCAAAATTTAAGGCTAATATTTCGTGCAAATATCCTTGCTTACCTCATCTGAACATAAAATAAATAATAATTAACGTATTGAAAGTTATGGTTTTCGTACCTTTGTCCACTAGATTAAAAATTAAAAAATACAGATTATAATAAAATGAATTTAATACAAGTATTCTATCTTTTCCTTGGACTGTCATTGTTGATTATTCTACACGAATTTGGGCATTATCTTCCAGCAAAATTATTTAAAACCAGAGTTAGAAAATTTTACTTATTTTTTGATTTCTTATTCCCTTTCAGCAAAGTATTGCCATTTTCTATTTTTAAGAAAAAAATAGGAGATACGGAATATGGCTTAGGTTGGTTTCCATTCGGTGGATATGTAGATATTGCTGGAATGGTAGATGAAACAACCTCTGCAGAAGATTTGGAACAAGATGATACGCCAAAAGAAAATCAATTCCGTTTTAAACCAGCTTGGCAACGACTGATTATTATGGTTGGTGGTGTAACAGTGAATATGGTTTTGGCGATGGTCATTTATGCTGGATTGTTTGGCGTTTATGGCGAAGAATATTTACCAAATAAATCCATAAAAAATGGAATTATGGTCGTAGATTCTATTGCTTACGATTTAGGGTTGCAAGATGGTGATAAATTAGTTGCTTTAGATGGCAAACCAATCGAGCGTTTTGATAATTTTCAAAAAGATATGTTGTTTGACCAAGCTAAGAAATTAGAAATTGAACGAAATGGCGAGAAGATTACATTGGATATTTCAAGAGAATTTTTGGGCGGCTTAATCCAAAAGAAGAAAATGCAAATTATTTTGCCTGCATTTCCTTTTATTGTAGATAGTGTATTAGCTGGTAAGCCAGCAGCGGCGGCAGATTTTCAAAAAGATGATAAAATATTGAGTGTAAATCAAGTTCCTACTCCAAAATATAGCGATGCATCTAAAGAAATTAGTAAGTATCCAAATCAAGAAATTACTATACAGGTGGAAAGAAATGGACAAGCAAAAGACCTAAAAGTAACACCAGATAGTACTGCAAAAGTTGGCATTTCCCCAAGTTTAGATTTCAAAAAATTATATCAAACAGAAACGATACATTATGGATTTTTTGGGGCAATTGCAAGAGGCATCAAAGAACCATTTTCAAAATTAGGCGATTATTGGAATAGTATGAAGTTAATGGCATTGCCTAAAGTTGAAATTAAAGATAATTTAGGTGGTTTTTATTCTATGGGTAAAATTATGCCAGCAACTTGGGATTGGAGAGCATTTTGGACAATAACTGCATTCATTTCTGTAATCTTAGCGTTTATGAATATTTTACCAATTCCTATGTTAGATGGTGGATATATTGTGTTTTTATTCTATGAAATGATTGTAGGCAAACCATTGCCTGAAAAAGTACAGAATGCTTTGCAATATGTGGGTCTAATGATAGTCTTTGGATTATTAATTGTCGCCAACGGAATGGATATTATTCGTGGTATTTTTGGCTAAAAGTATTTTGATATATCAAAATATAAAATTACTTTTGCGGTCAGTTCTTTGATTAAATAGTATTAGCAAAATAGCAACGGATAAAAACGTTTATTTTTGTTGCACTATTTCTTCATTAATCAGTCAGCCGAAGTGGCGGAATGGTAGACGCGCACGACTCAAACTCGTGTACGAAAGTGTGTGGGTTCGAGTCCCACCTTCGGTACAAACAACAAAACTAAAGCCTTGTAAGTAAACGAATTACAAGGCTTTTTTTTGGGTCTATTGTAGAAAGGATAACTAACGTTTATCGAATGTAGGTATAATATCTGGCACCCTTTAAATTTGGATTTTCTTTTTCAATGCTATCCAATACAAATTGATTTGGTTTTTGATGAATGACTGAAGTAATTTGCTTTTTGTGTAATTGCAGATAGGTCTTAAAATCAATTGGAGTACGGTTTGCTAAACTTTGGAATAAATGCCATTTTGCAACGACAGATTGCCAATTTTTATTGATTTTTCCTTCAAAAACCTTAGCTTTTGAACCGCTGCCATAAGCAAAGAAACCAACTTTATTTTCAGTAATTGCTTTGCCTTCATCAAAAGCAGTTTGAAAAGTGGAGAGCAATGCCATAAAAATCGAAGCAGTGTACATATTCCCAATTTCAGACGAAGCCTTTTGTGAAGTCTCAATTTTTTCTTTGACAAATTCTTGGTATAAATCAGATGATGCCAATTGTTTTAAAGCTTCATTGGGTTCAATATTAATATCTTTTTCCAAAGCAAAGAGTTCTGTAAGTATTCTTTTACCGTGAAATGCATAAGGCAAATGAAAAATCAAATGTTGCCATTCATCAAGCATATTTTCAGTAGTTCCAATTCCAGATTTGAAATGATAATAGGCTTCTTTAATTCGCTCTTTAAAGCATTCGTTAGAATATTGTCCATCAAAGATGGGTTCATCTGTAAATATTTCAAGTGTATCAGGATAATTTTCTGGTGCATTTTTTAAAATACTCTTCTCAAAATATCTTCTAGGCTTAAAAAAATCAAAAACACTTTCTGTTGCAATTCCAAAAGTGCTTTCAATTTCTATTAAATTTGGGGAAGATGAAATCAATAAGGCAACGGCTCCAGCACCTTGTGTATATTCTCCACTGCTACCTAATTCGTATTTGGCATAATCTGCAGCAATAACAATTGCCTTTCTATTTGGATGTACTTGTACAAAATCTAAAGCATTTTGCAAGGCATCAATTCCGCCAATACAAGCAAATGTCATATCTAAAACATCACAATTTCTAAAGCAATGAACACCATATTTTGTAACTAATTGTTCTTCTACCATCTGAACTGCATAAGTACATGTAGGTTTTGCAGCATCTAAAGCACTTTCAGTTCCTAGATAAATTTTTGCAATATCATTAGGATTGATGGCATAATTTTCTATCAAACGGAATAGAGCATTGGCTGCTAATGTAGCAGTATCTTCATTGCTATTTAAAACTGCCATTTTATTTAAGCCTAAACCTTTTTCTAATTTCAAAGAATCTATGCCTCTTTCAATTGCCAAATCCTTAATTTCTAAATACAAATCTGGAATAAAGAAATGTGCCGCTTCAATACCTACTTTCATGTGCTTTGGTTATTTATGTGCTTACGAAAATAGAACCTTTAGGTTTAAATCAAAGTCAATAAATCTTGAAACTTATAATATTAAATTTCACTACAAAAAAAAGAGGCTGTCAAAAATTTTTTGGACAGCCTCTTTTTTATAAAATTGGAATCTAATTATTCTCCTTTAATTACAATATTATCTAAATTATATTGTGTTGTAGATTCAGGAGTTGTTCCATAACCTCCAGTATAACGGAAAGCAATATGGACATTAGTACCTACAATAATATTTAAAGCTACTGTCGCTGTTGCAAACGAATTTGTTGCGAGTGGTGCATCATCTACCAATAACGTCCAAGTTGCTGAACTTGGGTCTCCACTACCTATGTAATCCGTAGAATATAAAACTTCCATTTTAGTTGTTCCGGATGGTTGATAGACGTATCTTCTAAAATTAAGCTCTTCATTTGTAGTTCCATCAAAATTAATTGCAGGTGTAATTAACCAACCGATGTTTAAATCTTGATAACTTTTGTAAGCGGTAAAACGTGCATTTTTATTAGTTGTTCCAGTTGAGTACCAGTCCTTTGTTCCTGCTGTAGAAAAATTTACCCACCCTGTAATATTGATACTTCCTGTTCCTACTGCATCAAAATTTTCAGACAAAAGCGTAACAGGTTCAGGACATCTTGGTCCTTCTAATTTTGCATCTGCTTCACTTCTTAATAATAATTGTGGCGTTGAAACATATTCTGTATAAATGGCTACTAAATCACCATTTCCTTTGCTTACTTTTTTGCCTGCAAAATCTGCAAAACCACTAGTTCTTGCAATAATGGTATTGCCATCACAATCTTTGAAAGTAACATTTGCTGCTTGTTGTGTTGCAAAATTTGCATAAGTTTTTGTTGTGTCTCCAGGTACAACTTCAGCATTTTTAATTACGATTAATCTATTTTGATAAGAGCTATTTAAGTCATTGATTTTTACCTCTATTGGAGTTACCGTATTTCCAGCTGGTCCTTTAATGATGATTTTGCTAATCAAAGCACTTGCAATACGTGCAGTTTTGGTAGCATCATCAGGATCAACACCACCGCCTAATTGGATAAGTTTATTGTAATCACCAAGGTATAAACCTTTACATTTTACATATACTTTTCTACCAACAGGATAGTTTACATAAGAATCACTTTGGTCTAAAGAGATTGAAATACCCGCAGTTCCATCATCAATGACGATTTGTTTGTACACATTACCAGTTCTATCATCTGCGACAACAATCCCTTGTATCCAAAGATTATCTGTAACTAATAGAGGAGAGCCCATTGTGGTATATAAGGCTTTCAACGCTGCAATTGTTGTATTAACACTGTCTTTTTCAGGTGGTTCAGGAATGGTAATTGGTGGCTCATCAAAATTATCTTTTTTACAAGAAGTTATGGCAGTTACCGAAGTAAAAACCATTAAGGCGAATAAAATTCTAAACATATTTGTTCTCATTATTGATATTTTTTCTTTTTATTATTAATACATTCTCCAAGCTAAACTGATAAAATAATTGATGCCATAAGCATACGCATATCTATTTTTAAATAGATTTAAGTCTTTGCCGTCCACATCAAATCTTAACTGTTCGAAAGCTGTAATTTGTGCTTTTTTGTTATTAGTTATATTATTGATGCCGACATTTAAAACTAAATATTGTTCTTTTTTCAAGCCTTTAAACTGATTTTTCAATCTCCAAGAATAACCTCCAAATATATCTAAAGTCCAAACGCCTTTTGGATTAATTCTTTCTTGACTTACTATCGAATTCCATAAGTCAGATTTGTAATCGACTAAATCAACTGCTTGTGCCGTTCTTCTTGATGGACTAATTTCTGTAAATGATCTATCCACAAAATTTACAGTTGAAGTGATGAACCAATACTTTGGAGAACGATAGTTCAAACCTAAACTATAAGCTTGTTGTGGTGTTCCTCCGATATAATAATTTTTAGTATAAACAGTATTGTTTGGTAGAATTACTTCTTGTGTATTATCTACATAAGTTGTAGTATTCCATCTGCTTGAATAAGTATATTTTCCGATTGAAGCACCTGCAGTCATTCCAAAACCTTTGTAGATATTGGCTTCCATGCCTAATTCGCCACCATAATAAGTTTTATCAATATTTTGAATAGAAACATTCACAAAATTATAAACCAACTCATCATAATATCTTAATAAATCTGTACCATCATTGACTTTAGTATAAAATGCAGTAGCTTTTAATCGAACTTTTGGGGAATTTAAAACATAGCCTGCTTCAACACTATAAATTTTCTCATTTTGAGGTTTGTCTATGGTAAAATCTCTAGTTCTAAATGATACGAAAACATTTTCTAACATTGGAGCTTGTGTTTGTACAAATCCATTTGCAAATAAATAGTTTTTACCATTGATTTTATATGTTAAACCACCTTTTACACCGTAATTATGGAATGAAAGTGTCTTAGATTTTCCAAATGAATTATTCATAAATAAACCACTTCTATAATTTCCTTTTCTCCAATAAGTAGAGTTGGAATATTCGGCAGCAACAAAAATATCTAACTTATTAAAGTGGTGTACCAATTGTCCCCAAACGCCTGTTTTGTTGTAATATAAATTGACATTGTATTCATATTTATCGCCAACTTTTATTTTTCTATCTGGATTATCTGCATTATTTTGATTTTCTACAGCATCTTTTGGAAAATTGAATTGTGCAAAACGATTGATGTCCACCCAAAAATCACCACCTAATAAATCTTTCATTTGAGCATAATTTTTGCTCATCATAAATTGATAATTTAAACCAGCAGTCAATTCAGTATTATCTTTTATGGTTTGGTTATAAACTGTGTTTAAATTAACACGTTGTATTTTTTTTACATCTTGTTTTAAAGCATAAACAGAACGACCACTTCCAAATTCAGGATCAACATGGCTTCTATTGGATTCGTATAATTTATCCCATTGAACTTGTAATAAATCAGGATTGTTGCGATACATTTCTGCTATCAAAGCTTGTTGAACAGGATCGCTGCTATAAGTTGGTAAATTCTTATAATATTGAGGTCTTGGATCTGGTGCATTGTACCAATCTAAACCAGAAGTAGAATTTTCGCCAAAAGAATAAGACAAAGCAGTTGTTAAATTCTTACTGTCAGATGGTTTCCATTCATGCATCAAATTGATTACAGGCTGGTGTCTATAACCTTCTCTTGCATTTCTCTTTTTGCCATCTTGCCAACCCCAATTTGGATTATAATAATTACTACCTGCTAAATCATAAAACTGTTGTTCTACAGGTGTAGTTTTCCCGTTTTTAGTTGGAGCACCAAATGCAGTTAAAGAAATTGAATTTTTAGCCATTACTTTTTCTATTGAAAGAAAATAAGACAAAGATTGATAGTTTGTACCATCAACATAACCTTCTTTAGCTAACCTTCCTGTTAAAGAAGCTGCAAATGCCCAGCCTTTTTTAGTTATACCAGAACCATAAGTAATCATCATTCTATTGGTATAAGTTCTGTTTGAAAATGCAGTTGCAACGGAAAGTTGTTTCCTTTGTTTTGAAGCACGTGTATCAATAGAATAAGTACCACCCAAAGCACCAAAAGTTAAAGGGTTACTTTTTATTCCAATATAATTGGTTCTATTTCTAGTAACATCATTTAGTCCACTCCACAAACTGTAAGCTCCAAATCCATTATCAATATAATCTATAGGAGCACCATTCATATAGTTTTCCCAATATTGGCTGTCATAGCCTCTCATTTTAAAACGAGCAAAACTCCAACCAAATGTTGCAATAGAGAAAAATGGATCTCGAGATGCTCCTAAAATTGAAGATACATTTTGGTCGCCCATGGAAGTTCCACCTAGTTCAGATTCATCTAAAGTAATAACAGGAATATCCATATTAATGCCTGGATCAGAAATAGTCGTTTTTGTCTTATTGCTTTCATCTTCTGTATCAACAGTTCCTTCAGATTGAGCATTTCCTGTAAAAGAAAAAGCAAGTACAAAAGCTATTAAAAAAAATAGATTTTTGATATTCATATAAATTGGTATTCTTTTTGAGTATATAAAGATAAATGAATTATTCAAATATCAAATACTTAAATTGGTATTTTTCTGATTATTTGCTTTTAATCAATAGGGAATAAAAAATTAAATTCTATCTTTAGCTTATGAAAAAATATATTTTTACATTTTCTTTTTTATGTTCTATTCTTCTTGGAAATGCACAGAATAGCGAAAATCAATATCGTTTAATAGTTGCTGGTTTTTATAATTTGGAGAATTTATTTGATACCATTGATGACCCAATTAAGTATGATGAAGAATTTACGCCAAGTGGTGGTTATAGATATAATACAACGATTTATAAAGATAAATTAGGCAGATTGTCAGATGTATTATCTCAAATCGGTACAGATGTTTCGCCTGATGGATTAGCATTTTTGGGAACAGCCGAAATTGAAAATGTTGATGTGTTGTTGGATTTGGTAGCAATGCCTAAACTTGCAAGTAGGAATTACAAACCAATTTGGTACGAAGGTGGAGATGCACGTGGTATTGATTGTGCATTTTTATATAATCCTAAATATTTTAAACCTATCTATTCTAAATCAATTCCAATTAATTTGAATCAAGTAGTAAAAGATGGTAAGCCAACCCGTGATGTTTTGTGGGTACGAGGTATATTAACAGGAATTGATACGATAGATGTTTTTGTGGGACACTGGCCTTCACGTCGTGGAGGTGAAACATTAACTGCTCCAATGAGAAATTATGTTGCAGAAACAATTCGTCATTATGCTGATTCTATTAGAACAATAAATAAAGCGGCAAAAATTTTGGTAATGGGTGATTTGAATGATAATCCAACCGACCCAAGTTTAGTAAAATATTTAGATGCCGTTGGAAGTAAAGATAAAATGACTGCGGAAAAGTTTTTTAATCCTTTTGTAGAGTTTTATAAAAAAGGATACGGTACCTTGGCACACAATGATGCTTGGGGTTTATTTGACCAAATTATTCTTTCAAACGGTTGGATGAATGCCAAACAAGATGGTTGGTTTTATCAAAATGCACATATTTTTAAGAAAGATTTTATGGTTCAGAAAACTGGAAAATATAAAGGTTATCCAAAAAGAACTTGGAATTTTTCTGAATATAATTATGGTTATTCCGATCACTTCCCAACTTATATTCAGTTATTGCAAAGGGTACAATAGTTTATTATTTTAGTACATTAGGTTCTCTCGGTTCAGCAAAGAATAAATTATCAGTTGTAATTGCATTAATGCTGCTTTCATATAATCTAAATTGGAATGGATTTACATTAAAATCTTTCCCTTTTGGATAGAAAGAAAATTGAAAGTCGATAAATGGAAATCCTAAATCTACACTTCTTAAACGAAGCCCGAAGCCAACACCATATTGGAAATAGCTTTGGCTAATTAATTTTTTTTCATTGTCGCTTACCCAACCAACATCGGCAAATGCATATAACATACCTTTGCTCATTGCAATCTTTTTATTTAAAAGAAGGTTACTTTCAAAACTTGCAGTTACACTTTTTGAGCCACGTAAAGTGGGAGAATAAAATCCTCTAATCAAATTATTTATATTAAAATATCTATTTTCAGGATAGAAAAATCCGTAATTGAATTTTGTACTAATTAAATTTCTTAAAAAAACATTTTTGGAAATTTTATAACTCGGAGTGATATAACTTTGAGCTAAACTTATAAGCATTTGCTCACTTTTTTTCTTTCTTATATAAGTGCTATATTTAAAGTCGGTATAAAAGTATCCCACTTTTTTGAAAAGTTTTCCATAATTTGCTTTGAGTTCCAAATTATTTCTCATACCCACAATTTCATCAATTTTTGGACCTAGCCACAACGCCAAACTCCATTTTTTAGGTAGATATTCAGGAATGTCAACATAAAAGTTATTTTTAAGAATATTATATTCCCAGTGAGCAAATCCAAATCCAAATAAATAATTGGAATTATTGATGAATTGTTCATTGTAATTGCCATCAATTACAAATGGCCTATCCATATAATTGGTATAGTTGAGTTTCGTGGATAAAATAAATTTAAGTGTACTTGCTTTATTTTTCTTTTTGATAGGGAAAGCATAAGCTAACCACAAATTATATTCATTTGATTTTGCTCCAACTAAGGAACTTGGGTCTCTTAAATTATTATTTAGACTGACTTTGATGTTGTTAAAGTTATAATTAAAATTAAAACCCCAATTGGAATTTAAAGAAACAAAATTCTTTTTTAACCCTACAGAAAATTTACGATTTAGTTTATCAAAAACAAAGTCAGTTTTCAAATCAATCTTAGTTCCAAATAAATTAAAATAATTATAGGCAGTAGAGAATCTTAATGGATTCAGCTTATTGAATGGCGTTTGAAACCTCAATGACAACATATTAGGGAAGCCAAATAAATTATTGATATACGTTGCAACTGCAAAACTTTCCTCAACATAGCCAGTTGAAATAGTATAAGACAATTTATCTACTAAAAATACGTAAACATCTACCCCATTTACAATCATAGTATCTTCATCATCACAGCTTTGACTAAAACTAATATCTACATATTTGTATCGATTACGTTCCCAAAGCAAACGCTCTGTATCAGCAAAAATACTTGGGTTTACTTTTTCTCCTTTTTTAAAGAGTAAATCTTGACGAGCCTGCCATTCTTTAGAATTTAGATGGAGTTTGTTGCCCAATTTTTGGCTTTTTTTAAGTTGTTCATATTCATCTGAACCAAAAGGTGGAAGGATTTTTATATAAATATTGACAATCTCTTTGTTTTGTTCATTTTTATACTTGTCAATTCCTTTATATTGAACACCATCTCCTCGGTCGCTATAATTGATATAGGAAATATATTTAAAGGTATTTTCTACTTTTGTTTTTCTGTCTTCTTTATTCTGTAAAGCTTCAATCTCAAATAAACTATCACGAGCAATTCTCAAACTATCATAAATCATATTGATAGAATCTAATTGTTGAGCAGTACTATTTTTATTGCCAAAAAATATAGAAAAGAATAAAATGAACTTTATATACTTCTGGTATTTTGAATAATATAAAACCATTTATAACAAAACTATTAGCCTTTAATTTTCTTTAGTGTAGCTGAGCCTATTTTTAATAACATTGGTAAAACTGAAACAAAGACAATGCCTATAATAATCTTTTCTAAATTATCTTCTACCCATTTTACATTTCCAAGTGCATAACCAGCTATTGTAATTGTTCCCACCCAAATAATTGCACCAATGATATTATACAATAAAAATACATTGTGCGACATATTTCCAACTCCTGCAACAAATGGTGTAATTGTTCTGATTATTGGCATAAAACGTGCAATAACGATTGTCTTACTGCCGTAGTGTTCAAAATATTTATGGACTTCATCAATCCATTCTTGCTTTACCATAGGTTTGTCTCTAAATTTTAATGCCAAAACCTTAGTACTAAGATATTTGCCTACATAATAATTTACATTGTCGCCTAAGATAGCTGCAATAATCAATAAAGGGACTAAAATCCAAATATTTAAAGCCCCAGCTCCAATAGCACATAACATTCCAGCAGTAAACAGTAAAGAATCTCCTGGCAAAAAAGGCATGATTACCAAACCAGTTTCTACAAAAATAATTAGAAAAAGTATTCCGTATATAAAGTTGGGATATTGTGCAGTTAGGGTTTCTAATACTTCTTTGGTGTTACTCAGTAACTCTAATAAAAAATGAATGTATTCCATTATGATTAAAAATTAAAAATGCTTTTAAAATAGGCGATAGTAGCAGACAATCCTTCCTCAAAAGTATAATTTGGTTGATAGTTTAATAATTCTTGAGCTTTAGAAATATCTGCCTGTGAATCTCTAATATCTCCAACTCGTGCTTCTCGATGAATTGCTTTTATATCTTTATGTAGATATTTTTGAATGGCTTCATACATATAATTGATAGAAAAACGACCGCCAACTGCTATATTATAGGCATTATTAAATGCTTGATTATTTGTCGTTGTCATTGCTAAAATATTTGCTTGAACAGCATTGTGAATATACGTAAAATCTCGTGTCTGTTCGCCATCACCATTCACAAAGGGAGCTTCATTATTCAATAATGCTTTAATAAATAAAGGCATTACAGCAGCATACTCGCCATAAGGATCTTGTTTGGGTCCAAAAATATTAAAGTATCTCAAACCAATTATCTCCATACCATAAGTTTTTGAAAATACATCAGCATAAACCTCATTAGTATATTTAGTTACTGCATAAGGAGAAAGAGGCTTACCAATTCGCTCTTCTTTTTTAGGCAGAGTTTTTTCATCACCATAAACTGACGAAGAAGAAGCATAAACAAAACGTTTAATACCAGCCTCTTTGGCAGCAAATAACATATTTACAAATCCTCCGATATTTACATTGTTGGTGGTGATTGGGTCTTTTACAGAACGCGGTACTGAACCAATTGCTGCTTGATGACAAATGATATCAATTCCTATACAAGCATTTTTACAAGTATCGAAATCTCTAATATCTCCTTCTATAAATCTGAAATTAGGATTAGAAAAAAAAGGTTCAATATTTTCTTGTTTGCCAGTGGCTAAATTGTCTAATACTACTACTTTTGCATGATGTAATAATAAATACTCTGCAATATTTGAGCCGATAAAACCAGCTCCGCCTGTAATTAATATTTTTTTATTGGAAACATCTGTATTCTGGAAAGACTTTTGGTACATTCAGTTTTTTTTGTGAAAATACAAAATTTATCTATTAACTTCTAATTTCCCATTTGCTAAAAATATACCTTGCAAAGCATCGTGGTCAATGGCTATTCGCTCTAATTCTAAATCTAAAATATTTCCTTGTATCCAATTCTTATCAACCTGAAAACTATCTAATTGTTCTTGTGCTTGAATTTTTGCCAAAAACAATTCTTCTTTGAAATTATAAACTAGAAATTCATTCAAAAACTCAATGATTTGTTTGTGGTAGTAATTATCTACCCATTTTATAATCAAACTTTTAGATTGTATAGTGTAATTCAGATTTCGAGTTTTAATGGTGTAATTTGGATTGTTGAACATTACAGATCCAGTAAATATAGCATTTCCAGTATATTCTTTCTTTAAAAACCATTTGTTTGCATAAATAACAAATGGAACTTCCACTTGTAATTTAGTCAATAAACTACTTACTTTAAATTCTTTAAGCAAAATAGCATACTCATTTTCTTCTATATCATACTTTTGGTTGGCAAAATGATGATTTAAAAAATTACCGACACTTTGATAATCTGTTTGGGCTTTGATAATAACCTTGAACTTATACGAAGATTGAATGTCATTCCAATTTAAAAAATCTAAAGTAAGATAATTTTTTACTCGATTGATTCTTCTTTGTACAATATTTTCGATATAACCTTTGATATCTAAATCTACTTTTGCACCATCTATCTCAATATCAGTTTTTGTGGTATATAATTCAATAGGTTTTAAGGTTAATAATTGATACCATTTCTTTTCGTTAAATAAATGTTCACGAAGCTGATACCAAATATCTTTAAAGATAGAATCTTGTATGATACGCTCAAAAATATTCACACTTCAAAAATACAGTATCGAATTGAAATTTTAAGCTTTAATATCTGATATTATAAATAATATAATAATAAGACAGTTGCAAAAGTCAAATTACAATAATATTCTAGGCTTTCATTTATTTTTACAATGCAGTTATCGTATTGATAATGAGGATTAAAAATAAATGTATAACGAAGAAGATTGAAGGAATTCGGCTTGAAATTTATGAAATAGGATTGCCTTGCAAAGTTTTTAAAATGCTTTTTTCTAATTGTTGGTATGAAATACGCATTCTTTTGGAAAATTGGTATTCTTTAGCATATTTTGTATTTTTGTTTTATGATTCAAGAACAAGAACTCCATCAATTTATAGAACAGGCATTATATGAAGATATTCGAAATATAGGAGATTTGTCTTCTTTGTCTTCAATTGATAGAGATACAAAAGGCACTGCAAAACTTTTGGTTAAAGACGAAGGTATTCTTTGTGGCATGTCTGTTGCAAAAGCCATTGCTCAAAAGGTAGATGACACTTTGCAATTTGAAGAATTAATCAAAGAAGGAAGTACTGTAAAATTTGGTAACATCGCATTTTATTTGGAAGGCAATGCAATTTCTATTCTTACTGCCGAACGCTTAATTTTAAACTGCATGCAACGTATGAGTGGCATTGCTACAACGACACAGAAATATGCAAAAGCCATTGAGGGAACAAATGCTAAAGTAATTGATACCCGAAAAACAACGCCTAATTTAAGATTCTTAGAAAAATATGCCGTTACCGTTGGCGGAGGATTTAATCATCGTTATGGATTGTATGATATGATTATGTTGAAAGACAATCATATCGACTTTTGTGGAGGAATAACAAAAGCTATTCAGAAAGTTAGAAAGTACCTATCAGACAATAATTTGTCGCTAAAAATAGAAGTAGAGACAAGAAATATTGATGATGTAAAAGAGATTTTAGCTTGTGGAGGTATTGATAGAATTATGTTGGATAATTACAAGCCAGAAGATTGCAAAATGGCTGTTGAGTTGATTAATAAGCAATATGAAGTTGAAGCAAGTGGCGGAATCACACTAGAAACCATAAGAGCGTATGCAGAAACAGGCGTAGATTTTATTTCTGTTGGAGCATTAACACATTCTGTAAAAAGTTTAGATTTAAGCTTGAAAGCTACTTTTAAATAATATTTTTATATTTGCCCTATGTCAAAAAGAGTTATTTATACAGAAAATGCACCTGAACCAATTGGTCCTTATTCTCAAGCTATTTTAGTGGATAATACATTATATGTGTCTGGTCAGATTGCTATTGATCCATTTATTGGAGATGTTGTTAGAAACGGTGTTGAGGGCGAAGCCATTCAAGTTATGAAAAATTTAGAAAGTATTTTAAGAGCTGCCAATATGGATTTTTCTAATGTTGTAAAATGTTCAATCTTCTTGAAAGATATGCAAGATTTTCCTAAAGTAAATGCGGTTTATGGGAAATATTTTTCAGAGAATCCTCCAGCAAGAGAAACCGTAGAAGTCAGTTGTTTGCCCAAAAATGTATTGGTGGAAATTTCTTGTATTGCTGTTTATTAAGCAAATTTTCGACTTAACATTTGCAAATTTTTAATGTACGAATAAATGTACTACGCCATTTTCTACTAAAAAATGCTTATTTTGTAATATCAATAGATAAAAATGTCATTAACCAATCATATACCATTTGATGAAATTGTGCAGAAATCTAAATCTTCTGCTCCTAAAATATCGGCACATCAAAAATATGTTGCAGGAATTGCACCTTTTTTGCGAGGACCATATTCTTCTATGTATGTCTCTCAACCTTGGACAATACGTCAATATGCAGGATTTTCGACCGCAGAAGCATCCAATCAATTTTATAAAAGAAATTTGGCTGCAGGACAGAAAGGCTTGTCAGTTGCATTTGATTTAGCTACGCACAGAGGTTATGATTCTGACCACGAACGAGTTGTAGGCGATGTTGGAAAGGCAGGCGTTGCCATAGATAGTGTGGAGGATATGAAGATTTTATTTAATGAAATTCCTTTAGATCAAATATCAGTATCTATGACGATGAATGGTGCTGTTTTGCCCATTTTAGCATTTTACATTGTTGCTGCCGAAGAACAAGGTGTTGCCCAAAGTTTATTAAGTGGTACGATACAAAATGATATTCTAAAAGAATTTATGGTGCGAAATACATATATATATCCACCGCAACATTCTATGAAAATCATATCAGATATTTTTGAATATACGAGCAAAAATATGCCAAAATTTAATTCAATTTCTATATCAGGATATCACATGCAAGAAGCTGGAGCAACTCCAGAAATTGAATTGGCTTATACATTGTCTAATGGACTTGAATATATCAAAACAGGATTAGCAGCTGGTTTAAATATTGATGATTTTGCACCAAGATTGTCATTTTTCTGGGCAATTGGTATGCAACATTTTGAAGAAATTGCTAAAATGAGAGCTGCTCGTTTATTGTGGTCAAAAATAGTAGCTGAATTCCATCCTAGAAAAGAAAAATCGATGGCATTGCGTACCCATTGTCAAACTTCAGGTTGGAGTTTAACGGAGCAAGATCCATACAATAATATTACAAGAACCTGTATTGAAGCAATGTCTGCAGTGTTTGGTGGCACACAATCATTACATACTAATTCTTTTGATGAAGCGATTGCTTTACCAACTGATTTTTCAGCTAAAATAGCCAGAAATACTCAAATTTATTTACAGAAAGAAACAAAGATTTGTAATACTGTTGATCCTTGGGCTGGTAGCGAATATGTAGAACAATTAACGCTATCTATTGCTGAAAGAGCTTGGGCTTTAATGCAAGAAGTAGAGAGTTATGGAGGAATGACAAAAGCAATCGAAGCAGGCATCCCAAAAATGAGAATAGAAGAGGCTGCAGCTATTAAACAAGCCAATATTGATACAGAACAAGAATATATTATTGGTGTTAATGTGTTTCAAACGGATGAAGAAACACCATTTGAAATTTTAGAGATTGATAATACTGAAGTACGTGCAAAACAAATTGAACGATTATTACAAATTAAAACAACAAGAGATAATAATGCAGTACGAGTTGCATTGCAAAATATAGAAGCTGCGACAAAAAGTGGCAAAGAAAATTTATTGGCTTTATGTATTGATGCTGCTAGAAAAAGAGCTACCTTAGGAGAAATTTCCTCTGCAATGGAAAAAGAATTTGGGCGATATAAAGCAAATATCAAAACAATTAGTGGCGTGTATCAAAAACAATCAAAATCAAATCCTATTTTTGAAGAAGCCCAAAAAGCAACGGATACATTTGCTGAACAAAATGGACGAAGACCTAGAATTCTAATTGCTAAAATTGGACAAGATGGACACGATCGTGGAGCAAAAGTGATTGCAACAGCATTTGCAGATATGGGTTTTGATGTAGATTTATCGCCTTTGTTTCAAACACCAGAAGAGGTAGCACAGCAAGCAGCAGATAATGATGTACATATTGTAGGAGTTTCTTCTTTGGCGGCAGGTCATAAAACTTTAATTCCACAACTGATTCAAGCATTAAAAAAAATAGGCAGACCTGATATAAAAGTTGCCTGTGGAGGTGTAATTCCTAAACAAGATTATGATTATTTATACAATGCAGGTGTAATTGGTGTATTTGGTCCAGGAACTGTAATTGCGTCTTGTGCTTTAGATGTTTTAAAGAAAATATAAATCAATAATTTGTTTTAATCTAAATGGCTTATTCAAGAATATTTGATATTATCCAACATCAACTCCAAACGAATCCTTTAGAGGTTTGCTTGGCTAGAAGATACGATAAAAAGAATTGGACGACTTATTCTACTGAAAAAGTTATTGAAATTGCCAATAAAATTAGTTCTGGACTTTTACAATTAGGTTTAAAAAAAGGCGATAAAATCGCGATAGTTTCGATAAATAATAGACCAGAGTGGCAATTTTTAGATTTAGCTTGTTCTCAAATTGGAGTAATTACAGTACCTATTTATCCAACTATTTCGAGTGCAGATTATGAATATATTTTCAACCATGCTGAAGTAAAATATCTTTTTGTTTCTGATAAAATTATACATCGAAAATTGAGAGAAGTAGCGGCTAAAATTACAACAATTCAAGCGGTTTATAGTTTTGAAGAAGTAGATTCAATTGCTTCACTACAAAGTTTATATGGAAATATTAATCAAAAGGCAATTGATGAAGTTAAAGCTTCAATAGATGTTCATGATGTTGCAACAATAATTTATACTTCTGGAACTACAGGGATTCCTAAAGGTGTTATGCTAACACATAATAATATTGTATCTAATGTCAAAGATGCGTTATCGATAATTACGGTAACGAAAAATGCAAAAACTTTAAGTTTTCTTCCTCTGTGTCATGTTTTTGAACGCACGATTAATTATGCTTATTTTGCAGCAGGTGCTTCAATTTATTATGCAGATGGATTAGAAACTATTTCTGATAATTTACAAGACATTCAGCCTGATTATTTTACAACTGTTCCTAGATTGTTAGAAAAAGTATTTGAAAAAATTGTAAAAAAAGGAAAAACATTATCTGGATTTCAACAAAAATTATTCTTTTGGGCATTAAATTTAGCGGAAAGTACTCCTTTAGAAAAAGAAAAATCATATCTACAAAATATTAAATTTTCGGTAGCAGATAAATTAATATTCTCAAAATGGAGATTGGCTTTAGGAAATAATATAAAAGCGATTATTTGTGGTTCTGCACCATTGCAACCTAAACTGGCTACTATATTTACCAATGCTGGTATTCCAGTATTGGAAGGTTATGGTTTGACTGAGTGTTCTCCTATTGTAAGCGTAATACCTTTAAATCAAAATTGCTTTAGAGCTGGTTGTGTGGGTAGGGTTTTGCCTTCGATTGAAGTAAAATTGGCAAATGATGGCGAGATTTTAGTAAAAGGTCCAAGTGTGATGAAAGGTTATTATAAAGATGAAACGGCAACTAATATTTCGATTAGTAAAGATGGTTGGCTTTCTACAGGTGATATTGGGGAGTTTACAACGGATAATTTTTTAAAGATTACAGATAGAAAAAAGGACTTGTTTAAAACTTCAGGTGGAAAATATATTGCACCTACGCCAATTGAAAATAAAATGAAAGAATCCTTCTTTATAGAAAATATTGCATTAGTTGGTGATGGCGAAAAATATATAGCTGCAATTATTCAACCTAATTTCCTGGAATTGACAAATTGGGCAAATGAAAATCATATAAAACACCAAACAAATCAGGATTTAACGGAAAATTTAGAGATAAAGCAACTATTTAAAGATATTATTAGTAATTTTAACACTCATTTAGGAAAAGTAGAACAGGTAAAAGATTTTATATTGGTAGATGATGAATGGACTGTGGACAATGAATTACTGACACCAACAATGAAGTTAAGAAGAAAGAAAATTAAAGAATTCTATCAAAAAGAAATAAATTTAATATACAACAAATAAAATCAATATGGAAGTAAAAAGATTATTTGATACCATTTATTATCAAAAAAGTAAGCACCCACAACAATCTGCGTTAGCTTCTCTTCAAAACGGAGAATGGAGAAGATTAAGTACAGACGATTTAATCCATGAGGCCAATAAATTAAGCTTAGGTTTATTGCAATTAGGTATCCAAAAAGGAGATAAAGTTGCAGTCGTAACATCAGAAAGTAGAGTAGAATGGAATATTTGTGATATTGCTATCAGCCAAATTGGTGCGATTTCAGTGCCTTTATATCCAACGATTTCATCAAAAGATTTTGTGCATATTCTAACACATTCAGAAGCAAAAATTTGTATTGCATCTGATAAAGGATTATTTGATAAAATCAATAGCGTAAGGTCAGAGATTCCAGGCTTACAAGAGATTTATACTTTTGACCAAGTTGAAGGAGCTAAAAATTATGCTGAAATTAGCAACTTAAATCCTAATGGTGATATTGCACAAATTAAAGCTATTTCAGATACTATTGAAGAAGATGAATTGGCCACTTTAATTTATACTTCAGGAACAACGGGTTTGCCAAAAGGTGTAATGCTTTCACATAAAAATGTGGTTTCAAATGTTGTAACAGTATTGGCGGAGTTACCTATTGAAACAGGACATGTTTCTTTAAGTTTCTTACCATTATGTCATATTTTTGAAAGAATGGTTATTTATACTTACCTAATGGGTGGTGTAAATGTTTATTATTCTGGCATTGATACTTTAGCTGAAAAATTAGGTACAGTAAGACCACATTTCTTTACAACGGTTCCAAGATTATTGGAAAAAGTGTATGAGAAAATTGTAAATAAAGGTTTAGCATTGACAGGTTTAAAACGTAAATTATTCTTCTGGGCATTGGAAATGGCTGACCAATATGAATATGACCAAAAACCAAGTCTTACATTCAAAATTGCAGATAAATTAATTTTTAGTAAATGGCGTGAAGCGTTAGGTGGTCGTGTAATGGGTATCGTTACAGGTTCGGCGGCTTGTCCTTTAAAAATTGCAAGAGTTTTTTCGGCGGCAGGTGTCCCAATTAGAGAAGGGTATGGTTTGACTGAAACTTCTCCAGTAATTACCTTTAATAGATTTTCAGAAGGTGGTGCGATGTTAGGCACTGTGGGTATGGCAATTAAAGATGTGGAAGTAAAAATTGCTGAAGATGGAGAAATCTTAGCAAAAGGTCCTAATATTATGCAAGGCTATTACAAAGAACCTGATAAAACGGCAGAAGTATTTACGGCTGACGGCTGGTTTATGACTGGTGATGTTGGAACATTTGTTACTAATAATTATGGTAATAAATTTTTAAAAATCACAGATAGAAAAAAAGAATTATTAAAAACATCTGGTGGAAAATATGTTGCACCAGCTCCAATAGAAAGTAAGTTTAGAGAGGATTTCTTTGTTGAGCAAATTATGGTAGTGGGAGAAGGCAAGAAATTTGTTTCTGCATTAATTGTTCCAGCATTTCCAGTGTTAGAAGAGTGGGCAAAAGAAAATAATATTGCTTTTACAGACAGACAATCTTTAATTTCAAATTCAAAAGTATTGGCTAAAATCCAAAGTGTTGTTGATGAATTAAATCCTAATTTTAGCCATATTGAGCAAATTAAGAAATTCAAATTATTGGCAAATGAATGGACAACAGAAACGACCGAATTAACACCAACAATGAAGTTGAAACGTAAAGTAATCTCAGCAAAATATGCTAAAGAGATAGATGAAATATACAACAACTAATTTAGTTTAGTCAAACATTGATAGTTGTTTATTGATGTTAAAAGTAAGTCTGTGTAGGGGCGAATATCCAAAACTCCACACAGACTTTTTATGTTGTAGTGTTGGATAGCCTTTGTTTTGTTGCCAATTGTATTGTGGAAATTTTTTTGAATACGCTTCCATCAAATCATCTCTGTGAGTCTTTGCTAAAATAGATGCTGCTGCAATTTCAATATATGTAGCATCACCTTTGATGATAGTTTGGTGTGCTATTTCAGGATAAGGTTTGAAACGGTTGCCATCAATAATTAATAAATCAGGAATAGGTTGAATTTGAGCAATTGCTTGATGCATAGCCAAATATGTGGCTTGTAAAATATTTACTTTGTCAATAATTTGATTGTCGATAATCCCAACAGAATAAGCTTTTGCTTCTTTTTTGATGAGTTCTGCTAATGCTTTTCTTGTAGCTTCATTCAGTTTTTTAGAATCATTAATCAGAGGATGCTGAAAACCTTTAGGTAAAATAACGGCTGCCGCAACTACAGGTCCAGCGATACAACCTCTTCCTGCTTCATCAACACCACATACTATACTTTCACTTGGATAATGAATGAGCATATCAAAAATTGGAAAAAAGTTTAATTATTAATATCAAAACTTATACTGCTGAAAGGTAACATTATTTGTGTATTTTTCCCTTCATTGTTGAGTTTTTTCAATACTTTATCTAAATGTGTATCTCGCATTACTTCTATATTTTTATCATAAGGTTTGAAGAAGTTGTTCCAATGATGTAATATGATTTTTTTAGGCTTTCCTGCTGCATAAACTTTGTTTAATCCTGGCAAACAGGCTTTTTCTTTCCAAAATATTTGTAAAGCGATATCTACATTTTTGTTTTCACAAAGTGCTCTAACTTTTTCTACTGATGCATCTGTAATATTTCCACTTAAAAATAAACATCGATAAACGATAGAATCTTTTTCCAATATATCTATCAAATAAGAATAATTGCCGTGTAATTTCCATTTCCAAAATCGATCAGGTAAGTGTTTAAGTGGCTCTTGATACAAACCTGTAAATAAAGTAATGTCTGCAAAATGTGGACTGTGTGGGCTATTTAATGGAAATATTCTGAAAGTACTATCGGAACTATAATGATAGCTTTGCATGTCGTTTTCAAATTGTACATCAAAGTTATTTTTAACTGAATTAATTTCATTAGTAATATGCTGTTCGGCAATTATTTTTGTTGGCACACCTTTCGTTAAAAAGTTCTCGATATTCAAACAATGGTCATAATGACCATGTGAAATAACAATGGTATTTGCATTTTCATAAATTGACCTTGGAAGTATATTTTCAGACAATTTTGGGAATTGTAATTTTTCTACAAAATTTTTAAATACATCGGGATTACTAAAATATGGATCAGTAATCATTTTTTTACCTTTATAATTTATAACAAAACCCGAAGTACCTAAAAAAGTTAGTTGTACATCTTTTGTAGTATCATAATTTGATTTTGCAACATAATTGCCAAAATCATAATCGCTAAATGGCTTACCTATTGTTTTTATTTTTAAAGTTGCCAATAAACTAACAATTGTTACAAAAGCTACAATTATCTTAAAGAGTCGTTTCATATTTTTATTTTGATAGACTAATATACATAATATTAATTTCAGAATGTCCTATTTTCTGTCTATTTTAGCCTTATTCAAACTTTTACCAATTATGGAAACAATATTACCTTTATTAGAACAAGTTAGTGCAGCAAGTGTAGATGCAAAGCGATTAACAGACGTACAAAAAGTTGCCTTTTTAGACACATTGGCAACTTTATTAGTTCAAAATACAGATTTGATAGTTGCAGAAAATAAAAAGGATTTAGATAAAATGGAAGATAGCAATCCAAATAAAGACCGATTGTTATTGAATGCAACTAGAATACAAGACTTGGCAAATAGTTTACACGATGTCGCAAAATTAGAAGACCCAACTGGTAAATTATTATACAAAAAGACGATTGATAACGGATTGGAGATTGAGAAAAAAACAGTGCCAATTGGCGTTGTTGGTGTCATTTATGAAGCAAGGCCTAATGTTACCATTGATGTCGCAGCTTTGTGTATTCGCTCTGGCAATGCTGTGGTTTTACGTGGAGGAAGTGATGCCGACTTTACCAATAAAATTTTAGTACAATTCATTCATCAAGCACTAGAGAAAAATCAACTTAATAAAGAGATTGTACAGTTGATGCCTGTTGATAGAAAGTTTGTTAAGGATTTATTGGAGGCGGTTCAATTTGTAGATATTATCATTCCTCGTGGTTCACAACAATTGATAGATTTTGTACGTGCTAATTCTAAAGTGCCAACGATTGAAACCGGAGCTGGTGTTTGTCATACTTATGTGGAAAGTACTGCCAATTTAGATAAGGCTGCAAAAATTGTGGTGAATGCCAAAACTCAAAGACCTTCGGTTTGTAATTCCTTAGATACTATTTTAATAGATAAAACAGTTGCAAAAGATTTTCTGCCTAAAATTATTGATGGATTTAATCAATTTGGCGTAGAGATTTTTGCGGATGAAGATGCTTATGCAATTTTAAATAAAGCAAATTATTCAGGATTACATAAAGCAACTGAAGAGAATTTTGGTATGGAATATTTGAGTCAGAAATGTTCAGTTAAAACAGTAGAAAATTTAGAGGAAGCATTGACGCATATTCGTAAATATTCATCAAAACATTCAGAAGCAATAATTAGCGAAGATGCTGATAAGATAGCTAGATTTCTAAATGATGTTGATGCTGCTGCGGTTTATTCAAATGCTTCTACTCGTTTTACAGATGGTGGCGTTTTTGGGTTAGGTGCTGAAATTGGGATTTCTACTCAAAAATTACATGCAAGAGGACCTTTTGCTTTGGAGAAATTAACTACTGAAAAATGGTTTGTTAAAGGAAACGGACAAACTAGATAAATACTAATATAATAAATAGAAAATGAAATTTCAATTACAAATTTTAGTGTTTATATGTTCCGCTTTTGCAATAAGTTGTGGTTCTTCAAAAAAAACCACTGAAACAAGAGGACAATTATATAAATCGGAAGATTTAGTGATTAATCAAATTTCCCCAAATGCTTTTGTTCATACCTCTTTCTTACAAACAAATGATTTTGGCTTAGTTCCATGTAATGGACTTATTGTTAGAGATAAAAATGAAGTCGTAATTTTTGATACGCCTGAAAATGACAAAAGTGCTGAAGAATTAATAAAATGGATTTCAAATAAATTAAACTGTAAAATAATTGCTGTAATTCCAACACACTTTCATGCGGATTGTTTAGGTGGATTGAATACATTTACTAAATACAAAATTCCTTCTTATGCTTATTTCAAGACTATTGAGTTTGCTAAAGAAAATAAAGTTGCAGTTCCTGAAATAAGTTTTAAAGATTCTTTGATTTTAAAAGTTGGCAATAAAGAAGTTATTGCAAAATTTTTTGGAGAAGGACATACAAAAGACAATGTTGTGGGCTATTTCCCTAGTGAACAGATTATGTTTGGAGGTTGCTTAATTAAGGAATTAAATGCCACAAAAGGTTATTTGGGAGATGCTAATACTAAAGATTGGTCATCAACTGTTTTAAAAGTGAAATCTGCTTATCCAAATGTAAAAATTATTGTACCAGGACATGGAAATTATGGCGACCAGAAATTACTCGACTATACAATTCAGCTTTTTAAATAGCTTGTGTTTCATCAAAATTTTCTAAAATAGTAGCGACACGTTTTACAAATTTTCCACCCAACATACCATCAACCACTCGATGATCATAAGTGTGCGATAAATACATCATACTTCTTATAGCAATAATATCTTCATCTTCTAATTCAACAACGACAGGTTTTTTGGTAACCACACCAACTGCCATAATTGCAACTTGTGGCTGTGGAATAATTGGAGTGCCTATTATATTTCCAAAGGTGCCAATATTTGATACAGAATATGTTCCGCCTGAAATATCATCGATAGTTAATGAATTGGTTCTTGCTTTATTTGCTAATAAATTAATTTCTTGGGCAATGCCCAAAATATTTTTTTGGTCTGTGCTTTTGATGACGGGTACTATTAAATTGCCATTGGGTAATGCTGTTGCAATTCCTATATTTATTTGTTTTTTATAAATAATATTATCACCATCTACTGAAATATTTATATCTGGAAATTCTTTGATGGCTTGAGCAATCGCTTCAATAAAAACGGGCAAATAGGTAAGATTGAAGCCATATTTTTGTTTAAAAATTTCTTTATTTTTTGCTCTCCATCTAACAATTTTGCTTACATCAACCTCAACAAATGAAGAAACATGAGCTGAAATTTGTTTAGAGGCTACCATGTTTTTTGCAATTAGTTTTCGCATCCTATCCATTTCTACAATTTCATCGCCAAGTACAATTTTAGGAGCAATTTTAGTTGTAACTTCATTTACTTTTTCTATACTTGAAGTAGAAATAGTTTGGATGTTTCCTTTTTTCTTCTGTTCAGCATAAGCTAAAATATCTTCTTTGGTAACTCTGCCACCTAATCCACTACCAATAATACTATCTAATTCAGTCGCACTTATTCCTTCTTGTTTGGAAATATTTAAAACCAATGGAGAGTAGTTGTTTGAATATTGGATTGCTTCTTTTGGTTTAGGAAGCTGTATGTTTTTCTGCTCGATAGATATAACTTCTTGAGTAGGTATTGTTGCTTTTATTTCATTTTTTTCTTCAACAATAGGTACTTCTTCTTTTGCTTGGTTTTCTATCGTTTTTTGAACTTGTTCAGTCTGTTCAGTTTCTGGATTTGGTGTTGATACACTCACATTTGTATCTGTTTCAATAATAGCAAGTGCCTCGCCAATGGGAATAATATCATTAGGCTTAAAAAGGATTCTTTTTATAGTTCCACTCACTGGCGAAGGAACATCAGAATCTACTTTATCAGTAGCAACTTCTAATAATATTTCATTTTCAGCAATTGTATCCCCTTCTTTTTTATGCCAACTTAAAATAGTTGCCTCGATAATACTTTCACCCATTTTAGGCATAACTACCTTATATTCTGCCATATTTTTTTGCTTTTTAATATTAAATTAATACAATATCAACGCCTCACCAATTATTTTATGAATTAAAGTTAAATAATATTTTCTAAGTTCAATAATGTTTCTTTTTCTCATTTTAAATTGGGGATAAAATCGTAAATTTGCTATCTCAAAATTCAAAAAATAGTACATGTTAAAATTTATAACCAAAGGTTTATCTAAAGTATTCGGAAGTAAATCATCAAGAGATATAAAATCTATAATGCCAATTGTTGAACAAATCAATATAGAATTTGCTAAACTTTCAACAATTTCTAATGATGAGTTGCGTGGTAAGACTTATGAATTTAAAAATAGAATTGTACATTATTTATCTGCTTTTGATGAGAAAATCAACGAACTAAAAGAGCAAGCGGAAAAAGATGATGTAAATATTGAAGAGAAGGAAACTATTTTTAATGAAATTGATAAACTAACCAAAGATAGAGACGCAGCAATTGAAGAAATATTATTAGAAATTCTGCCTGAAGCTTTTGCTGTGGTTAAAGAAACAGCAAGAAGATTTAGTGAAAATACTACTTTAGAATCTACAGCCACACAATTAGATAAAGATTTGTCTGTCAAACATCCGCACATTACAATTCAAGGCGATAAAGTAATTTATCAAAATAGATGGTTGGCAGCTGGAAATGAGGTGGTTTGGAATATGGTTCATTATGATGTTCAGTTGATAGGTGGTATCGTTTTACATCAAGGAAAAATTTCAGAGATGGCAACAGGTGAGGGTAAAACTTTGGTTTCAACTTTGCCAGCTTATTTGAATGCATTAGCAGATTGTGGGGTACATATTGTTACCGTGAACGACTATTTAGCAAAAAGAGATAGTGAGTGGAATGCTCCAATTTTTAATTTCCTTGGTTTGACGGTAGATTGTATAGACAAACACGAGTCACATTCCGAAGGCAGACAAAAAGCTTATCGTGCAGATATCACTTATGGTACCAATAACGAATTTGGTTTTGATTATTTGCGAGATAATATGTCAAGAACCAAAGAAGAACAAGTTCAGCATAAATTGCATTATGCAATGGTCGATGAGGTGGATAGCGTTTTGGTAGATGATGCAAGAACACCATTGATTATTTCAGGACAAGTGCCAAGAGGCGAGGAACAAATGTTTTACGAACTAAAGCCAAGAATTGAACGAATTGTCAATGCTCAAAAGAAATTGGTCGGGGATTATTTATCAGACGCAAAAAAATTGATAGCAAATAATGTAACTGGTGTTAAAGATGGCGAAGGCGGATTAGCATTATTACGAGCTCATAGAGGTATGCCAAAAAATACGGCTTTGATTAAATATTTAAGCGAAGTTGGCGTTAAACAAATTTTATTAAAAACAGAAAATCATTACTTGCAAGAACAACAAAAACACATGCCTTTTGTCGATACTGGTTTGTTGTTTGTGATTGATGAAAAAAATAATCAGATAGAATTGACTGAAAAAGGCTTGGAAATGATGACAACTTCTGGCGAAGAATCTGATTTGTTTATTATGCCTGATATTGGCTCTGTAATTGCAGATATTGAAAATGAAGAAACACTTTCAGCATCTGAAAAAATTCAGAAAAAAGACGAAGCTATTCAAGATTATACCCAAAAAGCAGAAAGAGTTCATACGATTAATCAATTATTAAAAGCATATTGTTTATTTGAACGTGATGTAGAATATGTGGTGATGGAAGATAAAGTTAAGATTGTTGATGAACAAACTGGTCGTATCATGGAAGGTCGTCGTTATTCTGACGGTTTACACCAAGCCATTGAAGCTAAAGAAAATGTGAAAGTAGAAGCCGCATCACAAACATTCGCAACCATTACTTTGCAAAATTTCTTCCGAATGTATCACAAATTAGCAGGTATGACCGGTACTGCTGAAACAGAAGCTGGAGAGTTTTGGGAAATTTATAAATTAGACACTGTTGTTATTCCAACGAATAGAACAATTGCAAGAGATGACAGAGAAGATTTAATCTATAAAACCAAAAAAGAAAAGTACAATGCGATTATAGATGAAATTTCAAAATTAAAAGCTCAAGGCAGACCTGTTTTATTAGGAACGACAAATGTGGAGGTTTCCGAATTGTTGAGCAAGTTATTGACAATGAGAAAAATTGAACACAATGTCTTGAATGCGAAACAACATCAAAGAGAAGCCGATATTGTTGCTGAAGCAGGTCGTGCTGGACAGATTACGATTGCTACCAATATGGCTGGTCGTGGTACCGATATTAAATTAACAGATGAAGTTAAAGCGGCTGGTGGTTTGGCAATTATTGGTTCTGAAAGACATGATTCAAGACGTGTGGATAGACAGTTGCGTGGTCGTGCAGGTCGTCAAGGGGACCCAGGTTCTTCTCAATTTTATATTTCATTAGAAGATGATTTGATGAGAATTTTTGGCTCAGAAAAATTATCTGGTATGATGGATAAAATGGGTTTTAAAGAAGGTGATGTCATTCAGCATTCTTGGGTTTCTGGTTCTGTGGAAAGAGCTCAAAAAAAAGTAGAAGAAAATAATTTCGGAATTAGAAAGCGTTTGTTGGAATATGATGATGTGATGAATGCTCAACGTGAAGTAATTTATAAAAGAAGAAATCATGCTTTGGCTGGGGAACGTATTTCATTCGATTTAATGAATATGTTCTTTGATTTGGCAGAAGAAACTGTTGAGAATGCTAAACAAAATCATGATTTTGAGCAATTCAAATTAGATTGCATCAAGTTTTTTGGAATAGAATCGGTTATTACTGCTGAGGATTTAAAAACTAGAAAAATTCCTGAATTAGCTAGTAAATTATATTTTGAAGTTCAAAGGGCTTATGATGAGAAATCTAAAACGGTAATGGAAAATACATATCCTATTATCAAACAAGTTTATACAAATAGAGGAAATGAATTTAAAAATATTGTTATACCATTTTCCGACGGACAAAAAAGTATAAATATCATTACAAGTTTAGAGAAATCATTTCAAACGGAAGGAAAAGATTTGATTAAAACTTTTGAACAAAGTATTATATTAGCATATATCGACCAATCTTGGAAAGAACATCTACGCCAAATGGATGATTTGAAACAATCGGTTCAAATGGCAGTACACGAACAAAAAGACCCGTTAATTATTTATAAGTTAGAGGCATTCCAATTGTTTAAAACAATGTTGAGCGTAGTCAATAAAGATGTAACTTCTTTCTTACTTAAAGCTAGAGTTCAAATTGAACAGCCAGAGGAAGTGAAACAAGCACAACAACAAAGAAGAGTGGCTCCGAAAACAAAAGAAGCGAGAGGTGCAGACGAACTAGGACATACCAATGATGCTGCAGATACAGATACGCAGCAAGTGGAAAAACAACAACCTGTTGTGCGTACAGAACAAAAAATCGGAAGAAATGATTTGTGTCCATGTGGAAGTGGTAAAAAATTTAAACATTGTCACGGAGCTTAATTTGGAATGAGATTTGCTTTTAACAATAAATAGGTTTAGATGTAATTTTTTATAAATGAAGAATAAAATTGGGTTTTTAATATTATTTACTTTTAGTTTCATTGTTCTACAAGCAATGGATGGAGAAGTTGAATTGGATACAACACAAAATAATATTCTCTTTTTTAAAGACCCAAGAATTGATATTTTAGAGAAAATTTATACGTATAAAAAATCCAATCCATTCAAGAATATTCGTGTCCATGTTTTTCAGGCGACTAACAGAGATGCAGTGTTTGAAATGAAAAATGAATTCTCAAAAAGATTTCCAGGCATTCCAACTTTTATCAGTTATCAAGCACCAAATTTTAAATTGAGAGCTGGAGATTTTGAAACCAATCAAGAAGCATCAGCATTCCTTAAAAAAGTAAAACCATTTTTCCCTTCAAGCTTTGTAATTGAAGAGACAGTAAAGGCAAAACCATAAAATTTTGCAATAAAATTCCAGCTTACATAAGTTTATACATTTATAACCTGACAATACAAAATCAAAGCTATTTAGTTGTAATGTTATTTTTCTTTAAATAAATTAGATAAAAGTATCTTTTTGTCCAAAATTATACTAATTTTGATTTATTCTAAATAGTAAAAATTTATTGTTATGGAAAATAAAGTAATGAATACAGAACAAGGACATTGGATTTTAGCAAAAATGGGCAAACGTGTCTTACGTCCAGGTGGTAAAGAATTAACAGAAATGTTGGTAAATGGATTAGCCATTTCAAATCAAGATAATTTTGTAGAGTTTGCACCAGGAATTGGTTATACAGCTTCAGTTATATTATCCAAAAATCCCAAAAGTTATAAAGGAATAGAACTCAACCAAGAAGCTGTAGCGAATTTGAAAATTAAATTTCAAGGAAATTCTCAAGTCAATTTTATTAACCGTTCTGCATCGGATACTGGAATTGCTGAAAATAGTATCGACAAAGTTATTGGTGAGGCAATGCTAACGATGCAAGCGGAACATAGAAAATCTGAGATTATAAAAGAAGCTTATAGAATTTTAAAAAAAGGGGGTTTATATGGTATTCATGAATTAGGCTTGCATCCAGATAATTTTGCACCTGAATTAAAAAGTTCGATACAAAGAGGTTTGGCTGAAACGATTAAAGTGAATGCTCGACCATTAACCAAAGTAGAATGGTGTGAACTATTAGAAAAAGAAGGCTTTAAAATAAAAGCAGTTCATGAAACACCAATGCATTTACTACGTGCCAAAAGAATGATTGATGATGAAGGACTTTTTCGGACCTTGAAAATTGGATTTAAAATCATGACGCACCCAAAAGCAAAAAATAGAATTTTTAGTATGCGTAAAGTTTTTGAAAAATACGAAAAACAAATGGTAGCTTATGCAATCATTGCAGAGAAAGTATAGATTTTAAAATTCAATCTAAAAAGTAAACTCTTTTTACTCTTGATGAAATAGAAGTCAATAGTTCATAAGCAATTGTACCAATTTTTTCAGCTTGTTGAATGATTGAAATATTTTTACCATAAACTTCCACTTCATCACCAACTTTTGCTTCAGGAATGTCTGTTAAATCTACCATACACATATCCATACAAATGTTACCCAATATTTTTGCTCGTTTGCCTGCAATAAAAACTTCGCCCACGCCATTCCCAAATCTTCTATCAAAGCCATCTGCATAGCCAATTGCTAATGTACCAATAGTAGAATCTTTCTGTATTTTCCATTTTCGAGAATAACCAATAGTTTCATTACTTTTAACAGACTTAATCTGTGCAATACGTGTTTTTAGCTTTCCAATAGGTTCTAATTTATGCTGAATTTGCCCACTGCCATCAACACCATACAATCCAATTCCCAAACGTACAAAATTAAATTGAGCTTCAGGAAAACGAACAATACCAGCTGAGTTTAAAATATGTCTTTTGATGGAATAACCTAATCCATTTTCAATAAAAGTAGCAATCTTTGAGAATTTTTGAATTTGTTCATTGGTAAATGTATCAAATGCAGCATCTTCACTTCCTGCCAAATGAGAAAATACGGTTTGAACTTTGATGTTTTTATGTAAGTTTAATTGCTCAATTAAAGTATTAAGTTCATTTTCAGAAAATCCTAATCGATTCATACCTGTTTCGATTTTTAAATGAATATCGATTGATGCTGTACCTACATTTTCAATCAATTCTTTCAATATAGACAAAGAATAAATCTCTGGCTCTAATTGATATTGTAACATCCGTTGAAAATCAACTTTGTCTGGATTCATTACGAGTATCTTTGAATGAATACCATGTCTTCTTAAAGCAACACCTTCATCGGCATAAGCAACCGCCAAATATTCCACTTTATTTTGTTCTAATAAACTCGCCAATTCTATACTTCCATTGCCATAAGAATAAGCTTTGACCATAGCAATAATACCAACATCTCTTTTAAGCAATCCTCGATATACATTCAAATTATGTATCATTGAATTAAGGTTGATTTCCAAAATGGTTTCGTGCGTTTTTTCAACCAAATATTTTATAATAGATTCAAAACCAAATTTTCTTGCTCCTTTAATCAAAATAATTTCACGATGGAAAGATAGATTATCTATTGCATTCAATAAGTCAAAAGTGCTTTCAAAAACAATAATTTTAGAGATATTTTTTATAGCAGCTTGATGTTGTACAAAGCCTTTTCCTACACCAATTAATTTGTCAAATTTATGAGATGAAGTTAGCTTATTGAGTTTTTCAATAAATGTTTCAGAGGACAATCCACTTTCTTCAAAGTCTGAAAGTATAAGCGTTTTTGATTGATTCGTATCCTGTTGATTCAGAAAATCAATAGCAATTTGTAAGGATAAAAAATCTGCGGAATAGGTATCGTCAATTATCGTACATTGATTAATACCATATTTCAATTCTAAACGCATCGGCAAATTTTTCAACAAACTAATCCTTTCTTGTATTACTTCCAATTTGTAATTTAAAGTGAACAATGTAACCATACAATGAATACAATTTTCGATGGATGCTTTGTCCTTAAATTGTATTTTTAAATTTAATTGTTGTGTATTTTTTTTTATTGAATTATAAATTTCAATAGTAAAATCTTGCCCATTTTGTTGAATAATTTTCCAAGCAATAATATTATTATTGTCTTTTAATTTTTGATGTATTTCAAGATGTTCAGCACAATAAATTAGAGTATTACAATTTTTAAATAAGCGTAGTTTTTCCTCAATTTTTTCTTCTAACGAAGAAAATCCAGCATCATGTGCGGGTCCAATATTTGAAAAAATTCCAATCGTTGGTTGTAGAATGGCTTCTAAGTTGGTCATTTGTCCTATTGTAGAAATGCCAGCTTCAAAAATGGCAATTTCATTAGTCGGTTCCATATTTAATACAGACAAAGGAACACCCACTTGAGAGTTATAACTTTTTGGACTTTTTACTACATTTTTATCTGAACTCAAAAGTTGATATAACCATTCTTTTATAATTGTCTTGCCATTTGAACCAGTAATGCCTATCACTGGAATGGAAAATTGTAACCTATGAAATTGAGCAAATGTTTGTAGAGCTTTTAAGGTATTTGCTACACGAATAAAATTTGCATTAGGATATTTTGAACAATCAATAGTATCAGAAATTACAAAATTCCGAATGCCATTTTCATAGCATTTTTGTATATAACGATGACCATTATTTTGTTCTCCATCCAAACAAAAAAACAGCACATTAGAACTTCCCAATTGTATATTCCTAGAATCAATAGCAACAGCTTCTATGATTACATCTTGAACAAGTTCTATGCTTCCACTAAGAATTGACGCAATTTTATTGATGGGATAGGATAACATAAGACAAAGATAAGTATTACACCATATTTATTTACTATACGATTAATTCCTAAGTTTTAAAAATATTTTGAACTTCTATTATATCTATTGTACTTTAAAACATAAAGGTTTAAATATTTATTTTATATATGAACAATCCTCTAGCATTGAGGCGATAAAAAATCGTTACGGCTTAAACTATCGTGCCAATTTATAGAACAGTAAAATATTATAAATTATAAAGGCAAAAACGCTAATAAAAATAAGACCCAAAATGAGAAGATAGTTTGTAGAAGTAGATTTTTTAGAGCTGAAGCCATAAGCGTAGGAAAAATGCATTGGATTGTTCTAGACTTTTTTGTTACTTTTTTTGGTGATGAAAAAAAGTAAAAAGACGAATTGAAAAGAAAGTTGAAAACTAAAACCTATTTGCAAAAACAACTCTGTAAGAGTTAAATATATTAGCCCCAAGTGCAACTTGGGACTAGGGAATATAGCGTAGGAAAAATTACAAATCGAAAAACCCAATAAAAAAATATTCTGTTGAGATATATTGTATATATTTGTAATACTAAGATTTTTTATGAAGACAAAAGTTATAACCCTAAAGAAAAAAGAGACATCAGTTCGTACTGCTTCCAAGGATGATGCTTTTGAAGAAGATTGGAAAAATGGAATTTCTGGAGATGAGTTTTTGAAAGAAATTCAGAGTCATATAAAAAAGCTTTATGCTTCCAAAGCAAAGAATTGAAGTAATTTATAGTCGGGTTGCTTTGGCTTTTATGAAGGATTTAGTAACAGTCCTTTATGAGAAAGATTACTTTGGGTTTGAAGATTCTGCATTAAATTATGTATCAAATATTCAAAATTTTATTGAAAATAATATAAACACAGTCTCATCCCACCCAGCTCCATCATACTTCTCAAAGTATAAATCAGGAATGAAGTATATTAGCTATCAAGCAAACAAAAGAACAACTTGGTATATTTTTTTCAAACAATTTGAAAATCGTTTTCTAATATATTACATCACAAATAATCATTTTGAAGGACAGTTTTTGAAAGATGAGAAGTTATAAATTAAAAATTGAAATTTAAACCAATGCATGAACAATTCTCTAGCATTGCGGCGATAAAAAATCGTTACGGCTTCAACTATCGTGCTAATTTATAGACTAGCAAAATGTTATGAATTATCAACGTAAAAACACTAATAAAAATAAATGAGTAATGAAGAAGAATGAAGTAATTTGACTTGAGATTTATTACCTAGCAACAGTCTTTTAATAAAAAAATACAGCTTGAATAACGACGATATTAAAACAAAAAAAGCTATTCTTAGAATAGCTTTTTTTGATGTGGTACCTCCAGGAATCGAACCAGGGACACAAGGATTTTCAGTCCTTTGCTCTACCAACTGAGCTAAGGTACCAGTTGTTGGAGTGCAAAGATAAGCTTTTTTTTGAAATCTAAAATAAATCAGCTTATTTTTTTTGCTTTCATATTTTAATAACAATAGACAAGCATCTACTTATTTTTTTGAATTTGAAAAACAAACTAGAGGATGCTTGTTTTTTTAGAGCTGAAATCAAATAGTAAAGAGTATAATTAAAATACTTAAATCAGATATTTTAATAAATATGATTCAAATAATAATCATTTTCGTTTAAACTTCCAAATCTAATTTCAAAACATTAGTGAATTCATAAATATTTAACTCAAAATCTTTATTTTTTTATCCACATTTGTGTACGGCTTATTTTTTTAAAAAAAATGAATATTTTTTTTCGATGGGGGGGGGTAGTTGCTGAAATTACTATTGTTATTGAGCTTTGTTGCCAATTTGCTTTTTGTTGCCAATTATAATATATGAGTTAATTTTAAATTAATAAAAAAATATGTGGATAAATTGAAAAATTCTTATTACATTTGTAAGCTGAATATATAAGATTATATAAAAGTGTTAAAATTTTACAAATATTCTACATCTAAAAGCTTTCTTTTTAAGGAAGTAAAACCCGCTTTTCAATTAATTAAAAATATATAATACACAGTGATTATGAATAAATTATATCCATGTTTAACGTTCCGTCAATTTTCGATAGATTTGACTAATGAGATGCGACGTATTGTAAAGCCTATTGTATTGCTTGTTGCATTGCTGTTCTCAGTAGCTTTAGCTCAAGCACAAGTGCCACCAAGCTATTGTGCCGAGCCCTCCAGCTATACTTATGAAACGATAGCTGATGGCAACTGGACATCTTCAAGCACATGGAAGAACGGAAACATTCCTAATGCTTCCAACGACATTACAAATGCTGTCTTAATAAAGCACCAGGTTATTTTATCCAGTTCTATGAATGGGAATAAAGATGTTAAAATTAAGGACACCTATTTTACCATAATTTATGAAACACTAGCTAATATAAAATTTGATAATTTTAAAATTAATTATAATGACAAGAAATAACTCTAAATCATGTACAATTAAACTACGTTACTTCTTTGTAGCCTGTGTGTTATCATTATGTAGCAGTTCTTTGTTGGCACAGAATGCAGAGGGCAGCGTAGAAAACATCGTTATTCCCTTCGATGAACCTTTTTCGTATGCATTATTTGAGGAAACAAGCTGGAACGTACAAAACTCTGATGGTATGACTCTATTATCTGGAATGGGCAATATAATTAAGTCGTTTAGTCAACCAGGTGTTTATTCCATTCAAATTAATGATGAGCATATCCATAATAATTCATGCGACCATTCGCATGGTCCAGAAAAATTGAGAATTACTGTAATCCCTGAGAAGTTAAAGTTTGATTTTAATTCAATTTACTTTTCAGAAGAGATTCAATGCGGAAAATCTATTAGTGGTATTGTGTTAAGTATCAATGTAAATTATATTTCTTATGACAATATCCCGACTGTATATAATCAAGGTATTACATCATTTGGGGTCGGATCAACTATATCTGGAAAGTTAAAAAATGGTACAGTTACACTACATCCTGGAATAAATACTATTGAATTTGTACTAGATGGTCAATCTTCAAGAGGTGATATTGTACAATTAAACTTTAAAGATTTCACGGGAGAAGTCCAACCTTATTCATTAACTCCAAAAATGCAATAAAAGATGAGAGGATTAAAGCAATATATAATAATGGTGCTGCAACTGATAATAGCAGTAGTAGTAACTAATGAATTGAAAGCACAAAATTACTGTGTGTCCGGAAATTGTAATCCAAATATTTATGCATACAGTCTAGACCCAAATACAATAGAGTATGATAATATGATATCCGTGTTCCACTCAAGTATGATTAGAGAAGCAGATGGGACTGTAAAAGTCTGGGGACAAGGAGTTGCTCAAAATGGTAACGGAACGAACGGTAATGTTCTAACGACAACCGATCCTGCAGGAGAATTAAGTGGAGCTAATTTTGGTTCTGGAAGCAATCAATTGACAGGAACAGTATTGAAATTTGCAGGAGCAAGTAGTTCAAATCACCAGCAGTTTGCAGTATTGAGTACTAATGGTCTGTACGTTTGGGGGGATGCAGGTATTTTAGTACCAAATGTATCGAACGTATCGAATGGAAGTTTTAGAAAAGTAGCTATAGGAACCTATAATGTTTCAGGTGGAGCAACAAAAGCAGATGGCTTGCCAGCAGGAGTAAACCCAACAGATGTAAAAATGATGTTCGGTACGCGTGAAGGGCTTGCTATTGTAACTTGTACAGGTGCTGCATATACACTCACCACAAATGGAGTAGCCTACGGCGATGGCGTAACTGATAATTCCACGAATGACCTACTTTGGCATCGTGTAAGTACAGCGGCCAATACACCATTAACAAATGTGGTAGCAGTGAGAGGAACATACCAAACTTTTATGGCACTTACTTCTGATGGTAAAATATATACATGGGGAACGGCCACAAGGATAAATGGTACTGGTGGAGCTGCTGCGGCACAAGATAGAAGTTTTGCAACAGAAATAAATCAACCAACAGGCGTAACTCCAAAAATGATAGGTATGACCGCATCCAGCAATGGAAAGACTTATTATTTGTTGGCAACAAATGGAAAACTCTTCTCAATGGGAGATAACACCGATGGGCAATTGGGCAATGGCAGCACAACAAGTTCTGATACTTGGATTCAGGTAACTGCAACTACAACAGCCGAAGATGCGGCAACCTATGCCATTGACAGCAACGTAGTATGGATTAGCCCTCAGGAACATGATAGAGGTACTTCAATTCAGAGAAATGCATCCATCAGTATCATCACCAACGATGGCAAGGTTTGGTCGTGGGGAGGTAACAACGGCGGTATGTTAGGTATTACTGCACCACCTAATCTTATATCTACGCCAAGTTTAATGCCAGGCAGAATAACGGGTACCTATGATAATACAAAGTTAAACTTGTCAGATGTTATTATGGCTGTTGAAACAGGTGGTCATACAACATTATTAATAAAGCAATGTAGTAAGAAATTTGGTTATGTGGGACATAGGATTCGTGGTAGTATGGCAGACGGAACCACAGTAAATGCTCAGGAAACAGTATATAATTTTGGTAATACTGGTGATGTAATAGTTTGTGGAGCACCTACATCACCAGATCCTGTTCAATCTAAAAACCTAAAAACTTGTATTGGAGATTCTGTTAATTTGAATGATGCCATATTGAGTGCAACCCCTCCAGGTTTTACTTTAGAGTGGTGGACAACTAGTAATAGACAAGCAGGTACTCAAGTTGCAAATCCTTTAAGTCAATACATAGGCACTTATTATGCATTCTATATTCCAAATAATAGCTCTCCTTGTCCAAATCCTACGCCTGCAACAATTACTGTTACAGCTGATGGGATTGGATGTCCTCCTCAAAATTTATGTATCTCTGGTTGTAACGACAACACCTTTAGAAATACATCTAACCCTAATACTTTAGAGTATGATAACGTGGTAGGGCTGTATCACTCTACTATGTTAAAAGAAAAATCAGGAGAACTATTAGTTTGGGGAGCAAGAGCTCAATCTAACGGTTCAAATCATGGCTTAACACCTATAGAGGTTTTGCCTTCTAATGGATATAGTTATCAAGGTGATATTTTGAAGTTTGCAGGTGGATCCGAATCTGGAGTTAGTGCACAGTTTGCCGTGCTAACGACAGAAGGCTTATATTATTGGGGTGCCCAAGGTATTATGGTTCCGACTTCATTTACTTCAGGAACTTCATTTGCGGCAGCTCCTGCAGCTAGTACAATATTCGAAACAGGTACTAATCCAACAGGCTTGCCGATTGGAGTACAACCCTCAGATGTAAAAATGATGACAGGCACAAGAGGGTCACTTGCCATAGTCACTTGTGATGGCAAGGCTTTTGTTTTAGACAATAATGGCTATGCCTTCGGTGATGGTATTACTTCTACATCAAATAATGCTAATGAAAAATGGCATAGAGTGCTTACGGCAGCTAATACACCATTAACAAATGTAGTGGCTATTCGCACTACAGTAGGAGGATTTATGGCATTGACTGACAACCAAAATATTTATACCTGGGGTAAGCAAGTGTATAAGGGTGATGGCTCTGCTGCAGCTGATCAGGCTTTTGCTACTCTTATGACCAAGCCTACATTTGCCACTGGTGACAGCATCAGAATGATTGGTGTGGTTCAAAATCAAGGAGATCCTACAACCCAATCTCACGGTTATTTTTTATTGATGAAATCTGGTAAGATATTCTCAATGGGTAGTAATGCTTCTAAACAATTGGGTGATTTTAGTACTTCTGAAAGAACGTCTTGGGTTTCTGTGTTGTCTGCTTCAGGCGGAAGCGAGTTGGCAGACGTACGGTGGATTTCTGCTAATGGGCAAGGTACTAGAACTGGTAATTCAGGTTTTGCTTCTATAGCGGCATTAACCAATGCTGGTCATGTATGGGCATGGGGATCTAATTCAGCTGATATGCTGGGTCCCGGTTCAGGAACTATAGACCCAAGAGATTTAAACTTAACTACTGGATCTGGATTAATAAGTTCTGACGATATTTTGGCAATTGTTATGGGTGGACATACTTTAATTGCAATAAAAAAATGTATTAATAATTTTGGCTATGTTGGGCATAGAATTTTTGGGAGTATGGGTGATGGTACATCGGCATCCGCTTATGAAAGTTCTTTTGTTTTTGATAGGACACCCCCTGTTAACCTTTGTGGTGCTTCTACAGCTCCAAGATTATTTAATTTAAAGGTATGTCCTAATGCTAAAACTAATCTTTCTAATGCTGAGCCTATAAGTTTAGTTACTTCTGGCTATTCTGTTCAGTGGTATTTAGAAGATAGCATTACACTTGTTTCTAATCCAGATTCTGTTGGTGCTGGAACTTATGTAGCAAAGTATATTCCTGATCCATCACAACCTCTTTTGTGTCCTAATATGTTTACTGCTATTCGTGTAACAGAAGATGCAATAAACTGTATTAATGCAGTAAATGATACTTTCACAATTAGTAATAGAATAACTGGTGGTACAACACCAAGTGTTTTAGGTAATGATAAATTAAACGGTAATCCAGTCAATCCATCCGATATAATCTTAACGCCGGGTACGCCAAGCGACCCAGCCTTAGTGATGAACCCAGAC
>JACJXS010000018.1 GCA_020636545.1 Chitinophagales bacterium
GCTTGTAACTATTTTCACTCCAAAGGTAATTATCAATAGTTATAACCGGAATAACTTTCCAAAAATCAGAATTGGTAAATGAATCTTTTTCAGACTCAACTTTAAGAACATTATAACTTTTACTTTTCAATTAAATTTTATTTTTATTAGAATATTTTTTAACAATTTTTTCCATCTCGTCAGCCTGCTCTTCTATACTTGCCAATAATGCAAATTGATTTTTAGCTCTATTCAAATTATGTAAATCATATTCTACTTTATAATAAACATCACCAAGAATAAAATCCGTTAAAAATCTAATTGCTTGTTCAAATACAATAATTTTAGCACCCAATACTAAATTGTTAATTTCATTATCGGTTAGATAATCATTCAGCTCTGTTAAATATCCTTTTACGAGAGCGTCAAATATTGGCAGACGCATTTTCACTTTAGAAAAATCTTTTGCATCCTCCAAGGTTGGACTTGTAAAAGTTCTTACCATATCTCCAAAATCATTCAGAATTATTCCAGGCATAACCGTATCGAGGTCAACTACACAAAGCCCTTTGTTGGTCTTTTTATGAAGCATAACATTATTGATTTTTGTGTCGTTGTGTGTAATTCTAGTAGGTAATTTTTTACTTTCTAATTTTAGAAATTCATCATTAATGTAATAATATTTTTTAGCAAGAGAAATTAACTCGGGTATATCTTCAATTCTATTTTTAGGATTATGCTTTAAAGATTCTTCAAAAGTTTTGATTCTATTTGCTAAGTTGTGAAAATTTTTAATTGTAATGTGGCATTTATCTGTATCGAAATCTGAGAGATATTTTTGAAATTTTCCGTAAGCGTTTGCGGCTTCATAAGCTTGTTCAATATTATCAACACTATCAACTGTGTAAGCTCCTTTTATAAATAAAATAACATTCCAATAATCACCTTTTTCATCTAACTGAAAATAACTTCCGTTTTTGTTTTGAATAAGAGTCAATACTTTTCTACTTAAGTCAGGTTCGCTTATCTGTGTTAATCTGTTTCTAATATGATTTGTAACATTCAGAGTATTTTCTACAATAAGTTTTGGTTCTTTGAAAACATAACTATTAATTTTACGCAGAATATATTTTACTTTTTGACCGGCTTGCTTATATCGCACAAGTAAAGTATCGTTAATGTGTCCACTGCCAAAGGGTTTTGCATCAATAAAATCACCATAAATTTTAAAGTTGCTTAAAATATTTTTGGTATTGCTTATGTTAGTTACCATAGTTTAGAAGGATATTTCCCTTTTTTAACTAACTCATTAATTTTAGTCTTAACTATTATTTTGTCTTCCTTGTATGTTAATCCGAACCATTGTTCATTTGTTTCAACTACCTTTACCTTCCCTTCCCCGCTTTTAATAAGTTCGTCTATAACCGAAGGGAGATAAAACTCTTTTTTAAGGTCATTCCCATTTTGCTTTATAAAATTGTCAAAGCTTTCTTTATACTTTTTGAAAATGCTTTTCTTAAATGCAAACATATTCATTGAAATAATTTCTTCACCGGTCAAATTTATCCAATTACTATTTTCATCTTTGAAAAAAATATTACCATTTTCTGTCTTAATTTCTGTACGCTCAACAATTGAAGTTATATAATTTCCCTCATCAACTTGACATACCCCTCGCGAAACAGAACCATAATCTGATAAAGTATTTATAAGCTTGAAACCAATCAATGAATGTTCGGTAATATTTCCATTTGTGGAGGTTAAATATTCATAAGCTAGTTTAAATGAATTAAAACCATAAAAATCATCCGCGTTAATAACTGCAAAAGAATCATCAATTGCGGTAGAAGCTGTTAATAAGGCGTGTCCGGTTCCCCATGGTTTTATTCTATTTGAATTGACTTCGTACCTTGATTCAATTGAGTCCAATTCTTGAAATACATAACTAGTTTCAATTTCCTTAGGAAGCGAGTCAATAATTACTTCCTTAAATTCATCTTCAAAACTTTTTCTGATAACATAAACAACATCACCAAAGCCGGCTCTAATTGCATCGTAAACTGAGTAATCAATTATTCGTTCACCGGATGGACCAATCTTATCAATCTGTTTAAGACTGCCATATCTTGAACCCAAGCCAGCTGCAAGAATTAATAAGGTTGGTTTGCTTTTATTCATATATTTAACGGATCACAAAGCAAAAATTGGTTTATTATTTATCCACCTTCCGCGTGTGAAATCGGGAAAAAATTGCGGAGAACTATTGCTTGCGATTGATGCCTCCGACAATGGAGTTATTGCACTCCAAGCAGCCGCATCATATACATCAATGGGCGGTTGAATCCCTTCCTTTACGCTATCGACAAATGCTTTGTCAGTAAAATAATCTATTCCTCCATGGCCAGCATCTTTGCTATTTTCTTCTTCTTTTTTCCACAAAGGATGGTCATATTTTTTCATTAGGTTATCATATTCATCACCTTCTGTCCATGTATGAGGTTTAGATTCTCCTTCAATATAAAACCGCTTACCTTCGAATTCTCCGCACCAAACTCCCTTTGCAGCATGCAACGTAAAACCCCATGAATATGGTCTGGGTAAATTAGTATCATGAGTAACTATAATGGATTCATCATTTGCAGTTTTTATAACGGTCGTGATTATATCACCAAGCTTCCATTCAAGTTTAGCATTTGGATGATCTTTGCCACCATAAGGACTATCAACTATATAATTATGCAAGCCAATTGATTTAGTTGCTGTAGATGTTAAAGAAACAAATCTGTTGCCTCTGTTTATATTAAACCATCCGGCAACCGGACCTATACCATGAGTTGGGTATATATCACCATTTCTTTTTAGTGAGTGTTCAGTTCTCCATTTGGCTTCGGCATAAGCTTTTTCTCCAAAGAGAACGCCTTCTCCCGGAGGATTTTTACCATTATTAAATTTTATGTTTCTTAAATCATGGCGATAACCGCATGTAGCATGAACAAGTTCCCCATAGACTCCTTCCCTAATCATTCTGAGAACCGCCATAGATTCACGTGCAAAACATACATTTTCAAGCAGCATGCAAGGCACCCCGGTTTCTTCTGATGTATTAACTAAATCCCAGCATTCTTCCAAGGTATTTGCTGCGCTAACCTCCAATCCGGGATATTTACCGGCTCTCATTGCAGCAACTGCCATCCTTGTATGCCATAACCAAGGAGTTGAAATAATTACCCCGTCCACGTCTTCTCTTTCAAGTAAATCCATAAAAGCATATTCATCTCCAGTAAAAACATTGGCTTCTTTTCTTGAATGTTCCCGTAATATTTTCTGCGTTTGGGTTATTGCTTCCGGATCAAGATCACAAATTGCTGTAATGTCAACGTCATTACTTTTTGCAATATTGTCTACATGGTTTCTTCCGCGCCCGCCTACTCCAATAAATGCAATGTTAACTTTACCATTTGGTTTTGAGCGTTGAAATTTAACTTTTTGTTCAGCAAAATTTAAACCAGGATTCATGCTAAGACCAACTCCAGTCAGAGCAGCAGTTTTAAGAAAATCACGTCTATTGAATGACTTCATTATTACTCCTAACTAATTTTATTTATTGTAGAATTTAAAACTTGGAAACAAAGACAATAAAATTGCACTATTTTTATGAATAACTTGTCAAATTTCTAAATCAAAACTTTATTTAATGTAAAAATAATAATGAATGTTTGACTATAAAGATATAATTCCTAATTAATTGGTGTCACTTTAACCAAAAGATAATCATTGAACTCAGTATTAAAGTGTGGATCATTACCTTTAATTTCACCCATTTCATTATTGTTCACATAGTCGTAAACTAAATATTCTTTTGATCTGTCTAATCCTCTTAATTCAATCTTTCCATTGAAAGTATCTGCATAAAAAGAATAAAACATGGTATCATCTTTTTGAACTACATGAGTTTCAGGTCTGTCAAAACCTATATCATATAAATTTCCAATGTAGTCACCTTTTGAAAGCATATTTGTGTTATAAATACTAATCCATTTTTTCCATTTCTTTTCTCGCTCAGGAGTTAGACTAACATCACCACTTTCTGTATTGATATAAATCCCAACCGGGTAAGTAAACTTAGTTCCAACAACACCGCCGATTCCAACCGTTGATGCAAAATCTTCTCTGGTTGAACTTAACTCAACGTGATCCCCATAGTATGGAGCACGTGCTCCCATCATTGCCTTTATTGATTTTCCCTTTGTCCTAATTTGCCAGGAAGATATGGGATCTGAGCTTACAGTCTGATTAATATTGGGAAGCATAAAAAATGAGTATGAATCTCCGCAAGGACATATTTCAACTACAGCTTGTTTATTAATATTTATGACAGTTTTATATATCTCATCATAAAATTTAGGCATCGCCTCAACAGATTCTTCAGGATATTTATGATTATGTAAAGGATTATAGCAAGGGGGTGCAGCATTCAAATGCTGACCATCAATTTTTAGTCCATCATAACCCCAATCAGATATAAATTTCTTAACCAAATTATTGGTGTAATCAATGGTTCCTTGGTAGGCAGGGCATAAATAATAACTATCCCACCAAGTTATATCTTGGTAATTTCCTTCTTTATTTACGAGTAATAAATCCTTTTGATTTTTAAATAAATCAGTCTCAGGATCAACTGCCAGAGGTGCCCACCACAATTTTGCTTTTAATCCTTGCTGGTGTATTCTATCAACAAAATTAATCATATCGGAATCACCGTTTGGAAATTTCTTTGGATTCAAATACCAATCCCCTTCTGAAGTTTGCCAGCCATCATCAAGAACGGCCCACTTTAATCCTAGTTCTTTTACTTTTGGAAGGGTATTTAAAACATCTTGCACCTTGAAATTACGCTCATAACCCCAAGCACACCAAATGGGTTCATAAGCGGCATCATCAATTTCTTTAAACTTCAATCCCCTTTTCTGTAACAGAGAACTGTAGTTTGATAGTGTTTCAAAATAATCTTTCTTATGCATGCTAATAAAAGTTTCAAACGTTACAAATGATTCATTTGGCTTCAAGAGTATTTCTTTTTTATCATTTACATTTACCTTAACAATATTATTATCTCTTGAAACAGGAAGTGAGACTAATTTTGGGACTAATTCTAAAAGTCCAATTCCAATTCCAATATTTTTATTCCAAATATCAACCACTGGAGTACCGCCGCCATAATCAGATGCATTCATACCCATAAAATTTTCTTGATGAAAATTATTAGGAACTTTAAGAACCCAGTCCGGCCTTTCGGGATAAGAAGCCCCTTGAAATGACCACACTATTTCCGAAGAATCCGAAACTGAAAATGTATAAGCATTATTTACCCATTCGGATATTTTTAGATCGGAGTTTCCATTATTTTTATAATTTACTTTTACTGAGATGAGCTTTGGAAATGATTTATTGAACGTAAATACAGCAGATTTTAGGATGTTATATTTTTCATTTTTTAGTTCGCCTGTTACAACAAGTTTAGTTAAATCTTCGTTATTTATTTTTTCTGATGAAATTAAGTGAAACTCTTTTAACGTATCTTGACCAATTATAATAAATTCAGATGGTTCAAAGCTTTTTCCAATTTCTAAACTCTTATCAGCAGAATTAATTCTTGTAAAAAGTCTGTCATTTACTTCAAAAGTTATTTCATCACTGGAAAGTTTATAGTCATCTTTATTTGTGCAAGAGACAAATAAAGTTAAAAAAAATATTAAGAATAATAATTTAAAATGGATTGATAAATTGTTCATAAAATTTTCTTCTTTTAATTGATTATAAAGCTTAAAGTATAATAAAAAACTTGCCTCTTTTATCTCCGATGCTTGACCTTACATAATAAAAATAAACTCCGGGCCCAACTAATTGATTAAACTCGTTCTTTAAGTTCCACACTTCAATACTTGGTGCAACCGAACTATTTGAAAAATGATCGAGCGTTTTAATTAATTCTCCTGCTGAGTTAAATATTTTTATTGTGGCAGATTCAGGTAAATTCGTAAACTGAATTTGGTGGTCATTTAAGCCTTGCTCCCATAGCTCGGCAACACTATATGGATTAGGAACAACTCTTACCTCATTCAAATTGTCGGTTGCTGTTTTTGCTTGCGGTACAACCTCTACGGTATTATTCATTTGAGCAGGATTATTACTAAAACTATTTTCTAATGGTCCAACAATTCCGTTTCCACTATCATAAGCTGCAACATAATATCTATATTTAGTTCCATTAATTACGTTATTATCTATGAAGATATTTACACTATCGCCTACTTGTAAATATTCAAAATCATCCGTTATGTCAACAACCCCTTTTAACTGATCCCAACTATCATCTCCCAAATCAAACCAGGCATACTGCGGTAGAGTTTTATAATTGCCTTTAACTCCATTTTCTAAATCAAATTGAGCAAGGGGAATAAAATGCACACCGCCATCAAAATCTTTAAATGTATTTGTACCCCAAGAGATTCCGCCATCTTGAGATCTGTAAATTTTGTAACCCTCAAACTGAGGATCTTCTTCACTCTTCCTGTTCCAAACAATTTTCACTTGTCTATCGCCGGGAATAGATTCTACTGTAGGGGCTTTAGGTGCTTCAACTACCTTCCAATTACTTTGGTAAAGAGAAATAGCTCTTTCCGCATTTGATTTAATATCTTTTTCACTGGTTCCAAAAATAGTTGCAAAAATTAAAGTATCTGCTTCACCCGCATTAAGTGTAAATTTTCCCGAACCTAAATTTTGAATTCCATCTGCGCCCAATCCTAAATAATAACCTTGCCCGCCTTCTGCGGCGTCTGGTACTCCATTATGATCAAAATCATCATCAATTCCATCCTTATCACTATCTTCGGGATCATTAAAATTTTCAACATTATACTTAAAATACCAATCTGAGCGAGCACCATTACCTTTATTAGTTGTTGCGGCTTGCCAAAAATGATAAGCATCATAAGTTTCAACTTTTTTAGAAGGACCTGGCATTCTCAGTGCAACTACTCCGCCCCAAGGTATATCTTTTGTCGGTATTACTCCTCCTAGAGGACTTTCTTCATACCCGTTATCATCAGTGCCGGCAGCTAATTGTAAATTCGGGAAATAATAATGTCTGTCATCATCATAACCTATGCCCGGGTAAAATTGTGGAATAAAACTAAAATCGGCATGAATAGCCGCACGCATATCTACTATAGGAGCTGAGCCAACATTCCTTATAATATAGACCCAAACTATAAAATCTTCATAGAGAGTTCCTTCCCAAGCCATACCTCTAATAACCATCTGTGTTTTTAGGAAGTTAGGATAAGCTGGGCCGGTTGAAGTTAATTGATCTGTTCCTCCCCAAGCCTCCACAACGCTGAATGATTCTTGATCTGCAAGCTGTTCACCATTTTTACCAAAACCCGGCCAACCTGTCGTGGAATCAAATTTTATTTCATCATTTAATATTGGATAATTCGTTGGCCAAACTGAAGGCCATGTTTCTGTCTGGTGACTCATTGCGGCTTTCCCGCCATTAACAAATTGTGGATATGGAAAGAAATGTTCTTCATCCCAATATGCAGCAGGACCTTCATCTAAAGTTGCATCACAAAAGGCATAATAATCATTTGCAGGATTTGGATAACCTCCTACCACACCTGGATCTTGTGCTAAAGGTGCTCCAACAGCTACGCCTACTCCGGTTCCCCAACTTAAACCGCTACCGGCAGGATATTCAAATGAAGGTTGTCTTGCTAAAGCCGATGACTGCTGATTTCCATTACAAAGTAAGCCAGTATTATTAAATTCCGTTCTAACTTTATTTATATCAAAAATATTCCATCTTTGAAAGTTCATTGGATTTTCTTGTGCAGAGATTATTGAAAATAATCCGTTTAAAATTAAAAGACTAATAAACTTTTTCATATTTGATTGCCACATAAAATTTTTACAAACATTAATTCAAGTAAATTTTATAATAAGAATATTATAAACCCATTCTGATTGTAAACTGATTAAGAGAACTGAAAACTCCATAATCTAGATAAAGATAATCAAGCTGTATATTGTAATCTAAAATATTTTTGAAATCTAATCCGGCGCCAATTGTATAAGTTACTTCATCATAATTTATTTTGTATCCGCCTCTTAAATAAAATGAATTCATTATTCCAACTTCAGTTCCTAGATTATGCCTAACATCATAATCTCTGCTGTCTAGAACATCATAAGAAACTAATACGGATAAATCTTCATTCTTAACAAAATAATTAGATATTCCAAATCTGAATAACAGAGGGATTTCCCATTCAATAGTAGTAAGATCAGCTGGTATTTGTTTTCCGCTAGGGCTTCCAGGAACACTGTAGGTAACGGCCAAATCTCTTCCATCGAACTTCATTTTGCTTCCAAAGTTGGCAAGTGATGCGGCAAGCCATAAATTATTATCAAAAAAAGTAGTGTTAAAAACTGCTCCAACATCAAAACCAACACCGCTTGCTGAAGCATTAGCTATTGTTTCTTGAATATATTTTACCTTTACTCCAAATGAAAATCTATCGGTTAATTTTCGTGCATAACCAAGACCAAAAGAAAAATCATTTGCGGATAAAAATCTTCCGGTACCATTCTGATCATAAACTGTAGTCTCTTCAACTTTACCATAATCCAAATATTGTATGTCAATGCCAAAGCTTCCTAAACCTTCAACTCTTAATGCTGAAGAAATGTATGAATTTCTTGTTTCCACCAGCCAATCCATTGAAGAAATTGCAACGGAAAAATCATCCTCAACTCGAGTTAAAGCGGCAACATTCCAATACATTGCAGTTGGATCTGTAACAGTTGATATAGCGGCATCTCCCATTGCCATTGGTCTTGCGCCCACTCCTATCTTTAAAAAGTTCGCCGCGGATGTTCCAGAATAATCAACTTCCTGAGCAATTATATTTTGTGAAATTGTTAAAAAAGAAAATGCTGCTGTAATTAAAATTGCAACCTTTATCCTTTTTGATATTAAATTTATTATTCTCATATACATTTGATTAACTCCCAATTAGAGAATTACAAAAAATTTACCTGTTGTCTGCCCAATTGATGAACTTATAAAATAAAAATAAACACCAGGGGCTATTTGCTGATTATATTCGTTTTTCAAATTCCACTCTGCAATACTCGAATTTGAATTATGTTCTAATATTTTAACAAGTTCACCGGCACTGTTCATTATTCTAATTGATGCTGATTCTGGTAAACCCGTAAATTGAATTTTATGCTCGTCAAATCCAGTTTCCCAAATTTCAGAAACTTTATATGGATTAGGAACAACCCTAATATTATTCAAGGTTTTACTTTCTAAGGCTAAAGCCGGCTTAACTGAAACGGTATTATTAAATTCAGTGATATTTGTTGCTGCGCTATTTTCTAAAGGTCCAACTACAGTATTCCCCGAATCAAAAGCTGCAACATAATACATATAATCAATTCCGTTAAGTACATCTCTATCAACATAAATATTTACCGAATCTCCCTCTTGAAAATTTTTCAACTTCGCACCAAGATTAAATCCTTTAATTGTATCACTTTCAACAACTCCTCTTAATTTAACCCAAGAATCTTCGCCTAAATAAAACCAAGCATACTCCGGAAGAGTTTGATAATAACCTTTCACTCCATCAATCTTATCGTATTGAACTAAAGGAATGAAATGAGTACCTCCGTCAAAATCTAAGAAACTTTCCGATCCCCAAGTCTGTCCATTATCTTGTGACCTATATACTTTGTAACCTTCAAATTCCGGATCAGTTTCACTGTCAGTTCCCCAAACAATAGTAACTTTTTGATCAGTTGCAACGGCTTCTACTTTAGGTGCGGGAGGGGCTTTGACAATTTTCCAATCATTATTATAAAGCGCAATTGCCCTTGAGGCATTCGTTTTTATGTCATCTTGACTTTTACCAAAAACTGTAGCGAATATTAACGTATCAGTTTCCCCAGGGTTAAGTGTAAAATTTTCTGATCCAAGAACTTGTAATCCATCTGCGGCAAGACCAAGGTAATAGCCTTGTCCACCTTCAATATTATCAGCAATCCCATTATGATCAAAATCATCATCAATTCCATCGTTGTCACTGTCTTCAGGGTCGTTAAGATTTAATAAATTCCATTTATAGTACATTTCGGGATCGCCGCCGCTTCCGCTAGCAGTAGTTTGTCCTTGCCAAAAATGTGTAGCATCATAACTTTTTACCTTTCCGGTTTTACCTGGCATTTTTAAGGATACAACTCCTGCCCATGCAATATTCTCTGCAGTTAAACTTCCTCCTCCATTTGGATTTTCTTCATAACCATTATCATCCGTTCCATATGCTAATTGAAGTTTTGGATCATAATAGTGTCTATCATCATCAGATGAAATACCGGGATAAAATGATGGTAAGAAGGAAAAATCGGCATGAATACCCATAGCTAAATCTGTAATAGGTTTACTAGTAGGATTTCTTAAAATATAAACCCAGACAATGAAATTTTCATAGAGAGTTCCTTCCCAAGCTAATCCACGCATGACTAATTGAGTTCTTAACCAACGTGTTGTTGAATTACCGGCTCCAAGTTGATCTGTGCCTCCCCAGCCATACATAACGCTAAATGTTTCTTGGTCTGCAATCTTTTCTCCGTTTTTCCCAAAACCTGGCCAGCCTGTTGCAGAATCAAATAAAATAGTTTCGGTAGGTAATGAATTATTTTCAATTATTTCATCATTCATTCCGTTCACAAAATAATAGTTTGGTAACGCTGTTGGCCAAACTGCAGGCCAAGAGTTTGGATCAGTGCTCACACTTGCGGCAGTAGGATTAACAAATTCAGGATAAGGAGCAAAATGTTCTTCATTCCAAAAATCTGCAGGACCTTCATCTACCGTTCCATCTAGATATGGTAAACCTTCCGGATTAGTTCCGCCTACAACTTCAGGGTCTTGCCCAGCCGGCGCTCCAACAACTATTGCAACTGCTGTACCATAACTTAATCCACTTCCTTGTGGATATTCAAATGATGGTGGCCTTGCCAAACTTGAATTTTGATTGTTGCCATCGCAAAGCATACCTACATTATCAAAAGTAGTTGCAACTTTGTTTATGTTCATCTTATTCCATCTTTTGAATTCCATTGGATTTTTTTGCGCATCAATCTGCATTGTCAACAAACAGAAAAGTAAAATGGAATAGATAATCTTATTTTTAATACTCATCATTAATTCCATAATTTTAATCCAATTTGTATAGTACGTCCAGGACCATACATTGATGGATTATTTGTATAATCATGCGATGTAGCTTCACTAGCATCATCTCCAGGAATTCCGGAATCTGCATAAACCCACCATACATTTTTGTCATTAGTTAAATTCAAAATCTGAATATAGGCTTGTTCTTTAAATCCGAAAAGTTCGAAATTTTTAAATAAATTAATATCAAGCTCATGTATCCAAGGACTTCTTTCTCCATTCGGATCAAATTGAGAACGTGTGTAAGGATAACCCGAGGAGTAGCTTCCGTAAAGTGAAAAGCCAAAACCGCTTGAAAATTCAAAATATATATTACCACGGAATGAATGAGGCTGATCCCAATTTGCAGGAAATGTTCGTGCCTCATCAGTAGCTTGGCTAAATAAAATTGAAGTGCTAACTAGGGTATTTGAATATGTGTAATTAAAAAATGCGGAAAAATTATCTGTAAAATGCTTTTTAACCGAAAATTCAACTCCTTTTACAGTTGCATAATCTATGTTTGTTAATTCTTGAAATCTTTTTCCTTCAGTAGTTTCAGAGAGTAAAACACCGATTAAATTGCTAGTTTTTCTATAAAATCCAGTAATATCGGCAGAAACATTTTGGCTAAACATAGTTTGCAGCCCAAACTCGTAGTTAACAGTTTTTTCAGGTAAGACTTCTTTCGATGCAATAGGTGTATTTTCTAATTGCGGATTTGGTCTGTATTCTCCTGTTGAAGCGAGGTAATAAGAGCCCTGAAAGACTTTAAAGTAATTTGGAAATTGATAATAATGACCGTATCCAAATCTTAAAGCAGCTTTTTCAGCAACAGGAAAACTTATACCTAAACGTGGTGTAACATAAAACTCTGCTTTAGCATCTTCAAGTGGTGCTGTCAAATCAGTAAGATTTGCTAAATTTACTAAAACCTTCCTTTTTGAATCCACATAGTCAAAACGTGCTCCCAAATTAACAATCATTCCCATCTCATCAAATTCCATTTTCTCATTTACATAGCCGTTCATTTGTATTGGCTTATATTTATATTCCTCTAAAGCAACTCCTCCATCGGGATTCCTTCTTTCCAAATCAGTTTGAAGAGCTTCATAACCAACACCTACAGCAAGATTATGTATTTTATTTATCTGCCAGACATAATCAAGTCCAACACTCTTTCTGCCAAAGTTAGTTTTAAAGAAAACCCAATCTTCGCCGGTCACGGAAAATTCTCCGTTTCCGGTTTGAGGCAAAATATCATAATAAGCAGGGTTTTCATAAACTCTTGAAATAAAACCTCTGTTATAATTTGAAAGTGAAAGAACCAAAAAACTATTTTGACTTATAATATAGTTTGCTTTCATATATGCTAAATCATCATCTAATTTGACTCTTGGAACGCCATATGGATTGTATTTAAAGTAATGATCATAAACTCCATTATTAGCTTTAGCCAAATAACCGCCGAGTGTAATTTTCAATTCAGTAATAGGCTGCCAAATAATTTTTGCGAGATCAAACTGAGTATCATTATACTGCATAGGGACTTTTTCAGGTGTTCCACTTTTATCTGCGCCTTCGCTATTAACAAATTCCGGATAGATAAAACCGTTGATGTAACCGTCAGAACTGTATGATCTATGCGCGTAAACAATGCCAAGCTTATCGTAGAAAGGTAAACTTGCAGAGATAAATGCCTCAGCACCATATGAATTTTGCGATTGGCTTTCCATACCAAGTTGATCAGTAAATGCTTTAAATGAAACCTTAGGCGTTTTTGAGATCTGATCATGACTGGAAATACTTACCACACCAGACATTGCCTCACCATATTTAGGTCCGAAAGTTCCGGAGTGAGTTTCCATAGAACTGATTGCTAATTCACCGATTTGGGAAATGTTATATCCACCCCAAAGTGCATCACCAATATTTATTCCATCAAACAAATAAAGAGTTTCATTTTCACGTCCGCCCCTAAAATGTAATCCATCAGTAGGTATTGTAGCAAATTGACCAAATGCAGGAAGTGAAGATATTGGCATTGTTCTTACTTGTTTAACAATTCCAGCTTGTTGAGTAAGTAAATCATTTACTGTGGTTATTGGAATCCGACTAATTTCTTCTGAGGTTCTGGCTTGGATTTTATTTGTTAAATCTTTTTGAACCGGAGGAATTTTGAAATCAACAACCGTTACTTCATCTACTTCAAAGGCTTGTTCAGAAAGTTCAAATTCAACATTAGTAGTTAAGTTAGAAACAACCTTAACGCCTTTTTGAACAATAGTACCATAACCAAGCATTTTTGCTTTTACTTCATAATCTCCAGGTGGAACATTTAGAATTGAAAAAGAACCGTCTTCATCGCTCGCATCACCCATGAGCAATTCTTCAATAATTATATTAACGCCGGGCAATAAATCATTTGTTGAAGCGTCTTTAACTGTTCCAACAATTTTACCGCCGTTCTGCGCAAATAGAATCTCAGAAAGTAAAAATCCAATAATAAATATTTTATAAAAAATCTTTCTCATTTCGATGACCCAATTTTCATTAATTAATTTTTGTTTAACCAAACAATTAAAAAAGAATTTTATTGATAATTATTTTTACTGACAGCTAAATATTTTAAGCTTCCTTCTACTTTTATTGAAGAAATTTCTTTTACAGTTTCCGTTTCAAATAAACTTACTGTTGAATCTACCGGAATGACTGCATATAATAATTCATTGGCATTTGTCAGTCCAATTTGATCAATTTCTTTATCCCAAATTGTTGTTGAAATAATACTATTAGATGCAAGATCAATTTTAGTTATACCGCCAACTAAATCTTTATCAACTTTTTTAAAAAATGCTGCGAAATAATATTTTTCTCCCATTGCCCCATCAATTATATATGGATTACCTGTTTCTATTGTTTTAACCACGGTATCTGTTTGGACATCGAATACAATTATTTTATCCGTTCTATCTTGAATTAAATAAATGTATCTTCCATCATTTGTGATTTCAATATCAACTCCTTTGCTGTCTGTTAAAACTTCATCAAGATTATAATTTGATTCAAAATTATTCGCTTCAACAACTTTGATTTGTTTTGCAGAACTTGAATAGATATAAAGCTTATTTGTAATTGGACTATAAACTAAATCTTTCGGTTTAAAACCATCTGAAAATTCGTAAGTGGAAATTGCCCCAAGGCTATTAACGTCAATTGTGGTGATAGATTTTCCTGAAGTGTTGGAAACAAAAGCTTTATCAGTACCAAATGAAATATTTGTAGGCCCTAGTCCAACATCAATTGTTTTAACTACACTAAAATTCTGCGGGTCAATTATAGTTACGGTACCATCGACAGTTTTTAGATTAACCATATATAAATATTGTCCATTAGGCGAAAATTCAATTGAAGCTGTTTGGTAGTCTTCAACTGTAGCTTGGACAGATAGTTCACCCAAACTTTTATTTAGTTGTCCGACACGATGTATAACTTGTTTTTCAGATTTATCTCTGACAAAAATTAGCGGAAATCCATTTTGTGAATATTGCCCTTGGGTAAAGAACCAAGATGACTGTGGCTGATCTTCTTCATTTGGAGAAATTACGGAGTTTCCGTGCACATCTCTAACCTTACCGGAAATATTAATCTCATATAATTGCGCAGGTGAATATGCTTGAGCTGGTTTAAATACTACTATAGAATCATTAGCCGTAAATTCACCAGTAATTTCATCAATCGCGCTTACTACTTTAAAGTTGTCCGGGAATGTTTCAAGATTCATACTTTCATTAAAAACTGCTTTTATTTCTGAATTAAGTCCAACAACCAAATTTGATCCGCCAGTTAATTCTATTGAAACAAATTCGGGTCTCGTATTTTCGACCGGCTCAGTTGGAAGTCTATCCGGTATACAAGAATAAAGGATGAAAACTAATCCAAAAAATAAAAGTGCTTTCCTTTTCTTAATTTTTATTTGTGATAACATTTTTTACCCAATGATATAATTAATTATCCAAAAAATATAAGGCGCCGGTAATTACTCACAAGCGCCTTAATGGAGGCAACTTATTTAAGTAACATCATTTTTTTAGTTACAAAGTTTTTGCCAGAACTTATTTGGTAGAAATAAACACCGGATGTAACAGAATTACCGCTTTTGTCTATTCCATTCCAATTAACTCGATGAGTTCCGCTGGTTAAATTTTTATTATTGATTATGCTAGCAACTTCTCTTCCTAACACATCAAATACCTTAACATCTACACTTGCTTTGTTATTTAGTGTAAACTCAATTATAGTGCTTGGATTAAATGGATTTGGATAGTTACCTACTAAACTAAATTCGTCAGTTACTAATTTTGAATCGATTGTACTTTCAACCGATGTTACCATAGATTTATCATTAAGTGTAATAACATTTGGTCCGGTTACAAAATTATAATCTAAAGCATAATACATTTCTGGTACACTTTCAGACCATCCTTCATGAACAGAGTTTGGAAAATACTCTTCATTATCCCAATTTTCATCTCCAACAACATATACCCAAGTTCTGATATCAGTACCGGCATTTATTGCAGCTCTAGGAATCGAAATTTCAACAACATTATCATCATCATTTTTTGCAAAAGTTGCCATTGCTCCTTCAACTTCTCCAAATTCTTCGAAAGCACCAGCCCAATCCGCAATGTACCTGTAAATAGGGACTTCATTTGAAAGGCTATCAGGATGTAAAGCAGCGCTTAGGTCGACCATGTAATCAGCAGGTAATCTCCAAAAACCACCATAACCTAATCCAGTTGTATCTCCAATGCTTGTATCAAAGAAAATTTGGAAAGCTGATTGATTTGTATAATTTGAATAGATTCCGCTAAATGTTGCAGATGGATCAATATCAATCCTTACGTAAACATTACTTGAATCGCTTGTGATATAAAAATCCATTAAGTCAAATTCAGGACCAGTTGCCATATCACCAAGTTCTTCGGCAATTTCATTTATGTCTGCTGCAGGAATAGATGCCCAATCTAAGAGATCACCATCAATCTCAATAGGAGTCACGATTTGAGCTGCGTGTGCATTATAATATGATCCACCAGACCAGAAATCATATTTCAACATATAATCTCCACCTTCAGTCGGTAATTGATCTGCACCCAGATCCCATTGAAAATCACCAACAGAATAAACCCAAGGTCTAAATTCAGAGCCAAAATTTACTTGGTCGCGTGGAATGGAAAATTCTAGAGAATTTCGATCATCATTAATCGCCATTGGAATATTTGCCAGTAAAACGAATTCACCTTCTACATAAGTAGGCAATCGATTTCCAGTATAAAGATATAACTCAGCTGTTTTATTAGTTGAATCAGGATGTAAATTTGGAGCAAGATTTATGTAATAATTGTAAGCATTATTCCACCAACCCCAATCAAAACCATTAGTATCGGCTATTTCTGTATCCATATAAAATTCAAATACAGGCGGATTAGCAAAATTATAAAAATCATTAAAACTTGCTGCATCATCAATATCAATCCGAACATAAACGTTTGATGAATCATGTGTTATGTAAAGATGTTTTAAGTCGAACATGGAATAATCAGTACTACCAATATCTCCAAGAACTTCCATTGCTTCGCCTTGATCAAGAGCAGGAATATCTGCCCAATCTAACATATCTCCATCAATCTCAATTTGTGCAAAACTGAGAGTTGTAAAAAGAAAGAAAATAATACTAAAGGTTAGTATTTTCTTCATGGCTTGCCTCCTATTTGTTTGGTTGTTGATTGCATTTACTTTAACAGAACTAGTTTTTTAGAATTAATATTTTTTTCTGTTTTAAGTGAAAAAAAATACACCCCACTGACAACAGAATTTCCTAAATTATTTTTTCCATCCCAAGTAATTTTTTGATTTTTAATTTCATCGTAATTATATGACTGAACAACTTTACCCAATGAATCAAAAATATTTGCTGATTCTATTTTGCTTGGATCCATACTAAACGAAATATTTACAGAATTATTGAATGGATTTGGATAAGCATCTATTTCAATTTTATTTGGAATTAAATCAACTTCGTTCTTTACAGAGGTAATTAAAAAACTATAAGAAAAACTCCTTGTTTTATATTCATCCGGAGCATAATCATCCACAATATTATCATTGTTATCATTAACATTCAATATAAAATTAATTCCCTCAGTTGCACCAAGATTTGATAAAATATTTTTAGAGATTGCAATTTCTATTCTTTTATCATCTTCAACTCCAATTGAAGAATAAAAAGAACCTGAGCTTGCCCAAGACCACTCGCCATTTACTCCGGTATATTTCCACATCAGATCATTTTCAATCATTAAATCAATGCCAGCATAGCTTTCACCACTATGAAATCCGGTCGATGTATCTGAATCAGTATCAAAAAAAACGTGATAAAAATATTGATCGGAAAATGAGCTATCTAAACTGTAACTAATATATAAATTTGATTCATCTTCTTTTACCCAAACATCAATAATATCTGCAGAAGGATTGGCAGCATCCCCTTTGGATTCATTATTCGGATTTACATTTAACTTCGGTGTTGAATTCCAATCATCAAAAAATCCATCAATTTTACTTGAAGAAGTATCCACATTATTATTTGTAATTAGATTAAAAAATGAATTGCCGGTATAATTCTCACCGCTTATACTTGAGCTTATATCAACATTTCCATTTATTAAATTATAACCAGTTGAATCTTCCCAAACATTTTCATTGGCTAATTGAATAGAATATTCAGGACGATCGTGCAATTTAATTTCGGGATCGGCTAAATGAAGAAGAAGTTCATAATTCCCTTCCTGCATATTTTCTAAAATTCCCCCTGTTATTTCTATATTAACGGAATCACCGGAAAACCATAGTCTTGGATCTTCATTAGTCACTAATCTATATTTCTTTTTTGTTTCTTTATTACGCAAAACAAATTCCAAATTTCTTGGATTGAAAGGACTGGCATAACCTCTATTTGCAATTGTTAAATTAATATTAAACTCTCCACCCGGTTTTACTGCATTGGTAATTTCGCCGTTCAATAAAACAAATCTATATCCTAAATTTCTCTGCACATCATCATAACATCCTTCTGATTTCCATCCATCTAAAACGGTTGGATGATAATCTCTATTTAAGATTGACCAATGCATTCTAGCTAAATCAACAGGAGCAATATTGCATCCTGAGAATGCGCTTGGATTACAAGTCTCACCACCTTGCGGAACAAACATATTATCTTGATTTAAATAATCTTTATCGCCTTCAATATCATTATCCACATACGTTCCATAATCTGTAGAACTTGCTAAAAAGCAATCATTGTGTGCACCAGTTCTTGACTTATTTGAACCGTTAAAAGCTTCAGCAAGTTTTATTGGATTAATATCATTAAATATTTGTCTTTTATATTCCGGGGTTCTAACTACTACAGCCCTATCTGTGGGAAGCGCATCAAGCAATCCAAATAAAACTGAACGTCTATCATTCGTATTATTTAGTTTGTTGGTTGAATAATACCACTCACCCCAAGCTCCAATAAAACCAGCTTCTAAGTAAGCAATTACATCAGAGTTAACTTGAAGAATTGGTTTAAGCTGTTCAATTTGCTGAAGAATAATACTAAGCGGTGCATCTGCTCCATTTTGATTATTGGTATATGAAAAACGCATTACAAGTTTCGCTCCGCCCTCTCTTGCTGCATCTAAATCATTACGAACAGTATTTAAGAAATCATCCGAGAGTGGTGAATTTATAAATTGTGGGATTGTATATATCCTCTGAACAACAGAAACGTGATAAGGTTTTAAATTATTAATTAAACTTACGGTAACTGGCGAACCCCTATAAACAGAAAATCCTCTTTCTGGATTAGAAAATATCTCACTACTTTCAACAAAACTTAATGTCGAGGTATTTTGAGCCACTAATAATGATGAGATCAATAATGTGAAATATAAAATATTTAAAGAGGTTTTAAGCATTAAATTCATTCCTATTTATTTTAACAGAATTAATTTGTTTGTCATAAATTCATTATCAGAGCTAACAACAGCGTAGTATACGCCGCTATTCATATTTTCTGCATTCCATTTATATGTAATTTCATCAACGTTTGAATTGAAAGTTTCACTTTTCACATTTCTTCCTAAAATATCATAAATATTTAATTCAAAGTAGCGCTTAAAACTATTCGGAGAAATCTTAAATTTTATTGTAGTTGTTGGATTAAAAGGATTCGGGAATGCAGGTTTAAGTTCAAAATCATTTTTCATGATTTGACCAAATGATTCAATACCGGTGACATCACTAGATTCAACTGCACCAATATCAATAAAATCATTATTAATTCTGTTATTTCCAAAATAATCTAAATCACCATTAAGATTTTCACTAAATATGTTTCCATTGTCTACCGCATTGGATCCTTGTTGAATTGCAGGATTGTCCAAAGTTGGATCTACTAATAATGGGTCTCCAAATAGTGAATTTTCTTCTTGAGAAGAATTACTTTTATAAGAATCAAAATCTGTGTAAGTATTAGATTTCCAATTCCACTTTGCTGTACCTTCAGTATAATAAAGATTATTGCTGAAAAGATTATCACTACCGGTTTTTGTTGAATTATCAACCATAGGGATATTGGAATTTGAGTAAACAATATTGTTAGCAACCAAATTATTTTCACAATAATATTGAACTAATATTTCAGCACCCCAATCAAAATTTTCCGTGTTATTTTTGTACAGCGTATTATTAATTATTTTACAATTATCTGTAGAACCTCTTTTACTATCATAACCGCCAAATGCAATACCAAGAACAATATTTTCTCTTACTAAATTATTTCTCACAATTATTCCACTCGTTGATTTCCCACCATGTTCACTTGCTATTTCAATCCCAATGTTGCAATTATAAACTGTGTTTCTTTCAATTATAATGTCTTTACCTCCATCAACATAAAAACCATCAGCACTAGCTTCATCTCCATATGCTTGGTTTCCACGACTATCTATATTATATGCGATGTTGTTAAATACAATACCATTTCTTGCTTGATCTAAAGCCGGAGTTGGACAGACTTTTTCGTGTCCAATAAAATCATATGCAATATTATTATTATCATGAACGGAATTATTTTTAACAACAAAATTATCAACATTGCCGTTAAGGACTAATGATTCACTCCAACCAAGTTTACAATTATAAATTTCATTTCCATCAATCAAAATATTGCTTATTGGATTAGTTGGATGAGTTCCATAGACAGCCAAACCATGGGAGCCGGCATTGTTTGCAGTTTGCTGAATAGTATGAATTTTATTTTTTGTAATTTCAATATTACTAGATGACCCATAAACCCAAATGCCCGCCGGAAAAATTGAATTATTAGAAACAACAATATTTCTAATTTCAAAACCAATAATCTTAATATAATTTTTATTGACTATTCTCACCAAACCTTGAGGATCATCATTTCCGGCTTGATAATTTGCCCCATCAATTATTGGATTTTCATTTGGATAGTTCATTAAAACAATATATCCATTGGTCTGATCACCATTGTTGGGGAAGGTAATTTTTTCATAATAAGGTTCACTTTTCTCTCTAACTAAAATTGTATCTCCCGCAACTGCAGCCTGAAGCGCACTTTGTATGCTATTAAAATCACCATTCGATTCAGCAACTATATAACTTCCCGCAAAAGCAATGCTGGAAAGCATCATCAAATTTATCACAATATACAATGATAATTTTTTCATAATTCTTTTTGTTTGGTTAAATTTAATTTTGTTTTTGCAAGTTCAGTAACCTTTCTTATAGCTCCTGGAAAGGTTTGCCTAATATCAATATTATCAGTCGAGTTAAGAATTTCCTTCAAGGACTTCATAAAAATATCTTTGAATTCAGTTGCAACATTAATTTTGGAAATTCCTAGGGCAATTGCTCTCTCTATATCTTCATGAGGAATTCCTGAAGAACCGTGTAAGACCAAAGCAGTATTAGGAAGCACACTTTTTATTTCTTTTAATCTTCCAAAATCTAATTTTGGCGTCTCCTTATAAAACCCATGTGCGGTTCCAATAGCAATTGCCAATGCATCAACCTTTGTTTGTTCAACAAATAATCTTGCTTCTTCAGTTTTTGTAAATTTATCACCTTTATCATGATCCTGTCCAAGTTTTGCAATAAAGCCAAGTTCTGCTTCTACGGGTACATTATATTTTTTTGCTGCTTCAACTACTCTGCATGTCAAAACAACATTCTCATCAAATGATAGTTCACTTCCATCTATCATTACAGAATCAAAACCGGCATCCAAACAATTTCTTACTAATTCATAACTATTTCCGTGATCTAAATGAAGCCAACCTTGAACATTATATTCTTCAAGTGCTGCTTTCGCCATTGCCACCGAGGTTTTTAACCCCATATAATCAATTGAACTTTTAGATAATTGAAGAATGACTGAGCTGTTTTGCTCATTAGCTGCAATTAATAATCCTTTTAATGTTTCAAGATTATAGAAGTTGGCAGCTATTATTGCTGAATTGTTTTTCCTGAGCTCAATATATTTTTCTTTAAGATTCATATTGTTTATTCTTCGAACCCGAATTTATTTTTACCTAATTCAACAATTTGAGTGTAATTTTTGAAAGCAGAAGTGCCTCCTGCTGATGTCGTATTAATTGCACCGGTCAGGTTGCCAAATTTCTGACAATTCTCAATACTTTCCCCCGATACATATTTAAAAATAAATCCAGCATCAAAACTATCCCCTGCACCAATTGCATCAATAACATTATCATTTAAGTAGGCGGCAACTTCCAATTTTATATTTTTAGAATAAGAAACTGATCCTTTGTTTCCTTCTTTAACTATAATAGAATTTGCAAAATTTTTAATTTTGTTTATTGATTCATCAACTTTATTTGTCTGAGTTAATTTAGTTATTTCAACTTCATTGGGTAAAAATACATCAACATAAGGAAGCAGCTGTTCCAAATCTAAATCCCATTTTTCTGCCGGATCCCATTGGGGATCAAGCGAAGTAGTTAATCCATTTTCTTTTGCAGATTTAAAAAGAACAAATAAGTTATCTTTTAATTCAGGTTGAAGAAATATTGATGAAACGTGAATATGTTTTGCTCTTTTTAATTTCTCAATTTTTATATCTTCTATTGACAGATGTTCCATCGCTCCCGAATGCGTAACCATTGCTCTATCTTGATCGAAATTCAGAACTACTGTGGCACCGGTTTTTAATTCATCATCAATAATTATTAAATCTGTATTTACATTTTTATTTTTTAGACTATCTAAAACTAAATTGCCAAATATATCATTCCCAATTTTTCCGATGAAACTAACTTTAGCTCCAAGGGAACTTAAATTACTTGCAAAAATTGCAGAAGAACTTCCCAAAACTAAATCCATCTTATCTGCTAACTTTTCTTTCCCAATCTCAGGAAAAGAATCAATTTGATTTAGTATCAAATCTACATTTAATTCTCCAATTACAATAACGTCAAAATCTTTATTCATTTTAATTTTCACCTACAGCTTGTTGTGGTTCCTCATCTTCTTCCATTGCTAATAAAAAGATTGAGACAATAGCAAAAACAATTCCCGTTACAATTATAAAATGCGGAAATACTTGGTAAATTATCAATGATAAAACCACGGTAATTATTGGGGCGACGGCGTTCACTAATGGACTTACAACAATAGCCTTACCGTATCTGAATGCAAAGACTAAAGTTAAAGCACCTATCGAATTTAACAATTGTATAACAAATGTTAAATATGGTCCATCCCATCCCCAATTAATTTCTTGGCTAAAATCAGTCATTAACAATGCAAATGGAATTAAAATGATACCGGTCAGCGTCATATAGAAAAATATACTTTCAGCTTTCATTGATTCATTAGCAAACTTCATAACGAAAGCCTGAAATCCCCATGCAAGAAAAACAAGCAAGGAAAGTATAACCCATAAAATTCCGCTAGAATTAGCATCATCACCTGAAGAATATGATAAAAGTGGAATTGCAATCAATGCAAAAATAATTCCGATCCAACTCCTTTTGCTTGCTTTTTCTTTTAAAAATAATAGCGATAAAAAAATAGTTATAACAGGAGAAAGTGAGATAAACGGGAATACTAAATAAGCCGGGCCTGTTCTTAATGCTTGAAACAGAATAACTTGTCCTCCAGCTCCGGTAAATCCAATAATTAAACCAAGCATAATTGATTTTTTATCTTTCTCAATTTTAAAGTCAACTTTTTTTAGAACAACATAAGCTGGCACCAGCATTGTAAGAGCCCAAACGCAATAACCCAAGGTAGCTGGGAAACCGGCTTTCTCCGGAATTTCTATCAATGCGCCCCACAACCCCCAAAACAGGGTTGTAACAATTGCATAAATCAGCCAGTGTTTATTTTTCAATATTTCCTCCAGTTGCACTTTGATAAACGGCTAAAACTTCTGTTATTTTGCTTTGCACAAAATCGCGCGGATTATTTTCAATTAAGCCTTCCCTTAGCTCTTTATATTGGTTGGGAAGAAACTGGCTTATTAAAGATTCTGAAATATTAACCCTTTCCAAATTACTCAACATTTTTTCAACCGATGCATCAACATTTTTATTTGACCAGTAGTATCTGATTCTATCGCTATAGCTATATATTTTTGCTAATTCAATTTCATCTTTTGTTCCCTTGTAATGCCCCTTCCAATAATTTGGATTTTTGTTCATTTCCACTTCAAGAACTTTATCTAAATTTGAAACTTCTACACTATTTTTATTCTTAAAGATCTGATTTTCAATAAGATTCAAAGAAAATAAAGCTTCTCTCATTGCAAAGGTTAACCAAGGCCCTACTTTTAATATTGCAAAATGATCTTCTACCATTTTTATTAAATCATCATTTTTTTGGTAATCTGTAGAGTGAGCTTCAAAGTATATATTTTTATAAGATTCAATCTTCTTTTTTAAGCCTATATTTTTCTCGCTTGAATAAGGAAGCACTTTGGAATCTGAGAATTCAACACCTGGCTGCACTACTACTGCAATAACTCTATCCCAAGCCTCTTCTAATCCTTGTGTATAAAAAGCTTTTCTGCTTAACTCAATTGTTTCTTCTAATTCTTCGGGAGTAGTTAATTTTATTTCCTCTTCATTGTCAATTGCGCCGCCAGGAATTGGAACGTCTGTTCCAATAACATAAATTGGTTTCGAAATAGTATTAGAATTCTCTTTGAAAACTTTTTCTGCAACCATGCACAACCTAGCTGCTCTTTCGGTAATCGTTTTTGCAGATAATCTTCCATTATTATTCTCATCATCTGCTAAAACAAAACTTGTGTCTAAATGAATTTTTGTATACCCCGCTGAGACATAAGCTGCTATTTGATCTTCCGCATTTTTCATTGCTTTATAAGAATCAATATTTCGCCAAACATTTGGACCTAAATGGTCTCCCCCTAAAATTAAATTATCCAATGGAAATTCAATTTTATTAGCAATAGTATAGACATAGGATACAAAAGCATTAGGGGTCATGGTTGTATATCCGCCAAATTGATCGACTTGATTTGAAGTTGATTCAATTAATAAATTGTATTTATTCTTTTTGGCATGTTTCATAGCAGCTTCAATCACAAATTTGTTGGCTGAACATACGGATGTAATTCCAATTTTCTTTCCAGCATTCAATTTATTTAGTAATTTGCTAATAATCATAATTAACTGGTTGTTTGAATATTTTCATAGTTATAGAGCTTGACACCCTGCACAACTCTTGTTATGACACCCGATTCAGATGGATTGTCAGGTTTTAATCCCAATTCAAGCGATTTAAAAAAACCTAAAATTTGAGCTGGGAGTATTGAAAGAATAGTCAAAAATTCTTCCGAAATTGAATCATTCTGATCAGATAAAATAATTTTAAGATCAACATCTACATTAGAAATATCGTGTTCCATGAAGCCTATTCGAAAAATACCACTTCTACCTTTATTAACACTTTCAACCAGATCCAGTTCATATTTTTGTGAGTAACTATTATTTGAAAACAAATATGTTACTAAGGTACTTTCATTAACTACAGCCTTTGGTCCGTGTCTAAATCCAAGGAAAGAATCGTGTTTGCAGATTACTTTACCGTCTGACAATTCTTGAAGTTTTAAATGAGACTCACGTGCGATTCCTGTAAATAATCCAGAACCTAAGAATACCGCTCTTGTAAAATTTAAGGAAGCAACTTTTTTTAGTTCTAAAGAATAGTTATCAATTATTCTTTTCCCGTATTTATAAAGCTTCATCCTTTGATCACTCAACTTAAATATATCATGAATCCTACTGATTAAAAGGCCGCTCAAAAGCATAGATGAAAAACTTCCTGTCATTGCCAGACTTTTATCATCAGATTCTGGGGGAAGAATAAACACAAAGTCATTTTTACCTTTGGATTCAGTTGCAAGTTTTCCACTGGAATTACACGTTACAATAAGATTATATATCTCAATGCAGTATTCTTTTGCTAGATCAACTACTTTACAGCTTTCAGGACTGTTTCCAGATCTGGCAAATGAAATTAAAAGGGTTGGTTTTTCTTTAAAAAAATATAATTCCGGATGAGTCACTAAATTTGTAGTAGGTACAGCTCTTGTCGGATGCTTGAGATGTTTTTGAAATGGTCCTTCTAATACTTCTCCGACAAAAGCAGAGGTTCCAGCTCCGGTTAAGATAATTTGTAAATCTTTTTGATGAAATACTGGATCTAAAAATTCAATAATCTCAGATTTTCTTTCTTCTGCATACTCCCAAGTTTTTAACCATAAGTCTGGTTGTCCATTTATTTCTGAAGCGGTATAAAAAGCACCTCTATTATTTAGAATATCCTTTTGAATACCAAAGATTGAATTTTTCATTTGCAATCCAAGTTCTTATTAAATTATTTTTCAAAAGATAGCTATTTTGTTTTTACTTGTCAAGCACTTTCGTTTACTTATTTTAATATTTTCTTTCAATTACTTACCCTTTTTTATAAATCATAATTAAACAATTTTTTCACAATAAAACTCAAAGGAAACTTGATATTCTATATTAATAAGGCTTTATTATTTGGAATTCATCATCAAAAGTTAAATATCGACCGTATTTACAAATAAATACTAATACTTTGATTTTTAGATCAAAATAATTATGTTTACCATTATTCAAAAATAATAAGGTTACGAAAGCTGATGGAGTATCAAAAAAACCTAAATAAAGATGAAACTAGCCAGAGACGATCTAAAATATTAGAAAAAATTGAGTTTGAAGGAACTGTTAGAGTTAAGGAACTTAGCGAATTACATCACGTAAGCAAGGTAACAATTCGTAATGATTTAGACCAACTTGAAAAAAAAAATCTTCTAGTGCGTGCACGTGGCGGAGCCATGAAATTACAAAGGGTTGGGATTGATTATAATTTAAATGTGAAATCAATGAAACACTCCCTTGAAAAGCAGGCAATTGGGAAAAAGGCAGCTGAACTTGTTAAAGATGGAGAAACTATCATTTTAGATTCTGGCACTACGACATTAGAAGTTGCAAAAAATCTAGATAAATTTAACAATTTAACAGTAATAACTAATTCATTACATATTGCTGGACAAATGGTAGATACACCAAATGTAAGAGTAATAGTTCCTGGGGGCTCATTAAGAAGAAACTCACTTTCGTTAGTTGGATCCTCTGCTGAAGAAATTCTGAAGAATTATTATTGCGACAAAGTATTTATTGGAGTTGATGGAATAGATTCAAATTATGGGATTTCCACACCTAATTTTGAAGAAGCTCATTTAAATAATGTTATGATTGATAATTCACGTGAAGTTATTGTGGTTACTGATTCTAGTAAATTTAAACATAGAAGTTTTGCAAGTATTGCTCCTTTATCAAAAATCCATACAATAGTAACAGATAAAAATATCCCCGCTGATGAAAAACAGGCAATTGAAAATCTAGGAATTAAATTAATTATAGTAGGATAATAAAATGAAAATTCAATTTAGGATTTTTATACTCGCAATATTGATTTGGCAAATTAATAGTGTTGCTCAAACGACTGGTAAGGAAATATTACTGAAAAATTATAGGCCTAAAAGTATTTATAATATTCCTATCTCAAAAATAACCAAATCTAAATATCCAATTATTGATATGCATTCACATCCATATGCTAAGACAAAAGCAGAGCTTAAAACCTGGGTAATGAATATGGATGAGGCGGGAATTGAAAAAACAATTCTACTAACGAAAGCTCATGGTTCTGAGTTTGATTCATTAATTAACTTTTACTCGGACTATAAAAATAGATTTGAATTGTGGTGCGGATTTGATTACACAAATATTGATAAACCAAATTATGGGAAAGAAGCTGTTGAAGAGCTAGAAAGATGTTATAAAATGGGGGCCAAAGGAGTTGGAGAACTTGGAGATAAAGGGATAGGATTAATGTACTGCAAACCACCAGCACCGGGCATTCATATAGATGATAAAAGGTTAGATCCTCTTTTAGAAAAATGTGCTGAATTAAAAATGCCAATCAATATTCATGTTGGCGAACCGCAATGGTTTTATGAAAGAATGGATTCCACAAATGATGGTTTGATGAATGCCTTAGATTGGAGACTTGATAAACAAGAAGGCTTAAATCTCAAAGAAGTTTTACGTACTCTTGAGAATGCAGTTACAAACCATCCAAATACGATTTTTATTGCTTGCCATCTTGCAAATCAAAGTCATGATTTAGAAAACTTGGGGAAGTTATTGGATAAGTATTCAAATTTATTTGCAGATATTTCTGCAAGGTATGCAGAGAATGCTCCAATTCCTCGTTACACAAAATCATTCTTTGAAATGCACAACAACAAGTTATTTTATGGTACAGATATGGGATTTGAGAAAAGTATGTATGAAGTCACCTTCAGAATTTTAGAATCTCTTGATGAGCATTTTTATGAAATTGAATTATTCAATTATCATTGGCCACTGAGTGGGTTAGGTCTCAATGAAGAATCATTAAAAAAACTTTATAAAGACAATTATGGTAAATTTATTATTAATTAGATATTTATAACCTATAATAACATATGTTATGATATAATGTTTGTATATACTAAAATTGTATGTCTTCAAAAGTTTATGGACAAAGTTAGTATTTATTTAACAGAATTCTCAATGAGTCTTACTTTTAACCTTAGATTTTTGCTTTCAAAAATAGCAGAAAAAAAATTTAGTTTCCGAAATTATTTCAGCAAATCTTTAGTCTGTACCAGCTTATGTATTAGAAAATATTTTGGTTTATTCGATGACTCACATTTAGCTACCCAGGTATGGTAGGGAGCCTCATTTCGGTGATTCGGGTTTTAAACTTTTTTACTGGGCTTGTTTGGTTAAGCTGGAGTTATTATTACAGCATATGTAGGCCGCTTTTTGAAATTTCTGAAACTTCCAAAAGATGCTTTGGGTTATGCGGGATGAACCTAGGGTGGGTTTGGTTAAGTAAATGCCAATCTTCGTAACTTCGTAACATTGTAACTTTTTACTTTTACCTACTAATTTGAAGATGGTAACGAAGTTACGATGTTACTTTATATACGCCCATTTGACTTTATTTAATTGGGAGTAACCGCAGTCGATAATTTTTTGATCTTGCAAACTTAGTTTTTCATCCAATATTGTGGGCGTAGACCACTTTCTAACATGGGGGAAACTGACATTTACGATCTTAGGTTTACCTTTGAAAAGTAATGTCTCACCACTTTTTTCGTTTAAATCTTCAAACATGTTATCTGGTCTTCCTTGCACGCGTGAAACTTTGTCGTTTATTAGATCGTTATAGTCTAAGGCTTGCAGTTGCTGCCAATCAAAGTAATTTAATCTTTTGTTCTTAAATCCTCTTGCTCCATTGTTAAATGAAAGTTTCTTAATTGCTTCAACTTCCTTATAATCACCCCAAAAAGGCATAGCCATTGTCCTTACAAAAATATCATTCGTTGCCAATTTATTAATTGTTTCCATTCTTTTCTTTATTGTGGGGGTATAAAATTCTAAATCTCTTATTAGCTTTTCATCAATGCTGCTAATACTAATTTCAATCTGAACCATATGCTTCATATTTTTAAGTTGATCTAAATGATTTAGAATTAGATGACTTTTGGATAAAATGTGCAGCATCCATTTATTTCCATTATCCCAGTGTTTTTCAAACACTTTTAGTATTTCTAACATGACATCACGATTATATTGTTTTTTTAATTCATTAATTACTTGCGGTAAATAGTATTCGTTGCTTTCATTTATCTGCACTCTTTTTAAATGCTGTGGGATTTCTTTAAGGTTTTCAAGATGTTTATCCAATCGTTCAGCCATATTAAATTGAACGGCTACATTCTCAAAAAACTTTTTTCGTTTCTGATTTTTTACTTTTGCAGTAAAGATGGGAGAGTAACAATACTTGCAGCCAAAAAAGCAGCCAATAGTTGGATTTAATGTAAATGGATGATCATACTGACCAATCGGAAACTGCGGATTTAATGGTGGCGAATCATTTGTTCGAAATTCAATATTGAGAGTTCTTTTAACCATTGGACACCTTTTGGGAAAAATATTAATTATAAAAATATAAAAATACCTTATTATATATCACCTAATTATTTATTAAATCTTGATTGAAATGGTAATTGCGTAACTTATTCATCAATGGGGTTAGTTAGGGATCAAATATGTACTGTTACGAAGTTACTATTTTGTTAGGATGATATCATATGTAGCCTTTTTTTTGGATTTAATAAACTTGCAAAAGGTGCTTTGGGTTATGCGGGATAAACCTAGGGCTGGGTTGCTAAGGGGTCGAAGCAGAACAGTTCTAATAAATAAGCTAGTACTTTAAGAAATTCAATATTTTTAAGAAAGATATTTTTATTTTTCACATATGGTGAATTTATGGTCCAATTTTCCTAAGTGTCCTACCCATAGTATTATTAAATTTATCAATATATACTTGATTAAATATTGTTCTTTTTATTGAGTATATCCTAGGGAGATCTTTTTCGAAGTCATCTAATAAATCTGCTGAAATTAGTTCTAAATCTCTTAATACCCATCGCCTATAAAATCTATTTTTTGATTTTTCTCTTCTACTAAATGATTCTGGCTGTGTGAATACGAATGCCTTTAAATGACTTTTATTCACCGCTATATAAAAAATTATTTGATTAATTGTGAAAGTATCTACCAAATAAAAATCAATTTTAGTTGAATTGTTTTTAAAATTTAAGAACTCTTTTTTTAAACGGTCAACTTCAGAGTCATCAATTCTCAATTGCTGTTTAACAATGTTAATAAATTTGTCTTCAGTATCGGTTAATTGAAAATTCAAATAAGTATAAATAATTTTAGCGTCTACATTCTCGTAGATAATAGGGAAGTAAATAATTTCTTTTTTTTTAACAGCTTTTAAATGAAGGATTGCAAAATTATTAAATACTATTTCCAATTATATACTCTCTAAAAAAGTGTATAATTAAAATAATTAAAATTATCTTAATTTGTTAAAAAACCATATATTTGAATATGCTATCGGAGAAATCCCACGACAGCCCTTTAATAAGACTAAGTGTTTTAACTCTGAGAGCTTCTTGGGTCTTACGTCTTAATTTATGGTTAAAGAAGCTAGTTAGCATCCCCTAAGCTGGATTCGAAAAATCTCTTTTGTGAACGTAAAAATTTACAACTGTCAAAAGCTTAGGGGTAAATATTAAATTTAAAGTCTCATTAACTACTATTTCCAATATTTCGTAACTTCGTAACTTTATTTAGTTAGGGATTGTTTATTAGCTGGTTAATAAGTTATTTTTTAGGGGCGGTTTGTTGGTATGAAGTTGTTTCCACATCTTTTTAAAAACTTTTCTATAAAACTACGTAAAGTAAGAAAAGGTTAGTTAGGGTCAATTAGGTGATATATTAGCATTGTTCTTAGTTCCTAAACACCCAAAGAGCCCATTTTATTTCCTTCACGCACTTCACTTACTTTTCAGAGGTCTAAAACCTATATAGAAATAAATTATAATATTTTTTTCCCGGTAGAAGTACTAAAAAAAGTACGTGAAGTAAGTGAATAGTAGTAAATAGTTCGATTATGACTTGTTTTCGAATTTTATTTCACGCACTTTGGTTTTTGAAAGTACGTGATTTCACGTAGTTTGGTAGATGCTATAGTCTAATAACTTCGTGAACAACGGCGTAATCAACAAAAAAGCCCCAACTAAATAAAAGAAGGGGCTTGAAAGTAGCTGATTTCACGTACTTAACGTACTTTGGTTTATTTCCACTCGTAGAAGTATTCATCATCTCTTCCATCACTATACTGCTTCCTATCAACATTGATTCTGCGGAGCTTCATCTGTTGTGTAAATTTCGTCTTAGATGTCAAACCATCAAATAGTCTATTAAAAGTTCCAAGTAGAATTTCTCTCTCAACTTTTTTAGCTTTTAACATATCTTCAGTCATCAATCCTCTTCTATTATCCTTACCTAAAAAGTCATTACCTTTTTCTGGGTAATTTATATCAAACCATTCCCAATCATTAGTTTTAAGCTTATCGGCAAACAATTCAAATCTGTTCATACTTAACTCTTTAATTGTAGCCTTCGCTTCATTCTCTAATACAATTTTAACTTTATGTTTATCACTCTTATAATTATATAAGTACTGAGCAAATTTTGGTAACTCATTTCCAAGTGATTTTATAAAGTCTTCTGGGTTACGATTAAATGTTGGTTTGATATTTAGAGCATCACCGGTTTCTATGACATTAAATCTTCTGTCATACTTTTCTATTAGCATTGGTAGTGCTTCATTACTAAAAAAGAACATATTGGCATCATTTGTGGCTTCATAGGCCCTTAAAAATTTTTCATTAATAATCATATTATGTTCAGAGATTAAGGATTTTAATTTAGATTTAACACTTCTCTTCGTCTTTGTTTCATCATTAGCAACTTCATTAAAAGCTACAAACAACTTGTTACTCATATAACCATTAAAATCGCTTTGCAGTCTATCGTCATCAACTACTATGGTCTGCTTTTCCCCAAATAATGGTTTTATAATCTTATCAAAGAATAAGTTTTTACCAGCGCCCGGTAATCCTTGGAACAACCAAGTGGTATCTACTTTTTGTCTTGTTGTGAAAACATAACTTAACCAATTAATAAAATGCTCTCTTTCATTTTCAACGGGTATAACATTCCTTAAAAGGTAAAATGTTCTTGGGCAAGCAACTTCGAGTTCAATCTTTTCATCATTTTTTTCATAGAACATAAATTCTGTCGGTGTAAAAAGGTTAAATTTTCTGTTGTAAATATCAAACTTACCCCCAAGATCTTGCGGCATAAACTTAACTCTAAAGTGTGGAAAGTTTTGCGGAGGTTTTATTCCATGATCTTTAAGCAGCTCTATAATTTTATTCCTCTCAATACCAAGTTTTGGGACATCTTCCTCAGCATCATAATAACCATAAGCATCACTGGTCATATCGTACATTGGTACAACTGGATCATTAGTAATATGATCCTCTAACTCATCTGTATAATCTTTCTCTAATGCTTTTAATTGTTTTCTTAATGAACCCACATCTTCTCCAAATGACTTTTTAAGCAGCGGCAATATTTCTGAGATTGTAACATCATTATTTACTATTGATAGAAAATCCAGAACCTCTTCTTTTGCTTTTCTTTTAGATAGTGCATTGCTGACAGATGCTCCACTGATCAGCTCATTTATAACCCAAAAAACCCCATCATCTGTTTCTTGAAATTTCTGCATCAGATCATCTAGACCATTAGCTTTAAGATATTCATCCGGGTCTTTGTGCATCCCAAACTTTTTAGGATCAACTACAAATGGAACAATTGAAGTATGCTTCAATATTAACTTAATAGCTTCCCTTGTATTACTAGGGCCAACTCCATCATTATCAAATGCAATTATTAAGTGTTTAATTTTTCTTATTTTTAATTCATTAAGGTGTCTTTTACCCAACATACCTTGTCCAACTGCAACCACATTGTTAACCCCTAGAGCTTGTAGGTATAAAACATCGGGGTATCCTTCAACAACAATTAGTGTATCTTCCTTTTTATCAACTTTATCAATCCCAAATAAATCATCTTTCTTTACTCCGGGCGTACTGTCCCAACGAACATTATCATGAACCTTATTGTCATAGGTAGTAATTGTACTACCACTGGGTTCTGTAGATCTTTTCAAAAATCCGGTAATCAGCCCTTCGGCATTGCGGTAAGGAAAAGCTAATCTAAAATTATCACCAAAATGGCCTTGTAATTTTAATTTTGCCGCAACTTTTCTTTTATCTTCATCACTATCTATTAACATTTTCTTCACATCATAATCTTCCGGTAAATAAAACCAGTCGCTATTCTTTAGAACTTCTGGGTCATATTTACGTTGATTTACTAAATAGTCCAGAGCTTCTTTCCCTTCCTCTTTATATAGTAGTTCTTTACCTCTTTCTACAATTTCATTTAGTAAAAAGCTGCGTGTGATTAGCTCATCTTGCTCTTGCTTTTCCTTAAGGGTTTGTTTGGGGATGTTTAGGGTCTGATTAGGATCAATATTTAGATTGAACTCTTTTACTAACCATTTAATAGATTCTGGAATAGTCATCCCAGTAACCTTATATACTAGATGAATGGATCCAATTCCTTTGACTTCTTTACAGCCAAAGCAATTAAACTGATTTCTGGTGTAATCTAGATTAAATGGAGTTCCACTTTTAGATGGGTGCTTTGTTGGGCAATTTCCTACTAATGAATTACCTCTCTTTGTTAAGTTTGTTGCTCCAAGTCTGACAGCAACGTCTACGATATTTAGGCTATCGTTAACCTCTTGATAAATTTCCTTTTTGATTTTGTTTGACATAATTGTTCTCTGATTTCGATTCTGATAAAGCATTGTGTAAAATACTTTTCAGAGTGCGGATGTATGTACTGTAGCGCATTGGTTTAACCTCTCCACTATCAGTATAATATTGGTCTACAAGATTTATTAGTTTACTATTTTTAATAAATCTAAAGACCGAAATTGGCCCTTGTCGACGATGCTCAACCAAATCGAGCCCCGAGGCCATTAAGAATGCAGATAAATAAAAATCCTTATTCTCATAAAATTGTGTTTGTATCATATTCTGATCTCCACTGTTTGTGTATGGATTAATCCCAGATATAGTGCTGGTCACACTGTTGGTATTTGTTCTCCTTAATTGATAAGACATAATGAAAGTAATGATAAAAATTTATGGAAGAGATCGAGAGAAAAATATTAACCAGTTAGTTTGTTAAAATTATTGACTCGATTGAAGAATAATGATTACAACAAGTTATTTATAATCACACTTGAATATCCGATTATATTATGACATTGTCAAGTTTTTTGAAAATAATTTATAATAAAAAACAATACTATGCCATTTACTATGCCACCCATCTTTAAGTTGTTGTTATATAAGTAGATATGGGGATTGAAAGATACTTTGTAATCAGCAGGTTGCGGGTTCGAGTCCCATCACCAGCTCAAGCTAAAGCCTTGTAAAACAATAATTTACAAGGCTTTTTTATTTTAAATAGTTTGAATTATCGCTTAAGGTAGTTAAAATTGCAAATGGCATCAATTTGTATAAACAGTTATTGTTGGAGGTTATCTATAAAGAATAAATGGTGTATCACTTTGATCAAATTAAATAGAATGGTTTACAGAACCCAATTTTATCATACG
>JACJXS010000019.1 GCA_020636545.1 Chitinophagales bacterium
CAACCAAGGTATTTGGGGAACGAGTGTTGGTGGGAAGGAAACCCTAACATCAAGAAATACTTTACCTGAAAGTGCATATCCTACTCAATTAGAAGAAAATACGCCAATAGATATAGAGATTGAATTTAAGCAAGGAGAACCTATTGCTTTGAACGGAAAAGCTTATAATCACCCAACAGAATTAATCATAGAGTTGAATAAAATTGCTGCTCCTTATGCAATTGGAAGAGATGTACACGTTGGCGACACTATCATTGGAATAAAAGGGAGAGTTGGGTTTGAAGCAGCAGCTCCTTTGATTTTAATTAAGGCACATCACTTACTTGAAAAACATACTTTAACCAAACAACAGTTGTTTTGGAAAGACCAAATTGCACAAGTTTATGGAAGTAATTTACATGAAGGATTATTCTATGAACCATTAATGCGAGATATTGAAGCGATGTTGAGCAGTACTCAAAAATGTGTTTCAGGAAAAGTATTTGTGCAGTTATTGCCTTATCGATTTAACCTTATTGGCATTGAATCAAAACACGATTTAATGAGTAGCAAATTTGGAAGTTATGGCGAAATGAACAATTCTTGGTCTGGCGATGATGTAAAAGGTTTTGCGAAAATTTACTCTAACCAAATGATGATTTGGAAGAAGGTAAATGATCAGTAATTTGAAAAAATCGTAAGAAAACAAGGTAATAAATCATGATACTAATTTTTGCAATAACAAAATAATATGGAATCTTTATTTGAAAAAAGTACTCAACAAGCCATTGCTCAGAGAATACAAAATCTAAATGCGAACTCAAAAAGAGCATGGGGAACGATGACTGTTGCTCAAATGCTAAAACATTTAGAAATAGCTTTTGCTGTTCCGATTAATAAAGTCAGCTTACCTAAGGAAAATTTACAATTTTTGGTTGCCAATCCCTTGATGCGAAAATTAGTAATTGATATTATTCCATGGCCTAAAAATATGATGACTGCTAAAGATTTTATTGTTAAAACAGATCCAGAATTTGAGCAAGCCAAACAATCATTTTTGGAAGTTTACAAACAATTTATTGAAGCTAAGAACTTAACTGGCGCACATCCTATTTTTGGAGAAATGGATAAAGATACTTGGGGACGTGCGATGTATAAACACTTAGATCATCACCTCAAACAATTTGGCGTTTAATCAAATGAAGTAGTTTAAATTAATTACCTTTGTAAGACTACAATAGATTTTCTAAATAAGATACAATGATTTCTGAAAAATATAATCAGCGTGGTGTTTCTGCTACAAAAGATGAAGTACACGCCGCTATAAAAAATGAAAATAAGGGATTATTTCCACAAGCCTTTTGTAAAATTTATCCTGATTATTTGACTAATGATGAGCAATTTTGCTCTATCATTCATGCTGATGGTGCTGGAACAAAATCAGTTTTAGCTTATATCTATTGGAAAGAAACAGGCGATATTTCGGTTTGGAAAGGCATTGCACAAGATGCTATTGTCATGAATACAGATGACTTGATTTGTATAGGTGCAACTTCAAATTTTTTACTTTCATCTATAATTAATCGTAATAAACACTTAATAACTGGAGAAGTAATCAAAACCATCATTGACGGAACGAATGAAGTCGTTGAAATGCTAAATGAACATGGCGTTACTGTTTTTCCAATGGGCGGAGAAACTGCGGATATGGGCGATGTCATTAGAACTGTTTCGGTAGATGCTGTTATGACCGCAAGAATGCACAGAAATGATGTGATTGATAATGCAAATATCAAAGCTGGTAATGTTATTATTGGACTTGCTTCTTATGGGCAAGCTACTTACGAAAAAGAATATAATGGAGGAATGGGCAGTAATGGTTTAACTTCAGCAAGACACGATGTTTTTTCAAATATTTATGCTCAAAAATACACGGAATGTTTTGATCCCAATACCGCTTCTGAATTTATATATCAAGGTACAAAATTAGTAACTGACAAAATAGAAGGAACACCTATAGATGCTGGAAAATTAGTCCTCTCTCCTACTCGAACTTATGCACCTGTTATTAAAAAAATAATCCAAAATATAGGTACAAAAAACATCAATGGATTGATACATTGCAGTGGCGGTGCCCAAACTAAAGTTTTGCATTACATTGAAAACCTTCATATCATCAAAGATAATTTAATTGCAGTTCCTCCTTTATTCAATTTAATACAATCTGAAAGCAATACCAACTGGCAAGAAATGTATCAAGTTTTTAATTGTGGTTCAAGAATGGAAATTTATTGCAATGAACAATTTGCTAATGAGGTCATTGCTATATCAAAAAGTTTTAATATTGATGCACAAATCATTGGGCGAGTAGAACCTGCTGATTCTAAAAAAGTTAGTATTATTTCAGATAAAGGAAATTTTGAGTATCACTAAGAAGTTTTTAAATTGATGTACTATTTACTGCAACAAACACATACCAAATAAGGCAATCTATTAAATTGTATTGGCTAAATCTATAGCTTTGTTTAAGGCATTTAATTTATTTTCCACCTCTTGTAATTCACTCTCTGGCTTTGAATCTGCAACCACTCCTGCTCCAGCTTGGAAAGTCAATAAATTATCTTTACTTAAAAAGGTTCTAATCATAATCGCATGATTAAAATCTCCATTAAAACCTAAACAGCCGATTGCTCCACCATAAAAACTTCTCGGTGTATTTTCGATTTTATCAATCAATTGCATAGCCTTGTATTTTGGAGCACCACTCAAAGTTCCAGCAGGAAATGTATCCCCAAATATTTTTATTTTATCTGCTGTATCATCAATAAAACTTGATACTTTAGATACTAAGTGAATTACATGTGAATAGTATTGTATTTCTTTATAAACTTCAACAACGGTATTTTTCCCATTTCTAGACAAATCATTTCGTGCTAAATCTACCAACATTATATGCTCGGCATTTTCTTTCTCATCTTCCGATAATTGCTTTGCTAAATTCGCATCTTGAACATCATTACCAGTACGTTTGAAAGTTCCAGCAATTGGGTGTATCGTTACTTTATTGTTTTTAATAATCAATTGAGCTTCTGGCGAAGACCCAATTAATCTAAAATCTTCAAAATTGAAATAGAAACAATATGGCGATGGATTGATACTTCTCAATGCTCGGTACAAGTTAAAATCATCACCTTCATATTCCTTTTGAAATCTTCGAGACAACACAATTTGAAAAATATCTCCTCGATAACAATGGGCAATTCCACGTTTGACCATTTCAATATACGTTTCATTATCAACATTTGAAGTTTTTTCGCCTATTGATGAAAAGTGTCCCAAATTAAATTCATTATTTTTAATCATCGTTTCAATTGCATCTAAAGAAAAATTATATTTAGATTCAATACCTTCTATAGCATTTTTTATGATATACAATTCATGATTGAAATGATTAAATGCTATTATAAATTGATATGCATAATATTGAGCGGTTGGAATATTGGGTTTTTCGTGTCTTAATTGAATATCTTCAAATTGCTCAATTACATCATAGGTCATATAACCAAATAAGGCATTGGTCATAATTTTATCAGAAATATTTGTACTTGGAGTTTCAAATTGTTTGATAAATTGATTTACCAAAATACCAAAATGCATTTGTGAATTGGTTTGAATATTTTCTGTATGACCATCGGGATAAAACGATGAAAAAACATCTTTCTCTAATCGATAACCAGCAATTGCACCAAAACAGATATAGGAAAAATTATGTTCATCGCCATGATAATCAGAACTTTCTAATAAAACTGTATTTTTAAATTGTTCACGCAAACGTAAGTATATAGATACTGGCGTAAGCATATCTGCGATAATCTTTTTGGAGCTAGTTTTAAAAGTATATTTTGACATATTGTTATTTTATTGAGCTTAAATTAAAAATGACTTGCGTGAAGCAAGTCAATCTATATAAATTCGTATTGTATTGAAAATTGCATCACACTGAAGTTATGATTTACGCCAATACCAATTATTATTATTAAATTTCATTTTGCTAAAATAGTAATTTTTTCTAAATATTATACCTGCATCATTTTTAATGCAGTGATTGCAGCTTCAGTACCTTTATTTCCGTGCTTCCCTCCTGCTCTATCCAATGCTTGTTGTTCATTATTAGGTGTTAAAACACCAAAAATAAACGGAATATTGTATTGAATATTCAAATTTTGTAAAGCATTCGCTACAGAATAGTTGATATAAACATCGTGGTCGGTTTCACCTTTAATCACACATCCTATACAAATAACCGCATTCATATTTTTGTCATACAATTGTTTTGCAGCATACGGTAATTCAAAAGTTCCTGGTACAATAGAAATTTCAATATCTTCTTCATTAACACCAAACTTTGTTAAAGTATCTGTACAACCTGATAATAAACTAAAAGTAATATGTTTATTCCATTCTGCGACAGCTATACCAATTTTTTTGCCCTTTCCTGAAGGAACACTTTTTTCATCGTAGTTTGATAAATTTTGTAATACTGATGCCACTTTTATTAGTTATTAGTCAATAGTTGTTAGTCAATAGTTATTTCAGTACAAAACGCATTTATTATATGTATCATTAAATCAGAGAAATCTTGACACTATAAGTCTATTTTACTTGTTGTTCCAATTTTCCAATGGATAATTCAGCAGCTTGTCCTTCTTGTGAATTTGGATAAGTTGTATTTAATTTTTTATAGAGTTCTAAAGCTTCATTTTTCTTATCTGATAATTCCAATGCCAATGCGGCTCTATACATATAAGTTGGTGCCGTAACTTCATTATCATAAGCATAAGCTTTTTTGTAATTATTGATAGCTTCATCCATCTTTTTTTGTTCTGCATAAGCATCACCTAAACAGCCATATTTTCTAGCATTCCCCAAAGGGTCTTTCGTACTAAAATCTTCTAAATACTTAACGGCTTCAGCATATTTTTTTAAATTCAAATTACAAACACCAGCATAAAACTTTGCAGTATTTCCAGCTGCCGTGCTGCCATATTCATCAGCAATTTTTTTAAATCCTTGGATATTTCCAGAACCATTTAATGCTAATTGGAAAGAATCTTTAGCAAATAAATATTGAGCATTAAAAATCGCATCTTTTGCTTTTGCTTCTTTAGGTGCTTTTATAAAATGTTTGTAAGCATATAATCCACCAAAAAGTAAAACTAAACCAACAATAACACCGATAATAATATTTTTATATTGTTCGATAAATAAATCGATATTATCCATAAAATCATTTACTTTCTGAAGTGCTTGACTTTCTTGTTGCTTCTTTGCCATTCAACCTAATTTTTAGAATCGCAAAAATACAATTAATTTAGCAAAAGAAGAATTTTTTTAATTAATTTGTTCCAAATATGAACTTCCCTGCTCAAATTGTATCACATATTGAATTGTTATATTTTAAACAATATCTACAACAAAGCTTTGAATTTCATCACAAATTAAATATCATCACAGGAAACAACGGTTTAGGAAAAACCAATTTACTAGATGCTATTTATTACAATTGTTTTCTAAAAAGTTATTTTTTCAAAAATGACCAATTTGTTTTCCCTTTTGAAAAAGACAAAATTCAACTAAATATAAATATCCAAATTCAAGACAATAATTATTTTATCAAAGTACTAAATGTAAAAGATTCTAAAAAACAAGCTTGGCTGAATAATATTCCCATTGAAAAGCAAATTGAAATCAGTGGCCGATTTCCTATTGTGTTTATTGAACCTTATGATCAAGATTTAATTATTGGAAGTGCTGAAAATAGACGAAAATTTTTAGATGCTACATTAGCCTTAGGTAATCCAATTTATTTACAAAAACTTATAGACTATCAAAAACTTATAAAACAAAAAAATGCTCTATTAAAACAATTGCCATTCAGCAATTCAAGTGAAACCGTATTAGATATTTACAATACAAAATTAATTGACTTAAACACATATATTTTCAAGGAAAGAATAGAATTTATTACACAATTCAACACCATTTTTAAAACTAAATACAAGCAGATTTTTGATGGCGATGAGCATATTCAATTAGAATATGAAAGCAAATTCAAAGGTCAAAATATTGATACATTAATCAATCAAAACAAACAAGATGAAATATTAGCACAACGAACATTAATAGGCATTCATAACGATGATATTTCATTTATGATGAATAATATTCCAGCAAAAAAAATTGCATCACAAGGACAACAAAAAACTATTGTTTTGGCACTTAAATTTGCACAATATGAATATATTGCAAGATGCACTAAGAAGCTTCCACTTTTATTTCTAGATGATATTTTTGATAAATTAGATATGGGTCGTATTCAAAAAATTCTTCAAATAATTCATGAAGAAAATTTTGGACAAATATTTATTACTTATACCGATGTCAACCGAATTTTAAGTATCTTGCAAAAGTTATCTATAAAAGATTTTAAACACATACTTATTAATTAAATTTTGGCAAAGCATCAATTTAGTCCACTAAAAGATATCTTCGATGAAATGATTCGAGAGATGAAAATTGGAGATAAAATGCTCGAATTGAACATCAAAAAAATATGGTTTGAACAAATGCAAGGCATAATTGCTAAAAACACTAAAAACATCTTTTTTAGAGAAAACAATTTATATATCACGATTGAGTCATCTGTTTTGAAGCAAGAATTATTTATGGCACGTGAGAAAATCTGTCAGATAATTAATGAGAAGCTAGGCAAAAATGTCATAAAAGAAGTCGTAATTCGATAATTTTATTTTTTCGGAACATTATTTGACTATATTTGTTCTTACATTATTAAATACAAACATTAAAAAAATAGACATGGCAAAAGAATTAACAGACAGTAATTTTCAGAATGAAGTTTTAGATTTACAAGGTGTTGCATTGGTAGATTTTTGGGCGGAATGGTGCGGTCCGTGTAAATTAATTGGTCCCGTTATTGAAGAATTAGCGGGGGAATTTGAAGGGAAAGCTTTGATTGGAAAATTAAATGTAGATGACAATAGAGATGTTGCAGCACAATATGGCATTATGAGTATTCCAACATTATTATTCTTTAAAAATGGAGAAGTTGTAAGTAAACATGTAGGCTTAGCTTCTAAAGGTGATTTAAAGAAAAAAATTGATAGTTTATTAGCTTAATCTTTTTTACTTTATATGCAAATTAAAAAAGTAGTTTTTTATACAATTATTGCAGCTCTATTTGTTACAGCTTGTAATATTAATAAACCTGATGAAATAAATAATACTGCGTCATCTGAAGTAGATAATTTATTCAATACCACTATTGATTCTACTAAAATGGATAGTTTGAACCAACATAAAACGACTCTAAAATTTGAAAAAGAATTATACGATTTTGGGGAAGTAAAGGAAGGTACTAAATTGAATAAAAAAGTAGTTTATACAAATACAGGCAATAACCCATTAGTGATTTTTATGGCTTTTGGAAGCTGTGGTTGTACCACACCAACTTTTTCAAGAGAACCATTAGCACCTGGAGCTTCAGATACTTTAGATATAGGTTTTAACTCTGAAGGTAGAAATGGAAATCAATCTAAGACTGTAAAAGTTTATGCCAATACAGAGCCCGCATTTAATGAGTTTAAATTTACTGTAAAAGTAAATTAATAGTTTTTCAATAAGAATATTTATTCTCTAGAATAAAGAACCACAGCTTTGGCTGTGGTTCTTTCATATTAAGAAAATATAATGTCTTCTTCTGAAATTGGTTCTCACCTTAATAATTAAAAAAGTGTATATTTATAGTAGAATTGAAAGACAGAACTGAAAAAATTAAATGCTCCAGGCTTTGGCATAGTAATTTGCTACAAATAAACATTTGCCTTTTGGCGATGGCAATGGTAGAATTTCACGACTAATATCGTCCTAAAAAAGTTTACAATCTATATATAGGTATCAACAAAAAAACCAATTAGTTTTGAAAATTTATACAAACGATACAAAACTGACTTAACAACAACTAAAATTGGCCTTCATGATTCGTAATTATATTCTATATTTGACTATATATTTGAGAATTTTTACTTTGTTTAATATTTTTTAAAAGTTTCTCAAAATAAAATAAGTTAATTTATATGGATACAATATTTTGGATATGTGTAAAATTGATGGTATTAATAAGTGATTTAATGGGCATATCTTATCAGCAATTAAATGTAATATTATTTGTAATAATTCATCCTATAATAACTATTGTTTTGTATTTCTTATACAAAAAGTATAAAAATTTATATCTTCAACTTAAACAAAACAATCAATTAGAATAATTATGCCATTTAATATTTTAAGAATTTTTGATTTTATTTATGCAAAGGAGTATATTGTAATTCAAATGAAAATTGATGAAGATGCTTATAAAGATAATGTTTTAGATATCAGAATGTCAAGTATCGTCTTAAAAGTGGAAGCAATAAATAAAAGTGTGGCAATTGAAAAATTTAAAATTGCAACACAAAAAATTCGAGCAATAAAGAAATTAGAAATTGAATGTTATGAATTAGATAAAATTCCAAGGATTTCTATAATGTGATGGATAGCAATGTACTTTGGCAATCTTATATTCTGAATTTTCAGGCTCATTTGAAAATCGAAAAGTCCTTATCGATTAATTCTATTGAGGCTTATCTACACGACGTAGAATTATTAAAACAATATATATCTATCCATCATCCAGAATTAAAAATTGAAGCTATTGACTATAAACTATTA
>JACJXS010000002.1 GCA_020636545.1 Chitinophagales bacterium
TGATATAGATTTTCCCTCAAAATCTAATTCAATTACCCTTAATTCTCCATTTCTATGCTTGGCAATATTTAATTCTGTTTTATCGTGAATTGTAGTTTCAATATTTGAAAAATATTTATTCCTTTCATGTTCAACTTCTTTAGCTTGATAATAACTATCACGATATAAAAACATTACTATATCAGCATCTTGTTCAATAGCTCCACTATCTCGCAAATCAGATAACATAGGTCTTTTATCTTTTCTGTCTTCACATTTTCGGGAAAGTTGAGAAAGTGCAATAACTGGCACATTTAATGATTTTGCCAATAGCTTACACCCTCTTGATAGAGCCGATACTTCCTGTTCTCTGTTATTTGAATTTTTATCCGTTGCTAATTGTAAATAATCAACAATTATCAATTCTAAACCGAACCTATGCTTCACTTGTTGAGCTTTTATCTTCATTTGATTAATCGTATTAGCTGGTGTATCGTCAATGTGTAGATTTAACTTTCTTATTTGCTTTTGTGCGTTACTCAAAACATCTACTTCATTTTGATGTAGATTGTTGGTTTCAATTTTTCTATTGTTGAAGCCTGTTATTTGACTTTCCAATCTTCTCACTAATTGCTCTGCGGACATTTCAAGCGAAAAGAAAAGTACCGCTTCATCACGTTTTGCAACATTTAAAGCTATCTGCAAAACTAAAGCTGTTTTCCCCATTCCCGGACGTGCCGCCAAAATTATTAAATCGGACGGCTTAAACCCAAATGTAACATTATCTAAATCTTTAAATTCAGTAAGTAAACCCATCCCTTTTTTTTCTTTTCTTTCTTGCAAAACAGAAGTTAAAACCTCTCCTGCTGTTTCTGCTTTTTTACTTACTAATCCTAAGTTTTCAAAGTCTTTAAAAAATTTCTCTTGTAGTTCAAAAACATCGGAACTTTCATCAAGTGCTTCACTTTCGTATTTTTTGGAAATGTTTATTATTTCTCTTTTAGTCCAAAATTGAACAATAATACGTGCATGAAATTCAATATTAGCACTTGATGAAACTTTATTTGTTAATGATGCTATAAAATAAGGTTCAATATTTTGAACTTTATTAGCGACTGTCAATATGTCAATGGGTGCGTGATTGAAGTGTAAATCTTCCATTACGTCATATATTGCTTGATGCTTTATGTCGCTAAAATGTTTTGAACTTAAAAAAGAGTTTACTTTTATAAAAGCATCTTTTTCAAGTAAGATAGCTCCTAATATTGACTGCTCTAAATCTATTGCTATTAAGTTTTTCATCTTATAAAATTTTCAACTTCTCTTTTGTTTTTTAAAAATTGTTCATCTCCGTTTTTGGTTAAAATATCATACATTTTCAACCTGTGTATTGTTGTTGAGTGGTCGCAAAAATCAACGGTTTTGGAAATATCAATTAATGTTTTTCCTCTATCTCTCAATATTTTACTGAAAACACATTTATAGTTAAAAACTTCACGCTTTCGGGTTTTTAAAGTATAACCCTTTTTTTGTAAAAATTCTTTAACTATTTTATTGTTTATAATTGAGGTTCTTTTACATATTTCGTTGTGTATTTCTATCATAGTTTTTTAGCTTAAATATTTAGTACATAAGTCAAAAGCTATTTTTGAATTTATTTTTTTTGACCTATATTTTTCACTATATTTTTTATATGGGTTTTTTTCTTTTCCGTCATGAGTTTGAACAGTTATAACTCCGTTGTTTCCCCAATGAAAGTTTAAAGTTATTTTACTATTTGAGTTTGTTATGTGAAAACTTTCGCTGTAAATGGTTGAAGGTCCTCTTTTAAAACTGCAATAGGGTAGGTTCGGAAAATCCATTGAAAGAAAAGCCGAACGTGAAGCATTTATTGTTTCTTCTATGTTTTTTAAATTTCTCATACTTATTGTGTTTTAAAACTGCATTATAAAATATTGATTTATAGTATTTTAACATGGTGCTAAAGTTGCGTTTATATAATAGTTATGTGCAATTTAAAGAGAATCTAACTCATTAATTACATCTTTCCAATATCTTACTTTGTATCCACCATAATCAGCACCTTTTGAAATGTGTTCAATCATTTCATTGGCGGTTATTTTTGCCGACTTTATTGCTATAAGGCTACAAAGAATTTCGTTACCACAATCAGTATCTTCGTCCATCAATATCATTCTATACTGATTTACTAAGTCATTTGCTTTTTCGTTTGCTGTCATCATAATAATAACTGCACACAACACTGTATAAAATCAAGTGGGGTTATGTGCTATTTTAAACCACTTCGCCAGTTTTTTATCTTTGTGCAAATAGGAATGTGTTTGGCGTTCAATCCCCACCTGCTTTTATACCTTAACGTTGTGCGTAATACTAAAATATAGTTCCGTTAATTCTTTGTTCAGCTATTTTAAAATATCCTTCATTCATTTCAATTCCTATAAAATCTCTATTGGTGTTTTTACAAGCTACTCCTGTTGTTCCACTACCCATAGTAAAATCTAAAACAATTTCTTTTTCTTGCGTATAGGTTTTAATTAAGTATTCCATCAACTCAACAGGCTTTTGTGTAGGGTGTAATTTACCTTTCCTTTTTGCGTTACCTATTTCAATTATATTTGTAGGATGGTATTCATTACTCCAATAGCTTTCAGTCACTTTGTCTTTTTGTTTATCTCCATAAACCCCAACAAATTGTTTACCTCCACCTTTCTTACGCATTTTGCCTTTTGTTTTTATAGGATAATAATTACCCCCTTCAAAAACACTTATTGTTTCAGTTACTTTTAGTGGCATTCTTGAAGCACTCGCAAAATTACTTCCTATTCTTTTATTCCAAATCCAATCGTATTTGTAGCCTTTAATATTACTTATTCTTAAAGCACTACTAAAAGGCTCTGAACCAAAAAGTACAATAGCTCCTTTAGGTTTAATAATTCTTTTTAGTTCAATCCACATCAATTCAAAATCTATTACACTATCCCATTTACAAGCAGTTGTTCCATAAGGTGGGTCTGTTATAACAGCGTCAACACTATTACTTTTTATTTTGTTCATTACTTCTAAACAATCGCCTTTATATAATTTCATTCTATTTAGTTTTTCCGTTAATAATCCGTACTACACACAACAATGTATATAGTTTATAAGCCTAATTAATATTTGTTTTTAATTTGTAAATTTATGCTATGGCTTACAAAACCATATACAAGTACGTTAGTGCCAATTATAAGAACGGCACTCGTTCAATTCTGTAGCCTTCGTATTCGATAGGCAATTTTCGTTTTGATAAGGTATTGTAAGCCCAACCATGAGCAATACAAGCCTTTTTTAAATTTCCCCAACATTCAATAGTTTGTAATGTCGGGGTAATTATCACTATTACTGTTTGTCTGTTCATTATGCTAATTTTAAAAACCCATTTTCAATGACAACTTCTTTTCTGCTTAACCACATATTCACAGTTTTTTCTACTTTTTTAGAAAGTAACTCAATATTAACTGAACCGTTTGAAAGTCTTATTGCTAATTCTCTTCTGCTGATAATTTTGTTTTCTGTTTTCATCGTTGTAAGTTTTTGTGTTATTATTATGATGTAAATATACAACGTATTTTTGCGTTTACCAAATAAAAAAGCAATTATTTTTAAAATATATGCAATTTAGTTTGATTATAAATAACTTGCACTAACACACAATAAAGCAAATGGCTATATTCGTGGGTATTCAATTGTTCTACCTCGCTCAAACGGCTATGCAATTTGATAGGTTAGTAGCCCGTAATCAGCCACTTGCCTTATTGCCACCGTTGTGTGCAATACTACGTTCCTGCATTTAATCGAGATTTAGTTATTTCAATAGCGTTTGGGTTTATATCGCAACCAATAAAGTTTCTATTCAACTCTTTACAAACTTCGGCAGTAGTGCCACTACCTAAATAGTAATCAGCCACTACATCACCTTCATTTGTAGAAGCTAAAACAAAACGGCTTATTAGTTCCTTTGGTTTTTGGGTTGCATAACCAATAACTTTTGCTCCTGTGTTTGGTATTCGTGGTATGTCTGTAAATACGTCTGAAATTGGTCTATCAAATTGCTCCCTATAAACCACTTCGCCATCAATTCTTTTACTTACTTTTTTACCATCAATAATTTCAACAAGATTTCTTTTTCTTGGTGCTTCAATCAATTCTCTAAGTTCATTGAATACTGCGCCTTTAAATGAGTAAAAAAGTATCACATCGTGGTTTCGTTGGAAACAATTTGATACGTTACTCCATTTATCGTATTTCCAGCAAATCTCGTTTCTAAAATGTTCATACCCAAAAACATCATCCATCAAAATACGCATCCAATGGTTAATTCTTGTGTCCATTTGTAAATAAATAGAGCCGTTTTGTTTTAGCACTCGTTTCATTTCAATAAGTCGTGGCAGGTAGTGGCTTTCAATTACATCACGTTTAGGTTTTAAATCTTGGTATTCGCCAAAGTTTCTACCAGTTCCATAAAGTATATCACTATAAATCAAATCCACGCTTTCGTTTGGTTGCGATTTAAGAAGTTCAAGGTTATCACACGCCCAGCACATAACACGTGGTATAGTGCAAGCCTGTGCATTATCAAAGTTTATTTGTATCTGATTCATAAGTTCTTAATTAAAATTAGTGCCTATCTATTAAGTTTATATGTTAATTCCGTAAAAAAGACTAATCATAGCAAAAAAAAATAACTACTCATAGTACTTCCTAATAAACTTTTTCGGTTCAAAGGCTTTACTGTTTAATCTTCTACGGCAGTTTTTACAAGCATTTCCTAATGGTACATTAAAGGTTGCTCTATAGCCATCTACTTTTTTACCGCAAATTGGTTGTGTTAATCCATCTTCTAATTCGTAGGCAAGGTGTAATTTTTGACCGCCTTTGTGTTGTGCATATCTCATAATATTTTTAGTTTAATAATCCGTTACTTTTTATATACCTATTCGTTATAGGGCGTTTAAATGAAGTGCCAATGTTCAGCCTTTTCTATATACCCTATTTTGCCGTTACTTAGTTCTACGGTAAATATGAATCCATAAGGTTCTAATTGTTTACCATATTCCGCTTTAATTACTTTTCCCGTTAAGCCTTCAAAATTTCCCGAATGAAACTTTACTTCATCGCCTACTGATATTTTGTTTTTAGATTTCATATTTTAAAATTAAATACCCTATACACAAACCGTTACCCTACTTTCAACTTTACCCAATTAAACAAATGACCTCTTATGCTTTCGTAGGTATCAATTAACCTACCTTGCTTTTTCCTATCTGTTAGGAAATCTACTAAACAGGCATCTATGTTTAATCCTTTGTAATTCATCTGCAACTGTTCGTAATGTATTTGGTCTTGTTTGAAAAGTTCTGAAAAGTCGTTGATGTTGATTTTTGTATAATCATCTACTTTCTTTTCTTTTACTTTCCTTTCCTTTACTTTACTTTGTGTATTAATGTTTACATTAACTACTTTTGCTTGTTGGTTAATGTTTACATTAATCCCTTTTAAAAGCCATTTTGTATTAATTGATACATCTTTACGCCTTTTCGTTGCTTCAAAATACCTTTTTTGAATACCGGAACTGGTAAGTATTTTATCCGAGTTAAAAAGGTGTTCATCAAAGAACCCCCACTTAACTAAGCGTGATACTATTTGCTCCAACAATTCTTTACTAACACCGTTTAGATTTTTTAGGAGTTTCATTTTTAACAAATCAGACCACTCAATAAAGTATCCATTTCTGTAAACCGTAGTGAGGAGTTTTATCGTTACTATTTCTCCTTTTATTCCAAACTCTCCGGATATAGCTTCTATTTTCTCGTCAGAAAAGAAATCTACATCAAAAGGGAAGTAATCCAATCCTTGTTTAGTTGGTCTTGCCATTTATACAAATAATTTCTTTTCAATAAATTTTAAAACCTTTTCATTTGCTTTCTTATAAAAGTCTTTTTTTATCTCAAATCCATAAGCCTTTCTATTTAATTGAGCAGATGCTAATAATGTACTGCCACTTCCTGCACATGGGTCAATTATTACATCATTTTCATCTGTAAAAATTGATATTAAATTCTCTAATAACTTTACAGGCTTTTGAGTTGGGTGTATTTTGGGGGTAGTGGTGTCTTTTTTCCAATCAAAACAATTAAATATCATTGCACCGTTATTGTTGAATTTTGGCAATTTATCTCTATAAAGAATTAAAGCATATTCGCAATTTCCAACAACACGCATATTGGCTTTTAACACCTGTGCTGAAAAGTTTTTACGAAAAACTAAATTAATATAATTATTTAAACCATATTTAGGAGCTTTTTGTATTAATTCAAATTGTTGTTCAAATTCGCAAAAAACAATCATACATGGAGCTTTGCCTTTTTCTTTAGGTTCTTTTACAAGCATTTTAGAGCAGAAATGCAAAAACTCTGTAATTCTAAAATCTTTGTCTGTGTCAAAAAATTCTTTGTTAGCGTTTTCACTTTCGCCATTTTTGTTGTCCCCGTCAATATACCAGCTTGGGTTTGAGCCATAGGCATTTTTACCTATATTATAGGGTATATCAGCTATTATAAGTTGTGCTTTAGGTATATTATACCTTTTATAGTTCTGAAAGTGGTCGTTTATTAAGGTCGGCTTCATACGGCTATATTTAACATTTCCACATAACCTAATTTCTTACCGCTTTTTAGCCATTCTTCCGCCTTTTTTTCTTTGCGTTCTTTGGCTAAAATTTCTTGAACGTGAGGACATTCTACGGCTCTATATTTCGTATAAGCTCCTACACTTCCAAATTCTTTAATTAAACCCATGTCTGCTAATTCGCTAAGACGTGAGCTAAAACTATCACGCGGCTTATTTAATTTCAACTGCAAACTTCTTAATGTCTGCGGTTTAATTTTTATTAAATGATAAATGCGTAATCTATCACTATTTAATTTTCCGCTTTCATATAGCTTTAAAAACGCTTCTTTAGATTTGCTTGTCATAAATTATATTATTTAAAGGTTTAACATTATTCATAAATTCACGTGCTATTTTTATACACTCATTTCGCTGTTCAATTCGTTCTTTTTCAAATTGGTGTGAAATCATGTGTATTCTTTCGTGTTTTGGAATTTCAATAAAATTGTCAAACCATTCTATTTGAACGTTTATTGATGCTTCGCAAAATTTTTCAAGTCCGGCTCTCGTGAAAATGTGATTTTGTACCAATTCAACAACACCGGAAATATGCTCATCACGTATATTTCCGTCAATATCCATGATGTTGTATTTCCAATCTAAACGTTTTATTTCATCATCTATAAGGTTGATAGGAGTATCTACCAAAACATGGCAAAGTAGGCTATCTTTTATACCCCATAAATCCATATAGCAATCTAATTGTCTTAAATAATTTTCATTAGCACTTTCCAACAAGTGTTTGTTAAAACTTTCAAAACTCCATGATGTTTTTATATCAATTATAATATTATCACTTTTTATATCTCGCTTTCCCGTCACCCATTCGTTTTGTTTGCGTTCTTCATCTTGCGTTAAAAAAACGTTTAAAACTTGGCTTAATAAATCTCGGCTTTCTTTTTCTTTAGCTAATCCTTTATCAAAATATTTGGTTTCAAGTTTAGATTTTCTGCCTGTCTTGGCTTCAAAAACGAGGTCAGTTAGATATTGTTCAGCAGTATTATTTAGCTTATAATTTTTACTTTCATTTAGCTTATTTTCAAGCGAATGCCAATCGGTTATTTGTTTTTCTGTTAAAGGTTTTCCATTCCCTTTAACTCTTTCACGATAGGCGTTTAATGTTTCTTTTTGTCGTTCAGTTAAACATTTCGGTACATTAATTATTTTACCCACCGAATGACTGCGGAATATGTAATTATTGAATTTCATTTTTTCGGTCTTTTAAAAGTGATAAATATTCTTCTTGTTCTTTTTCACTCATTTTTGAGTGTAGAAATTGTAAATCTTCTATTGATTTGGCTTCTTTGATTTGAGTTTCAAAATCAATAGGCGTTTTTTCTAAATCATATTGCAAATTATCTTCTTCATTTAAACCTTGGTAAACATCGTCAAAATGAAATTTTACGGCTTTTTTTATGACAGTTTTTAGACACATTTCAGCAAACCACGCATTCCAGATATAGGAAGTTTTTGCCACAGCTTTATGTTTTTTAATATCTTCAATCGTAAGCGTGGTTATAAATTCCCCTCGTTTGTTTTTAATGAAACAATAACCGCCTATTATGTCTTTTTCATTGCGTGAAAAAGGGTTATTTATTTCGTGATTATAAACCACTTTTCCGCTATTTTTAGCCAATGAAAATTCATCATCTTTATAAACTAATTGCAAGTCAATTATACTTTCGGGATAAACGTTTAGCATTTTATTTTTATATGCTATGTAATCATAATTTATTCCTGTTGATTGCAAGGTTATGTGATTTCCGTCAAATTCCAAACCCTCATTTGAAACCCTAAAAAAAAGGTCGCTAAGTTTTTTAGCACTTAAGTTTTGAAAGAACGGATTTTTGGATTGACCGTTTTTCTTTTCTAATTCACTTTTTTGGCAATACGCTATAAAGCGTTCTGCTCCTTTTTCATTCTTTAGAAGTTCTTTTAATTCGCTGTATTTTTCCATGATTATATTAATTTAATTTTAAAATGTTTTTGGTCTTTTTGCATTTCAAGGCATCTATCTTTCAATGCAAATTTTTTATCTATGTCTTTTAGTTCTTCATCTGTTACAGATAGCTCAACTATAACAGAGAATTTTAATATTATATCATCATTTAGCATTGTCTGTGCTAACAGATAGTAGTGTTTGAATTTATCCATTACTATATTTTTTTATTTTTTGATTTTGAGAAATTACTATTTCGTTTTTATAGTAATATCTCAAAATTGAAAATTCAGAATTAGACTTTTAAATCTTTCCTTTTCCTGTTCAGAAAGGGAGTTGTAAATTGGTATGACAATTTCAGCGGTCATTCTCCTGCTATTAGCGTGGCTGTTGAGTTTTCTTCAACTTTCCGTGGATATGTTGTTTTTAATGCCCAAAATGTGTATTTTTTTAGCTCCGGTTTGTTGGTTCTGCATTTTATAATCCATGACCTACTACAGCCTATAACCTTGGCTAATTCAACAGTTTTTAATAATTTTCTTTCTAATACGTCCATTATCCGATTTTTTGAGTGATTAAATTTTATTTAAAGCCAATAGCATTTCTTTTGCAGATTGGCGTATGTTTTTAGATGCTATTGGGTTGTCGTTTATGACAACACCAATAGATTCAAGGTATTCGTAAATGTCTTTTTCCATTATTAAATCTTCAATGTCGCTTAATTCACAAGAATAATTATCTATATAATAAGTATCCACGCTGTTAGATGTTCTGTTTTCGTAGTTTATTGATGTGCTTTTGTAATCCACATCAAAACCTATACTTTTAAGGAAATCTATTGTGTCTATTTTCAAAATAATAGAGTAGTCCCAGCCGTCTTTTGTTTGACCGGTAAGGTTAACAGCCTCAACGGTCAAAACACCCATTACGCTTGAATATTCAAGCTCGCATTCAGATTTTAAAATAGGTAAGCAAAAGGGCATTTTGCTTAATTCGCTGTTTAGTTTGATTGTTAAATTTTCCATTTCCATTTAGTTTTGCTTATCTTTATGGCGTAAAGTTAATACAAATGCGTACAAAATACAACAAAACGAACAAAATAATTATTAACAAATCGTACTTTTATTGTGGATAACTGTGCATACATATTGAGTTTAAAGGACTTTTTTGGTGTTGAAACTAATAGGGATTTAGCTGAAATAGTTGGATATAGTGAAGATTATATAAGTATGGTTGCAAACAATAAAAGAAATTTGTCTGAAAAATTTGTACGAAAAGTAAATATAAAAAAAGAACATTTTTTTTTAAACACTAATAACTACCAAACAGATATTGAAATATACACTCCAGAAGTGTCCGAAATTACAAAAACGAAAAAAAAAGGGTAACGTTAAATTACCCTTAAAACACTTTTTTAAAGTACATTATTGAAGTAAATTCAACAGGGTACTGTGTTTTGAATTACAACTTGACAATATAACAGCTCTGAATAAGCCATTAATGAAGAAACTTTAAAATCGTTACCATTTTCTATATTATAAATGGTTTTTTCGCTTATATTTAAGCGGTTTGACACTTCTTTTCTTGATAAACCTCATTTTTTTTCTTTTTATTGCCAAAATTTGGCAAATTATCTGCAAATCAGTCATAAATATCATCGTTTAAATCATCTAAGCCAAAACCGTCTTCTATGCGTTCTTGCAAACTCATAAAATTCCACGCATCTATTATCAATTTGTGTATGGTTTCGTCATTCGGACGAACGCCATTTAGAAATTGTATATCTGATATTTCATTTTCAAAATCTTCAAAACTGGCAAAATAAGCATCTCCATAATTGAAGTGAATGGAAATTCCTTGTTCTAAATTAATCAAGGTCATAGCACCTTTGTGAGAAACGATGTTATCTCCCCACCGCCAATGAACGAAGTATTTTTCCGCTTTTGCTAAACATCTTCTTCCTGTATTAAATCTTCAATATCTTCTAACTCACAAGGGTAATTATCTATGTAGTAGTTTCCTATACTGTCAGATGTTCTGTTTTGGTAGTTTATTGATGTGCTTTTGTAGTCTATATCATAACCTACACTTTTAAGAAAGTCTATTGTGTCTATTTCTAACACAATAGCGTAATCCCAACCGTCTTTTGTTTCATCTGATAGGCTTACTGCTTCAATAATTAGAACACCCATTACGCTTGAATATTCAAGCTCGCATTCAGATTTTAAAATAGGTAAGCAAAAGGGCATTTTGCTTAATTCATTGTTTGTTTTAATTGTAAATTCCATAATTATTTAGTTTTTTATTTACCTTTATGGTGTAAAGTTAATACAAATAGAAACAAAAAAAGAAACTTTACACAATTAAAGTTATCAACAAAATACAAAATAAATGTTGATAACAATAAAAGTATTTAAAGATGATACCATTTTAACTACCATTCATTTATAGAAATATAGCAACCTAACAGGCTTGCATAAGCTAATAAATTACTTACAGTAAAATCTTTTCCTGCTTCAATGTTTGAAATTGTTTTTAAGGATATTTCAAGCCTATCCGCTACTTCTTTTTGTGTGTAGCCGTTTTCTTTTCTTTTTTTAATAAATGTACATTTTCTGCATAAATACAAGTGTAAGTGTATAAATATCGAGTTCTTTATACAATAGATTTTATCTTCTTTTTTGCACTGTGGTTCCGAAATAAAAAGACCCGATAAAAGATGTGTCTTTTCTTTCAAATGAAACTGCATCTAACTTTTCTTGAGCAATTTTAAGCTCTGTAAAAATCATCTGAAGTAATCCATCCATTGTTACCGAATCCTGATTCAGTCTTGCAGTTTTTGTTATTAATTAATTGATAATGTAAATATACGATGACTTTTTATATTTTAGGTAATGTTTTACCGTTTGTTTTAATTTTTAACATTTTTTTAACTTTTAACTGAGTTTATTATTTTATTGATTTCTGAAACTTGACCAGCGTTTAAGTATTTATTTGCTATTTTTAAACCTTTCAAATTAAAATTTCTAACTAAAAACTTTATATCGTATTCCGCATCATCTGCTTTTTGAAAATAGCCATTTAGCAAATGCTGAACAAATGAAAATGCTTTTAATTCTAAAAGAGCTTGTGGACTTGCTATTTCGCTAACTGCACCATTGCTAATTTCCATTTCATAAACTTCTTTGAAAAATGGCAAACCGTTAGCATTGCAATAATCTATGTTTTTTTCTTTATCGTGAATAAAAGTTTCAGTAGTGCTTAAATCATTGATTAAGTAGTCTGTGTCAATTGTTTGTCTTGAACTTCCTAATTTTACTAATGCTTGTCCACCGATTAAATATTTTTCCATTTGTTTATTACTTTGATATAGTAAAGATACAACGAAAAACATATAAGTAGGTAATATTTTACTAAACAAATGTATATTTTAACATTTATTTAACATTTAAGGTGTGTATTTGTATTACTTTTTAAAGAAAACACCAATATACGGTATTTTGCTTAATAAGTTTCGTGCAAGCAAAGCACCAGCACCACCCGTGAATAATGCGGTGGTTAAAAACAAGTAGATATTCCTTTGTGCTTTTGTTAGCCAATTGAAAATATTATACGTTAAATCGGTTTCTTTTTCAAAGAAAAGTCCTTTGATGTATTTTAATTTCTCGTATTTAGCTATTTGCTTTTCTTTTTTAGCTTCTATTTTGGCTATTTTAACGTCATTTCTTGTGGCATCACACGGATATTCAATTGTAATACATTCGTTAGCTTGTACGGCTTTACTTAAGGCTTCGTTTAGCTTTAAATTTTCTATTTTGCAATCTTCTAAATCGTTTTTTAGTTTTTTCTTTGTTTGACCAAAAGTAAAAATTGCGAGAAATAGGAATAATATTGATATTTTAGTTTTCATTTTTTTGAGTTTTTCTAAAATAAACGGCAATTTCTGCTTCACGTCTGCGTTGTAAGCCTTTCATCACCTTTCCACCTGAACGCACCCACTTTCTAAATTCATCAGCTATTGTGGAATCGTTTGGGTTGGCGTTTACTTTCTTTAATAATGTACTTCTGCCTAAATTTCCGATACCTACATTGTAGGCAAAAGATGTAAGTGCATCTAATTGATTAACATTAATTTCGGTTTTAACCAATTTTTTTACTTGAGTTTCAAACTCTTTGTGAAAATGATTAAATAACTGCTCTGCTCTTTTTTGAGTAATTACATCGCCCGGCTGAACCCTGTTACCATTTTCATAGCGAGTATTGCCGTAGCCTATTGTCCAAACTCCCGATGGGCATTTATACGCTTCAATATTGCATCCCTCAAATTGTTGTATTAATGTCATTTCTTTAGTTTTTTATCAAACCAATGCTTCAAAAAATAAGTTATAATAAATAGCAACAATCCAAACAAAAACTTTAAAAAGTTATTGAATAGTGGATTATTTGGTAAAACGAAATTAGGTGTAATTTGTAAAGATAAATACCCTATAAAGCTTGTAACGTAAGCTATTTTACTTATTATAAAATGCTCAAAATTATTTAAGCTCATTTTTCTTTACTTTTGTAAATGCAATTTTTGAAATAAATCCACCCAATATTAACAAGCCTAAACTGCTAAATTCAAATTGAAACGCTATTAATGAGTTAATATAATCATTAACGCCCGGTATCAATTGTAGGGTAAAGCAAAAAACAAACGAAATAGACAACACCCAAATAAACCTCATGTAGTTTTGCTTTACTAAGGTAATAGGATTAAAGCCGTTAAAAAAGAACTCACGGGCGTGCCAAAGGTTGTATAGCAACGCCCCAAGCATCATAATTCCAAGCATTATAAACAGCACTTTCCAGCTTATTTCGTTTACTTGGATAATTTCTGTTATATTTTGAAGTGTGTCCATTTTTTTTTAATCTACTTTAATATAAAAATTGTCGCACTCGTCTTTAACTATTGTTATAGGCTGTTGGAAGAATAAAAATTCAAAATTGGCGGTACTAACAACATTTGTTATATACCAATTTTCTTCCAATGTTTGCAAACATATTGGATAATTAACTGTTGTGTCGGCAAATTGAAAACTATATGGTGTATGAATTTGATAAAACACTTCCGAAACTTCGCCATTTTCGTGCATTAACACCGAAATTGTGTCGTCTTTTTGAAATGAAATTGAATGTAAATTGAACACATCTTCACTCACATTTATTTGAGATTTCAAACTAAGTGAAAAAATTGTTATGAATGTAATTATTATTAACTTTCTCATAGATGTTATTATTTTATTGTAAAAAAAAATTAAAATGTTTCCCAACCAGAAGATGTATATCTTCGGTATAAATTAGTGGTGGTGTTGAAATAAATTGCACCAATCTCCCCGGCTGGTTCTGTTGAAAAACTTGGGAAAACAATACCGTTGGTATTTATGTAAATATTTGTATTTCCGCTATTCAAGGATAAGGAACTTACTGCATTTATTTCAATATTGTTTTCGCTTGTGATATAAATTCCATTATTACCTTCAATTGATGTTTCTCCGGAAGACTGAATAGTCATTCCAGAGAAGTTAAATGAGCTATCTATTACCGCATTTATTAACGTTTTTTCCCCTCCAATGGGAGTTAAATCAATTAATCCGTTAAAATATATTGCAGAATCACCGATTGTTTCTCTTATTCCCGAATATTCAACAACAAATCCAAATAAATTAGTGCTATCTTTCACGAGAAGTGTTTGATTGAAATTTAAAGATGTTGTTGTGTCAATTGGTATTAATGTATTCGCTTGTAATCCCCATAATGAAGAACCGCCACCGCTTGGCAATTCTGCCATTAAAGTGTCGCCATTTTGAAATAAGTATAATATGTTGCCTATTACAGTTAATGAATCGGCACAACATTCGCCACCGCCACAATCTATGCTTAACTGCGTAAATGCTGAAATTTGATTAATAGCATTTAGAAAATCACTTTTTGAAGTTAAGCTATCTCCGTCTATGGAAATATCATAAAAATAATAACTACCAAAAACTTGACCGCCTACTTTATTGTAAAATTTGGCTTTGTTAGTGTTGTCAATAGTTACGTAAATTTGAGTATTATCGGAATAAGAATAAGTTGCTCCACTTGGGAGCTTAAACTCAACTCCCCCCGAAACGGTGTTAATTTCCTGCGAAAATGCAAAGGTTGTAATAATTAGAGCTAAAAATAATAATGTCTTTTTCATGTTTAAATTTTGAATTAGACATTTTGAATGCTCTGAATTATGCAAATATAAATATTTATTCTATTAATCGCAATTTTATAGAAAAATCAGCGAATAAAGTTTGTTCATCTAAATAGTCGTATTCCGGACTGTCGCCTTTTGAATATGCAATGCCGTCAATCTTCACATCGCACGTAAAAGCAAAAGCTAAAATATCTAAAAGATAATCGGGTATAGGCGTTTTGTTTTTGAGTTCACGCATATTTAAGTGCGTATTTTTTAGCGTGTAATTTCTTTTTTGCCCAATAAAAGTATTATCTTCTTCATCTGATAATCTTTTTAAATAGCCGTCAAATAATAAATGATAGGTAAATCCTTTTACGAGCTTCTTATTATTTGTAGGCGTGTATTCTATTATCATTTTATCGGTTTCTTCAACAATAATAAAAGGTTCGCTTTTGTAATCCTGTATTTCAATACAGCAGATTTTATTCAAATTATTAGTATTGTTTATTGTCGCTAAATTTCTTGCATTACTTCCCGATATAACTGTTATTCTTCTTACAAATATATTTTTAATCATTATCTTGAAAACCCCTTCGTAAGATAATGGAGGGAAATCTTCATCGTATATTGTACATTCTATTGCATTTTCTATCATTTCAACTATTTTTAAAAAATAGTTTTGCGGATTTATTGATTCAAATATTTCCGATATTATCGTATTGTCGGAAAATACTATTTCTATTGTATCTGGACTTCCAGATAAATTAGTTAAATTCAAATATACGTCTTGTGTGTTTGGATACCACGATATTAAATACACCGCACCATTAGGCGAAATATCAGATAATGGTGCTTCAAACTCATTATCGCAAATTGTATAAGGTATTGAGGGTTCGGCTACGGCAATACCTTGAACGCAAAAAGTGCCTAAAAAATCTATAAATAAACTCTGCTCATCTACATCAATATCTACCGTTATATTGATATAATCTTCTTCATCTATTATATAGGTATTTGTTGTCGTACCGTCTATTTTAACATAAATCGTTCCTGTACCTTTTACTTTTATAATTAGTTTTCCAGCTAAAGGAAATTGTTCTTGAGGGTCATTGGAAATTATCGTATATCGTACAACTTCTTCGGGGTTGTCAAAACAAATAGCACAATTATTAATGTTTTGAAGTGTGATATATTCTTCGTCCCAACCGTCTATATTTTCAAAACCATAACCGCCAAATAGATAAGTTCCATAATAGGGTTGTTCAAATTTATTTAAGAACTCATTAATATAATAGCTCGGGTTGTTGTGAGCTATCATATTATTTAAAAATGAGTTGTTTTCGTAGTTATTTGTATTTTTTTTGTAAAATCTTAGCATAATTTTATAATTTTATTTCATGAAAAAGTTATTTATACCGATATTATTACTTTGTCTTTGTTTTTCTTGCGAAAAAAAGAAATGTAATGAGTTGCTTGATTCGTTGACAAATTCAGATGGACAAACGGCAATGGAAGTTTTTAAAGATAAAAACTTCTCTTGTAATTGTAAAGAATTATGCGTTGATAATGAATGGCAAAACAATGAACAAATTTGCTTTATTTTTGATAGAATATATAATGAAGATTTAGGAATAATAATAACTCTTGGTAATGATAGTGTGGTAAAATGGTTCATGTTTAATTAATATTTTTCCATTAATTCAATCTCAATTTCTCCGTCTTTTTCTTCTACGGTTTTTAACCACCCATAAATATATTGGCAGTTTACTTTAGCCATAAATAATTTTTCTTTGTTGTTAATTATTTTGCTTATTTCAAATTGTGGTGCTATTCCTTTCCAAATAACAGGCTTGAAAAGTTTTTTAAACACACTTAAATTATCTCTTTCAACTATTAGGAAATCACTAACTAACTCCTTGCTTTCTAAAACAGCCAAATTTGAACAACTTTGAAATTTTAATTCTAAACCATTGTTCATGAAAAAGCTCGGATAAATCAAATCTGAATTTCTCATTAACATTCTTTTTGGCGACAGGCTCAAATTACCTGCACGGCTCGGAATAGGTATATTTTCAACTACATTGTAATCTTCCCCCAATTTTGTTACCCATTCGCTATTTTCATATTTCAACTCTACTAAAAAGTTTTTTTCATCATATTTGGTATCAACATTTGCATCGGTGCTAAATTGTACACGCCTTGCCAACTCAACACCCAAATAATCGGTGTTGTATTTTGTTTTTAATTGTAGATTTTTGTTTTTTACGTTTAAAGGTAAAGCATATTCATGCAAATTGTTAAATTCGTTAGTCCCGTTTACATTTTCATATTTTATATTACTATTTCCCACTTCTACTTTTGTGAAAATATACTCTTTATTAAATGTCTTGGTTATTTCATCTAAGGTTATTTCTATTATTCCGGGGTTTTGAAAAGCTATATCCCTTGTTTCAATTCTGATTTTATCATTTTCCCACCACAAAGCCAAACCAAATAAAGATGTTAAAGTTTGAAATAAATCTTTAAAATTTACTTTCATTTCTACTTCTGATAAATCGGAGTTTACGGCATTTCGCAAAAAATATCCACTCGTTAAACCGTAATTGTGAAATAAACCATTTTGGGAATACCCTAAATCCGTTCTCCCAAAAGTTTCAGAATATAAAATATTGGGTGTATCGGTTATTTGTTCTAAATTGCTTAATATGGTTTCATAAATTAAGTGTGTTTTATGGTATGTGTCAATTTCAATTTCTTCTGAATGAAAAGATAAATCAAATATTCCTGTATAGGGTGCTATACTTGTTGGTAATTCAGTGTCAAACGGATATGCTTCGTCAGTCCAATACATATTCATAAAATATAAATTAGGACTATTTCCCGACACTTCTGTTACTTCTATATAGGGTATATAAACTTTGTCTTTTTTCTTTTCAAAATAATAATCTCCTTGAAGTATTATGTCTTGTGATTTATAATAATAAGTTCCGTCATATTCCCCTCCGTAACCTAAGACTATGTTGGCTGTATAATATATTTGATGCCTATTTGTCAACAATACACCGTCAAAATCATATTCATCTATGCAGAATCTAAATCTAACCTCATTCGCATCTGCTAAAACAGTATTTTGATGAATTAGCATGGCTTTGAACTTAATAAAATATTTCATTCTACCGTCCATTGTAAACTTACTTTCTTCTAAAATTATGTGGTCTTCATTGAATTCATCAAAATATGCTGTTATGCCACTTGAATTAGGGTCTGCTTGATGTACATTGTGTAAAACATAATCACTTGAATAAATAGTATTACTTACATCTCTGTATATTTCTGATGTTATTAAATATTCACTTTCAGTTTGGAATGGAAATGCTTTATAAAATGACATATTTTTTAATGTATCTACATCATCAGTTATTTTATAATACGCTTCATTTAAAATACCTCTTGATTTATATAAAACATTTTCATATTGCCGTGATAACATAGATGTGCTTTCTCCTTGTATGGTTTCTGCATTTCCCACAACTACATCTATATCTTCCCTTGATGTCATTTTATGCAAACTCGCATTATCTACTAATTTTAATTTCATGACATCTCCGCCACCTAATGTAAAATCTTCCTCTATCTCATCAAATAAAACTATATTTTGAGCATACATTTTATACGCCAAACAATCAGAATCTAATCGCTCTATCCAAAATGTAGCAACCGAATTGAAGCCATTTGCGTTAAATTCTTCTTTGATTATTTCAATGTCATCTCCGTAAATTTCTACGCTTTCTATTGCAGAGCTTCGCAAAAGTCCAAAATATATTTTATCTCTAACTACCGAAAATCTAACATCTTCCCAATTTTTGGGTTCGTTTATTTCTATGTTGTTAATGTAAAATTTAAACTCTTTCATTTAGATATTTTTGAAGCGAATAATCATAACCGCTGTTTATTACAGTTACATTAAAGTTTTTCTTTTTTAAATCTTTTCTCAAACCTTTTATTTCGGCAGTTGATGTATCTGTGTATTTTTGTTGCAACTCTTTTCTTGTTTGCGTTGCTGTTAATACCTCTGTTCCTTTTGGTAAGTAGGTGTATGTTGGCTTACTAAATAATTGACTTGTTCCGTCTGCGTAATTTACCAATTCCGCTCCTTTTTCTCCCACTTCTGCCATTCCGACATAATTGTCATGCTTTGATTTTCCTTTGGCATATTGAGGTATTTTTTTAGCTGCTATTATTGCTAATTGTGCTATTCCCATAGCGGCTGCTATTGCACTTCCGGGCAACCCTCCGCCCATTGGATTTTGGGCGACTGCTGTTGCTATACCGATAGCCGTTTGGATAGCCACATCAATTAAAGCCTGTTTTTTCTCTAAAACAGCCTTTTCGTACTCCATTTTTTTCTGTTCATCTGCCAATTTCTTGTCCGACCTCGCTTTCCGGGCGTTGTACTGTTCTTGTGAAATTGCTCCATTTTCTAAGAGGGTGGCTAAATAGTCTTGTTTTTCTTGCTCAATTCTGACCGTTTCGTTATATTCTTCTTCAAGTTTTGCTATTTTGTTATCAAATATAGCCTGTGATACCATTTGAGCTAATTCCAAACCAACCTTAACCCATTCCATTGCACTTTTAATCCTCTTTTCTTGTTCTTCTTCTATACCTTTGGCAATGGCATCGGCTACTTCTTCATCTGTCTTTATCTTTTCTTTGGCTAAATCTTTAACATCTTTAAGTTCTTTATCTCGTAACGCTTTTTTTGCTTCGTATAGTTTTCGTTCTATTTCTTCTCTTTCATTTGCACTTGCTATTTCTGTACTTAATAATTTTTCTAAATTAGTAATGGTTAGTATTTAAAATATCCGCATCAAGTCCTGCCGAATTTTCATCTACTGCCTTTTAAAAAATTCTTTAGCCGATATTTCGCCATTTTTATAGGCTTTTACTAATGCATCTTCAATCTCTGTATATTCATCAGTTACGCCTTGAATTTCTTTAGTAAGTTGTTTTTGCCAATCAACCACTTTTTCATAAGTTACTCCAAAACTTTCTAAAGTACCGTTGACATCGTTTAATTTATCTTGATAAAAATTTAATTCATTATTTAATGCTTGTTGGTTTTCGGTAGTAGCTTTTCCGCTTGCAAGAAACTTGTTTATTTGCTCTATATTTTCTTCAAGTTTTTGTTTTTCTTGTTGTAAAATAGCTATGCGTTCAAGTAGTGTTTTGTTGATTTCTTTTTCTTTTGTGGTGTCTTTGTCTTTTGTGGTGTCTTTGTCTTTTGTGGTGTCTTCTGCAAGTTGTTTTTCTAAATTAGCTTGTGCAATTAATGCCTCTTTTCTTTCTTCTATTTCTTTATCAAATTTCAATTTAGCTCCACGTCTATAATTTTCAATTTCTTTTAATGTCTGTTTTGTTGCGGTTGCTTCTATTTCAAAATCTCCTATTTGAGAATAAGCATCTTTAGCTTTTTTAAATTGCCCTGTCAAACCTAAAAATATAACATTGCCATATTCCAAAGCCATTTTCCCTGCATCTTTTAAAATATTTTTTAAATCTTCAAAAGCTGACTTTGCCAATTTTGGTATTAATGGATATGTAACTCTATTTTGATTTCCTATTCTTTTGGTAGCTAAGTCAAAACTATTTAATGCTTCTCCTACACTTGAAAAAGCATTTAAAAATACTATTTTAAATTCCGTCCATGAGTTTTTTAAATCTTGTGTAAAAGCTACTACATCATCACTTTTAAATGCTCTTGTTTTAGCTTCTTCTAACTCGTTTGTTAATTCTGTGTACTTTTTTATACCATCTTGGAGCGGTGTCAACTTTTCTGTTTGAATTTCAACGCTTCTGTTAATGGCTTCAAATATAGCCAATGCACCTCCTGCATCTTCTCCAGCTCCTTTGAAAACATCTGCCGTTAACTGTGCTTGCTGTTGTAAGTTTAATTGTGTTTTTTCAGATTGTTCTGCTATTTCTTGTAAAGCATCTTTTATTGATGTTTCCCCTGTTTTTATTCTTTTTAAGATGTCATCTGAAAAACTTTCTCCAAAAGCATTTACTAAAGCATCTTTTGTTGCTTTCGTTTGTTCTTTTAATGATAATTGTGCTTCTTTTATAGCATCGGGTAATTTATCATTATAAATATCTAAGTCTATTCCAGCATTTAATAAATTAATAAATTCTTGTGCAGAAAATCCAGCATCATTAAATAAATTACCATATTCTCTAATGCTATCCCCAAACTCCTCATTGTATTCGCCACCTCTTATTAATCCATCAACATAGACGTTAAACGCTTCTTCACTACCTATTTTAAAATCCTTTTGTAAAGATGAAAGTTCTTTTACAGAATCTTTAAAATCTTTGTCAAATGCTTTACTTACCGCTGTAGCTTGTTGTCTTAATTTATCTGTAGCTTTTCCTGTTGTATTTGCTAACGCTTCTACTTCTCTATTTGTCTTTGCTACTTCTAAATTAAAATCAAAAAACGCCTTAGTCGCTACTGTTATTGTTGCTAAAGTTGCTAAAGTTGCTCCTATTGGAGTGGCAATAAAAGCTAAAGTTGCTCTTGTGGTAGATATTATTCCCGATTTTATAGATGCAAATGCTTTTTGCGTTCCAACTCCATTATCTGATATATCTTTTAAAGAAACACCTATTGCTTGAAGTTTATTATCTAACAAATCAAAGCCGGGTACTGCACTTGCGTAATTACCTACATTGTCATTAAATCTACCTATTGGTTGATTTATATCATCAATAGACTTTCTTAATTCCTGCACCCTTTTTTGTGCTATTTGTGTTTGTTCAGAACTCAATCCTTGAACACTCGCTAAATCTCTATATTCATCTTCTGCTTCTTTTAGTTTTTTTCTCAACTTATCAAAAGCACTAACCAGTCCCAACTGCTCTTTTGCTTGCTCTCTTGATGCTTTGTTTGCTTGGTTTGTTTCCGTTCTTAACTTAATTAGTTCTTTGCCCTGTTCGCTTTGGGCAACAGCTAATTTAGCTTCTTGCTTCGCTAAATTCTGAATTGTTTTATCTCGCTCTTTTTGAACAGTTAATAAAACCTTTTCATCTTCACTTAGTTTTCGTAAATCTTTGGCATTTTCTTTAACGCCTTTGTTGATATTGATTGAGGTTTTATTCAATTCTTTTACCGAATTAAATACTTCGCCTAAACCTCTGTTGATTTGTTCAATAGATTTTAAACTGTCATCACTAAATTTTAGTTTTATTTCCCCTGCCATTTTTCTTTAAACTGTTTATCATTTTAGCAAATTCATACAATGTTACCTCTTTAGGGTTTAATCTAAATCCTATATCCTTACTCAAAGAAATAACACCGTCCATGTAATCTCCTTTTTCGTTTGATTTTTGCATTTCAATTTCACGCAACTTATATTCTATTTTAGATTGATAAGCATTTTTAAACCTTAATAAAGTATCTTGCATATCTTTTAAAAGTATGCGAAATGGCATGCCTAATTCTTGACATAATTCTTTTAATGTCTTTAAATTTTCTTCATTCAAAATCTCATCACACCTTACATCTAAATCAAATCCTTTTAAACTATCATGTAATTTTTCAATAGCTACATACTTATATTTTAATTTTAATATGGCAGACATTTTAACAATAAAATCATTGTAAGCGTTACTATCTACTTCTTTTGTAAACCATTCCTGTATTTTGGCTCTTTCTTCCGTCAAAAACAAACGCTCTTTTTCGTTTAGTTTTTGATGTTCTTTGAGTATAAATGATATGTCATTTTCACTTTCAAAAAAGTTAAAAACAGGTATTTCATAACAGTCTTTGTAATAATTTAATATCATTTATTTTGCTTTCGGGTGGCACATAAGCCACTATTTTATAATTATATGCTTCTGCTATTTCTTTTTGAATGTCAACTAATTGTCCATTGTCAATAACTAAGCATCTTTCTTTTTTGTTTTTATTTGCCTGTTGTATGGCAAAAAATATTAAATCTTTCAATCCTTGCTCTGTCAATTCTTCACTTCTGCAATTGCATGACTTTTTTATCTTCATTGAAATAAAAACTTTTCTATTTCTTTGGCTATTTCTACCTCTTTTTGTTCTGCCATTTCGGTAGCTTCTTCATCATTTACATCAAATATTTCATCTCCGTATGCTTCTACCAATTTACCTGCTTTTTCATTGTCGCTGGTTATTTCGGCAAAATCCTTTTCTTTTCTCAATTTCATACTATCGTAAAATTCGCCCGTATCTTTTAAAGCTATTTTACCACTTTGAGAAATAAACCCACCATTCAACCTTTTAAGCTGAACGGTCAAAGGTGCATAATCGGGAAAATCTTTGCCGTCCGCATATTTACCTTGTTCTAACCTATTTTGATAAATTGAAATTTCATCATCTGTTAGAACATTAACAGCTAAGGAGCTTACCACTTTTGGAAGCTCCTTTAACTGTTTAATAACATTCTCTAAGTTATTCACTTTTCGCTTTTTTCTTAGGTTTTAGCTCTTTTTTTTCTTCCTTTTCTTTGGATTTCAAATTAGAGCTATACGCTTTCCATGCTTTTTCGGCTTCATCTGCAAATTCATTCTGAAAAGGCACGCCATTTATACGACCTTTTTCATGTGCCAAATTCGCAAAATACTGAACTTTAAATGCTTGCTTATTCATAATTACGCTGTTGTAAATGCTAAGCCTGTTTCTAAAGCACCGTAAAGAGTGCCTAAAGCATCTTCTATTACATCACTTGATAAATTAACCGAGTAATCTTCTCCAGTTGTTAAGCCTGTAACGGTGTACGTGCCTAATGTGGTGCTTTCTGTAATGGTAGTTCCGCCTACAACATCGCCCGAACTGTCTAAAATCTGAATGCTATTTGCAATTCCGGTTACAGGCGTTCCATTGCACCCTGCCGTTACTGTTAATGTAACTCCAGTAGATGTTATATTGCTTGTTGCAATTTCAACAGGTATTACTCCGTCAACATCTTCTAAATCAAATTGTAATTCTTGAAAATGATTTATTTTGATTTTGTCGGCTAACCACGTTACAGGATTAACAACTACATCGGTTTCATTGAATTTAAAAGGTAGATATTCTAATACCCCAAATGTTGATTTTATTGGGCGTAAAAAATAATCATTTCCTTCTTTAACAATGCGACCGCCAACACGCCATGCATCATCAATTGGAAATACATACACTTGTACGTTATGCCAATCTTGCAATTGTCGGAAAGTACATAGCGTATATGGATAATCATATACTATGTTTGCATTTCCTCCACGTGAAACTATCACGTTGTTGCCGTAGCCCGTTGCTCCTGTTTGGATTCCCGAAACTTCTCCTTCCGCTCCTTTAAACCCTTTTAAGAGATAAAGTGAACGGTTTTTTAGCAAGTTTTTAATAGTTGTTTGGTCTAATTCTGCTAAATTCAGTTTTAGATTTGGATTTTGCGTTACAAAAAATCCCGTTACCATTTTTGCATCAAACACGCATTTTCCTGCGTAGATGTCGTTTAAATTGCCTACTGTACATAGGTCTTGATATACTTCTGCCATTTTTTTTAAAGTTTTAATTGTAAATAAGGTTTTCGCAAAAATCCTTTTCACAATGATTAAATAATATTTTAATTTTAATTTCTAATAAATCCCAATTGTCCGATATTACTTTATTGACATAAAAATTCGGGTGTTCTTTAATATGCACTAACTCATAACCGCTAACTAAATCACTTTTCTTTATTGCTTTATGTATTTTGTTCCATAACGGATAAAGCAATTCTTTGAAATTTGACTTGTAACGTTCTACATAAGTGGCGTTTACATCTGAATAATTAATAATAAATAATGTCAACTCTGGGTTTTCTTCTTGATTTGAAATAACCTTAGTTGTAAATGGTTGTTCTAAAATTACACAAGGGTATTTTCTCTTTTGATTGTTGTTTTTGTTGTCTAAAATTCTTTTGACTTCATAAACATTTCCAAAATAGTAATAGGGTGTTAATTCTGTAAAATCAAAAGTTCCGCTTTCTTCAACTTTATTGCAACCACAATTTAAAACATAATCACATGGTAATGTTATATCGGGTGTGCTATTCGTAAAAGTAACTGTTCCTTTTGGTCTAATTGAATTAACGATGTACCCTATTTTTTCAACAATTAACATAAGTACCCTCCCTCATAAAATTTAGGTGTGTACTTATTGCAATCAAATTCTTTGTGTGATAGAAATTCCCAAAGGGTAACATCACAAGTATTTAAAGTGCAATTACATTTAGGATTTAACAATCTTTGTGCGTTGTTCCAATTTCTTTTTATTTTACCGTTAAGTGAAACTGCATCTGCTTTTTCAAATTGAGGCACATTGCCCCCAAATTGTGAAGTAATGATGCTGTTTTCGCGTTGGTAATAAAAATATATGAAACAAGCTAAGATATATTTCAATCCTTTAAATGTGTACTTTTCTCCATTTACAGTATATTCCCCACCGGTTAAAAGCAAGTCATAATTATCTCCTGCAACAATTGTGTGGTCTTTCAAGTCGTAATAGATTTGACCTAAAAGACATTGCAATATTTTTGGTTCATAGTTTTCAATAAACCATTTTAATTGCTCATTTTCTTCACAATTATTATTAGGGGAAGCAATTAATAACTCGCCTTTAAATATTTCGGTGGTTAAATACATTAGATTAATTCTTTACTTTTGAATATTAAAGCCATTTCATAAGTAAGCTTTTTCATAGAACCTTTTTTAATATACAATCCATTTGAAATGATTTTATATTCTTTTGTTCCGGCATACTTTTCTATAACTTCTTCTTCTTTTTTCTTTGCCATTATGCTACTGGTTTTGTGATTGCAGTTTTGATAACTTCAATATCATCATAAATAAAAGCTTGCTCATCTAATTTTTTAACAAAAGCATGGAAACGACTTTCGCCTAATATTACAAATTGATTTTTAATGAAATCATCATTAACCCAACCAATTTTAACTGTATATTCCATGTAATTTGTGGTGTTATATTTAGACATATCACAAACTAATATCTTACCTGATTCTATAGCTTCCTCAGGAACAATCGTTAATCCTCCTATTTGAACTACTCCTAAAGTTTGAGCAGTCGGATATAATGGAACTCCGTCTTGTGTTTTCGCACTTTGGAATTGCACAAAAAAGTCAATAGGATTAATCATAGATAAATTAGCCATATATGGCATTTCATCAGTATAGTTGTGGGTTGTTGCAATGTCGGTAACACAAGCATTAACTACGTCTATAAAATTTGGAGCATCTATAGCATTAGCCATATCTCCGGCAACGAAATTTCTACCATATTTAGTAGCTCCTTTAGGGTTTGGCAAAACGCCATCTCCGTTTAAAATTCCTTTAGCTTTTTTAAGATTATGTTTTTTAAGTAAATAATCTTGTGCAATACTCTGTAAATTAACAACGTCTTGAACTGATTCTTCTGTTAGTCTTTCCCACGCTGCAACTTTAAATGGTGTTGCATATCTCGTTTCCCATTTAAAATCAATTTGTGGCTTAGTACCCCCTTCTTCTAAAAACGAATAATCTCCGTCTTTTGGCACAGATTCGGTATATGGATAAGCTGATAATGTAGTATTTACATTATTTGTCAAACTAACTATATCCATACTTCTTAAATTAATAGGAGTTAATGGAGCTTGTTGAGTTCCCGATACTGCTGGTGGTGCTACTGGATAAGTACCGCTACCAGTAGTTATAGTTCCAACTGCTTTTATAGTAACTACTCCGCTACCTGCTTTTCTAATAGCCTCAATATCATTAAATTTTTCTTTAATTTGAGTATTGATTTGAGATAAAATGCTTTCATCAAATGTTTCTGATTTTTCAATTGATTTTGCCAAATCTTCAATCGTGTTTTTAATAGCTTCCAAATCTTCTTTAGTAGCTGATTTCTGTAATGCCAACTTTACAGCTGTTACATCTTCTGCGTTATCTTGGCTTTGTTTTTCAATGCCGTCTAACTTTTCTTTTAATTCCTTTTGCAAGGTTTCTAATTCTTCGTTCATTTTTTTTTTTTAATTTAAAATTGTTTTATAAAAATTGATTAATTCACGCTCACTATGAGCTTTATTAGAAGTGTCAATTTGACGGCTTCCTTTAGATTGAGTGTCTTTTGACGGCTCATAATCTTCTATTAATAATGTTGGGGTTATGCCATTGCTCCCAAATACAACCGCACTTCCTTCCCTCTTTTTCGCTTCTGAAACAAGCCATACATATCCATATTCATCTGCTATTTCGGGATTGATAGATTTAGATTTCACTTTTTCAAAAAAATCCATGTTTTTTTCGCTTTCTTCATCATAATATGCTAATTCTAACCCGACATAGAGCATACCTACTGAATGTTGAGTTACTTCCCCGTTCATATATTTGCCAAACATAAATGGTTGTCTTTTTTCGTCTAATATTAAATCATTTATGTTGGCTGTAAAATCTCTATCAATGTTTAATCCTAAATCCTTAAAATTCATTACTTCATTGTATGATTTCGCTTTATTAGATATTAAACTTTCAAATTCTGATTTATGCGTTTTTAGATGTGCAGAAAAAGGATTATCCTTAACTGTTTTATTCCAAGTGCCAAAATCATGTAAATCTACGTGGCTGTCAATTACATTCGTAGAGTTTATAATTGTCTTAATTCTAATAAGACTACTTTTTGCATTTATTTTGGGCTCATATAGGAAATTAAAATAATCATTCCCTAAATCAACGGTTGCACCTTTCTTGTAAATACTTTTTTTAATGGCATATATTCCTTCAATATTTTTCTTTATATGTCTTGTTAAGTCCATTTTTGTTTCAAAAGACTTATCTACAATACCTTTCATTGTGTATTTCATTTCTCTACTATTTTTTTGTTTTTCAAAACTTCCAATCTTTTTTTTATGCTTTCCTTTAAACTTTTATCAGTCTTAGGATTTGTCAATATATTCCGCAACTTCTCTATCTCACTCATAGCATAAATTTTTCTTTATATGTTTTTTCGTTTATCAAACCACGGATAAGCCAATCATCATAGACCTCTTTATCTGTTTTTAATGTGTCGGATTTTATTTTGTCGCATTCGGCACGTTCTTTTTCGTTTTCTTGAAACACAGGCAAGTGGTCGCAACTTGCTTTTATTTCAATTCCATATACTTCTGAAATTGGCTTGCAAAATTTATCTATTAAATTTTGTCCTTCAATTTGCAAGAACCTTTTGAATGCTTCGTTTTGATTTTCAAAAGTACTACCCTCAATTAATGCCGTAAATAATTCTTTAGGTAGTCCGAAAGCTCCGAATATTACAAGTGCATCATTTTTGAAATTGTCGTTAAACTTAAATTCATCAATCTTTGGCGATGTGCGTTCAAACTTCAAAGGCTCATCTATTTTTCTTATGGCTTTTTGATTTGTGCGAGTACCGTAATCATGTTGTTGCTTTAATTCATCTTGCGAATTTTCTAATGGTGTGGAAATTAAATCCGTTTCTTTGGATTTTGTTAAATAACCAATTCCGCCCGGGTTTGATAAAACAGTATTCTTGCTTTCTAAAAGAGTTTGAATATTTGAAACGATATATCGTAAACTAATTAATTTACTATTAACCTCATAGGGATTTTCAACTAATCCATTATCATAAATAGGCAATAATAAATCATTATTTAATTCAACTTTTTGACTATTGAAAATATAGTAAGGCTTAGCATTTTCTTTATTGCCTTTCAATAATTCAAATGTATAATCCTTGTTTTTATTTCTTTCATAATAAACTCTATCACTTCTCAAAGAAAGAATATCTGCTTTTTCTAAGTATGCGAATTTGTTTACATAAATATTGCCAACTCCGAAAATTGACATGTTTATTATTATACTTTCCAATAACTCATTACCGCTAAGTAATGGGTTTGGAGTGTTTAGTTTTTTAATTATTGGGTGTTCGTAATCTCTTGTGCCGTCTTTTTCTTCAATGTAAAACTTGAAATTTGAAATTGCTTTTGCTCTTTCGTTCACAGCATAGTTTACAATGGGGTTTTTCAAATACCATTCATAAGGATTATATTGCAATATGTTGGTATTGCAGATATATCTTGACTTGTAGGACAAGCCGGAATATCCGCTGATGTTTGAATTAAAAAGATTAGGTATAAAATCCCAAAATGCCATATAGTAATTTTATGGCATTTTGAATGCTCTGAATTATGCAAATATAATAAACTTTCCGATTTTTTCCGATTTTACCGAAAAATAACTATATTTTATATGGTAAGTTTTTTCTTCACAATTAGTTTGCGGACAAGCTGGGCAAAACTTTTGATGTCGCAAATTGCGTCCTCAAAAGTCGGTAAAAAAGTCGCCTATTTTTATTTCTTACTTTTAACCAAAATCTGATTATTTCCTTTTACAGCTACAATGCTTTTGCATTTTTTGCAAGAAACTTCTATATCAATATTTCCGTTGCATTTTAAAAGCAATCCATTACAAACTTTTCCCATAAATGGCATTTTACATCTTATTTCTTTCATATTTTTATAATTCTTTTTCTTATTAAATCTTCAACCACATATTCAATAGCATCTAATGTGTGATTATTGGCATCTTCTCTTTCTTCTAATGAAATACCAGCTCTATCTTTTTTCCAGCAACTTTCATATTGTTCATTTTCTATGTTCTTAGAATTTTCGGTGTAGTAAATATCAAGTTCCTGTACTTTTGATATTCGCTCTATTATTTTTAAAATCTTAGATGTTTTTGTTGCATACACCCACCCCGATGCCCGGAGTGCATTTATTTTACTTTTGTAATTGTTATCACAAATAATTAATCTGTTCTTTTTAATACCTATTTTGTTGAATATGTGAGGTATTAATCGCAAATCATAGTCTTTTTGGGTGTCGCTTATTTCGCTTTGATTTTGCAACCAATGATTTTCGGAGTGATAATTATATTCATGAACTCGTAAAATGCCGTCTTTGTATTTTACGCCAATAACAGCAAATGGGTCAACTTTTCCCCAATCTACTCCAATTATTTCAGTTGCATCAAATTCTAAATATTCTTTTAAAGTGCAAGATTTCCATTGATAAATTCTACCCTCAACGCCCCCGATTTCGCCCAAACCATATACACGCCACTTGTTAGCATAAAATTCATTTAAAATTACCGGACTTCCGTTTTGTAAAATGTAATCATCATTATCATCTAACAAATATCCTTTTCTTTTATATTCTAAAATGTTTCTTATTTCTTGGTGGCTTAGTTTTTCGTTTCCGGTATAATCTAATTTTATAAAATTCTTTGAGTTTTGTAGGTCATGAATGTAAAATTTTCTATCGGGGTTGAAATCTACTACAACCTTTTTAGCTCTTTGGGTAATGTCAAAATATTTTTGATGTGTGATTTTATTGCACTCATTTATGTAAATTAAATCACGCCTACGACCTTTACCTATGTCCGCTTTGTCAAGTCCTATAAATTCAATAAATCCGATATTGCTATTATTGTGAGTTATCTTACTTATTTGTCCGTTCCATTTTAATTCATTCTGAATATTCCAATCAATACATATTTTTTTAAAATCTTGAAAAGCAGTATCCATTAATTTTGTCCGTTCGCTTGAACAAATGGTAATTTCCAAATGTGGATTATCTCTAAACCACGAAACAATAAGCATTAAAATTGATACTGTTTTTGAAGCTCCTTGAGAACCTTGAATTATCACTAAAGGTTCTTCCCTACAAGCCTTAAAATGGTTGTTAATCTTGTAAGTATTTGTTACGGGTGTGTAATTATAATTCTGCAACCTTAAATATTTGTTTATATTTGCTGTTACTTTTAAAATTTAAAGGTGGAGTTTGATTAATTAAAGGATTTTTAAACTCTACCTTTTTTTTATTCCGCTAATCCGTTATCGGGGAATATTGGTGTTTTTTCTGTTATTGTTGTGTCAATTCTGTCAGGTGCGTTTAATCCTAACATTTTATTTTTGCTTTCAATAATATTTCTACATTCTCTAAAATCTTCTATTGTGTAGTTTTTAACATATAAATCTTCAAGCTGTGCAACGTGTTTATTCGCTAATGTTTTTTTATATGACTCGTCATAAAATTCATTTATCATTTCATTCACTCGTAATAAATATTTTTCTGTTTGACGTTTACCAATTTTAAAATTTTGCGAACAATAACGCACAATAAAATTCTTTGAAGCACCTTTTGTTACCATTTCATAAATTACATCTAACCTATCTTTAATTTCTTTATTTGTTGCTTTTCCTGTTTTTAAAATTTCGTCTATTTCGTCTAAACAACTCAATAATGAATTTTCTATATTTTCGCAATCAATGAATAAGTTTATTTGTGCATAATTACAAGTTGTTTCATAGTTCTTTTTTAATTGCTTTATGACGTCAAAACCTATTCCCTTTGTATTTTTATGAACATGGTAATCTATTATTGAAGGATTAAAATTTACAGCAATTAATAAATAATCCTTAAATATTTCAAACTTATTTTTTTGAGATATGTTTAAATTATCATCTATTACAATTTTACATTCTTTATCAATTGCTTCTTTTTGCAATTGGATATATTTTTCGTTTACATCTTTTTCGTTTTTTTTATCAAAAGTGTAAACGCCATTTATTGTTCTTAAATCATCTTTACTGATTTTTAAAACATCGGTATATAATTCCTGTATTTTTTTAACAAGTGTAGATTTCCCACTTCCTGGCAATCCTCTTAAAATAAATAAGTATTTCATATATTTAGTTTATTTTGTTTATTTCATCTCTTAATCTTACAGCTTCTTCGTAATCTTCAATCTTAACAGCTCGGTCTAATTCTATTTGAAGTTCCTTTAAGGTTTTGTTTGATATTTTGGTAGGTGTGGTTATCATTTGAATAAATTTCTCAAAATCATCTGAATTTATTCTAAATCGCATAGAGTTGTATCCACGATATTTAAAGCCGTGTTTTGTTATATTGGCATTTTCTAAATCTATTTCATCAATAACTGCAACCAGTTCATTGTTGTGATTAATATACGCATCAGTTATTGTATATTCTTTGTTTAATTCAAGCCATAAATTGTTTGGTATTTCTTTTGGTTTAAAAAGATTATTCACGCAAACAGCTTTTATTCCTTTTGCTTCTTTGCTGAAATAGTTTTTTAAAGACTTAAACATACTTTTTCTCTTTGCCGGATTACTTGGATTTGAACCAAGAACATCTATTATAAATATAGATATGTTACCAATTACATCATAATCCGAAATAAAGACCTGCCGACATTATAAAGATATTTGGCAGGTCTTTAAACCAAACTAAACTAACGTAATATGGAATTATTACTCATCAAAGATAATACTTTTTTCCGATTATTTCCGATTTATCAGAAATATTTCGTTATGCTGTGTATCGCTTAATTTCAAGTAGTGTAGCTTCAATCATCATTTTCAATCCAGCACCTTTCTTAGCTGTTTCTTGCCATTCCTTACCTTCTTTCATTAATTGGATACACTCATCTTTATTTTCTTCCATTTGCCTCATGTAGTCTTGTAGCTGTTCTTTTAGCAATTCTAACATATTTATCAATTTTAGTTTCTTAAATTTATATGGTTAAATCAATTATATAATAATCCGAAAAGAATAAAAATTTGTTTATTTTTCCGTATATTTTAGCACAAATTTTATATCTAAAATAAAATACACTTGTTTCTGTTCCTAAAACATTTTTATAAGTTGTTATTAGTTTGTATTTTTTCATAATTTTAATTAAATAGCGTTAGTTGAGTGGCGACTTTCTTTGCCGTCTTTTTAAAATTCTTTAAGCTAAAATCATAGTTTTCAATCTCACAAATAACGAGGGCAAACTCATCTCCTTCCGATATTGCTTTTAAAAATCCGTCAGCATCCCATTTCTCTTTTACCTTTTCAAGTGTATTAAAAAAAGCGTTTTTTATGTTTGGATTGGCAAAATTAATTGTGAAATCAACTTCGTAATCGGCAAAATCAATATTTAATTTTTCTATAAAATCAATATGATTTTTAGTGTATAGTAATTGACTTAACATTTTGCTTCCTAACATTTGGCAAAATAAAAAAACAGTTGCAATTCTCAACTTGTCATCTACATTCAAAACCTCTCTTGTAGTGTCGTAAATTATATCTTCTATTTTCATTTTAACAGCTTGTTTCATAATACTTTGATTTTAATTCTAATTTCCTGTCTTGAAATTTTTTAAATTGTTCTTGCTTTTCATGTTCGCTTGGTAACATGAGCATTATATTTTCCTCTTTGAATTTATATCGTGGGTAGCTTCCTTTATTTAAAACATGAGCAAACTGCCAATGCCATTGATAATGTCCTACCGGTAATAACGGCTTACCGCTTATCTCTGAAACATGGGGGCGTGTTTCCCATATTTTTAAAAAGAGTTGTTTTTGTTTCATTGTTTATCTTGATAAAGTTCGCAAGCAATATCAGTAACTTTTATTTTCTTTAAATTATTAAAAGTTCTATTACTTTTTCTTTTCCCACAGTATTGAATAATAGAACCGCCACATCTCCACCTTTCTCTATGTATGCAAGTTCTACAAGTTTTATATTCTTTATGTTTTATATTAAATAATTCAATTTGGCTCATTTTATTTCTATATTTTTTGTTATATCTAAAGACCTCGCTATGTCTATTAATCTATATTCTACAATTTTAAAATTGTGATTTTCTTCTTCTATTTTTCCTTTGCCTATCTGTGCCGTTGCCTTACAAATCAATATTTCATGCTTTTTTTCTTTTCTTATATTTGTAATTTCATAAACAAAGGGTCTTCCTTTTATCTTAAATTTTACGCCTATTTTTAAAACGGACATATTATATCTATTTTTTTGCAATTATTTTTAATCCACCTCAAAGAACGAAATCTGCCATTTAACAAATAACCAACCGTATAGCCTTTTACCGTTCTTTTTAATTTATTTCCATGCTTGCTAAATATTTCATTATTCCTGTTAATGAAATATCCTTCACATTTCCATACTGCATTATATTTATTTAATTTTAAGTCTTTTAACATGGTGCTAAAGTTGCGTTTATATAATAGTTGTAGCACATACGCTCACTACCTATCCCTATATTCAACAGATTTTTCTACTTGTTCAACAGTTATTGGTATTCCAACAACGTGTAACGCATCTATCCATTCGTCATCATTAACATCGCTTGGATGACATCCATATCTTCGTTCATATTCGTCCTCTGCTACTTTTAATTTTTGATGATATTTAATAAGCAAATCCCTCGCTTCATCAATTGCTTTTTGAAACTGTTTATCTGTCATTTTCGTTCGCTTTACGATGCTACAACAAAAGCTAAAATGAATAGCCTTTGAGGCATCAGGTTATTAATTTAAAGTTCAGTTGGTCGGCTACTACATTTTAGCCAAACCGTTAGCGGTTATTTAAGTGTAAACAAATCCGCAATCGTGACATATGTCTTTATTTTCAAGTTCAGTAACTAAAGTAGAACCGCACTGGTTACATTCGTGTTCAGGGTCAATACAATAAGCTGATTTTTTAAGATGTGAATAATCTTTTCCATCAGAATAAACAACCGCTAACACAGGCTCATAACCAATAGCATCTTTTAAATGCTGTAATAAATCGTTTGCTTTTACTTCTGTTAAGTGTTCAGCCATTTCTCGTCTGTTCCTTTGAATTTATTTTCCATTTTATTTGCCTTAAAGATACAAAATATTTTCCGATTACTTCCGATTTATCAGAATTAAAATGGTTCTAAAATTTTATCTTTAAA
>JACJXS010000020.1 GCA_020636545.1 Chitinophagales bacterium
GTTATTTATTAGAGCTAAATGATTATTTAATTGCAGATGAAATTAACAATTTAGTGTTGGGTGCTAAAATTATTGTATTTGAACAAGCAATTAGATTTTTAACGGATTTTATTCTTGGTGATGTTTATTATAAAGTAGAATATGATTTACATAATTTGAATAGAGCTAAAAATCAATTTGCATTATTGGCAAGTATAGAAGAGCAGGCTGACGAGATGGAAAAAATTGTTAAAAAATATTCTAATAAAAATAAAATTTAATTGAAAAGTAAAAGTTATAATGTTCTTAAAGTTGAGTCTGAAAAAGATTCATTTACCAATTCTGATTTTTGGAAAGTTATTCCGGTTATAACTATTGATAATTACCTTTGGAGTGAAAATAGTTACAAGCCAAGAGTCGAAGCAAAAGTTTGTTACAATGACCGAAATCTGTTTGTTAATTTAAAATCTTATGAAGTTGAAATAACGGCAAAGTATACTGAAATAAATGATCCTGTTCATAAAGATAGCTGTGTTGAGTTTTTTGTTAATTTATTCCCTTGCAAAACAAACAAGTATTTTAACTTTGAGGTAAATCCCATCGGGACAATGCACATTGGCTTTGGTGCGGTAGGCAGCAGAATCCATTTACCAATTGAAGATGTTAAAAAAGTTAGGATTAACTCAACAATTAGCAAACCAATTATTGGTGAATACGGAAATAATTTTTGGGAAATATATTACAGAATTCCAATATCACTTTTTGAAAAATATTATGAATTAAAATTTAATTCAGATAATGCAATAGGTAATTTTTATAAATGCGGTGATGAAGCAAAATATAATCATTACGGAGTTTGGAATAATATTGATTCAGAGAAACCAAACTTTCATCAGCCAAATTATTTTGGGGATTTAATTTTTGTATAACTCGGTAATCATTTAAAGCTATTTATAATTATAGTGGAGTAATTAATGAACCTTACTACAATTGATATCATTCTTATAGTCGCTTATCTTATTCTCATAATACTTTCTGGCTCAATTGTAAAAAAATATATTAAGGGCATTGACAATTTTTTAGTCGCAGGTAGATCAATGGGTTTTCATCTAGGTTTACTATCATTAATGTGCACCGAAATCGGAATGATAACATATGTTTATTATGCTGAGCTTGGATTTAAAGCTGGATTTGCTGCCTTGATAGTTGCCTTCCCGCCGGTTATAGCTTATATATTTTTAGGTAAAACGGGTTTCATAATTAAACCGCTGTTAGAAATGAAAATTAGCACCATCCCGGAATTTTTTTCGCGAAGATTTAGCAAAGGGGTTAGATTTTACATTGGAATAATTATGGCGATTGGAGGAATACTAAACTTTGGCGTTTTCCCGGGAGTTGAAGCAAACTTTATAAATATTGTTACCGGCATTCCCAAAGATTATTTACTTGTGACAATGATTATAATGCTAACCCTAGTTTTAATTTACACGGTTATTGGCGGAATGGTTTCTGTTATTGTAACAAATTATGTTCAATATGTGCTGCTTAGTTTTGGAATGATATTCATTACAATATATGGTTTGGTTCATATTGGATGGGATAATATTGTAGGAGCAGTATCAACGCAAATGGGTGAAAAGGGGATGAATCCTTTTTTCCCAACCGCACTTGAAGGACAATTTGGAATAGGTTTTCTTGTATGGCAAACTCTGTTATGGGTCGCATTGCTTGTTGGCTGGCAGGCTATTTCTATGAGATTATTTTCTTCTAAAGATTCGAAAACCGGACAGAAAATTTATACCTGGTCTGGACTAATGTTCTTATCAAGAGGAATTATGCCAATACTTTGGGGAATAATGGCAATAGCTGTTGTGGGAACTGAGATTAATTCGCTTGAAGCATTACCATTGCTATTAGTTAAATTGGTGCCTTCTGGATTTCTGGGGATTATTTTCGCAGCATTACTTGCTGCTTCAATGTCCACGTATGCAAGCTATTTGCTTTCTTGGAGTTCTGTGGTTTCACAAGATATTATTGGAAGCGCAGTAACTTATCTTACAAAAAAAGAACTTGATTCAAAATCTCAATTATTGGTCAGCAGAATAACAATGGCTGTCGTAATGATTTTTATTATTTGGTGGTCACTGTTTCACGAGATGGAAGGGTTATTGTATTTTTATCTTAATATGACTGGCATGCTTTTCATCCCGGGCGTTTTAATCTGTGTGGCTTTTGGAATTTACTGGAAAAAAGCAAGAACGCTTGGAGCTTATTTAGCAATTACATTTGGTGCAATTTTGCCGATGTTATATTTGATTTGGCCAACTGAGGTTCAAGATTATGCATCAGAAATTGGTTGGGGTGGATTTGTGGTTTCGTTTTTAGGAATGTTGATTGGTTCAGGTATTCAAAATATGGTTCAACCTAAAATTGAAGAGGAGAGAGTCTAATGAATTTATGGGAATATTTTTGGCTAGTAACAATTTTATTTTCAATAGTTTCGTTTACTTATATGTCAATAAAAGTTGTTTACAAAGGCTTTGCAGAAATGAAAGAAATGTTTGTTCAATTGATGAAATAAATGGTGACACTGTAAAAAATGCAGAATTGTTATTTAGGGAAAAGTATAATTAGATAGTAATATTAAATATTGCAATAGGAATACTACATTTGATATCAGAAAGCAAAAGTGAAAATATCTTTGAGCCGAATGTGAGATTGTTATCACTTGATTTTTTTCGTGGCTTCACAATGTTCCTACTCATCGCAGAATATACCGGTTTATTCGGTCACATAGTTGACCCATATTTTGAGGGCTCTTTAATTCAATCAATTAGCACGCAGCTTCATCATCATGAATGGAATGGATTAAAATTTTGGGATTTAGTTCAACCCTTTTTTATGTTCATTGTTGGTGTAGCACTGCCATTCTCATATACTAAAAGATCAAGCCGCGGTGATTCAGAAAGAGAATTGCTAATTCATGCAATTAAGCGCTCATTGTTAATGCTTTTCTTTGGATGGGCTTTATATTGTATTGGTCCAGGGAAAATTACTTTTCGTTTCCAGAACGTTTTAGCTCAACTTTCAGTTGGTTACATAATAGCGTTTCTAATAATTAATCTTTCAATTTGGAAGCAATTATCTATAAGTCTTTTACTATTGGTCATTACAGAAATCATTTATAGAACTTTTTCAATTCCTGGTTTTGACCAGCCTTTTACGCCGGATAAGAATTTCGGAGCTTATTTTGATTTGTTAATCTCCGGCGAGTTATCCGCTGATCATTGGGTTTCGTTTAATGCTATTCCAACTACTTCACATGTTATTTGGGGAGTTTTAGCAGGTAAACTTTTGCTTAGTAATAAAACTCCTTATCAAAAAGTTAAAATACTAGTTATTGCCGGAATAATTGGACTAATGATTGGCTACGGATTAAACCCAATCACTCCAATTATAAAACGTATAAGCACTTCGTCATTTGTTATTGTAAGCGGCGGATGGTGTTTGCTCTCATTGGCATTCTCTTATTGGATTATTGACATATTGAAATTTCAAAGATGGTCTACGATTTTTGCAATCGTAGGTATGAATCCCTTATTCATTTATCTTTTTGCCGAATCAGGCGGAGCAAAGTGGATTTACAATATCGTAAAACCTTTTTCTTTTGGTTTATTATATTGGTTAGATATAATACAAATTAATGTGATTACAAGTTTAATGGTATGGATATTATTGTGGTACATTTGCTATTGGCTCTATATGAGAAAAATCTTTATTAAGATTTAGTGTAAAATACTGAAATAGAAGATTGCTTTATGATCATTTGACCTCTGGCTTTAAAGGCAGTTGTTTTATTTGAGACAACGTATACTTGGTATTTAGAATAAATGAACAGGAGAAATTAAGCGATATTAGATATTGGGCTAAACGAATCTCTTTTCCTTTAGAAGTAACAGTTGAATAGCGACTTAAATAATTATGGAGGTTAAAGATATGTCAAGTAATATTAACCGTAGAAAGTTTATTCAACTTGGCGCAGCGGTTACTGCGGCAATTCCGTTTACAATGAGTATGGGAAGCATTAATAATAATCTTGAATCATCAGAAGAATCTATTCGTATAGGTGTAATTGGAACCGGAAATAGAGGGGAATGGGAGTGTTACATTTTAAAACAAACTCCTGGAATTAAAGTAGTTGCCTGCTGTGATATAATTCCTGCACATTTACAAAATGGTTTAAATGAAGCAGAAATAGGTGCGAAAGGTTATTCTGATTACCGCAAAATGTTAGAACAAAAAGATATCGATGCCGTACTTATTGCTACACCACAACATCTTCACTATCAAATGGCCATTGATGCGATAAATGCTGACAAACATGTAATTTGTGAAAAAACGTTAACACTTAATACTGAAGATGCATTAATTCTTTCAAAAAGAGTGAAGAGTTCTAAAAAGGTTTTCCAGGTTGGTTATCAATGGCAAAGCAGTCTGCTATTTAATAAAATTCATCAAATGGTTCAGGATGGCAAATGTGGAAAAATAACACACATCCGTTGTAATTATAATAGGAATACCGATTGGCGTAGAAAAACTGAGGATCAAAAATTGGAGCGTTTACTCAATTGGAGAATGTACCGTGAGTATTCCGGCGGTCTAATGGCTGAACTATGTTCGCATCATATTAATATTGTAAATTGGATTTTAGATTCTTTGCCTATAAAAATAATGGGAATGGGAGGAATTGATTACTATAGAGACGGAAGAGAAACCTACGACAATGTGAATACAATTTTTGAATATCCTGGAGGCACAAAAGCCTCGTTCCAGGCTATTACAACCAATGCTTTCGAAAGTACCACTATTGTCATTATGGGCACGGAAGGATCAATAGTTATTGAGAAAGAAGAAGGACAAATTGCTCATTACTATTCAGAACCATCAAAAGTAAAAAGTGTTTTGAGCGATGATGAATTACAAAAAATTGATGCAATAAGCAGTGCAACTCGGAAAGCCTGGGCTCGAAATGAACCGATACCGATTACAGTAGAGAATAATACTATAGATGATCTTGAAACGACAAGAGCCATGTTTATAGATTTTGTTGATTGTGTGAAAAATAACAAAACGCCAATATCAAACATAGATAATGGGCGTAATGCAGCAATTGCAGTTGATCTGGCAAATAAAGCTATGGATAATAATCAAGTTGAATATTGGAAAGCTGAATATAATGGGTGAGAATTATTATTAATTATAACTGGATGTGCAAAATTTGAATATCAGAATAAATACTAGCCGGACATTTTTATCAATAATATCTTTTCTATTATTAACAATAGAATTACCGGCAGATGATTTGACTTTAGCAAGAGTCGTAATCCAAGAACCAATCGGAATAGCAAGATCTTTAGAATATGTTGAAATTCAATTACAACTTAATCCAAATATTAAAGGCAGTGACGAATTAAATATTATTGCTGAAGATCATTTGAGTGGTGAAAGAATAGTTTGTCAAATAGCTGAGCAACAAGATTATGAGAATGAGGGTATTTCTATCTTGAATGTAATTTTCCCCATATCAATACAAGCAGATGAAAGAAAAGAATATTTACTTAAAAGAGTAAAATTAAAACCGATTGTAAACACAAATCTTAAAGTTATTGGTGGAGGATTAAATTTGATCATTGACAATAAATTTTACAGCGCAGATTTGTCAATGATAAATAGTAGCGATGGTAAAAATAAAAATTCAGGGCAGCTTAATGAATTAAAAATAAAAATGGGTTTTGATAAATTATTATTTAGATCCGAGAATAGAATACACTGGGCACCTAATTTTCAGAGGCACGGACTAGAAAATTATAGCACAATAGCTGGTTGGGAAAGTCCTAATTATTATATATTAAATAGTGGATCATACTTAGTTTCTACTGCTAGACAAGATTATGCCGTAAACCATCCTGAAATTCTCTTGACTGCTAATTATTCGTTTTATGAAGGACTGCCATATTTTAAGTTTTTTTCTTCAATGAAGATGGAAAGTGATATCTATCTGGACTTGCTCAGAAATGATGAAATGACTATGGATAGTTTATTTACAAATATTGCTTATCAAAATAACCGAGGAGAAATAATTGACTTACCTTTTTCAAAAAGGTATAAAGAACTGGAAAGTAATCCAATACAAAATGATGCACCATGGTTGTGTTTTTATAACGAAAAAGAAGGCTATGCCTTTGGGAGTATCAGAATAAAATATGATATCACCAATGATAGAGGGCTGGAATCACCCACATACCAACCACACACAAAAATTAGCGATGGAGCAAATGGTGGAAAATACTGGAATCGCCGTTTAATAAACGATCATCCGACCTATGTACCTAAAGGAAGTTCTTACATTGAGAAAAATGCATATCTAGTATTTAAAATTGGTAATGAAAATAAATTTAGTGAGATTTTAAATTGGATGAATATTTTAAGAAACCCAGTTAATCTTATTGTTCTTTGCATGTCTTCAAAAGGTTATGGACGAAGTCATTAATTATTTAATAGACAGTTTTACTCATTCTATTTTGTTAAAATAAAAAACTAGTTAATAAGTTTGTTCTTTTTCTTTGCCTTAGAGTCCTCCATTTAGTTTCTCTTCTTTTTCTTTCAATGTCAGTATTTCTTCCAAAGTAAACATCAGCCGGTACTTACTCATACTCTTTGATGCGAGTAACTTAACAAGTGGAATTTACTTTTACACGATTAAGGCTGGCAGTTTTACTTTACCAAAGAAAATGTTGTTGATGAAGTAATAATTAGTAAAATATTATTGAACCAACTAGACCCCGTTTAACAGCGGACTTTTTTTCATTGTAAAGAAGCCTAAATTATATGACCGACGCTACAAAATGGTGGAGGTGCGTGGTTTCGAAAATTCGCGGCGGCAACTATTACTCCAGCAAGCGCAAGCTCATTCCTAACCTCTAAATAACGAATTTCCTCCTATTTTTCTCCATTTATCGGGCATAAGAACTGTGATAATCAATCACATTCAAGGAGTTAATTATGCTAGACACCAACCAAAGAAACAGACACATCTTCCACCTAATCGAATCTGCAATCCATGACTTCTGCAAAGTATTAGGATGCAACTATTCCTCCAACAAAGAAGCAATTTTTGTGAGCCATGAGAATGAAGAGTTGTTTTTTGTCTTTCCAGAATTCAACAAGGGCAATTTCACGATTAACATAAGCTGCTTTGTCTACACAGACCTTCCACTAAGTAAAACAACCAAATTAAATACTGTCTGCAAGGCTGACGAGATTGCTGAATACATAGCTGAGGCCGATTCATCATTGTGGTTCCTAGATGATAAAAGGCTTGTTATGAGTAATGTAAGCAACTCACAATACAGAGATTACGCAATTCTTAAATCCAAACTTCTGCTGGATATGTATATCAACGTTCAGAATGCTAGGACTTTGAAGGAGAAGCTGGAAGCCTTATTGGCAGAGATGGAGCAAGTCAGAGTTAATTAAGAAGCAATTGGGAGTTGGGTATGTTCGGCCAATACTCAACTCCTAACTTACCCCAGAAAAAAGTTTAAAATCGATATCACCGGAAAAAAGATACCTACCCCATACACCTATGAATCCTAGGTCATCGGATAAACCAAAAACTTTTCTAAAATCTAAGCTGGTTAGACGGTACTATGCCAATATGAATTTCTTACTTTAATTTTTTTTATTTTCTAAATCTTTCCAAAAATAAAGGCGGTCAAGTTTATCTGCTGGTTATTTTATTTTGCTTTATTTTATTGAGAAGTGTTTCTCAAAAAGTTCTCTTGATTTTTGAAAACCTTCATCAGAAAACATTATCGATTTTGTTTTTCTTTTAGGATCGCCTATAAATCCTTTTTCGTGTAAACGATTTAAGGCCTTCCAGTCATGCCCCTTCCATGATCTGTGAATGTTTTGGTCTTCACTAAAAGAAGTCAAATACAGCAAGGCGAGCACAACTTCATCTATCTTTTCATTATCATAAGTCATTAGAGACTCCATAAAGTTTTAATGAAAATTAAACAATTTGATACTTAAAAAACATCCTCAATATCAGTAAGTTTTTTT
>JACJXS010000021.1 GCA_020636545.1 Chitinophagales bacterium
AAGAATAATCAATCCTTTGCTTCGAGATTTTTTGATTTTTGCTTTTTCTTTTTGTGAGTATACAATTTTCAAATGCTCCTTTCTATTCCATTCCAAGAATAAGTATGTTAATAAACATACATCTATAAACCTTTCTTGAGCTAGTGTGAGGCTATATCTAAAGGTCAATTTAAGGAACCTCCCAACCTATCAATTTTATGCCAAAACTCCTCCCATTGATTAGTTGTGTAGAGCATGGTTCTTAATTTCAATACAATAGCTATTCCTTGTTTTCCCCACCTCATGCCAGAACGACAAAACCTTTCTTTTACAATTACCTTGCAACCAGCTTCGGTTATACCGGAACCTATTGGTAAATTATTTTTGATATTATAAGAATATATCATTTTATCTTTTTGATTTTCAAAGTATGTAATGGTCTTTTGTAAATTTTGCATTGTCTTACCTTTCTTGCCTTTTGATAACTTTTTCAACTCGGACAGTATACTATCAGCGGCACCATCCTCATGTTTTAATTGGTGGCATTTTTCTTTTAACCACTTTTTTTTATCCAATTCATTTTCAAAAATAATATCCGAAAAGTTAGATAAATATTCCGTAACATGATAAAAGTCAATCGTTTGTATATCTGTATGCTTACTTAAAAATTCCCAGTTACCGTTGCCTCCGTCTGCCAAACCAACATACACAGCATTTGGGTATACAGACTTTACTTGTGATATCTCTTTTTCCATCCTACTCTTGAATGTCTCTTTTTGGTATTCAGGGGTTGCTGCTATGTATTTTGTATATAAACGATTGCAATCCTTGTCAAAAAAGGCTATTGTCCCTGTCATCACTTCTCTATAACCTTCACCGGATACCAATACCATACTCCCATCCATTCCTATTGATATGCAACTTACACCGGATTTATATTCTGGGACTTCATACTCCCATTTCCCCTCTTTTGCATAGGCTATCGTTGATACTATTTCCGTTAGATTTTGTATATAGCCCTTTGTTATATCTCTGCCGTGTTCTTTTAGGTCTTTAACTACACCAGGACCATCCATTCTGCCGTATTTGGAACCCACAATTTTGGCAAATTTTGGTGTCGTACTGTGTATGATTCTCGCATTGCTTTCCAGAGGACAATAGGTTGATCCTCCTTCCTTCGTTTGATAAACGTGTCTTTTTATCCTTATTTCACCATACGGTGTTTGGTATATAGATTCCACTTGCCCTTTACTTGTATATTTTACAGAACCTATTTTTAGGCTACTTCCGTCTGTGTCGAATTGTTTCAACGATTTCTCCGTAGCTATGTTTCCAGCATTATTTAGCTCCCTTTGGATTGTTTCTTCATTTTGTAACATTGAGTTACTATAGGGAATGTATATTTCTAACTTTATGCCTTGGCTATTTTCTTCTATTATTCTTGTATTCATACTTTTATTATCGGATTTTTATCACATTCCTTTATAGCCTCACACGTTAAACAAGGCAAATTTTAATAAGTAATAATTAAATTTCACATTAAAAATAAAGGAGTTTTTATGAATTTTCTCAATAAGATTTTCAAATTGTACATATTATTTTTTGTATTTAGTCATATAATCTATTCTATGGAAAATAGAACATTTTCCGTTTTGCTTAAAAGTTTAAAAAATACATATGATGGTGATAAAATTAAATATCTTAGAAACTTATCAAGTGAAACTTATACTTGCGATCAAGCAATAAAAATACTTAAGACTTTCAATTATAGTGGTGATAGAGTTAAAGGATTAGCAGTAATTTCAAACAGAATAGAAGATACTCAAAATAAAGGTATTATTGCAGAAGCTTTTGAAAATGATTATTCTGGTGATCAGGCTAAAGCTTATAAAATTATTAATAATATACAAAGTAATAATTTTTCACCGCCAAAAGCTAAATTCCAACATCCTCCAAAAAAGTTTACTCCTCCAGATAATAGTAGATCAAATAGTTCTATTCAATTAGAAAAAATTGTAAATAAATGTGGCTTTTGGCTAGATTATGGTCTGCGAGATGAAGTAAAATTTAATTTCAAAGGAAATAATGAAATTGGAACTTCAAATCTATATCTATGGATTTCTTATTGTGCTACGATGGAAGAAAATACTTGTCGTTCTCCATACATAAAAAAAAGATACGATGTTTATCCAAATTGGACTGGTTTTCAAGATACTGAATCTTCGACAGTTTATCAAATATTAACTGATAATGGAAATGTTCAACTTCCAGATTATAGCATATTCAATTTTGCTATAATAATAAAAGATGAATTAATAGCGAAACAAATGATCAAAGTCGATAAAACCTGTAGATAAAGAGGAAACATAATGAAAAGGAAATTATTATTCTTATACCTTATTGCGATTGTAATTTTTAATCAATGTAGTTCATGGCAACTCAAAAAGAACTTTAATAAAATTGAACGTGGAATGACAACGAAACAAGTAAATAATGTTTTAGATGGAAATATCCCATCAGATAAAATAGTTACACCTGAACAAGAAGTTTGGATTTTTGATTTTTATAATAATTGGGATGGTAGTTATGAAGGTTCAAAGAACGTTATTTTTATAAAAGATAAAGTTCAAAGAATTGAAACTGCAACAGAAAGACAAAATGCAACATATTCAGCGATAGCTAAAAGGAGGAAAGAAGAAGCAGAACAACAAGCAAGAGAAGAAACAATGAGAAAACAGAATGAAAGAACCTGTTATTGTAGTTATGCATGTGATGAGGGAGAATCATTTGCTAATAATCTAGTTTTAGGTAAAGAAGATAAAAATACTTGTGATATGTCTTGTCAACAATCTTGTGAAAACACTGCAAAAAGTAAATGTGGAGAATCAGTTGACATAAGGTGGGCTGCAAAATGTTTAAAAGAGTAATATTAGCTTTAATTCATTTAACAAATTATAATATTACAAATAGTAAAAATTCTTTACTAACGCACATCGCACAACTGAGCATACCCACTGCGGAAGCAAGCCAGATTTTGAAGTTGCTTGCTTCCTTGCACCGAGAAAGGCTTAGAACTCCAAGCAAGTGTTGTGCCTTCGCACGATTGGAAGCTACTCAGTCACAGCACTTGCAATGGCAGAAGCTCCATTGCTCGGTGACATGCCGAAGCGGCACGTCGGGTATGCTCTAACGTTGTGCGACATTTCTGGCTTAATGATTTCGATAAACAGATTTGTTCTGTTGAATTTTGAATTGTTACAAAAGGAGTAGAAAGTAAGCTAAAGCCTAAAAGATGTACAGACTTTGGAGATTAGGCATAGTGTTATAGAATTAGGCTAAAAAAGTGGTGATTTGAACTGGTACATCTGGAGTAGAAAGTAACGAAAAGCAAAATTATGGACCTTATTGGTAGCCGGTTTTAAAATTAAGGCAACGAATGCTTACGTAATATCGAATTGAGCGATAGGCAAAGTGTCTGGGAATAAGGAATGGAAGGGGATTTGTTCTGAAACATTTGGAGTAGAAAGTAAAGAAAGGCAATGTTATGAGCATTATTGGTAGCCAGGCATAAAAAGTAAGCCATTGGATAAGTTAAGGAATTCTGGATTGAACAATAGGCATAGTGATAATATGGAATGGAAAGTTGGCTTGAGTTGATCCGATGCATTTGGACTAGAAAATAACCTTAAGCCGAAAATAATTATTGCAAGAAGTGTAAAAATGAAATTAAACATTTATGAAATAATTAGCTTAGCTATAACGAAAGGAAATAATAATGGAAATAAAACGTCGCACAACAAAGCATACCCACTGCGGAAGTGAGTTGAATTGTAAGTTCTCACTTCCTTGCACCGAGAAAGGCTTGGAACTCCAAGCAAGTGTTGTGCCTTCGTGTTGTTATGGAAGTTCACTCAGTCACAGCACTTGCATTGGCAAAAGCTCTTTGACTCGGTGACATGCCGAAGCGGCACGTCGGGTATGCTCTAACGTTAGACGGCAAAATACAGGGCTTAATTCTATGAATCAGGAATCAAGCAAATATAAAAAAACATAATAAAGGAGATAAGTATTATGGAAGAAAATAAAAATTTAAAAAGCACTAAGGAATGGACAGCAACTGCTGTTTTGTGTTTTCTTTTAGGTTTTTTGGGAGCACATAATTTTTATGTGGGTAAGATTTCTCATGGAATTCTTCAATTATTTACATGTGGAGGTTTCGGTATTTGGGTTTTAATTGATTTTATAAATATTACTTTAAATAAGTTTAAAGACTCAAATGGGTTAATTATTGAAAGACCTGCCAATGTTCAACCTAAGTTTGTATTTGGGACAGCAGGAATTCTTTTTTTAATTATGGTTATTATTGGGAACTTATTACCAGAAAAAGAAGTAGATTTTGTAAAATTTAATAATTTTGAAGGTGTTGCTGTTTCTGATAGTATTGCAATTTCCGGTAATGCAAAGAGTAAACGTGAAATTAAAATTAATGATAAACTTGTAAACTGGGAAAATAATAATTTTTCAATAAGTTTACCGTTAGAAATGGGAGAAAATAAGTTTATAGCAAAATATAAACTATATGATAAAGATCAAACCTATGATATAAATGTTAAAAGAGTTACTCAAAAAGAACTTGAGAAGGAAAAAGCGTTAGAAGAGAAACGAAGGAAAAAAGAAGAAGAAGAAAGAGCTACGAGGGAAAAACAAGAAGAACTAGAAAAAAATTGTAAACGTCATCCAGAAAAGGCATTAGAAATCAAAAGTACTTCCTGGGGAAAAGAAGGTTTTGGTGCTATGGCAATGCACAATGTAAAAGTTTATAATCCTTGCCCAATTGAGATGAAAGATATAAAATTTAAAGTTACTTATTTCGCTAAAAGTAACACGAAAATAGATTCAACATCAAGAACCATTTATGATATTATTG
>JACJXS010000022.1 GCA_020636545.1 Chitinophagales bacterium
TCAGGTTCTTCTATCAAGAAATTCATCCACGAATGTAAAAAAGTAACGGATGCACGGATAATTAATCTGTTAACAGGAAAGGAAATGAGAATAAGGGCAAAACTAACCCCTGAATTAGCTAAAATATTACCAAAATTTGATTTGCTGACCTAAAATGGACAAGTCAGGAAGAATCTTCACAACAAATCAGATTACTAAAATCTATTCGACTTAGAATGGCTATTATTTCTTCCTTTTTTATAGGTGGAATTGTTGGAGGCTTAGCCTATTCTCAAATACAATTATATACACTTATTATCGCAGGTATTGTATTACTTTTTGGTGTTGTCATCAATTATTTAAAGTATAGATATCTTAAATTAAAAAGACGGTATCATTCAAAAAAGATACCGTCCAATAATGATAACTAAAAATATTTAGTTGAATAATTTATCAAAAAAACCTTTATTTTTTTCTTTTTGAGCTTCAGGATTAAAGTTTCTTGAATTTCTTAATTTTTCCAACAATGCAGTTTCTTCAGAGGATAAATCAACAGGTGTAAAAACTTTTACCTCTACTATTTGATCGCCTTTCCCATAACCATTTAAACTTGGAATACCTTTGCCTTGTAATCTAAATAATTTTCCACTTTGTGTACCTTTTGGAATTTTTATCCTTGCTTGTCCGTCAATTGTTGGCACTTCAACTTGTGTTCCTAAAGCTACATCAGCAATATTCAAATATAGATTATAAATAACATTATTCTCCATACGTTTCAAATCAGGGTGTGGCACTTCTTCTATTCCAATCAATAAATCTCCAGCATATCCACCACGAATTCCAGCATTTCCTTTTCCACTCATCGACAATTGAATACCATCACTCCTGACTTGTCCGCTCGTGTTTTTTGCAAAACATAAAGTACTGTGGATTAGCGACTTAGTTCTTAAAAAATTGTAATTTGCTGACCTAATAGGTAAAAATGTATAAAATTAGGCAGATAAAGTACGCTCAAAACTCCACCTCAGTTCAGGTTTATAAAATAGAAAACCGAAAGCGGGTTATTGTGCGGCATATTGGAACGGCAAGAGATGAACAAGAACTTTCAGATTTAATGTCTCTTGGCTATGATTTCATCAAAAAGATTTCCAAACAGCTCACGTTTTTCGACCAAAAACAGAGTGGTAACATTTTGCACCTTGACAAGACCGAGTTTATAGGTGTTTATTATGGTTTTCTATATGATCTCATCAGCAAACTGATCATCAAAATTGGATTTGACAAAATAAAGAGCAACCTGCTGTTAGACCTAGTGATTATGAGAATATTTGAACCTGCATCTAAGCTACGCTCAATCGAGTTATTGGAAGAATACTTTGGGATAAAACATCGAAGACAGAGCTATTATGATTATGCCTCTCAATGGTTGTCCTTAAAATCTAAAATAGAACGAATTACCCTTGATTTTGCAAAGACTCATTATGCCTTTGAGTTTGATTTGCTTTTCTATGATGTTACGACATTGTATTTTGAAACTTTCCAAGAAGATGAATTGCGAAGAAACGGTTTTTCAAAAGACAATAAGTCGCAACAACCCCAAATATTGGTTGCCTTGATGGTCAATAAAGATGGATTTCCAATTGCATATGAACTGTTCTCTGGAAATACTTTTGAGGGACACACTATCGTTCCTGTAATAAAAAGTTTTATTGATAAAAATCAAATCAAGGCGTTTACGGTGGTTGCTGATGCGGCAATGATTAGTGCTGAAAACATTGAAGCCCTTAGAGAGCAAAATATCCATTACATTGTTGGAGCGAGATTAAGCAACGTGTCTGCTGATTTGATAGACCAAATAGATAAGAAAATACTTAGAGAAGATGGCAAAAGCATAAGAATTAAAACAGACAAGGGATATTTGATTTGTAGCTATTCTTCACTTCGATACAGAAAGGATAAGTATGAAATGGAAAAGCAGATAGAGAAAGCAAAATTCGTTATCAATAACCCTTCTAAAGGCAAAAAACTAAAGTTCACAAAGTCTGATGGACTAAAACTCGAACTCAATCAAAAGCTCATTGCCAAAACCAAAAAACTTCTTGGAATTAAAGGCTATTACACCGATTTGGAAGAACAAATAGTAAGCAATAATACCATAATGGAGCGGTATCATGAATTGTACAAAATAGAGCAGGCATTTAGAGTTTCTAAAAGCGATTTACAAACCAGACCTATCTTTCATTTTAAAGAAGAACCCATCAAACTGCATTTGCTTATTTGTTTTATGGCATTGGTTATATCAAAACATATTGAGTTAAGT
>JACJXS010000023.1 GCA_020636545.1 Chitinophagales bacterium
GTGCATTTCTTCAACATTATCCACAAACAGATAAAATGCTGCTCGCATATTTAGGAATTGTTCTCTTGCCTGACTTATCATAAGACACGAATCACCTACTTTAAGAATCACATTGGCAATATCCCCATTTTCAGGGTTTATCGAACGATTTATTTCTTCTGCATAAAATGCGTTCTTTAGGAAGTCAATTAGTTCTTCAGGATTTTCAACGAATAAATATCCGTTCACAGTCCGAAATCCTTCAGGTCGATAAGTGTCAAATATTTTGTTCATTCTAGTAATTTTTTCAGCTTACACACAACGGTTAGTATATGAAAAGTAGGCGATTTCGAAGCACCAAACTTTCGGTTTATCACGAACTTTGATGCGAGCAAAAAACCTTGATTTTACTACTGTTTCGCCTATTTTTTATATACATTGTTGTGAGCAGTTATTTCAATTATTAATTTCTTCTATTACTCTCTTGGCAGATTGTGCAGCAGTATGAACAGACACCCAATCCTCACCATCCGTATATTCTCCACCTGCAAAATATAGTTTGTCTGCTACGGAATTCCCTAGTTCTCTTACCTTTCTCCAATCTTCATAGTCAGTCAAATATCCGCCTTTAATAAACGGCTCATTGTTCCAATTTTGAGTAATGTGCTGAATGTAGTTTGGCGTGGCTTGATTAGCATATATACTATCAAGTTCACTTAATATAAAATTTTTCAAATCATCTCCCGAACGAGCAATAAAGTCTTGTGCAGGTGTTCCCACTACAAACAATCCCAGTATATTCTTGGTGGTATTTTGTCCGAAAGCTGCATTGTAATAAATTTTTTGTCCGCTGCTTTGAGGTGTTATTGGAAATACATATCCATTATCGCCATAGAAATTTGTGTTAAACTCAAAAAAAGCTTTAAATCCTTCCCATACAACTGTTTCGTTGATGGCGTCTAGTTTACTTTGTGGCAGGCTTGGTGTAAAACTAATATCTCCATCTTTCAGAATTTGAAGAGGTATGGAAACTACTACTTTGTCTGCGGTAAATTGCCCATTATTAGTATTCACTACCATTTGATTACTAGAATAATCAATCGATTGTACTATAGTATTGAAGGAAATATTATTGGCAACCGAAGGTACAATGTAGTTTTCAAAAAAATTGAACCAAGAATAGTTGATAAATTTTCTGTCATAGTTATCTGCAATTGTCTGAACATTTACTTGGACTGAAGAATCATTAACTATTTCCTGAAAAATATTTGTACTTGTTTCAAGCCATTCTGCCCCCAAAGGGATAGGGAAATCAGCAAAACTTGTGTTTATTCTCATTCTACCGCCATAAGCAGATGAAGCTTCAATAATTTCGAAATCAGTTCCTTGCTGTTTTAGAAAATACCCCGCTGATAAACCACCAGCTCCTGCACCAATAATGAGCACTTTTCCCAAAAAAGGTTTGGATATATCGTCATCTTTTTTACAAGATGAAAGCATACCTTGAAAAGGTAATCCTATTCCAAATAGTCCGCAAATCTTGATAAATTCTTTTCTAGTCATATTTCGTTCTTATTGCTCAC
>JACJXS010000003.1 GCA_020636545.1 Chitinophagales bacterium
GCAGGCTCTCGATAAGTAATAAAATGCACTTTATGACCACGTTTTGCCAAAGCTTTACCTAATTCTGTTGCTACAACACCACTTCCTCCGTAGGTTGGATAGCAAACAATTCCTATATTCATACTTGCAAGTTACATTATTTCAATAATTAATAATAATAACCTCATTAATATAGAGAAAATATAGTAAGAATAAACTAATGATATTTATCATATCTTCTTATATTAACTTTAAATGAACTCACTTTTTTATGTATAAAAAAATGATTATTTTTGCACAAATCAATTATTTTAAAAATGGATGCTACTATCAGTGACAAACAAACAAACAATTTAGAGTACCTTGGTGTAACCAATCCAAATCAAACTTGGAATGCAACGAGAGAAGATTTAATCAACAAAACGTTAGAGTTTAATTTAGGAACTTTAAATGACACAGGTGCATTATGTATAAATACTGGTGAATTTACTGGAAGATCACCTAAAGATAAGTTTACTGTAAAAGATGAACTCACTGCAGATTCAGTAGATTGGAATAATATCAACCAGCCTTTTGCTCCAGAAGATTTTGATAAATTACAACAAAGAGTCATAGAATACATCAACACATTAGATAAGATTTATATCAGAGATGTAAGTGCTTGTGCTGATCCAAAATACAAAACCAACGTTCGAGTAATTACAGAAACGCCTTGGGCTTCTTTATTTGCAGATAATATGTTTATCCGTTCATCTCAAGAGGAATTAAAGAACTTCCAACCTGAATGGACGATTTTGTGTATTCCTAGCTTCCACGCAGATAAAAATATAGACAACACAAGACAACACAATTTCTCTATCATCAACTTTACAAAAAAAGTAATTTTAATTGGTGGATCAAGTTATACTGGTGAAATTAAAAAAGGCATTTTTACAGTTTTAAATTATGTTTTACCTCATCAAAAAAATGTATTAAGCATGCACTGCTCTGCAAACATTGGTGCTGAAGGTGATACTGCTTTATTCTTTGGATTATCAGGAACAGGAAAAACAACACTTTCTGCTGACCCAAACAGAAAATTAATTGGAGACGACGAGCATGGCTGGAGTGATACAGGTGTTTTTAACTTTGAAGGTGGTTGCTATGCAAAATGTATTGACTTAACAGAAGAAAAAGAACCAGATATATTTAGAGCAATCAAACCTGGTGCAATTTTAGAAAATATTTGTTTCCACCCAGAAACTAATCGTGTAAATTACGAAGACACTACAATAACTGAAAATACTAGAGTTTCTTATCCTATTCATCATATTAATAATATTGCGGAACCATCTGTTGGTGGTATTCCAAAAAATATTTTCTTTTTAAGTTATGATGCATTTGGTGTATTACCTCCAATTTCAAAATTAACACCAGAACAAGCTATGTATTTATTCATTTCAGGTTATACTTCAAAAGTTGCAGGAACTGAAGCTGGTGTTACTGAGCCACAAACAACTTTCTCAGCTTGTTTTGGTGCAGCATTCTTGCCATTACACCCAACTGAATACGCAGATATGTTAGGTAAAAGATTAAAAGAAAGTGGAGCAAATGTTTGGTTAATCAACACAGGTATGACTGGTGGTGTTTATGGCGTTGGACAAAGAATGAGCTTGAAATATACTAGAGCTATTATTGCAGAAGCATTGAATGGTCATCTAGAAAATGTTGAATTTGAAACTTTGCCTATTTTCAATTTAAGGATTCCTTCATCATGTGCTGGTGTTCCAAGCGAAATCTTAAACCCTAGAAATACGTGGACAGATAAAGCAGCTTATGATGCCAAAGCAAAAGAATTAGCAATAAAATTCAACGAGAATTTCAAAAAATATGCTAACTTAGCAAGTGAGGCAATTTTAGAAGCTGCTCCGAAAGTATAATTCAAACTATAAAACATAATATTATGTTAGCAGAAGGGATTAAAGCTCCAGAAATAAAAGGAGTTGATTTTAAAGGAAAAAACACCATCTTGTACTTTTATCCAAAAGATGATACGCCTGGTTGTACTGCAAATGCTTGCAACTTTAGAGATAATTATCAATCTTTAACAAATAAAGGATTTACAATTATTGGTGTTAGCCCAGATAATGAAATCTCTCACTCTAAATTTAAAGAGAAATACGAATTACCATTTGAATTAATTCCAGATACAGACAAATTAATAGCAAAAGCTTATGAAGTTTGGGGAACAAAAAAAATGTACGGAAAAGAATATGAAGGTATATTACGTACTACATTTGTAATCAATAATGATGGCGTTATAACTAATATCATTTCAAAAGTAGATACAAAAAATGCTACCGAACAATTATTGGATACATTGGGTATTCAATAATTGTTTTTAATATTTTGGATTTTAAATCTAGTAAAATGGACATAAGCAATTTAATTGAACGTTCGGGAGCAATAAGGAAATTTTATAGTTTACCTGATTTATCCATAAAAGATTGGGCATTCTTAATGTCTATATCTAGTTTTCGTTCCATAAAAAAAGGAGATGTTTTTATTAAGGCTGGTACTGTTTCTGAAGAATTAGGTTTTATCATCAAAGGAAGTTTTAGATTCTTTTATGAAAAAGAAGATGTAGAAAAAACAGCCTATTTTGTTTTTGAAAATCAGATAATGGCATCTTTTGAAGGAATACTTGAGAAAGCTCCAAGCAAAACAACCATACAAGCACTTGAAGACGGAGAAATATTTGTTATTGATTATAATAAAATGCGTAAGATGTACCATACATCTTCAAAATTTGAAAATATAGGAAGATTAATTGGTGAATATTATATTTTAATGCTTCACAACCAACTATCCTCTTTCTTATTAGACACACCAGAAGAACGCTATTTAAAATTAGTAGAAAATAATGCTGATTTATTAAACAAAGTTCCCTTACAATATATTGCTTCTTATATTGGTGTAACACCTGTTTCTTTGAGCAGAATCCGAAAGAGAATTATTTCTAAGTAATAAATTATCTTATTTATTCACTTATGATTACTGTCATTCTATACATAGTTAAAGAGTTGTTAAACATAAACAATTTGTCTATAAGGCTTTATCTTTGTAAAAATTTAAACATATAACCTATAACACATTTTTTTATAAAGTATCTTATTTTAATTTTTTAATTACTAGTATTTTACTATTTCACGCCTGTGTTAAACCAGGTGGGCAGAGACAAACACCAAAGCCTAACTTAACATTAGCTTGGGAAGAAAACTTTAATTCATTAGATGATACAAGATGGTCTAAAATTCCAAGAGGAACTGCCGATTGGCAAAAACACATGAGTGATTTAGATGAATTATATGCAATTAGAGACGGAAAACTTGTATTAAGAGGCATAAAAAATACAATGCTCCCTTCAGACCCAGCTGAATACCTTACAGGTGGTATTTATACAAAAGACAAAGTGGCTTTTGGACTAGGAAGGATTGAAATTCGTGCAAAATTAAATGCTGCTAAAGGTGCGTGGCCAGCTTTTGGTTATTAGCTCAAGGTAGAAAATATCCTCAAGGTGGAGAAATTGATATTATGGAGCGTTTAAATAGTGATAATTTTGTGTATCAGACAGTTCACTCTACTTACACTATTGATTTAGGCATAAAAGATAATCCTAAGAATTACGGAACAGCAAGTATTAACCCAAATGATTTTAATACTTATGCCGTTGAGAAATATGCAGATAAAGTTGTATTTTATGTAAATGGAAAACAAACATTTTCTTATGCAAAAATCCAAACTAATAAACCTGATCAATTTCCGTATGCCGAAGGCGACCACTATTTATTGTTAGATATGCAATTAGGCGAAAGTTGGGTTGGTGCAGTAGATCCAAATCAGTTACCAACTGAAATGGAAATAGATTGGGTAAAATACTATACTTTCTAATTCAATTATATTTTTATATTTTGTCAAATGGCAACTTCAAAAAGAAGTTGCCATTTACATTTTAAACCGATAAATAATCATTTTTTAAAACTATTGAATAAATTTTAAACAAATAAATTCTTTGAAATTTGTAACTTTACGAAAAGCAGAGTTTATCTTGGCAAAAACACTCGTAATATTCGCTCATCCATTTTTTGAATTCCCAGATTCTAATCAAGAATTAATTTCAATGTACGAAGATAAAGAGCAGTTCGACTTTATGGACTTATATGAATTTTATCCAAATTTTCATATTCCTGCTTTTAAAGAACGGAAACGTCTAGCAAAATACGATACTTTTATATTTCATTTTCCATTAATTTGGTTTGATATTCCACCACTATTAAGACTGTGGTTAGACGAAGTAATGGATGCTCGTTGGACAAAAAAAGAAATAGATAATCCACTAGAAGGCAAACGGGTATTTATTTTTGTAACAACAATCAGTAAACGAAGATCGTTTGGGCAATACGGGAAATATAAAATAGAATTTGAGAGTTTATTGACAAGTTTTTCTTTACTTTTAAAAGTACTCGAAGCAAAAGTATATCCAATCTATACTGTGTTTGATTCTGAGCATCAAACAAAAGAAAATATAGAAATTCATAAACAAAATTTTTTAGGCATTATAAACCAAACTTAAATTTAAACCAAAAATATAGATGACACACGAGAATAGCTTTTCATTAACTGCTTTAACATTTTTAGGTGCCGCTATTATTATTGTGCCATTAGTCAAAAAATTTGGTTTAAGTTCTATAATTGGCTATATTTTAGGTGGAATTATCATTGGTCCATTTTGTCTAAAACTAACAGGAACACAAACTGAAGGCGTTATGGAAGCTACTGAGTTTGGTGTAATTATGTTGCTATTTTTAGTTGGTTTAGAAATGGAACCCAAAAAGTTTTGGACGATGCGTAAACAAATTTTTGGTTTAGGCGTTGCTCAAATGGGATTAACTGTTTTAATTCTAACTTCTATTCTAATTTTATTTGATTGGGAACGCAATATTGCCTTTGCTGCATCTCTGTGTTTTGCAATGTCCTCTACGGCTATTGTATTGCAAACTTTAACCGAAAGACAAGTAATGAATACAACTGCAGGTGAAGCCTCATTTTCAACATTATTATTTCAAGATATTGCAGTAATTCCAATCTTAGCATTTTTACCAATTATCGCTCATCAAGAAGTCGTAAATGATACTGAATCAGAATTTATAATCCAAATGCTACCTGAATGGATGCAAAGTTTCTCTGTTATTATTGGAGGCGGTATTTTATTTGCTTTGGGACATTTTGTTTTTATTCCTTTTTTGCGATATGTTTCTACTTCTGGTATGTCTGAATTATTAACCGCATCTTCTTTATTTTTAGTTATCGGTGTTTCTGAATTAATGGTTGCAGTAGGTTTATCTCCAGCATTGGGTGCTTTTATTGCAGGTATGATGTTGGCAAATAGTGAATTCAGAAATGAATTAGAATCGAATATTGAACCAATGAAAGGAATTCTCCTCGCCGTATTTTTTGTGAGCGTCGGTGCAATGATTAATTTCAATATAATTTTTGACGATTATATTTTAATATTTAGCTTAGTTGGATTAGTATTAGTCGTAAAATTTGGAGTGCTGTGCTTGATTGGAAAAATATACAAAATAGATTTTGCTCAAAATTTATTTTATGCTTTTACATTATCACAAATTGGAGAATTTGCATTTGTACTATTAGGATTTTCTAGAAAAATATCCATCTTTAATAACCAATTATATGCACAATTTATGGCTGTTACTACAATAACCATGCTAACTACGCCTATCTTATTAATTATCTACGATAAATTTATAAGTCCAAGTATAAAACCTAAAAATACACGAGAATCTGATTTTGATATTCAAAAAATGGGTCTCCAACAAAAGAAAACTATTATCGTTGGATTTGGCTTTTTTGGAAGTACGGTTGGACGACTATTAAAAGCAAATAAAATTTCAGCAACCATCTTAGACCATGATGCTGAAAGAGTAAAAATATTAAGAGATTATGGTTTTAAAGTATATTATGGAGATGCAACTCGTTGGTCTATCCTTGAGTCATCTGGTATTCATGAAGCTGAAATTCTTGTTCTTTGTTTGGATAATCCAGAGGAAAATATGCGGATTATAGAATTAGTTAAGAAGAAAAAACTAAATCTAAAAATATTTGTACGTGCTAGAAATAGACTTGATGCAGAACTATTTTTTAAAAATGGGATTGATAATTTTTATCGTGAAACGATGGGAACAGCTGTAAATATGGCGGTCGATGTTTTGCACGAAATGGGTATGCGTAAATACACTGCTAGACGAATGGGAAAACGCTTTGAATTAATTGATGCTGCTTCCTTAAAGAAAATGGCAGAGGAAAACAATTTAGATGCTGGTTTCACGATGAAAGAAACAATTCAAAGAGAGCAATTATTATTATCTGAAGATAGTCGAAACTTTGAATCCTATCAACTCATTGAGGAAAATCAAGAAGATGAAAACGAAAGTTTAGATGATGAAATTACAAATTCCAACAAACCGAGCAATGAAGATAATTCACAATTAAATTTGTTCTAAACTGATTGTGAAAGATAGACTCTTCTTCTTTTGAATGCCTTAAATCCAAAATAAATTATAGCAATAAATGTAAGCAAAACCAAAGACCATTTTATTTGTGTCAATACACTGCCAATTTTCAATAAAGTCAAAGAATAGCTTGGAAAATGTGTTGTATTATAAATTGAACAAGTATTTTCTCCAAAATCTACCAAAACAATTAGGATAGGTAACAAATTCAAAACTCGCCACTTTGAATGAGTATATCCACCTCTACTAATCAATAATGTTAGCATTGTCAATAATAAACCTCCATAAATAAATGGATAAATGCTATCATAAATCTTAACAAACTGCACATATTCAGTTCTACCATTTTCGCCTAATTGGTCTAAAAAACTATCCGCAAATGCTTTATCATAACCAAATGTTAAATCAAATGGCATCAAATGTTCTCCATATTGTTGTTGCATTTGAGCTGTCTTATAAGGAATAATTCCAAAGCCAATTACTGCATACAAAATCAACATTATCCAAAGTGATTTTAGTTGAATTTTAGAATAAAAGAAATCAGAAAAGTATTTCATAGTATCAAAATTTTATTGAATCAATATTTATCTACAAATTTTTTATAGCCTGAAGCCAAATATACTAAAGCACTTATTATACAAACAACCATAATTTTTTGAGCTGTTGGGTGGAAATAAGGGTTTGCATTTGGAACTAATGAACGTACCGTAAACAACAAATAAATATATACGACTAATAGCATACCCAATAATCCAAAAACAAAGCTATAGCTTTTTGGGAAACCAATTTTATAAGTAAGAAATGCAGTTCCAAATGCAACAAACGTCATCGCAACAAAGGAGAAATTTGCTACTAATGCATGTCCTAATAATAATCTATCATAAGGTGTAATAGCAGTACATGCTAACAAAACTCCGTAAGCATAAGCTGATCTCCGAACCAATTTTTGAATGGAGTAATGCTTATCTATTTTAGAAACTTTTGAAATAAATGCTTTAAAAAAATAGGTTATATACCAAGACATTTGAAAAACTGCAATGACAAAGAAAAAGGTGGAAATATTTTTATTTCCACCTGAAAAAGTTTTATATCTTCCTAAATCGCTATAGAAATTTTCCCAAAAAGAATAACCGATACTAGAATGGTCAAAAAAATTTCCTCCTGGATAACATAACATCGCAATTGTTGTTAAAACAACAAACGTTATAATAGAATAAATGAGTGCATTAGCTGCATTCATTTCATCAAATACTTCCTTTTTTATCTTTTCCGTCTCCACCGCCAATTGAATCACGCATTTTGGTATCCGCTTTTACATTCTCAATCTTATAGTAATCCATAATACCAAGGTTACCATTTTTAAATGCTTCCGCAATTGCCATTGGAATTTCCGCTTCAGCTTCAATTACTTTTGCTTTTGCTTCTTGAGCTTTTGCAATCATTTCATGTTCTTGAGCAACTGCCATCGCTCTTCGTTCTTCAGCTTTTGCTTGTGCAATATTTTTATCTGCATTCGCTTGATCCATTTGTAAAATGGCACCAATGTTTTTTCCTATATCAATATCTGCAATATCAATAGATAAAATCTCAAATGCAGTTCCACTATCCAAACCTTTATTCAAAACTACTTTTGAAATAGAATCTGGATTTTCCAACACTTGTTTATGATCAGCAGAGCTACCAATACTCGATACAATTCCTTCTCCAATACGAGCCAAAACAGTCTCCTCTCCTGCTCCACCAACTAATTGTCTAATATTAGCACGAACCGTAACCCTTGCCTTAGCAATTAATTGGATACCATCTTTAGCAACTGCAGTTACTGGTGGTGATTCAATCACTTTAGGATTTACAGACAATTGCACCGCTTCAAACACATCACGACCAGCTAAATCAATGGCAGTTGCTTCTTTAAAGGTCAATGAGATATTTGCCTTATCGGCAGAAATCAATGCACTGACCACTTTCATTACATTTCCACCTGCTAAAAAGTGTGCTTCTAAACCATCTCTATCCACTGGAATACCAGCTTTTGTAGCAGTAATCATTGAATTTACTATAGTTGCTGGTGGTACTTTTCGTAATTGCATTACAAATAGTTGAATTAATCCAATATTTACGTTCGATAGTCGTGCGGATACCCATAAACTAATATATCGCATAAACGTAAATACGAATATTAAGATAAATAGTAAAAGGACAATGGTAATAACTGTTAAAAATGTTCCAGACATAATGCTTACTTTTAAATTGGTTTTACAAAAATTTTATTTTCCTCTATTTTATGAATTTGAATTTTAGATTCTGTTGTAATAAATCCTGTTAATGCCCAAACCGTTACTTTCTGATCATTAAATATTGCTTTACCTTCTGGTCTAATATCTGTAACTGCCACACCTTCATCATCTATCTTTAAACCAAAATCTTGAAAATTATTAACTTTCCCATCTATTACTTCCAATACTGAAATTTTGCTTTTTGCAATTCTTTCCATTCCAAAATACAACAATAATCCGTTAATAATAATTGCTGCTAAAACACACAAACTTCCGTACAATGCTCCCAACTCGTAAAACGCCAAAGCCAACCCACCTAAAGTTACTACAAATGCTACTTTTCCAATAATTAAAGTGGGCATTACAAAAATCTCTACTACAAAAAGTAATGTACCAAATAGTAAAATTCCTATAACAATTGCAAGAGGCGACATATCTAATTATACCTTCCAAATATAATCAATTTATTCTATTTTCTGTATTATTGCAATAAAATATTTAGAAAAATGAAAATTGAATTTTGGGTGATTGGTAAAAATAGCGACAAATTCATTGATGAAGGCGTGAATGCTTATCTTAAAAAAATCAAACATTTCAATGACATTCAATTCCATATCTTTTCTGATATAAAAAATATCAAAGAGACGAATATTCTTAAAGAGAAGGAAGCCGAAAAATATTTATCAAAAATTGAGCCTGACGATTGTATTATTTTATTAGATGAAAATGGAGACACACTGAGCAGTCGTAAATTTGCTCATTTCATCGAACAAAGACAAAATCAATCTACAAAAAGATGTATTTTCATCATCGGCGGGGCATTTGGTTTTGGTGATAAGTTATACAAAAGAAGTAATTACAAAATCTCACTTTCTGAAATGACATTTTCGCACCAATTAATCCGACTTATTTTTTTAGAACAATTGTACAGAGCCTATACTATTATTCATAACTTTCCTTATCACAACGATTAATTATCCAATGTCCTATTCCTATGTTTTCGCAAATAAAGACCGGCAACAGCCATCGTAATTGTAAACGTAATTCTAAAAAGCATAGCCTTTATAGTATTTATCTCATACAAACCACCATTTTTAATATGAAATTGTAGGAACACAAATCACACAATCAATCCAACTGATGCCAATAATAAAAGTTGCACTCCTATCCATTGTTGCTTCCAACTTGCATAAGCTGCGAGCAAATAAATCCAGCCACAAATTAAATTGGTATAAACAATAAATGGAACAAAATTTCCTTCTTTTGCTCGAATACCAAACCAATCAAAAATTACTCATGAAGTCATAAAAATAGATGCTACTCCAATAAAAATCAATAAAGTTGGTTGAAATATTTTTATCCATTTCATAAGCTTAAAAATCTACAATAACAAAGTTAAAAATATTTACTATCTGTTATCTAAATACAAATTTATTATTAACTACTTATACTTACTTAATTTACAAGTCCTTGAATTGCAAAATAAGTACAAAAATACTTTTTCCTTAACATCGTTATACAAAATATTTAATAATAAGTCAAATTTTTAACAAATTAATTTCAAAATTTGCAAACTTTTTAAATGTTGATAACTTTTATTTAATTGATTGTCAGTATAATAAATATTTATTTTTGCACACATTTGAAAATGAAATTATTTTGTTGTAGTTTTATTTCGTTAAAAAATTTACACATGGAAACAGCAACTATAGAACCAAAAAACAAGAAAATTACTTACGAAGCTGCTAATAATGAAGCGTTAAGATATTTTAAAGGAGATGATTTAGCTGCAAAAGTTTGGGTTACAAAATATGCGTTAAAAGATTCAGATGGCAACCTTTATGAGGCTAATCCAGATGACATGCATTGGAGAATTGCCAATGAAATAGCACGAATCGAAGCACGTTACCCAAATCCAATGTCTGCACAAGAAATTTTTGATTTAATCAAAAATTTTAAATATATCATTCCTCAAGGAAGCCCAATGACTGGAATTGGAAATAATTTTCAAGTAGCATCGCTTTCCAATTGTTTTGTAATTGGAAATGGCAATAACAGCGATTCTTATGGAAGCATTATGAAAATTGATGAAGAACAAGTACAGTTGATGAAACGTAGAGGTGGTGTAGGACACGATTTATCTTATATTAGACCAAAAGGTTCTGCAGTAAAAAACTCCGCATTAACCTCCACTGGCTTAGTGCCTTTTATGGAAAGATATTCGAATTCAACACGTGAAGTGGCTCAAGATGGCAGACGTGGTGCTTTGATGCTTTCTGTTTCTATTAACCATCCAGATGCTGAGGATTTTATTGATGCAAAATTAGAACAAGGAAAAATTACTGGTGCGAATATCTCAGTGAGAATTGATGACGAGTTTATGCAAGCAGTTAAAAACAAAGCAGATTATAAACAAAAATATCCTATCCACAGTAAACATCCTAAATTTACAAAAACAGTCAATGCAAAAAATATTTGGGAAAAAATCGTTCATAATGCTTGGAAATCAGCTGAACCTGGTATTTTATTTTGGGATACAATTGCCAAAGAATCTATTCCTGATTGTTATGCAGATTTAGGCTTCAAAACCGTTTCTACAAATCCATGCGGAGAAATTCCATTATGTCCTTATGATTCTTGCCGATTATTAGCCATAAATCTATATTCTTATGTAGAAAATCCATTTACAGATAAAGCAAAATTCAATTTTGAATTATTTAAAAAACATGTAGCACTTGCTCAAAGAATGATGGATGATATCATCGATTTAGAATTAGAAAAAGTTGATGTAATTTTAGCTAAAATCAATTCAGATCCTGAAGAAGAGTATTTAAAATTATCTGAAAGAACGCTTTGGGAAAAAATCAAAGAAAAAGCCATTCAAGGGAGAAGAACTGGCGTAGGCATTACTGCCGAAGGAGATATGTTAGCCGCTCTTAATTTAAGATATGGAAGTGAAGAAGCAATAAATTTTTCTATTGAGGTGCACAAAACTTTGGCATTAGCTGCTTATCGTTCGTCAGTAGAAATGGCAAAAGAAAGAGGAGCATTTGAAGTATTTGATGCAGAAAGAGAAAAAGAGAACCCTTTTATTTTACGATTGAAAGATGCAGATCCTGATTTGTATGCTCAAATGCAATTATATGGCAGACGAAATATTGCTTTATTAACAATTGCACCAACTGGGACCACTTCTTTGATGGCTCAAACTACTTCAGGAATTGAACCCGTATTTTTACCTGTTTATAAAAGAAGAAGAAAAGTAAATCCAAATGACAAAGATATACGAGTTGACTTTATTGATGAAGTGGGCGATTCTTGGGAAGAATACATCGTATTTCATCACCACTTTAAAACATGGATGAATGTAAATGGTATAGATACCACTAAAAATTATACGCAAGAAGAAATCAATGAATTGATTGAAAAATCTCCTTATTACAAATCTACTTCTAATGATGTGGATTGGTTGAGCAAAGTAAAATTACAAGGAGCTGTTCAAAAATGGGTTGATCACTCTATTTCTGTTACAATAAATATTCCTAATGATGCTACGGAAGAATTAGTCAATGAATTATATTTAAAAGCTTGGGAAGTTGGCTGTAAAGGTGTTACTGTATATAGAGATGGTTCTCGTTCAGGCGTTTTGGTCGCTGCTGATAGCAAGAAAAAAGAAAATACAGATGACAATATAGGTGGTGTATTAACAAACGATTTCCCAACCAAACGTCCACAAATATTAGAAGCTGATGTTGTTAAATTCCAAAACAACAAAGAAAAATGGATTGCATTTGTTGGATTAATAGATGAAAAACCTTATGAAATTTTTACTGGTTTGGCAGATGATGATGAAGGCATTTCTATTCCTCGTTGGGTACAAGATGGACACATCATTAAAAATAAAGATGAAAAAGGCAATACTCGTTATGATTTCCAATTTAAAAACCAAAGAGGTTATAAAACCACTATTGAAGGTTTGTCCCATAAATTTAATCCTGAATTTTGGAACTATGCCAAATTAATTTCAGGTACACTTAGACATGGAATGCCATTAGTAAAAGTGGTAGATTTAATCAACCATATTGAGTTAGATTCTGAGTTTATCAATAACTGGAAAGCGGGTGTGGCTCGTGCTTTAAAACGTTATATTCCTGATGGCACAGAAGCTTCTGGGCACAAATGTTCCAGTTGTGGCTCTAACGAGGTCGTTTATCAAGAAGGTTGCTTGACATGCAAAAGTTGTGGCTCAAGCAAATGTGGTTAATTCAATAAAAATAAATATTTCTGGACAATAAAAATGCCCAACTCCTAAGAGTTGGGCTTCATACAACCGCAAAGAAAACAGCCATAACTAGCGGTCAATACTTGGGCAAAGATTCAACTAATATTCCAAATCTTCAATTTTAAACCAATTATTAAATTATCAAATCTAGCCCAAAGATTTAGTTATTTTTTAAAATAAGCTATATTTTATTAATTTTTGTTAGTACTTTTGTAGGACAAGTATCCTATTTTCAATTCTTTAAGCAGAAAATACATGAAATTCATCATTACATTTTTTATATTTTTTTTATATATAAATAATTTTGCACAGTGTGATACCAACCGATACCGTAAAGAAATCTTTGAAGATTTGATTACACATGAAGATATTATTTACGGCAACAATAAAGACAATAAGGGCGTTTCTACTAATTTATTAATGAGTGTTTACGAACCTAATGAAGTAAGTATTACCGAACTTCGACCACTAATTATTTTTGTACATGGTGGTTCATTTATTGGAGGTGATAGAACCGACCAGCACCTTGATTCAACTGCACAACGATTTGCAAGAATGGGTTATGTATCAGCAAATATTGAATATAGATTAGAACAAACTGTTTTTATTTCTCCTTATGTAAATTTTGCGGATAAAAATAACTGGTACAAAGCTATGATTCGTAGCATACAAGATATTAGAGCCAGCATCCGTTATTTTAAGAAAGATGTAGCAGAAAATGGTAATCAATTTAATATAGATACTTCTAAAATTATTATTTATGGAATTTCTGCAGGAGCAATTGCTGGCTTACATGTTGCATATTTAGATAATTTAGAAGAAGCCTCTGCTCCTTTCAAAAAGAATTTTATTGAATTGGGTGGTTTAGAAGGCAATAGCGGAAGTGCTGGTTATACATCAAATGGGATTAAAGCGGTTGTAAATGCAAGTGGTGCAATTGACAATATGAATTATCTGAACAATAACTTAGATATTCCGCTTATCTCATTCCATCATAAAATTGACTTAACTGTTCCTTTTGACAAAGGTTGTTTTATAACTGTGGCCTGTTTTTTAGGTGATTTTTATGGTAGCAATAAAATTTCTCAACAAGCTAAAAAAATTGGTTTGCCTTATGAGTTCTACCCAATTAATAAAGAAGGACATCCCGCTGATGATTTCAATGATACTGCTGTACACGAAATGGTTGTCGCTAAAACAACAGAGTTTTTATACAAACACGTTATTTGTACAGATGCAATGACGCCAATTGCAAAAAGAGAGACGAAAACTTTTAATATTTTTCCAAACCCAAGTTCAGGCTGGATTACAATAGAAAATGAAACCAATCTACTTCACCAAACTTGTACCTTACAAATAATTGACCAGTACGGACAAATTATACAAGAACAAGAATTTATTGCGGATACTCAAAATCAATTTTCATTCAATATTGCAAGTGGTTTATACACGCTTAGAGTACTATCCAATAAAGATTTATCTGAACAATATGTTTCAAGGTTAGCCATTGTACATTAAAAAATTAGCCATTGAATATTCCTAAATTCTTGTAATTTTAGCTATGGATTTATTTAGTCATATTCAACCTGATATTAGTACAATCACACAAACTGCACTTCAAAAAATTGGACAATTTATACCAGAAAATGAAGTAGAACATTATTGTAATGACTTAAAATCAATCATTAATTATTACGACAAAAAATATTATGTCGATGCAGATTCGCCTATCAGTGATTATGATTATGACATCTTATTTAAGCAACTCAAAGAATTAGAAGAAGCATATCCAAATTTGATTACTGCTGATTCTCCAACACAACGTGTTGCAAAAGGATTAAATGAAACTTTTCAAACTGTTCAACATCTAGTACCAATGATGAGTTTGGAAAATTCATATAACATTCAAGATTTAAGAGAATTTGAAAGAAAAGTAAAAGAATCGGTTGCTACTAACGAAAAAATTGAATATATCTGTGAGCCAAAATTTGATGGTTCATCTATTGCTCTAGTTTATGAAAACAATCAACTAGTACGTGCAGCCACACGTGGAAACGGCATTGAAGGCGATGATATCACACCAAATGCAAAAGCAATAAAATCGATTCCTTTAAAAGCAAATTTTTCACAATTTGGAATTCATAAAATTGAAATTCGTGGAGAAGTGGTGATGCAGCTTGCTGTTTTGGAGCAATTGAATAAAGAACGCTTAGAACAAAATATAATTCTAAAAAATGAAAATAAAAAAGAATTAGAACTATTTAAGAATGCAAGAAATACCGCAGCTGGAAGCTTACGCTTAAAAGACAGTGCAGAAGTTGCTGCTCGGAAATTAGATGCTATTTTGTATCAAATTGGGTATGCGGAAGACAAAAATGGAAACAATATTACATTTTCTGAAATTTTCAAATCTCACGATGACAACTTAAAATTATTAAGTGATTTGGGCTTCAAAACACCTTTTTTAGACAAAACATTAAGCGAAGATATAGACCAAATTATGGCAACTTGCTTAGATTGGCAAGATAAAAGAGATAATTACCCAATCGATATTGATGGCATGGTAATCAAAGTAAACAATACCAAATTACAACAAATTATCGGCAAAACTTCTCATCATCCAAAATGGGCAACAGCTTTTAAATTTAAGCCAAAACAAGGTTTTTCTACTTTAGAAAATGTTGAATTTCAGGTGGGCAGAACTGGTCAAATTACTCCAGTAGCAAAAATTACACCAGTGCAATTGATGGGTGTTGAAATTAGCTCTATTTCTCTTCACAATGAAGATTTTATTATTGATAAAGATATTCGCCTTTATGATACAGTAATTGTCGAAAGAGCGGGTGATGTAATTCCATATATTGTTGGGAGTTTGCCAGAAAAAAGAAATGGAAAAGAAACAAAAATAGAGTTTCCTAAAAATTGTCCTTCGTGTGCACATCTTTTGTATAAAAATTTAGAGGAAAGTGCTTGGCGTTGTATTAATACAAATTGTCCTGCACAATTAGAAGAACATTTAATACATTTTGTATCCAAAGAAGCGATGAATATATTCGGTTTTGGAGAAGAGAATGTTAGAACTTTTTTAAAAGAAAATCTAATTTCTAATATCGCTTCTATTTATAAAATTGATTATGAAAAAGTGGCACAATTAGAGGGATGGAAAGTCAAATCTATACAAAATCTAAAGGAAGGCATTGAGCAATCTAAACAAAATGAAAATTGGAGATTGTTGGTTGGCTTAGGTATTCGACATATTGGAACAACTACTGCCAAAATGTTGGCAAAGCAAGTGGCTCATTTATTAGATTATGCAAATTGGAATACAGAACAATTTATGCAACTAGAAGATGTTGGACCTAAAGTTGCCTTATCTCTTCAAGCTTTTTTCTCTGACGAGAGTAATATTGAATTATTGAAAGAATTAGAAGTACTTGGTTTAAATTTAAAACGTACAGAACAAGTATTACATTCAGAAAAATTAGCTGGAAAAACATTTTTGTTTACTGGAACTTTAACGCAATTTTCGAGAGATGAAGCCAAAATTTTAGTAGAGAATAATGGAGGCAAAAATCTGAGTGCTGTAAGTGCAAACTTAAATTATTTAGTAGCTGGAGAAAAAGCTGGAAGTAAATTAACCAAAGCTCAAAAAATTGAAAGTATTCAAATTATTGATGAGTTTGAATTTTTAAAAATGATTGAATGAAAACAAGCGTTTTAGATATATTTATTGCTAGATTTTATCCGCAAACAAAAGATAAAATTAATGATTTAATTGCAGATTCAATTCTGCTGAAAAAACTAACAGACGCAGCCTACACAAAGCTAGAATCTTCGATTCAATATTATGCAGATATCTCTGAGCAAATAAAATATGTCATACTTATTCTGAATGATTGGGCAAATAAAAACTATACAGACATCAATGAAAAGAAAATTATTTTAGGCATTTTAGTCTTATTGTATTTTGTAAGTCCAATTGATTTAATACCTGATTTTATTCCTTTTCTAGGCAAAAAAGATGATCTATTTTTACTCAAAAAAGTGAGCAAAGGTTTAGATGAAGAAATACTGAAATACAAGGAATGGAGAAAGACAAATAAATAGTCTAAACAATCTTCCCAATTAAAGTACCTTGCGTTATCGATTCAACTAAAACATTGACATAATCTCCAATTTTTGCATTGCCTCTTGGAAAAACTATCATCTTGTTTTGTGAGTTACGACCACTAAAATCTTCGGTACTTTTCTTAGATGTCTTTTCAATTAAAACTTTATATATTTTGCCAATATCTTTTCGATTATTTTCGACAGATAATTGATTTTGTTTATCTATTATTTCTTGTAATCTTCTTTTTTTCACGGACTCTTCAACATCATCAGGATATTTCCTTGCTGCTAAAGTTCCAGGTCTTTCAGAATAATAAAACATATAGCTATAATCGTAGCGTACATAATCCATCATAGATAAAGTATCTTGATGTTCGGCTTCCGTTTCTCCACAAAAACCAGCAATCATATCAGAAGATAACCCACAATCAGGAATTATTCTTTTTATGGCATCTACTCTATTGATATACCAATCTCGATCGTAAGTTCGATTCATTCTTTTTAAGCAAGAACTGCTACCACTCTGAACTGGCAAATGTATATACTTACAAATATTTTCATATTTTGCAATGGCATACAACACGTCATCTGTAATATCTTTAGGATGCGAAGTGGAAAAACGGACACGTAGTTCAGGATTAACCAAAGCCACTTTCTCTAATAATTGAGCAAAATTAACTAAAACCTCAGCTTCTTTATCATCATTTTTACCTTCGCCTCTCCAAGCATAAGAATCTACATTTTGACCTAATAAAGTTACTTCTTTATAACCTCTTTTAAATAAATCTTTGACTTCAGCAACGATAGACTCTGGGTCTCGGCTACGTTCTCTACCACGAGTAAAAGGCACTACGCAAAATGAACACATATTATCACAACCACGCATAATAGAAATAAAAGCAGTAACGCCATTTTTATCTAATCGAACTGGCGAAATATCAGCATAAGTTTCTTCTCTACTTAATAAAACATTCACTGCTTTTTGTCCACCTTCCGCTTCAGCAATCAACTCAGGTAATGAGCGATAAGCATCTGGTCCAACAACAATATCTACTAACTTTTCTTCTTCTAATAATTTAGATTTCAAACGTTCTGCCATACAACCCAACATACCAATCATCATGCCTGGCTTTTGTTCTTTTAACTCATTGATAGATTGCAAACGTTTTCTTACGGTTTGTTCTGCTTTATCTCGAACAGCACAAGTATTTAATAAAATCAAATCGGATTTAAAAATATCAGCAGTCAATGAATAACCTTGATTTGCCAAAATAGAAGCGACAATTTCACTATCAGAAAAATTCATCTGACAACCATAACTTTCAATATAAAAATACTTATCATTTTTAAATTCAGTTGCCTCCAATTCTATATTTAAAGCCTCCCCTTGTCGAGACTCATCATGTTGTTTATTTTTTACATAATCTAAAAGCTCATCCATAAAATCCTTCTATTTTCTGTCGCAAAGTTACTAAAATCAGTACAAACTTTCAAATCAACAACTCTAAAGCAAATTTAGTCTTTCAAAAAGCATTATATTTGTACTAAATTCAATTTATTTGTGCTTAAATACCTAAAGTCCACTCAATTTTCAGCATTTTTATTGCTTGGAATTATATATTTAATTCTAAAACTTCCTCTTTTAATTCACTTAGAGCAAGAACCTATTATTATTCAATCTTTTTCAGCTGTTTCGCCATATATATTTCTTGAAAATACATTTTGGTCATTTATTATTGCTCAAATTATTATTATCGTCCAAGCAATTTGGATAAATTTTCTATTTAGTGAATCGACATTTGTTCGAGCAAAAACTATAATTCCAGCATATCTATTTATAATTCTAAATGCCACAATAATAAGTTATAACTATTTAAACATTTATCACTTAATTTTTACAATTTTACTTGGGCTGTATCAAATATTCCTCAAAATCAGTTTTAAAGAACAAGCAAAATCTGATATCTTTAATGTTGGTGTTTTATTTGGCTTCTTGATAATACTTTTCCCAAATAGCATCCTACTTACACCCATTTTGATGTTGATTACTTATTTTCTTAAACCTTTAAAACTCATAGAAATATTTCTTGTACTCATAGGGATTTTATGCATTCCTTACTTTTATTTCTCAATAATGTATTTGATGGAAATAAAACTAGTTTTACCTTTTGATTTCTATTTTTATCTACCTACAATTTTTAACGGAGATACACCCACACAAATTATTTTATTACTTATTGCTATTGGTTCAATAATCAGTATTTGGGGAATGTTCGGCATCAAGCAATCAACAGAAAATAGAGTAAAACGAAATGTTGATATGCTCTATTTATTAAGTATTGGTTTATTATTGGTAATTATTTTTAGTACTTACTATTTTCCAGATACCACATTACTCATTTTTCTTCCTTCAACTTTATTTTTAAGTATTTTTTTACATAGAATAAAAAAACAACGAATAACTGAAATCTTTAATTTATTTTTGCTTTTTAGTATAATAACTTACACTTTTCACAAATATTTTTAATATTTTTTTTTCAAAAATCACAAATTCCATAAAATATCTATAAAATAATTAAAAATATCTAATAAAAGTAATATTTTCTATTATTATCTAAGTTTTACGACACATTTATTAAATAAAAAAAAATTAAACGACACGTCTATCTTTTTTTCCAATATTGTATTTTTATAGGAACAACTATTCAAATCACCTAAATAAAAAAAGATGGAAGAAACTCTAGAAATCACCAATGACTTTGTATCCAGTATATCATTAAGACATGCTAACGAACCTGAATTCTTACAAGCCGTTTTTGAAGTTTCAGAAGATTTAATTCCATATATAGAAAAAAATCCTGAATACACTAAACACAAAATCCTAGAGTGTATGACAGAACCTGAGCGTGCTATAATTTTCAGAGTTCCTTGGATAAATGATAAAGGAGAAATTGAAATCAATCGTGGATATAGAATACAAATGAATAGTGCTATTGGACCATACAAGGGAGGTTTACGCTTTCATCCATCTGTAAATTTAAGTATTCTAAAATTTTTAGCTTTTGAACAAATTTTAAAAAACAGCCTTACAGGTTTGCCAATGGGAGGCGGAAAAGGCGGTAGTGATTTTGATCCAAAAGGAAAAAGTGAGGCTGAAATTATGAAATTCTGCCAAAGTTTTATGACAGAATTATCAAAATATATCGGTCCAAATACAGATGTTCCAGCTGGAGATATTGGTGTTGGTGGAAGAGAAATCGGTTATTTATTTGGACAATACAGAAGACTAAGAGGTGAATTTTCTGGGGTACTTACTGGAAAAGGTTTAGAGTTTGGAGGGAGCCTTATCCGACCGGAAGCTACAGGATATGGATTGGTTTATTTTGTTGAAGAGATGTTACAACACAAAGGCGATTCATTAAAAGGCAAGCAAGTTGTAGTTTCAGGCTCAGGAAATGTGGCACAATACACTATCCAAAAATGTTTAGAAATGGGTGCTAAGGTATTAACAGCATCAGATTCAGAAGGCTATATTTATGACCCAGCAGGAATTGATGAAGAGAAATTAGCATTTATCTATGAATTGAAAAATGTAAAAAGAGGCAGAATCAAGGAGTATGCTAAAAAATATGGTTGTGATTTTGTTGCTAATGAAAAACCTTGGAGTGTAAAATGCGACGTAGCATTACCATGTGCCACACAAAATGAATTAGATGAAAACGGAGCAATGGAACTCGTAAAAAATGGTTGCCATATTGTTGGAGAAGGTGCAAATATGCCAAGTACGCCTGGTGCCATCACTGTTTTTCAAGATAATAGAGTACTTTATGCTCCAGGAAAAGCTGCAAATGCTGGTGGTGTTGCAGTAAGTGGTTTAGAAATGTCCCAAAACTCAATGCGTTATAATTGGACAAGAGAAGAAGTTGATGCTAAACTAAAATGGATAATGCAAAATATTCATAAGACATGTGTAAAATTTGGTTGTGAAGAAGATGGATTTATCAATTACAAAAAGGGTGCAAATATCGGTGGCTTTGTAAAAGTAGCTGAAGCGATGTTAGCTCAAGGATTAGTATAAAAAAGAAATAGCAAGAAACATTTAGCTTTAAGAAATTATTCAAGTTTAGTTGAGATTACACTTGAATAATAGTAATTCTATTCAACACTTGTGCTAAAAATACTAGCCCTCGCAAAGACATTAATACATTAATGAATATTGTAAAAACGACAAAAAAATCCATTTTGGCTAAAAACTTTAAGATACAGGAACTCGAAAGCGACATTATAAAACTTATTCTTCTGACTGAATTTGATTTTGAAAGATTATACGAAGTCGCTTCTGACCCATTGATTTGGGAACAACATCCTTCAAGAGACAGATATAAGCGAGAAATATTTGAAAAATATTTTATTGGTGCAAGTTTAAGTAATACAGCTTTTATCATCATTGATAAACTAACAAATAAAGTCATTGGTTCTACTCGTTTTTACGACTATAAGCCAGAGAAACCAAGTATCGCAATTGGTTATACTTTTTTGGCAAGATCGTATTGGGGTGGACACTATAATCATTCAGTAAAAAAAGTACTTTTAGACTACGCATTTGAATTTGTGGACAAAGTATATTTTCATATCGGACCAACTAATATACGCTCTCAAAAAGCCACAATGAAAATAGGAGCGATAAAGGTAGGCGAATTCAATCTTGATTCTAACGGACAAAAAGTAATGCACTTTGAATATTTAATAGAAAAAAAAGATTGGAGATTCTAGACCGCAAGTGTCTTATTCTGAAATAGGTTTACACATAAAATGCATTAATCCCGAATTATGCAATAGGATTCGTTATGAAAGTGAAAATACCAATAAAATAGAAACTTTTGCGATTGAAACATAGCAATCTCAATGGTATATGAGCAATAATTAGCATAGCGTTATATTTTGCAGGCGTCTTCGATTGTAAATAGAATATCTATTGCATAATTCGGAATAATACTAAAGCTTATAGATATTGATTTTTTTAATAAAATTATTTAATTTTATTAAAACAAATAAAATGAGGTTCTTATTTTTTTTGGTTATTTACTTATGTAGTCAAAGTTTAATAGCACAACAACTTATACGTTTTAAGGGTAGCAATGGAAAATTTGGATTTAAAGACAATACTAGCAAAGTAATTGTACAGCCAAAATACGACGATGTTGGCTATATGAATATGGGTGTTGCTTTGGTAGTATACGAAGGAAAGAAAGCACTCATTGACACTAGTGGAAAAGAAATCACACCATTTAAATACGACCATATCTTTAACTTTAAAGAAGATTTGGCAGCCGTAAACATTGGTGGCTACTATGATAATGATAAAGATGATGTATTGGGAGGCAAATGGGGTTATATCAATAAGAAAGGTATTGAAATTACACCTATAAAATATGATTATGCTTATGATTTTGTGGATGGACTGGCAAAAGTAGAAATTAACAATTCTATTTTATTTATTGATAAAACAGGAAAGGAAGTTAGTGCTGCATTTCAAACCCAAACGGAACAAGACAATGTTGCTTATGTACCAACAAAACCATTAGCTAAACCTATTGGTGAATTAAAAAAATATCAAGACAATAATAAAAAGTACGGGTTTAAGGATAGCAAAGGTACTATCATCATTGCTCCAAAATTTGATTATGTAAACAAGTTTGAAAATGGAATTGCCAGAGTACGAATTGGTACAAATTACAACACTTGGAAATATGGTTATATTGACGCCTTGGGCAATGAAGTAATACCAGTAAAATATCATTCACTCAGTGCTTGCGAAGAAGGTTTAATTTGTGCAGGATTAGATGATAAATATGGTTTTTTCGACAAAACTGGCAAGACCATAATACCTTTTAAATATAAATCCGCCAACTCTTTTAAAGATGGTTTGGCAGTAGTTCTATCAGAAAATAATCTTTATGGTTATATAGACAAAAACGATAAATTAATTATTCCTGCAATCTACAATTATGGACATGATTTTAAAGATGGAATGGCATTGGTTAATCTAAAAGACAAATTTGGATTCATCAATAAATCTGGTAAAGTAGTAATACCTATCAAATATGACAATGCGTATGAATTTAGTGAAGGATTAGCTGCTGTTAATAAAGGTGCAGAAAAATCTGGGTATGCACTTAAAGGTGGAAAATATGGTTTTATTAATACTTCTGGCGAAGTTGTTGTTCCACTTATTTACGATCAAGTGGAACCATTTTCTGAAGGTTTGGCTTGTGTAACACAAAACAATAAATCGGGTTTTATTGACAAAACAGGAAAAGTCATTATTCCATTGCAATATGAATATAGAACTAGTTTTGATTACGGAAAAGCGCATGTTACTTTAAATGGAAAAAGTTTTTACATAGACAAAACAGGTAAAGAAACTACTCCATCAAAACGAATCACTTTCACTAACGGATATTACGTTGGTGAATATAAAGATGCAACAACCAGAAATGGAAAAGGGAAAATGGTTTGGGAAAATGGTGATGTCTATGAAGGAGAATGGCTGAATGATGAAATACATGGGAAAGGAAAAATTACTTATGCTAATGGAAATGTTTACGAAGGCGATTTTGTAAACGGAAAATTAGTAACCCAAACCAATAAGATTACAACTCCAGTTAAAACGAGCTACTCACCTTTACAATTATACGCTACAATAGCCTCACCAGAACCAGCAGAAAGTAATTTTAACAATGCTATCGCAAAGGCAACTACTTCTTTAGAGCGTGGAAAAGTATTAAATGAATTTATTAATGCTGTAATGACATTAAACTATACTGACCAAGAAAAAGCAGGCCTAATTGCCGACAAATACACATCTGTAATGAATATTGACTTTCATGGCGTATTTAATTCACTTATGAAAGTTGATTCTAAATATGTAACATTTTTGACAAAAAATGTATATGCTGTATTACCTCTAGATCAGGTAAAAGCATTAAAAGATATGGCGAATTATATTGTAACAAAATATACCAATAAAACCAATCCACCAGCTTGGCCAAGTAATGTTCCAAAAGAAGGTGAAGGCTGGAAATATTAATTCTGTACACTAAATTGTACGAATAATAGAAATATCAAATTTAGAAGGAATTCAAACTCCGATATAAACCAAGAACGAAAAATTATACTAGATTCTAAAGATTGGGCACCTAAACATTGTAAGACAAGATGTGTATATTTAACCACTTGAATTATTAAAACTGGGATATTGATAAGCCCCTTCAACAACCAACAGAAAAAATAATGAAAGAAGAAGATGATGTGAAGTATAATGACTAATTGAATAGCATATATAAATTTTAGTATCTTTGTAGGTAATAAAAAAGTTGGAAAATGAAAGCTGCTGATGTAAATATAAATTTGGTGGACAGCTATTTTACGCTGCTAAAGAATCTAAGTCCTAACAATAAATTAGAACTTATATCCCGACTTTCAAAGTCGCTAAAAACAACTACAAAAAAGAAAAATGATAATTTTTTAGATGAGTTGTACGGCTCTTGGGTTTCAGTCCAATCGGCAGATGAACTTGTGGAAGAATTAAAAAAAGCAAGAAACTTTAGTAGCAAAAGAGAAGAATTATGTAAAAATATCTTCTCGACACCAACATCTGCATTTATCTATTGAAAGGTCATTTCAATTTTCACAATAAAATCAAGCAAATAGGAGAAGAAAATTGTGTACTATCAGAAATCACAATAGCTGAATTAAAATTTGGGGCTGAAAACAGCATTCAAAAAGAAAAAAACAGAAAAAGTGTTGATTTAATACAAAATAAGTTTACAATTCTTCCAATTTTTCCTGCTCTTGACATTTATGCAATCGAAAAATCTAGACTGAAAACTAAGGGTAATATATTGGACGATTTTGACTTACTTATCGGCTCAACAGCTATTATCAATAACCTGACATTAGTAACAAAAAATGTAAGTGATTTCAAACGACTTGACGGAATTTTAATAGAAGACTGGACAGTAATCTAACAGAAATACAACAGGTAATAAGCAAACCAAACAGACGACAATGTATAAAAAATAAAACCAAGTGGCGAAACGTATGAACCATCACGCGGTTGACCAAAAATCAACACTTCAGTTTACAAGTAATAGGAATACCAAATTTAGAGAGATTCCACTACATAATTATTAATTTAAAGCACGTTGCCTCAAGGCTTCGAAAATTACAATTGCTAAGGAGTTAGAAACATTCAATGAATCATTTTGTCCTCGCATGGGTATGATGATATTTTGAGTTGAATTTTCTTCCCAAAAAGCATTTACACCATCAGCTTCTGTGCCGACAACAATAGCACAAGGCGTATTATAATCTACTTTTAGATAATCTTTAGAAGATTTTAATGAAGTCGTAAAAATAGAAACCCCATTATTTTTTAAATAAGCTAATAAATTTTCTTTTGTATCAACGACAATTTGCTTAGAGAAAATACAGCCTACTGAAGAACGCACAA
>JACJXS010000004.1 GCA_020636545.1 Chitinophagales bacterium
GTTTATAGAGCCTATTTTAGGAATGGGTTATCCTACTGATGACTTACCTAAATTGAAGAAGATAGAAAAATATATGCGAGCAGGTGATGAGCAAAATTTAAAATTTGATTTTGATTTTATCGGAGTTCAAAATTATACAAGAACAGTCATGAAATCGTTGTGTATTGTTCCTGCAATTCATGGAATTAACGTTAGTCCTAAAAAACTAGGACACGATATTACAGATATGGGTTGGGAAGTTTATCCTGAAGGCATTTATAAAGTAATTAAGCAAGTTGCAGCATATCCAAGTGTTAAGAAAATTTATATTACAGAGAATGGTGCGGCATTTCCTGATGTGGTAGAAAATGGTGCAATTCATGATGAAAAAAGAATTAAATATTATAAAGATTATTTGGCACAAGTGCTTAAAGCCAAACAAGAGGGAATTGATATTGGAGGTTATATAGCTTGGTCATTTATGGATAATTTTGAATGGGCAGAAGGTTATAAACCACGATTTGGTTTGGTTCATGTTGATTTTGAAACACAACAACGAACTATTAAAGATTCAGGTAAATGGTTTGCTGAGTTTTTAAAAAAATAAATAGTATATAATTAGTTTTTTTCTTTTTTTAGACATAAAAATTTTATGTAATAAAGGAATAGTTATATTTAATTTTCTATCTTTATTTAAGTAAAAAAATGTATTGATGCAATTTGATTATGTTATAGTAGGTGGAGGTTCCGCAGGTTGTCTTTTAGCAAATCGTTTATCTGAAAATCCTGTAAATACTGTTTGTCTATTAGAAGCTGGACCTCCTGATAATTCTCATTTTATTCATAATTGCAATCCTGTAAATATGTTATTTCTGATGAATAGTCCGAAATACAATTGGCGTTATTATGCAGAAGGTAATGCCAAAACAGGTACACGTAAATTTTATTGGCCACGAGGGAAAACTTTGGGAGGCTCAAGTGCTGTGAATGCAATGATTTATACACGTGGACACACTTCTGATTATGACCATTGGGCTAGTTTAGGAAACAAGGGTTGGGATTGGAAATCTGTATTGCCTTATTTTAAAAAGTCTGAATTGCAACATCGTGAAATAGATGCTTTTCACAGTCGTGAAGGTACTATGGATGTTATAGACCCCACTTTTCATTTTCCGCCAAGTCATGCTTTTGTGAAAGCTTGTGTTGAAGCAGGGATTCCGTACAATCACGATATTAATGGAGAAAAATATGAAGGTGTAGATTTTTTTCAAATCAATCAAACTCCAGAAGGTCGAAGATGCCATTCTTCAGTATCATTTTTAGACCCAGTTCGCAGTAGAAAAAACCTTACAGTCATTAATTATGCTCATATCAAGCGTGTTTTATTTAAAGATAAAACTGCCTATGCATTGGAGTATTTTGATATGAAAGATGGAAAGCAACTAAAAACTATTGAAGCAAATAAGGAAATTATTTTGAGTGCAGGTATTATTGGGTCACCACAAATTTTAAAACTGTCAGGTGTTGGACCTAAAGCAGAGTTGGAAAAGCATGATATTCCTATTGTTTTAGATTTGCCTGGCGTGGGAGAGAACTTACAAGATCATCCAGATATTATTATCAGATATAGAGATAAATCAAGCTCATCTTTAGTTACAGTTCCCAAACCTTATATGGTAAAATTTATGTCTAAATTTTACCGTAAAAATAAAGAGCCTTTTATTTTTACACCAACAGATGCAGGTGGTTATGTAAAATCTGATCCAAGTGTTGAAGTTCCAGATTTACAATTACAATTTGCTTCACTCAGAATGTTGCCACACGGTGCTGGATTATTTACGCCGTCAAAACCTGGTTTTGTCTTACATGTTTGCCACATGCGTCCAAATAGTCGTGGTCGGGTTTTATTAAATTCAGCCAATCCATTTGATAATCCACGTATAGAAGCTAATTATTTTGACGATGAAATGGAATTAAATGCTTTAGTGAATGGTGTAAAAATTGCAAGAAAAATTATTGCCCAAAAAGCATTTGATGCTTATCGAGGAGAAGAAGAAGTGCCAGGGAAAAGTGTATGTACAGATGAGCAAATTCGTCAGTTTATTTTAGATAAAGCCGAGTCGGTGTATCATACAGCAGGTTCTTGTAAAATGGGTATAGATGCTATGGCAGTTGTAGATCCAGAATTAAAAATACATGGGCTTAAAAATATACGTGTTATAGATTCCTCTATTATGCCAACGATTACAGGAAGTAATATTCATGCACCAACTGTAATGATTGCAGAAAAGGGAGCTGATATGATTTTGAATGGAATTTAGTTTGTCTTTTATTGTCTTTTTTTGTATAAGATAGATATCTAATGATAAATAAGTAGCTGTAAATCTATTGCAATTCAGCTTTAACATTGGTATAACCTCTACGATATGTAAAATACATTTTTATATCAATATTTGATAATTATCAAAATTTGACAAGTATAAACACTTGATGTAATTTTGCATTACATTTTATAACAATTAAAATCTTTTTAAAAATGGAATTTGCACAAAAAGTAAAAGAAGCAGTAGATACATTTGTATCTGAAAGCAAAACTGGTATCAAAGAATTAAGATACACAGCAGAATCAACATTGAAAAATGTTATTAGCGAAGCTCAAGATGAATTAGAAGTTCAAAAAAGCAACTTCAAAGCTAATGCAGACAGAATCCAAGCTAAATTAAAAGGTCCTTTCGATTTAGCAAAAGTTCAAGCTGATGTTCAAGAAGAAGTAAACATTTTATTAGGTCAAGTAAAAAATTCTTACGGTAGAAATGCTGAAAGAGTTAAGAACTTAGTAAATACAGCTGAATCTAAAGTTGAAAACTTAGCTGAAGAAGTAAAAGCTGATGTTAAGAAAGCTGCAAAAGCAACAAAAGAAAAAGTATCTAAGTAATTAGAACAGTTAGCTTACTATCATTTTTAAAAAGAGCCACCCAAAGTTATAGAGGTGGCTCTTTTTTATTTAATAAAACTTTAGAATAAACCAAAGTAATTCGTATTTTTGCACTAGAAAATAAGTTATGAACGAAGAAGTACAAATGGTTTTAGAGGAAACTCAATCCTCTATGTTTAAGGCACTGAAATTTATGGAAGAAGATTTACGTAAAATTCGTGCTGGTAAAGCAAGTCCAGATATGTTGATTGGTATCACTGTTGAATATTATGGAATGCCAACACCATTGAACCAGGTAGCAAGTGTGAAATTATTAGATGCAAGAACCATAGTAATTCAACCATTTGAAAGAAAATTAATTGGTGATATTGAAAGAGCAATTTTTCAAAGCAATATGGGTATAACACCACAAAATGATGGCGAAAATATCCGTTTACAAATTCCACCAATGACAGAGGAACGTCGCCGTGATTTGGTAAAACAATCCAAACAAGAAGGTGAGCAATGTAAAATTGTGATTAGGAATGCACGAAAAGATGCCAATGAAACGATTAAAGATTTGCAAAGAGATGGACTTTCTGAAGATGAAGCAAAAGATGCAGAAGCAAGTGTACAACAATTAACCAATGACCATATTGCAAAAGTTGAAAAGATGTTGAAAATCAAAGAAGAAGAGATTTTAACAATATAGTATTTTATCAAAATATAAAATTTGAATAAAAGATACTTTTTAATTAAAAATAATGTATCTTTGCAACTCGAAAAATAATATTATGTTTGCATTAGTAGAAATAGGAGGACACCAATTTAAAGTTTCATCAAACGATGAGATTTTTGTGTACAAATTAGACGGAAAAGAAGGCGATAAAATAACTTTTGATAAAGTATTATTGGTTTCTGATGCTACCGGAACAAAAGTTGGTACACCAAAAGTTGATGGTGTTGTTGTGTCTGCAACAATTGTAGAGCAATTAAAAGACGATAAAGTAATCGTTTTTAAGAAAAAAAGAAGAAAAGGCTTTAAAGTAAAAAATGGTTTTAGACAATCTTTGACAAAAATTAAAATTGATTCAATAGCTTAAAAAATATAAAGAAATGGCACACAAGAAAGGCGTTGGTAGTTCAAGAAACGGTAGAGAGTCAGAAAGTAAAAGACTCGGTATTAAAGTTTATGGTGGTCAAGCTGTAATTGCTGGCAATATCATCGTAAGACAAAGAGGAACTAAATTTCATCCTGGAGATGGTGTAGGTTTAGGAAAAGACCACACTATTTTTGCATTGAGAGATGGATCAGTAGTTTTCAAAAAAGGTCTTAAAGATAGAACATATGTAAGTATTGCTTAATTGCAATTGTAAATTTTATAGAAGTGCGTTCATTGAACGCACTTTTTTTATTTTGCCATTTTCCTTTTAAAAAAGAGGGTAATTACTTTATTAATTGCTTTTGGTCTTGTATCTTTGGAATTGTATGTGTGTTATGAAAAGACAAATTTATTACGGATTTTTTATTGCTTTTTTATTTTTACAAGCTTGTTCATCGACTGCAAAAATTAAGAATGGAAAAATGGCATTTCAATATAAAAATTATGAGAAAGCAGTAGAAATGTTACCGCAAGATTTTCAAAAAGCAAAAACTAATGCTGCAAAAATTGAAATTGCAAATAATATTTTTAAAAGCTATCAATATTTACAGAATAGTGATAAAATGTTGGAATGGAGCGATGCACTCATTAAACTTGGTGCTGATAATGCTTTGGATTTAAAATTGTTAGCTTTAAAAACGGATGGTCAATATGCTAATGCACTCCAATTTTTACAAGATTATTTGCTGAAAAATAAAGATAAAAGTAATCTCTATAAAACTGAACTTCAAACACTTTCTAATATTGTTGCAAATCAAGATACAACAATCAAAATAATTAATTTAAAAAGTTTAAATTCATCTGCATCTGATTATGGTTTTATTATTTCCGATGGAAAAGTTTATTTTACATCAAACAGAAATGGAAAAAATAAAGATGTATTTACTTCAAATGCTTTCTCACAGATTTACACTGCAGATTTAGTTTCTGATTCTACCTTTACAAATGTTCAACCTTTTACTATAAGTGATTTTCCTTATCATTTTGCTCAAATTACTTTTAATAAAGACCATACAGAAGCTTATTTTGCACAATGTGGCTCAGATGATAAAATTAAAAATGATTATTGTAAAATCTATCTTTCTAGATTTTTTAATGCAGCTTGGACAACACCAAAACAATTGACTTTCTTTTCTGATTCTATTGATGTCGCACAGCCTTTTTTATCGCCTGATGATAATGAATTGTATTTTACATCAAATGACATTAGTGGATATGGCGGAAGTGATATTTATGTTTCTAAACGTGATTTGAATGGCAATTTTGTTTCTGCTAGCAATCTAGGACATAAAATTAATTCTGTTGCAAATGAAACGTTTCCGACTTATTTAGATAGTATTTTGTACTTTTCATCGAATAGGAAAGGAGGATTGGGTGGATTGGATATTTATAAAACTACAAAAAATGGAAAGTTTTTTGAAAATGTACAATTAATGCCTTTGGGTATTAATTCTGGTGCCGATGATTTTGCTTTGTTTTATCAAGATAGCTCTAAAATTTATGTTTCTTCTAATAGAAAAGGTACACAAGGAAAAGACGATATCTTTTTAGTCGTTCAAACACCAAAAGAAATAATTACTAAAAAGAAAGAACCAGTTTATGTTTTGCAAATTTTAGTAAAAGAGAATATCTATAAAGAATCAGGAAATCCTAATTCTGCTATTGTTGGAACACAAGCTTTAGAAAATGCAGAAACGTTTATTCCCTTTCCAATTGCCAATAAAATATTGTATTCTGATGGCAATGGTAAAATTGAACAAATAATATATGCACCAGCAGATTTCAAAGTAAATGTTTTGAAAGAAGGCTATTTGAAAAAAGAACTTTTAATTGATTTAGAACAAATTCCAGTTGGAGATTTAGATACCATATTTGTACAAAAAGAAGTGATTTTGCAGAAAATATTTAAGAATGTTGAAATTGTTTTAGAGAATATTTATTACGATTACGACAAAGCCAATATACGTGAAGATGCAAAGAAAAGTTTAGATGCTTTAATTACTATTTTGAAAGATAATCCAATGATTAAAATTGAATTAGCCGCTCATACCGATTGTAGAGGTGCTGATGCATATAACTTAAAACTTTCGCAACAAAGAGCGGAAAGTGTTGTAAATTATTTGATAGAAAAAGGAGTTGTTTCAAATAGATTAGTGGCAAAAGGTTATGGAGAAACACAACTTTTAGAAAAATGTATTTGCACAAATTGTACTGAAGAACAACATCAAAAAAATAGACGAACAACTTTTAAGATAATTGAATAAAATGGTTTTATTCAAGTGTTTTCCTGAAATTATTAATGTCATCGATTTCTTTTTGAGTAAGTTCTTTGCCTTTTGTTTTAAATAGAAAATTGATAATATATTCAGCCAAAGCAGGATTCTTTGGTAAAGAGACACCTATTAAATCTACTAGTGTCTTAATTCCAATTAGTAAAAGTGCAATGAGCTTTGGAGCACCAGTAAACATAAATAAAAATCCACCTAAAATAGCAACAAATTGTTGAACAAATATTCTTAAATATGGTTGCATAAATAATTCATTGAGCGTACTTTCTAAATATTTTCCATTTACAAAGAATGTTTTAATGGTATGAAAGATATTGTTTAAAATTATTATTAGGTAGGCTTCTTGCATATCAGGCATCGAAAATAAAGTAATAAAATTATGGAATAACCCAAATGGTCCTTTACTTAGTTCTAAGTTTTCTATATCTAAAAATAAGAATACGAAAATCATTTGAACAGCTATGAAGAAGAAGAAATGAAAGCAGAAAAATGGAATAACAAACCAAGGCGATTTTTTATCTGGAGATGCTTTTTCCTTCTCTGAAAAAATTGCAACTGAAATCATTTTTATAATATGAATCACGCCAATTATTACGGTTTCAAATAAATATGCAAAGATGATAACCTCAGGCTTCCAATTAAAAAATATTAATCCAATAATCATCATAGCGGTGGTTATCCATATATGTAGATTGTCAGAATTTGGAAGCAGTAACTTAAAAAGATTCATAGAAATAGTTTTTTCTAAATGGAAGATAAATAATTTTGTGCGGAAATAATAAAATACTTGAAAGTTAAACTTAGTTTTTTATTTCAAATTTTTAAATTAGAAATAAATAATTCAGTGCATTATAAATCAAAGTATAGAAAAACTATACTAAGAAATTGAATAAAATGGGATTGTTATTTATTGGTGTATAATCAATATTGTATTTGGTCATTCTATCAATTAAACCATCATAATCTTCCTTATTTTTTAGTTCAATACCAACCAAAGCTGGACCACTTTCTTTTGTGTTTTTCTTAGTGTATTCAAATAAAGTAATATCATCATCTGGACCTAAAACCTTATTGACAAATTGCTTTAAAGAACCAGAACGTTGAGGAAACTTTATCATAAAATAGTGCTTCAATCCTTCATATATCATTGAACGTTCCTTGATTTCAGGCATACGTTCTATATCATTATTGCCACCGCTTATTACACAAGCGACATTTTTACCCTTTAAATTATATTTTGTAAAATCTAAAGCTGCAATGGATAAAGTACCAGCTGGCTCAGTAACGATAGCGTCTCTATTGTACAAATTTAAAATTCGTGTACAAATTCTTCCTTCAGGAATAAGCAATAACTCATCTAAATTATCTTTGATAATTTCAAAAGTCAGTTGCCCTACTTGCTTGACTGCTGCACCATCAACGAAATTATCTATTTTATCTAATAATGTCAGTTTTTTGTTTTTGATGGATTCTGCTAAAGCTGGTGCACCTAATGGCTCTACGCCAATTATTTTTGTATTAGGACTGTGTTTTTTGAAATACGTTATTACACCAGATGCTAATCCTCCGCCACCAATTGGAACGAATATATAATCTAATTTTTTCTTTCCTAATTGTGTTAAGATTTCAAGAGCCACAGTTCCTTGCCCTTCAATAATTAATTTATGATCAAATGGTGGAACAAAAATTGAATCTTCCTTTTGAGCATATTTTAAAGCTGCATATTTAGCATCATCGTAAGAATCTCCTGCTAATTCAATTTCAATAAATTCTTTACCTATTCTTTGTACAGAACGTACTTTTTGTTTGGGCGTAGTTTTGGGCATAAAAACAACACCTTTTATTTTTAATAAAAAACAAGACAAAGCAAATCCTTGTGCATGATTTCCTGCACTAGCACAAACAACGCCTTTCTTAGTTTCTGCTTTGCTCAATCTAGAAATGAAATTGTAGGCACCACGAATTTTATAAGAGCGAACTTGTTGTAAGTCTTCCCTTTTTAGATATACATTACAATCAAACTCTTCTGAAAGATTCGTATTTAATTGTAATGGAGTTTTGTCGATAATATTTTGTAAAACAAGGCTAGCTTGTTCTATTCCTTCTGGCGTTGGAGTTGTCTTTTGCATAATTGAAATGCAAAACTAATAAAATGTCTGCTTATTTTATCAAAGTACAAGTCATTTTTACAGGTTGATGGTCAGAATAAGAGAAATCATCTGAAATTCCATGTACACTTGTCAATTTTATATTTGGCGATAGAAGGAAGAAATCTATAATTGTTGTATAAGTTTCATTTCGAACAAAAGGAGCATCTACTTTTCTATTGGTAGGTGTTGTATTGTCATAAGCCCAAGTCCAATTTGAAGGTAGATATTGGTTAGGAATTTCAATTTCTTCGTAATCGCTATTTTTATCTTTAGGTGTATAACCTGGAGGAATTTGATTCCAATCTCCACCAACAACAACATAGTTGCCAGCTTCATATTCTTGTTGAATATAGTTTTTGAAAAATGCCATTTCTTGCTTTTTTAGTTTGCCACCATCATAAGCAGAATTATGCGTATTAATGATTACTAAATTTTTTCCATTATCTATTTTAAAAGTTTGCTTCGTAAAACATCTATCTAAGAAAAACAAGCCTTTTGGAAATGAAAAATTTGCAGGAAATTGGTATCGGATAGGTTCTGTACTCATCTGATAAGGAAAGTAAGTAGCAATTCCACCAACGACACCACCCATTGGATTAAATAATGGAATAGGTATATAACGTACTTGGTAATTTTTCCCAAAAACAGTATTGAAATCCAATAAATTTTTGATGCCTTCTAGTTGATTCGTTCCCCAACTTCTTCTTGAATCTACATCTACTTCTTGTAATAAAATAAAATCAGCATCATGCTTCCAATCAAGAATAGTTTCTTTAACGCCAGAGAAATTTTTATTCACTAATTCTCTACTAGAACGAACCATTTTTCCACCATCATAAAAGAAATCAGATTCTGCACCTAATCCACAATAACCAATATTCCAAGTATAAAAAGTAAGTGTATCCTTATGTAAAATAGATGAACTACTTGCGTTGAGTACCTCTGCTTTTGTTTCGGTTTTAGGTTTATAATCAGTAACTAATGCATATAATATGGATAGGATAATATATCCTCCAAATATAACTCCTCCAAATAATAAAAGTTTTAAGATGAGCATAATTCTTTTTTTCATCAGCAAAAATTATTAGTTTTATGTTTTAAAATTAACAATATTTTTTTAAGTTTATGAATATTTCAGAATTAAATTGGAAAACTAACGACGGAATTGATATTTATGGTCGTTTATGGAATACTACAAATCAACCTGATTTTGTATTATGTATCGTACATGGTATGGGCGAACATATTGGAAGATATGAACATGTAGCTCAGTTTTTTACAGATAATAATATTGCAGTGTTTGGTTATGACCAACGTGGACATGGTAAATCTGGAGGGCCAAGAGGTCATTATAAAAGTTTTGATGATTTCTTAGACGATGTTACGTTATTTTTGAATCAGGTGGATAAAAAATTTCCGGGGGTAAAGAAAATCATTTATGGACATAGTATGGGTGGGAATGTTGTATCGAATTATTTAATTAGAAGAAATCAAAACTTTGCTGGTGCAATTCTATCATCGCCTTATTTAGAATTGGCATTTACGCCACCTGCTATTAAAATTACTTTGGGTAAATTAATGAAAAATATTTTGCCAGCATTGAGTTTGCCAAGTGGTTTAGATGCATCTGCAATTTCTAGAGATAAATCGGTTGTTGATGCTTATTTGAAAGATAAATTAGTTCACGATAAAGTGTCTGCATTAATGGGAATTGAGATGATGGAAACAGGAAAAGAAGCTATTGAAAGAGCAGCAGAAATTAAAATTCCAATTTTGATTTATCATGGAACTTTAGATAGATTAACTTCGCACGATGCAAGTCAGCGATTTGCTCAAAGATGTGGCAGTAATGCAAGATTTATAAGTTATGAGGGTTTGTATCATGAAACACATAATGAACCTGAAAAAGAATTGGTATTAAATAATGTACTCCAGTTTATAAAACAATTAGGATAATGATTTATGCCTAATCGGAATTTTTTAGAGAAATTATTGCAGAAATTAAAAGGCAATGATGCTCGCTCTATTCATCTAAATGCTTTACCTTCTAATTTAGCGAGAATTGATATTTATGATTTTATGAATATCAATCAGAGCATGCATTTGCAATTTATTCAAGAGTTGTTGAATAAGCAGAATTTTAAATTTTCTATTACGATAGATAGTAAAGTAGTAGAATCTAAAAATAATGAAGAAAAAAAGATATTAGAGCGTTTAGTAAAAAAACTGAATCATCTATATTATGAGGATAAAGAAAGTGAGCAAGAACATGGCTATCATTCATTTGGTTTTGGTTATCCTTTATTAATTAAACGAGATAAAACCAATAAAGATAAAATCATTAAAGCACCAGTTTTTATATGGTATTTAAAAATTGAGCGAGATACGCATAAAAGTAATACTTGGATTATTTCTAGGAATGAGGATTTGCCAGTAGTTGTAAATCCTGTTTTATTGTCATATTTGCAAGGAATTGAAAGAATTTCACTAAGTGAATTAAATGAATTTGTTGATGATGATTTGGTAACAGAACAAGAGTTATTGAATACGGTTGAGTTGATTAGTGAGCGTTTAGGTAATAAGCAAGTTATAGAACCAAAGATTGCAACAGTTTTACCATGTACGAATAAGGAAGCAATTGAAAACCTCACAAAAGAACAAGCATGGATAAGATTTTCAGGTGTATTTGGTTTGTATAAAACAATCAAACAAAGCATTATAAATGATGTTGAAACAATAATTCAGAATGATAATATAGCATCATTAGCAAATGCCGAACATAAAGTTCATTATAATGAAATTTTAACACCTGTAAGATTAGATGCCACTCAAGAGCAAATTTTGTATGCACTACAAGAACATCAGAAAATAATTATTCAGGGACCACCAGGTACAGGGAAAAGTCAAACATTA
>JACJXS010000005.1 GCA_020636545.1 Chitinophagales bacterium
ATTTAATTTTAAAATGTTTTTGGTCTTTTTGCATTTCAAGGCATCTATCTTTCAATGCAAATTTTTTATCTATGTCTTTTAGTTCTTCATCTGTTACAGATAGCTCAACTATAACAGAGAATTTTAATATTATATCATCATTTAGCATTGTCTGGGCTAACAGATAGTAGTGTTTGAATTTATCCATTACTATATTTTTTTATTTTTTGATTTTGAGAAATTACTATTTCGTTTTTATAGTAATATCTCAAAATTGAAAAGTCATTTAATTTATGTGATATTTCGTTATAACTTATAGCGTATGAATTTCCCCAAAGCGTGGCTGTTGAGTTTTCCAAAAGCGTGGCTGTGGAATTTCCCCGAAGCGTGGCTTTGGAATTTCCCCAAAGCGTGGCTGTGGAATTTCCCCAAAGCGTGGCTGTTGAGTTTTCCCAAAGCGTGGCTGTTGAGTTTCCCCAAAGCGTGGCTGTTGAGTTTCCCCAAAGCGTGGCTGTGGAATTTCCCCGAAGCGTGGCTTTGGAATTTCCCCAAAGCATGGCTTTGGAATTTCCCCAAAGCGTGGCTGTTGAGTTTTCCCGAAGCGTGGCTGTTGAGTTTTCCCAAAGCTCGGCTGTTGAGTTTTCCCAAAGCGTGGCTGTGGAATTTCCCCAAAGCGTGGCTGTTGAATTTTCCAAAAGCTCGGCTGTTGAATTTTCCAAAAGCTCGGCTGTTGAATTTCCCCAAAGCGTGGCTGTTGAGTTTATTATTACAACATCGCAATTTTCAGCTAATAAATAGCCATTTTTACAATCTATATTAAAATACAGATTATATTTATTACAAGTTTCTTGACCTACTTTACTAAGTAATTCAATATCTATTATCCTGTAATTACATGAATAATAAAAATTATCAGTTATGACTTTTATTAATTCCTTAAAATTTTCTGCATTTATCGCTTTTTCTAACTGCGACTTACAGGCATTTGAGCTTTCTGCTCTTGATACAATTTCTTTTTTAAATTCTTTAAATTCCATGATTATATTAGTTTAATTTTAAAATTTATTCTCCGGCTATTACTTTTATTATGGCATCTAAATCCTCAACTTTCCAACGGATATGACCGTTGGTTTTTTTGTTTTTAATGCTGTATTTTTTTAGCTCCGGTTTGTTGGTTCTACATTTTATAATCCATGACCTACTACAGCCTATAACCTTGGCTAATTCAACAGTTTTTAATAATTTTCTTTCTAATACGTCCATTATCCGATTTTTTGAGTGATTAAATTTTATTTAAAGCCAATAGCATTTCTTTTGCAGATTGGCGTATGTTTTTAGATGCTATTGGGTTGTCGTTTACGACAACACCAATAGATTCAAGGTATTTGTAAACATCTTCTTCCTGTATTAAATCTTCAATATCTTCTAACTCACAAGGGTAATTATCTATGTAGTAGTTTCCTATACTGTCAGATGTTCTGTTTTGGTAGTTTATTGATGTGCTTTTGTAGTCTATATCATAACCTACACTTTTAAGAAAGTCTATTGTGTCTATTTCTAACACAATAGCGTAATCCCAACCGTCTTTTGTTTCATCTGATAGGCTTACTGCTTCAATAATTAGAACACCCATTACGCTTGAATATTCAAGCTCGCATTCAGATTTTAAAATAGGTAAGCAAAAGGGCATTTTGCTTAATTCATTGTTTGTTTTAATTGTAAATTCCATAATTATTTAGTTTTTTATTTACCTTTATGGTGTAAAGTTAATACAAATAGAAACAAAAAAAGAAACTTTACACAATTAAAGTTATCAACAAAATACAAAATAAATGTTGATAACAATAAAAGTATTTAAAGATGATACCATTTTAACTACCATTCATTTATAGAAATATAGCAACCTAACAGGCTTGCATAAGCTAATAAATTACTTACAGTAAAATCTTTTCCTGCTTCAATGTTTGAAATTGTTTTTAAGGATATTTCAAGCCTATCCGCTACTTCTTTTTGTGTGTAGCCGTTTTCTTTTCTTTTTTTAGCTAAAATGTTTCCTAATATTTTAGTATTAATCATTTCAATAGATTTTATCTTCTTTTTTTAGTGGTTAAAAAAAAGACCCGATAAATCGGGGCTCAATTCCCACAGAAACTTTGCAGGAAACCACAGGGTTTTAAGCTCTGTAAAAATCATCTGAAGTAATCCATCCATTGTTACCGAATCCTGATTCAGCTAAAGCCTTTGAAGTTTCTTCATTGAACTCGTCACCTTCAAATGGTGTCAACTCTTCTCCATCTTCATCAGTAACAAACATTTGAAGTTCCACATCAAACCTTTCTGACTGCTTAGGCTCGTAATTTTCAAACCAGTTTTCTTTTTCACGTACAGCAGAAACATATTCGTATTCTGTTTCTACTTCTTTTACCAGTTTCATGAAGTCTTTAGAAGCTTCATTTGCGTTTTCGTAAGAGTCTTTTACCCAGTTAGGATTTACAAATTCTCCGTTTACTCCGTCTGTTTGAACAATTTTGAAAGTTTTCATTTTTTTGATAAGTTTTTTATTGTTTAATAATTTGATACTTCAAATATACAACGGTTTCCTAATAAATTGGTAATAAAGTGCTTAAAAAGTTTAAATTTTAACACTTTTTTAACATTTTAAGGTATTTTTTACAACAAAATAGGGTTTACTTTTTAAAGAAAGCACCAATATACGGTATTTTGCTTAATATGTTCCTTAGAAATAAAGCACCGGCACCACCGGTAAATAATGCGGTGGTTAAAAATAAGTAGATATTCCTTTGTGCTTTTGTTAGCCAATTGAAAATATTATATGTTAGATT
>JACJXS010000006.1 GCA_020636545.1 Chitinophagales bacterium
AGGTGTCATTGCGGGCTTAATTTTACGAAAAGGCTGTTAAAGGAAATTATAAAGCTGTGACTACCTTATAACCAAAAAAACTAAAAAAGAAAAAAGACTAAAATTATCAGTTTTTGAAAAAATTGGCAAAGGTGAAGATTGTTGAATTGACAAAAATAAATAATAAAAAAAGATATGGTATCATACTGTATAAAGGTCTAAACTCAAGGTTTTTGTACAAACTAACAAATTCAAAAGGTAAAAAGAGAAAATGAATCCAAAATTAATTTCTTTTATAGTATTATTATTTGGCATTTTAGTGAATTATAATTGTTATCACAATAGGGTGACATTTAATCCAAACGGAACTCCTGGACCGAGACAGACAATAATGAATCATTATTTTTTATGGGGACTACTTCCAGGTAAGAGATATAATTCTACACAATTTTGTGGAAAGAAAGGAATTTATCAAGTACATGCATATACATCATTCGTAGATGGTTTATTATCTTGTATTACGTCTGGTATATATTCGCCTAGAAGCTTAGAAATTATATGTGATAATTCGGATTTGAGCTATAAATTGCAAAGGATTGAAGGCGGGGACAATGAAATATATTACCAAGTTTATGCAACAAAACCAGAAATTCCAAAAAATATTTCGTATTTGCTTATAAAGGAAGAAAGGTGAAAATTATGAAAAAAGTAGTTTTGCTTGTAATTTTAATGTTTGTTTTATTAGTGAACTGCTATACTGTCGAGGTAATCGACGACACAAAGGGTAATTCACAAGGTTATCCTGGTGGTGGAGATGAGTGGTATACTTCATATTTGTTTGGAATAATAGAATCCAATAAACACTCGGGAACAATGTCTAGTTGCAAAAATGGTGCAACTAGCCGAGCAGTGATGCATTATTCTTTTTTAAACGTATTGGCAGAAGTCGGATTGTCTTGTCTTACTAGTGGATTGGGTTCACCATTAATTGTAACATTCAGAAGCAATGAAATTTATTGTGGAGAAGTTAAATCTGAAAAGAAATCTACAAAAAGCAAAGATAAATCTGAATACAATCGAATCCTCGTATTAAAAGATGGAACGATTTTAACTGATGTCAAAATAGAATTCTTAGGAGAGTCAACTTTAGTAACTAATAAAAACGGAGATAAAAAGATTTATAAAAAAGAAGAAATTCAATCAATGAAGTAGGTGTTAAAATTTTTGACAGGCTGAAAATATGGTAAGGACTTATTTAAAGTTTGATATTTTACCATAGGAGTTGGTTGTCAACAAAGGCAAGATTAAAATTAAACAATGCAACGACACCTAACAAAGCATACCCACTGCGGAAGTGAGTCGAATTTGAAGTTCTCACTTCCTTGCACCGAGAAAGGCTTGGAACTCCAAGCAAATGCAGTGCCTTCGTAAGATTGGAAGTTACTCAGTCACAGCACTTGCATTGGAATGAGCTTACTTGCTCGGTGACATGCCGAAGCGGCACGTCGGGTATGCTTGAACGTTAGCCGATATTTTAGAGAGCTTTGCTTTACAAAGATTACGAAATATTTTATAGACTCTAAACTAATTCAAAAGGAGTAAAATATAGTAAGGGTTGGAACAAATTATTGTGATGCTAACTTTTCTAAAATTCCTAAGATTTCTTAATAGATATGGAAAATGAAAGTAGCTTGAAAATTGTCTTGAATTGAACTTTAGAAAATTAAATCAAGCAAACCCCATAAAAAACTAAAATAGATTTGGAAAATATTTCAAACAAATGTATAAAGAATGATTGATTAAGAAAAAAACAATTTAAGAGAAATGAAAGCCAAAGCATAAAAATAGAAATAACTTTAGAATGTTTAAAAACTGAGCATAAAGAATTAATATCTGACCGAAAGTAAAATAAAAAATATGAAATTTTACCAAAAGTCTAATAAGAAGAATTATTTTATAGGTTTCAAACTAATTCCAAACAAGAAAGAATAGGCAAAAACCTTTAGAAAAAAAATGAATTATTTGTGACTTTAAATAAGCAATAGGCATCAAAGCAAAGAAAGTAAACTTGACGATGTGTTTAAAACCTGAACTAATGCATAGAAATTTAGAGCTAACACTTTAAATTTTATTGAACTTAAAGAAAATAGAATTATCTATAAGCGAGTAAATTTATCATAGGTCATCAAAAAAGTTGAAATTGAAAAGAACAAAAAAATAAAATTAGCTATTATGAAAGGAATAGAATAGGGGAATTGAATTTAGACAAATAGCCAAAAATTGACATAAACCAAAATTTATTTATAGAAGGAAAATGGAAGAGAAGAAAAACATCGGCTAACAGAGCGTATCCGCTGCGTCAGTAAGCTATAAAATGAAGTTGCTTACTTCCTTGCACCGAGAGACCCTTGAAACTCCAAGCAAGTGCTTTGCCTTCGGGTTGAAGTTGGCAGTTCCCTCAGTCACAGCCCTTGCAAGGGTAAAACCGTACTTGCTCGGTGTAATTTGCTTCGCAAACTACGGATACGCTCCAACGTTAAGCGGTATCGTGCTGGGTTTTAAAAAAATGCTGGTGAATGAGGAATTATAAAGAAATTGAAATTAATTTTAGTCAAGTATGCGAATTTTGCATATGTGAGTAGAAATAAAGAAAAAGCTTAATTTACATCAAGATTACTAGGAATTTAGGAATTATTTTTTAAAACTCAAGAGACATATGAAATGTGAATAGGTGAAGGCATAGTGAAAGGAATAACGATATAGTGAATATATGAGAGCTTGGGTAGTTAAGAAGAAAATCAAACATTTGGAATAAGTTTTCGTAAGTAAGAGTTGAGAAATAAGTAGCAAAGCATAAGTTTTGGCAAAACTACAGCCATATAGGCTGTAAATTTGCAGGCTATTATATTTTACTTAAGAATATGTGAAGGCAGATTGAAAAGAATAACGATATGGTGAATCTATGAGAGTTTTGGTTGGTAATAAGCAAATCAAGAATTTGGAATTGTAAGTTAGCATAAGTTTTTGTAAAAAGTTGAAATCATTTGGCTGTAATTTTGTAGCCTATAAACTATGCTTTCCCCCATTGTTTGGACAGTTTTTTTCTTGGCTACTTATTTAGAGAGAAAAGACTAAAGGAATGTACATAAATCTGTATTATCACTGAAACTTATGCTTTGCTAGGTAAGCGAAAGAATAACGAAATAATGAATATATGGAAGATTTGATTTCCGAGAGGCTAAATTTTATAAAAACATAAATATATATTTGACATAACTAAAAGAAAGAAAAAATTAAGAAAAAAGAGAGAATATGTAAAGTTTGGTTACAGAAAAGCGACACCGCTTAACAAAGCATACCCGCTGCGGAAGCGAACTCGAATATGAAGTTGTTCGCTTCCTTGCACCGAGAAAAGGCTTGGAACTCCAAGCAAGTGCTTTGCCTTCGTTCGATTGGAAGTCACTCAGTCACAGCACTTGCAGTGGAATGGGCTTTCTTGCTCGGTGAAACTCACTTCGTTCGCTTCGGGTATGCCTAACGTTAGATGAAAATTTCCCCGCCCAATAGACCATATTTGCAACATAGTTGAAAGTATGAGTCTTCAGGCAAGAAAATATTTAAGAGCGTTAACTTTGGTTTAATAATTTGGAATTTATGTAATAAATTTTAGAAATAAAATTAGCAAATTTCATGCCAATTATTCATATTCCATAAATTTTATTAGGTATGCCAGTATACCTAAACATACCAAAAAAACTCTCTACAATTCTAACTATTATAAATCTTGGTAACACTATGGAATTTATTGGTTTCATGGATAATAAATTTACCAATATTTTATTAATTGTTTCAAGGAGTTTTTAAATCAAATGAGAAAATTATTAGTTATACCAATAAAGTTGCATTTTTAGATAATAAATAATTGCAAAAGAAAAAGGTCTCATCTTACGATAATAAATTGCAACTAAAATCAATAAGAGAGACCCAATGAAATGATACTAAGTGTTCCTCAAAAAATCAAGGAATTTATAATTCAATACGTAAAAACATCTCAAAAGAAAAAACTAGAATTACTACCAGCGTATATAAGTAGCTTCATATTTTGTAGCAATAAATGTACATTTACAACCATGGGAAAAACAATTGCAGATGAAATTCGTAATAAAACTACTGTAAGGAAATTTTTTGAATCGAAATCATTTTATTCGAGAGAAATTTTACGAAATGTAATGACAGCCATGGTATTAGAGACGATAAAATTATGTGGAACAAAAGGTTTGTATGTATTGCTTGTTGACGGTACATGTATCCAAAGGGGTGGAGATACCTTAGTTGAAAATGCAACAAAATACAGGGACAAAAAGCAAAAGAAGAAGGGGAAACGAAGTACAAAAGCTCATGGATTTTTAATGTGCCTACTAATAATGCCTGATGGAAAACGAGTATGTTACGAGTATAGTTATAACACCAAAAAATATTGTAAAAAGCATAAACTTAAATTTAAAACTCAACATGAATTAATGTGTGATATAATCAAAGATATGAGGTTGATAGTGCCATTTGAAGCTAAGTTTGTAGTAGTTGCAGATTCATTTTTTGATTCAAAAGAAGTTTTTAAATGTTGTATGCAAAATAAAGCGATATATATAGTTCCTGCAGATACTAACAGAGTACATAAAATACATAAGAAAAGTGAGAAATTGCATATAAGCGGCGAAACAAAGAAAAAAGATTCTATTAGACTGTCCATCGAAAAAGGTAATGAAAAGTATACCTGTAAGCATATTCGATATGCAAGTGATGGTTCTGGAAAGAAAAGAAAAGATGAGTATTTGATTTATAGTGAATCACTTATGGTTTCAGGAATGAAGTTGCAAGTAGTGTATTCATGGAAAAAGAAGAAAGGAAAATCAGAAGGAGAATCTTATAAAGTCTTATTATGTAGTGATAAATCAATTTCTCAAGAAGAAATTATTGAACTTTATGCTTTAAGATGGCAGATAGAGATATTCTTTAGAGAGTTAAAATCAGAACTCGGATTATGTGATTATTCTGGAAAGAACTTTAAAGCATATAATAGATTTGTTGATGTATGCTTACTTTCCTATCTCTTTTTAGAATATGATAGAGAACAAAGATTAATGGATGTAAAATCTAATAAAGAGAAATCAAAAATTAAAGTTATGCGAACTAGAGGTTTGGTCGAATTGTTGAGATGGGATTGTATGCAAGATATAATAGCAATGCGAAATTTGAATAACAGCAAGTTAAAAATAGCTGCGTAATGATATAATTTATTGTGTATTTATACAACTTTATTGAGTTATACTATTCACTCTTGTTCAGGTGTTACTATTGAATCCACTTTTAGTTGCACAAGATGCTTATAAAAAGGATTTTCCTTTATTATCCAAAGTATATAAATTTGAAAAAGAACCAGTAGGTTTTACCTTCGTGATAGACAGGTCTGCTTCTTTAAAGAAAAGGATTGATAATAAATCCAAATCAACTTATTGGGATGAGATTAAAACTTCAGTTCTAAAAGTTATTGACATGACTAAAGATGGAGATTATGTAATTCTTGTTGGTTTTGATTCTAAAACAGGAGTTTTGAAAGCAAAAGATAAAGCGGGAAAAGAATTTGAGATTATTCCAAGGACTATAAAGAATCAGGAAGAAAAGTCTCGTTTGATTGAACAGTTAAATCAAGTGGGCGAACCGACAGGAAATTTTACAAACTTGTATGACTCTTTGGATTTTGTTTTGGAAAAATGTATCAATAGACCAGGGGTTCAAAATATTCAAGTTGTATTTTATTTTACTGACTTTCAAAATGATCCTCCTGGAAAAGAAAAAAGTGAATGGGGTGATCCAACTAAAAAACAAAAATTAATGGAAGGATTGAAAGGGAAATACAATAATTATGTTATAAAAGCAGGGAGATATGTAAATACTTTTGCTTTCCAACTACCTCTTGATCAACAAGCTGGTAGAGACTTCGATGAATTTTCTGGAATTTTTGAGCAAAATGTGAATCGAATAATTGTGCAAGATAGCAAAACTCTCAATGAATGGTTTGGAACTCTGAAAGATACTTTACTGAAAGAAAGATTAAGACTCCAATTAACCACTAATATGAATAAAGCAATTTCAATAAAATCTTTTGAGTTGTCAGAAAGTTCTATTGAATTAAAAATCGTTAATCAATTGCCAGTAGAATTTCAATTAAAAAGTTTGACTTTAGAAAGCAAAGATAACCAAAAAGGGAAAAAGGATTTTGAGAATGTTCTCCTAAAGCCAAACGAAACTAAAGAAATTGAAGTTCCAACTTCATTATTTACAGAGGGAGTAGAAACTGTCTTATCAAAAAAAATATCTTTAGAAATCGAAAAAGTCAATTTTACAATTTCTTTTGACAAGAAATTTTCACCAGAATTTGCAAAGTTGAACATGAAAACAGAACAAGATATAGCTGTTTCAACAAAGCAAAGTCTTGAAATAAGTAAAGGACTACCTACTTATGCGTTATGGATTATTGGAATATTAGCTATCATATCATTGATATTAACCGCTGTTTTAATTGAAGATAATACTAATACTTCTACAGCATTTATAGGTTCATTTTTTGGGTATGACTTATATTTAATGTTAAACTTATACATGAGTATAAGTTCCATATTGGTTGATTTTGCTCCAGAACTGTTCCCACCTATCTGGAGTATAAATCATAGTTCTTAAATCCAAAACGACTCTAACCCCATTTCGTTTCCATTTCATTCCGGATTTACAAAGTCTTTCTTTCACAATCATTTTGCAAGCGGCCTCTGTTATACCGGAGCCTATTGGCAATTTTTTATCAAGATTATTCGGATAATTCATTTTATCATGGTTATTTGTAAAATACGTAATTACCTTTTGTAAGTCCTCACGGTCTTTCTTTGAATACTTTCCATTTTCAAAATGGGTTTTAATTGATTCCAAAATGATTTTTGCCCCACCTTCTTCATGCTTCAACTGATGACACCATTCACTTAGCTTCATTTCTTGTTCACTTTTGGTCTCATATATTATCTTAGATGCTATAGAAAGATATTCCGTTACATGGTAAAAATCCAATGTTAAAATATCTACGTATTTTTCCAAAAAAGTCCAATTATCCTTTGCTCCATCCGCAAGACCTATATAATTCACATTCGGATACTGATTTTTTATCTGTATTATCTCCGCATCCATTTTTTTCTTAAACAACTCTTTTCCATGCTCCGGATGACTTGCTATATAACTCGTATACAACCTATTTCCGTCTTTGTCATGTAACCCTATTGTACCAACCATTACTTGTTTAAACTTTTCACCTAAAATATACACATTTGCTCCATCCATCCCTATACTTACAGTTGCTACCGGAACGTCTAAATGAGGAACTTTATATCCCCATTTTTCTTCTTTTGCTTCTGCTATGGCTTGAACACTTTCTGCTACATTCTGGATGTATAATAAGGGAACTTTTCGTCCATGATTTTTTTCCAAATCTCTTGCTACTGCTCTTCCATCAAGCTCTGCATATTTATCCGATACTATTTGTGCAAACTTTGGAGTAGTGGTACTGTTTATTATTCTGGCTTGATATTCTAAGGGACAATATGTTTTCCCTCCTTCGCTGGTCTGGTATACATGTCGTTCTATTTCCGTCTTTCCATAAGGTGTTTGGTAACTCTTTGGCTCTTTACCTTTACTTGTGAATTTTACATTTCCCAGTAGCATCGGACTTCCATCCGTATCAAATCTTTCCAATGCTTTGCCTGTTGCTAAGCATCCAGCTTCATTCAAGGATGATTGAATTATATTCTCTGTCTCTAACATCGAATTTGTTAATTTTATTTCTATCTCTATATAAACTTTATCTTTATCACACTTTAGTATTTTTGCTGCCATACCATTATTTTTGGCATCTTTACCTATTTACTTTAACATTATTTCTTAGTCATACCCCATTTTTTTCAACTTTAATTGCAACTCTTTTACTATTTTATATATGTTCAATTCTATATTCTTGGGGACCACCTACATGGTTATCTTGGATACCAAACTGGCTAGCATTTCCTATTGTTATGATTGTTGTTGGAGTTGTTATATTTTTTCTGATAAATGCAATTGTAAGTGGTATATTAATAGAAATGCAAAAAAAGAAAAAGGAGCATAATGAAGAACTTAGAGAACAGAAAATGCTTGAAGAGTATAATAAAAAAATATCAGAGGCAATTGAAGTTGGAGAATTACAAATGCTTAAAGATATTATGGAAAAAAGAGGTATAAATATTTATGAAATAGATCATTTAATTCTTGCTTTAGAGAAAGGGTATTCTGATATAATATCATTTTTGCTTTGGAAATCCGACTATCAAGGTGATATTAATAAAACAGACTCTCAAGGAAAAACACTTTTAATGCATGCTGCAGAAAAAGGAAATGAAGATACAATACTAATGCTTCTAGGTTTAAAAACAAAACCATACATTAACACAAAATCTAATGAAGGGAAATCGGCTATTATGTATGCAAAAGAAAATGGACATGATGAAATCGTTGAATTATTAAAAAAAGCAGGAGCGAGAGATTGATTTGGAAAAATTAGAATATGGGTAAATAAATATTTTAGGAGTAAATATGCAAATACCTTATGATGCTGAAGAAGTTCAAGAATTATTATTTGGAAAAACAGATACAGTGGAACCATATAATGAGTCTTCACTGAATAGGCTCTTGGAAAAAATAGAAACTGGTAGTGTCGGTATAATTTCTGCTTTAAGAAATGAAAATTCTAAAGAAGGAAATTTGAAGAATCATCAAGAGCTAAAAGAAGAACTAAGAAAAAGAGGTTTCGGAACAACAATTCTAAAAGGTCATTTTATAGAAGATTATAACCCAGGCGACAAGACAAAAGGAAAAGATGTTGTTGAAGTCTCTATTTTTGTTGCAGGTGATAAAGAGAATCAAAAATTAAAAAATGCTTTAATTGAACTGGGAAAAAAATACAAACAAGACTCAATTTTATATAAACC
>JACJXS010000007.1 GCA_020636545.1 Chitinophagales bacterium
ACCATTTTATTTTTATAAAAATACACCAAGCTAGATAAAATCAGTTTGATGTTATAAAAGATTTTAATGTAGAAAAATATATTTACTTATCCTTAGCCATTCCATCTTTTAATTCTTTAATAGTTTTTTCTGTTATTTTGCAGTGAAAGCTCTCTTCAAATTTAATAATTTTTTCATTTCTAATAAAAAGGCAGTAATCATCATATCCCCCATAGCCACCCGCTTCTGTTTTAGCATTAATCTCACCATTCACTACATAGCCATATTTTCTGTTATTTTGATTAGATTTATTAAGAGAGTAATCACGGAATGTTCCATAAGGATTACTAAAAAAACCATAGAAACCTTTGGTTGGCTTTTTTATGTTCCTGAACTTCAACGTGTCAGGGTCTTTAAATCTAAATTTTTTTGCTTCTTCTTTAAATTTTTTTTCATAATCAAAATTGGCTGAAAGTTCTTTACCATAATCAGCATTCTTAATGTGATTCACTTCAGCCTCTGCAATATTTATTCTATCTTGTGTTGACTCACAAGAAATTATTGTTAATACTATTAATATAATCAGTTTTTTCATTCTTGATAATTCTCCTTTTTTAATAACAAACCTTAACGACCATTCCTTTTATTATTAGTTTAAATCTCATACGTCAAAAATGTCAATTTAAAATAATTAAAATCATTTTATGTTCATTGTAAATAGTTAAGGTTTTTGAGCATACCGCAAAACGTTCAAGCATACCCGACGTGCCGCTTCGGCATGTCACCGAGCCAAGGGCTTTTGCCACTGCAAGTGCTGTGACTGAGTAAGCTTCCAATCATACGAAGGCACTGCACTTGCTTGGAAGTTCCAAGCCTTTCTCGGTGCAAGGAAGTGAGAACTTCCAACTCGACTCACTTCCGCAGTGGGTATGCTTTGTTATGTGGCGTCGCGTTGTTACAGCAACAAAACTTTTGTTCTTATTTTTTTACATACATTTTGCTTTATTTACCTTTTCTCAAATAAATATTTTTATTCTTAAGTTCAGTTCAACTTTGCTTATCAATTAAAATGAATAACCTAGGCTTATTTCGAAATATCTTCTATCATTATCTCTATCCAATACTTGTTGATTCTTGTAATATATATCAAAAAGAGAAGAAAGTGATAAATTGTCAGAATAATGAATTTGCCTGAAGGTAACATCACCGCCTTTTATATTTCGTAAACTAAAATATTCAAATCCGAAGGTTAGTCTATTTTCAAACAACCATTGAAATCCTAGTCCGAGCATCCTGTCATATCCTAATCTATATTCATAATAGCATTCAGTTGGATTGGAAGAACTAATATTATCTCCTGAAAACTGTATTTGAGATAAAACAAATCTTCTCCTATAGTCTATGTAAGTTCTGGAAATTCCTGCAGTGAGATAAAACGGAACAGTATTCCAAAAATAATAACGAAAGTTTACAATACCTATATCCCTATAATCATATGTCTTACTCTTTTCCAAAATTAAGGGTGAATCAGCTCCTATAGCTTGCAATTTTTCTTCATAATCTCTTTGGTGCATATGTCTATAACCAACGGAAAATCTTTTTGCAAGGTTATAGTTGAACATAAAATTATCGCTCATGTGGTATTTTGTGTGACACCACATAAAATACGTAGAAACTCCAACGTAACTTTTTTTAAATTGTGAGCCCATTCATGCATAGCAAGATACTGTTGAAGATATTTCTTGTTTACACCACGAAAAGGACGAAGGAAATTACGTAAACCTGTCCATAGCCCCTCTATGGTGTTGGAATGAACCTCACGTATTCCATCACCATCATCATCTCGTGCCCACTCACGTTTACCAGGTGCATGACAAACAGTTAAATGTATACGCTGTGATTCAGACAAATAATTATAGGCACCCCATTCATCAGTATTGATAGTTGTATTATCCATGGTTGCATCTAAAACAGAGGATTCAAGATCCTTTCTTCCACTATTTTTTTTAGAATTAATTGAATCTGACCACTTTCTCGCCCAACGATTCCCAACACGGGAGGACGATCTGTATCCCAAGTGCCATGACCTCGTGTTTTATTAGCACGTACGCGTGGTGGGTCGTCTGGTTTTGGGTGTAAAACACCTTTTTCACCTGCATTTTGATACATCTCATCTACTTCCACAACGTCGTCTGTTAAAGGCTTACGAACACAAGCCTGTGATGAAAACTCCTGCATTTTGTGCCTACGATTAAGTAAAGTACTATAGTCTATATCCAGTTCCTTGGCTAGATGCAGAGTTGATATCCCCTGGGAAAAGCCTTTTAAAATATGTACTATCATAGAGCAGTTATAGTGTGTACCTTGCCATATTGTCTTAGAAAATGCGTTATAGATTCGATTACATGAGCAGTGAAAATATAATACTGGTTCTCGGTCTCTTCTGTGAACCTTTGATTGCTCAACAGGAGAATTGCAATCTGGACAAGATAAACCTTTAGGATGCAAAATTTGAACAAGATAATCGTAACATTTCTGTTCATCCATCAATTCGACTGTTGAAAAAATGATCATTAATTCCACCTTTAGCAAAATTATTAAAAATCATCATTGACTATAAAAATTATATTGTCAAGCGTTCACACGATTCCCAATATGAGCGGATTTTTTTAATCTCTTACCTTCTACTTCACTCTTCTTGCAAATTCATATATTTTTATGTAATTCCTATTTTTTTGAAACAATATAATTAACACTATCTTGTTACCAGCTCTTTCTTAGAATTATGCTAGCGATGCCACATAACGTTAGAGCATACCCGAAGCTCCCGATAGGGAGTTTCACCGAGCAAATAAGCTCATTCCACTGCAAGTGCTGTGACTGAGTAAGCTTCCAATCTTACGAAGGCACAACACTTGCTTGGGGAACTAAGCCTGTCTCGGTGCCAGGAAGTGAGAACTTCCAATTCGGCTCACTTCCGCAGTGGGTATGCTCAGTTAAGCGGCGTTTTATGTTCATTATTATTTCCTATTATCATAACTAAGTTCACTTTTCATAAATAATTAATTTAATGCCATACCTCTCTACACTTCTTGCAATAATTCTTTTTGGATTAAGGTTACTTTCTATTCCAGATGTACCAGCTCAAGCACAATTACATTCCTTCCATAATTTCAGCTATTAGCTTCTATACCCATCATTGTTCCATTCCGGATTCTTCAACTTTTACGATGGCTTATTTTTAAGACCGGCTACCAATAATGCCCATTATATTGCTATTCATTATTACTTTCTACGCCAAATTTACTAGCTCAAGCCCAATTCCCATAGATTCCTCCTTAACTTATCCAGTAGCTTACTCCTATGACTGGCTACCAATTATGCCCATTACATTGCTATTTTTTATTACTTTCTATTCCAAATGTATCAACTAAAGTCAAATTCCCATTTCTTGCATAATTTTAGTTTCCTATGCCTATTGTTCCATTCATAGATTCCTTAACTTATCCAGTAGCTTACTTTTTATACCAGCTACCAATAATGTCCATAGTATTGCTTTTCGTTACTTTCTACTCCAGATGTACCAGTTCAAATCACTTTCTTAGCTTAATTCTATAACACCATGCCTAATTTCCAAAGTCTGTACATCATTTAGGCTTTAGCTTACTTTCCACTCCTTTCATATCAGTTTTAAAATTCAACAAAACATATCCGATTCTCGCTATCATTAAGCCAAAAATGCCGCTTAACGTTAGAGCATACCCGACGTGCCGCTTCGGCATGTCACCGAGCCATGGAGCTTTTGCCACTGCAAATGCTGTGACTGAGTAACTTCCAATCATGCGAAGGCACTGCACTT
>JACJXS010000008.1 GCA_020636545.1 Chitinophagales bacterium
TTGTGATATATTTAATAAGGATTCTTTAACAGTTGAATGTAACGGATTTGGTAAAGGCGAATATTGTATGCCATTATCATTAGAAGCTTTAGCTAATTATGACTTGTATATAGATGGCTCTTTAACTGCTCTTACAGTTGCTAATGCATCAGGTTGTGGCTCAGAAGTAGTTTCGGCTGGTTATGGATTCCAAACTGTTGGATATATTGATAATGTTCCACATTTATTAGAAGAATGGAGTATTAGTTCAGATAGTATAGTAAGACCTAATATTGTATTTAGTACATTAACAGATTTAGTAGGTTATATGAATAGTGTTGATGCTAGTGGAGCTTGGTATGTTGATGGAATGAATGTTAGACCTGCAAATCCTTCTGCATCTTATAGAACAGGAACTGGGTTAGTATATTTTGCATTACAACCAGAAGTTAGAACAACTTATATTTCTTATAATTATTATGTTGGATATAGTTCTGCTAATTTATTGATTGATCAAGGTTGTCATGAGCTTAAAGTTGTCAATAAGGTTACTGGTTGTTCAGATAGTATAGTACTTTGTGTTGAAACTTGTATAGGAGATATTATCTATGATACAATACCAGTTAAAGGAAGAGATAGTATTTGTACTTTTGTAACACCTAATAATGGAGCGATTACTATTACTGGATGTGATGGATCAGTTTCTGGAGAAGGTAATTTTGTAGATTGGTCAATTAATGCAGGCTGTCTAGTTTATGAAGCAGGAAATCAGAAAGGAACAGATACGATATGTATTAAAGTTTGTGCAAGAGAATCTGAAGGTAAAGAATTCTGTTATGAAACTAATGTTATAGTTACAGTAGTTGGAATTCCTCCAATTGCAGTAGATAATGATACAACAACGAAAGTGAATACTTCTGTAGCAATACCAGTATTAGGAAATGATATCCAAACAGATGACGATCTATTAGTATTGTGTACGATAATTACAGATCCACTTCATGGAACAATTCAGGTTGATTATGCGACAGGTATAATTACTTATACTCCAGATAATGATTACAGAGGAGTTGATAGTTTACAATATGAAATCTGCGATCCAGATGGTAATGATACTGCTTGGGTGTATATACGAATTGTGAAAGAAAATGAATGTGAATTATTGAATGCATTCTCTCCGAATGGAGATGGTGTGAATGATACTTATTATATACCTTGCGTAGATGTAAGTAATGGAGACCTTGAGTTTAGAGTATTTAACCGTTGGGGAATTGAGGTTTATCATAATCTGAAATATGATAATAATAATGGATGGGATGGTAAGTACAAAGGTTCACCTTTACCAGATGGAACTTATTACTATGTAATTAAATACATTAATAAGGATAACGAACAAATTAATAAAGCAGGGTTTATAGTAATTCAACGATAAAATGGAAGGAGTGTTACTAAAAAGAGTAACACTCCATTTCATTAATAAATTAAAAAGAGCATTAAAAGATAATTCTTATGATAATAAAGCTAAAACAAACAGTTCAGTATCTAGTATTAGGCATTTTGTTTATGTTTAGTGTGTCTGATTTATATGGACAACAAGAACCACAATATTCGCAGTTTATGTATAATAAATTGCCAATCAATGCAGGATATACTGGATCAAGAGAGGTTTTGAGTTTGAGAGCATTGTATAGAAATCAATGGTCAGGTATAACAGGAGCTCCGCAGACGGCAACATTCTCTATACATAGTCCTTTGAAAAAGGAAGCTTCTGCCTTAGGATTTTATATGATTAATGACCGTTTAGGTGTAACCAATCAGACATATTTTGATGCGTCTTATGCATATAGAGTTCCATTGGGGAAAGGCGTAAAATTAAGTATAGGATTAAATGCAGGTCTATTATGGTTTAAAAGTAATTTAATGAATTTAAAAATAGACCAACAACAAGATCAGGTTTTTCAACAAAATGTAAATAAGGTTGTTCCAGATATTGGTGCTGGATTATATATTTATCATAAGAATGCATATTTCGGGTTTAGTGTACCTAACTTTATCAAAGGGGATTTACAAGATGCAGATGTTATTAAGAAGTTTAAGAATGATAATTCAGGTAGTTTCTTGAGTGCACATCGTACAGCACACTTTGTTACTATGGCTGGAGGTGTTATCCCTGCTGGAAAAGTATTGTTTATACGCCCTCAAATTATGTATAGATACATAGCAAGTGCAGAACAAAAAATTGCTCATACTTTAGATATGAATTTAAGTTTATTAATTTATAATAGAGTAAATATTGGGGCAAGTTATAGAACATCATTCCATAATAAAAGCACTGGATTATTGAATGGAGATAGTTTTGATGCCTTAATCGAAGTATGGCCAACCAAGCAATTATTAATTGGTTTTGCTTATGATTATACTTTAACGAAATTAGGAGATTATAGCCATGGTAGTTATGATATTATATTGGGTTATGATTTCTCATTTGAAAAGAAACGTATTATAACCCCTAGATATTTCTAATTCAGAGATTAATAAGAAGAAAAATAGATAAAAAATATGAATACATTGTTTAATAATATAAAGCTACTTACTTTAATTGTTTTTATGCAATCATTAAGTATGCAATATGTATCAGCACAAACAATTGAAGGTGGTGGAATTGGAGCTAATAATGCTATTGGTGGAATTGGAAAAGCTGAAAAACTATATAACGAATTGGCTTATGCACAAGCAATCCCATTATATGAAACTTATTTAAAAAAGAATGAGAATCTAAAATCAATGTTGGAATTAGGTGATTGTTATCGCTTAACTTCTAAATTTGATAAGGCTGAATATTGGTATGGAAAGGCGGTAGAGAAAGGAGATGTAGAACCTGAATATAAGTTGTACTATGCAAAGATGTTGCAAGCGAATGAGAAATATGAAGAAGCAGCTAAATGGTATGCCAACTATAAACAAAGTGTTCCTGAAGATAAAAGAGCAACTAATCAACTTAAAGCGAGTGCTGATTATGGGCAATACTTATTAACCAGAGATAGATTTCAAGTAAAGAATTTATCATTTAATACTTCTGGTTATGATTTTGCTCCAGTTTGGTATGATAAAGGATTGATTTTCTCCTCTTCACGTGATAGCTCAAAAGCAATTAGCAATGAAAGTATGTGGACTGGAACTCAATTTTTTGACATGTATTATGTTGAAGGAGAAAAAACGGAATTTGGTAAACCAAAAGCTTTAAAAGCCGATGCTGCAACAAAATATCATGAGGCCGCAGCGACATTTACACCAGATAAGAAGAAAGTATATTTTACTAGAAATAATTTTTACAATAATAAACTAAAAACGAGTTCAGACAAAATAGTAAAATTAAATATTTATGAGTCTGATATAGATGGTATGAATTGGAAAAATGACAAGGCTTTCCAATATAATAATAGTGAGTATAGTGTTGGGCATCCAGCATTAACTGCTGATGGTAATTCGATGTACTTTATCAGTGATATGCCTGGAGGATTTGGTGGTACTGATATTTATGTAACTAAAAAAGAAGGAGATAGTTGGGGAATACCTAAAAACTTAGGAGAGGAAATAAATACTGAAGGAATGGAAATGTTTCCTTATGTTGATGAAGAAGGTGTTTTGTATTTTGCTAGTGATGGTCAAGGCGGTTTAGGTGGTTTGGATATTTTTAGAACAAGATTTAATGAAAAAACAGAAAAATTTGGTAAAGTAAGAAATTTTGGAGCTCCAGTTAATAGCTCTCATGATGACTTTTCATTAGTTTATGGGAAAGATAAATCAGTAGGATACTTTACATCGAATAGACCAGAAGGAAAAGGTTTAGATGATATATATAGCTTTACTGATGATGGTGTTTATTTAGAAGGTATTGTAGTCGATGCAGAAACTAGAGAGCCCATCTGTAATAGTAAAGTTATTATGAAAGCAAAACTCACTCAAAGTGAAGAAGGAAAGACTATTACAGAATGTGATGGAGAATTTGAGTTTGGTGTAATTAAAAATATGGATTATTGTTTTGTTGCGAGTGCTGATGGGTATAGTGTAAATGATAGTGTTTGTGCAACAACAAAAAATGTAAAACCTGGAGAAACTGTATTTGTTGAAATTCCTTTATATAAAGGTAAAGAATATGCTATGAGTATTCAAGTTTTAGGAAAGTCTCCAAGAAATATTCATGATTCTACTTTAGTAGATAGCTTATTACCTTTAGCAAATGCTAAGGTTCTATTGTCAAGTAAATGTGAGGGTTGGACAAAATCATTAGAAACAGATATTAGTGGTAAAATTTGTGAAGTTGTAAGATGTGACTGTGATTATATTATTGTCGCAAATGCAAAAGGTTATTTACCTGGAAATATTGAAGCAGCTAATAATCCTGAAGATTGCAAAATTGACAGAAAATGTGGAGAAAATCCAAGAGAGGAGCAGGTTATTTTAGACCCAATACCAGGATTTGGACCTAATGGTTCATACAGTGATTTATATAATCCTGATGGTTCTTATAAGTATGGTCAAGCAATTTTATTGAAAGATATTTATTATGATTTCGATAAATGGCATATTAGAGAAGAGAGTGAATTAGAATTAAATAAGTTATTAAGTTTCTTACAAGAAAACCCAAGTACAATTGTAGAAATTGGTTCTCATACAGATGCTAGAGCCCCTTATGATTACAATATCAAATTGTCTCAAAGAAGAGCTCAAAGTGTTGTTGATTGGTTAGTAGCTAGAGGCGTAGATAAGAAACGTTTGAAACCTAAAGGTTATGGCGAAACACAGCCAGTAAATGGATGTGTAGATGGTGTCACTTGTACTGAGTATGAACATCAGAGAAACAGAAGAACTGAGTTTAGAGTAATTGGAAATAATATAGATTTAAAATCGTTAGAACGTTTAGATATGGAAGTAGATCCATGTAAAAATTGTCCATTCTAATAAAGAAAAAATATATTTAAAATTAGGAAATAGGCTACCGAATGGTAGCCTATTTATTTAGTATGATAAATTGACCAAGTTTAATGACAGCCAATTTGTCATTTATGTTGGTTTGGCATATTATTAGCATAGATTTAGCAAAATCAAAATTATTAACTAAATAAATTAAAATATTTTATGGCAAAATCAAAATTAAGTATTCAACCATTAGCCGATAGGGTTGTAATCAAAGCTGCAGAAGCAGAACAAGTAACAAAATCTGGTATTATTATTCCTGACACAGCAAAAGAAAAACCACAAAGAGGCGAAGTTGTTGCAGTTGGTCCAGGAAAAAAAGATGAGCCAACTACAGTTAAAGTTGGTGATAATGTATTATACGGCAAATATAGTGGAACTGAAATCAATATAGAAGGAAAAGATTATTTAATTATGAAAGAATCTGACATATTGGCTATTGTTTAATAGCCTTTTGTCATTTGAATAGAGTATAAACAAAAAAACAAATATAAAATATTATGAGTGCAAAATTAATTAATTATAGTACAGAATCCAGAGATAAGTTAAAAGCTGGAGTTGATGCATTAGCAAATGCAGTTAAAGTAACCTTAGGACCAAAAGGAAGAAATGTTATTATTGAGAAGAAATTTGGAGCTCCTCACATTACAAAAGATGGAGTTACAGTTGCTAAAGAAATTGAATTAGAAGATCCATTTGAAAATATGGGTGCTCAATTAGTGAAAGATGTTGCTTCAAAAACTAATGATGTTGCAGGAGACGGTACAACAACAGCTACTGTATTAGCTCAAGCGATTATTGCTCCAGGTTTAAAATCAATTACTGCAGGAGCTAATCCTATGGATTTAAAAAGAGGAATTGATAAAGCAGTTGCTGCGGTTGTAAAAGAATTAAAATCACTTTCTGAGAAAGTAGGTAAAGATTATAGCAAAATCAAACAAGTAGGAACGATTTCAGCAAATAATGATGATGAAATTGGTGGGTTAATTGCTCAAGCAATGGAAAAAGTTACAACAGAAGGTGTAATTACTGTTGAAGAAGCTAAAGGAACTGAAACTTATGTTGATGTTGTGGAAGGTATGCAATTTGACAGAGGTTATATCTCACCATATTTTGTAACCAATGCAGATACAATGGAGTGTGAAATGGAGAAACCTTATATTTTATTGTATGATAAAAAGGTATCTTCTATGAAAGATTTATTGCCTGTATTAGAGAAAGTAGTACAATCTGGAAGAGGATTATTAATTATAGCAGAAGATGTAGAAAGTGAAGCTTTAGCAACTTTAGTAGTTAATAGATTGAGAGGTTCTTTGAAAATTGCAGCAGTAAAAGCTCCAGGTTTTGGAGATAGAAGAAAAGCTATGTTGCAAGATATTGCGATATTAACTGGTGGCGAAGTAATTGCTGAAGAAATTGGATTAAAATTAGAAGATACACAAATTACACAATTAGGCGTTGCAGAGAAAGTAGTAATAGATAAGGACAATACGACTATTATTAATGGTGCTGGAAAGAAAACAGATATTACTGCTAGAGTAAATCAAATTAAATCTCAAATTGAAACAACAACTTCTGATTACGATAAAGAGAAATTGCAAGAACGTTTAGCAAAATTATCTGGAGGTGTGGCTGTATTGTATGTTGGAGCTCCATCTGAAGTAGAAATGAAAGAAAAGAAAGATAGAGTTGATGATGCATTACATGCAACACGTGCAGCTGTTGAAGAAGGAATCGTTCCTGGTGGTGGTGTCGCTTTAATCAGATGTCAAGGTGCATTAGATAAATTAAAAGGAGCAAACGAAGACGAGCAAACAGGAATAGAAATTATTAAAGTAGCATTAGAAGCTCCTTTGCGTCAAATTTCTGCAAATGCTGGTGTAGAAGGTTCTATTGTCGTATTTAATGTAAAAAATGGCAAAAAAGATTACGGTTACAATGCAAAAACTGAAGTTTACGAAAACTTACATAAAGCAGGCGTTATTGACCCAACTAAAGTAACCAGAGTAGCATTAGAAAATGCAGCATCAATTGCAAGTATGATAATTAGTACAGAATGTGCAATAGTTGAAAAACCAAGTGAAGCTCCAGCAATGCCACCAATGCCAGGTGGTGGAATGGGCGGAATGATGTAATAATTTATTATTGAACAGATTTTTATAAGGCACTATTTTTTAGTGCCTTTTTTTATTGTGATAATCCTAAATTTTTATACCTTTGCAAAAGATTTTGGTTTTTATACATCAAAGTAAAAATTAAAAGGGAAACAAGTGAGAGTCTTGTACAGTCCCAGCTGCTGTAAGCACGCTTAATGAAAATTAAGCATCGAAAACAAACACCACTGAGAATTTTCTTGGGAAGGTTTCGTTAAAGTGCGAGTCAGAAGACCTGCCAAAGTCAGTTAAAATAATTAAAATGTTCTGAGGAAACATTCTAAGAGATGAGACTAAAAAGGTATATCATATTATTTATAGTATTTGCTAATTGGCAACATCAAAATCTATTTGCAAACCAAGATTCAATTGCCGTTCAATTCATTGATACAATCATTATTCAAGATTCTAGATTTGCACTATATTCAAAATCAAATAGTAATTACTCGATTGGTAGTGATTTTTCAAAATATTACACCCAAAATTCTATTGCAGACTTATTGCAATATCATACGCCTATACAAATTTTACAAAATGGGGCGACTGGAGTTGCTTCGTTAAATATCAGAGGAACAGCGGACGACCAAAGTAATGTTTTTTGGAATGGAGTAAAACTTAATTCCTTGTCTTTAGGTTCTGCCGATATCTCTTTAATTCCAATAAATATTGCTCAAAATATTGAAGTTATTACAAATGCAACTTCAACAGCTTTTGGTTCAGGTAATTTTGGTGCAGCAATATTATTGAACTCAAAACCAAAGTTTAATTCAGGTTATAATGTTTCCTTACGTCAAACTTTTGCTTCCTATAAAAATTATAAAACAGATTTCGCATTCACGGTTAGTAATGCTAAAATTGCATTTTCCTCTTCCTCTTCCTATCAGCAAGCAGAAAATAATTTCAAATATTATGATAGATATAAAGCCAATAATCCTTTGCTCCGACAAAAACACAATCAACTACAACAATGGGTTTCTGTCAATGATTTATTTATTAAGTTAAAGAAAAAGCAAACGATTAGTATAGGAAATTATACTTATGATAAGGATTATCAAGTTCCATCAATTATGGGAAGTTTTGAAAACTCTAAAAAACATCAAGATGATTTCGGAACGAAGACTTTTTTTAATTATGATAGATTTTTTAGAAAAGGAAAGTTGAGCCTAACTCAAAATCATACGTATGATTATTTATTATATACAGATAGCACCGTCGGCTTAGTGTCTAAATTTAAAACCCATCAGGCACAACAAACCATTGATTACCAACATCAATTCAATTCAATGGTTTTGATTGATGTTGGGTCATCTTACAATTTCAATTTTGCACAGATTAAGGCATATAAAAACAATAAAATTCAACATCGTTTTGCAATGTATGCGGCCACTAAGTTCTTGATAAAACAATTTAATTTGAATTTGTCAATAAGACAAGAAGTAGTGAATGCTGATTATATCCGTCCTCAATTTGCAATCGCTTTTAGCTTTAGAAATAAAAAGAATTTTTACAATACTACGCTTAGTTATTCTGATAAATTTAGATACCCAGATTTGAATGATTTGTATTGGATACCTGGTGGAAATATTAATTTACAGCCAGAGTATGGTTATTCAACAGAATGGCAACAAGATTTTATTTTAAGAAAAAAGCAGCATCAATTGGAATATGCTAATACTTTATATTTTCTTAGAATTAAAAATAATATTGTTTGGGTGCCAATGAGCGGAGGATTATCTACACCTTTAAACATCAAAAGAACGCAACACTTAGGAACAGAAAATACGCTAAGATATACTTACGCATTAAAGGAATACTTATCAATAAAAATGAGCTCCAATTACAATTATAATCGTTCAATTATTTTGGAAGATAAATCTAATACATCTACTGATGGAAAAATTATTAGATACAAACCAGAGCATTCTATTAAATCCACTTTTTCAATGCAGTATAAATACTTTGACTTAGGCTTAAATTATTTGTACGTCAGCAAAAGATATACAGAAGATGAGAATGTAGAAGTTTTTGCACTTCGACCTTATCATATTATAGATATGTATGTAGCACTAAAATATAATCATAAAATATTTAATACGGCTTTAGTATTTAAGGTAAATAATTTACTAAACACATCTTATGAAAGCGTTAGGAGTTATGCTCAGCCACTTCGGAATTATCAATTATCAATACTATTTAATTTTAAATCAAAACAATCATGATCAAACAATTCAACATCAAAATGATGGCAATGCTACTAGTATTTTTTGTAGCAAGTTGCCAAAAAGAAAAAAACAATGACAACGAAGGAACTTATATCGAATCAGGTTCGGCAATTGTTGTAAATGAAGGAGCTTTTGGTAGCAACAATGGTTCTATTTCATTTATTAGTGCAGAAGGCGTAGTGAAAAATAATATTTTTGAATTAGCAAACAATGGAAGTCCACTGGGAGATGTCGTTCAATCTTTTGCTAGAGTTGGGAATAAAGGATTAATTTGTGTCAATAATTCACAAAAAATTGAAGTCGTAGATGTTAAAACATTTCAAAGATTAGCCACAATAAATGCTGGAGATACTACTAATTATCCACGATATGCGGTAGCTGTTGCTTCTAATAAAGCTTTTATTACGAATGGTTCTGGAGATGGAATCGTTGCTGTTCTTAACCTAGATAATTATAGCATTACTAAAACCATTCCTGTTGGAGATGGTCCTGAACAAATGGAAATCGCATCAGGAAATGTTTATGTATGTAATAGTGGTGGTTGGGGCGTTGATAGTACTGTTTCAGTAATCAATATAGGATCAGAAACTGTAACAAAAACTATTAAAGTAGGAGATATTCCAACAAAAATAATTAGAGATGCACAAGAAAACTTATGGGTACTTTGTAATGGACAAACGGATTTTTCTGCTTGGCCTATTGTGAAGAATTTAACGCCTGCAAAATTAGTAAGAATTAATACTAGTACGCAATCAGTAGATAGAGTTTTTACTCTGATTGAAGCAAATGGTAATACACAAAAATTAAATATAGCAATTGGAAATAATGGCACATCCGTTTATTATGCAATAGATAATGATATTTATAAATTAGGAATTGATGTAACAGCACTTCCAAGCAGTAAACTATTTACAACAAGTGGGATTTATGGTCTAGGTACTTCTTATAATCAACAGATTTGGGTATTGCAAGCACCTAGTTTTTCTTCTTCAGGAAAGGTTATTAAATACTCAAATGCAGGAACAGCAATTGACTCGGTAAGCGTTGGTATTGGACCGAATGGTGTAGTTTTTAATCCATAATATTAGACAAAAAATCATCAAATAGACACAGAGCCATCATTAAATTGATGGCTCTTGTCATTTTGTCATAAAAATACCCCTTGGCACAAGTATTGTTCTTATCCATATAAATAATAAAAAGAAAATAATTAAATATGGGAAAAATAATAGGAATTGACTTAGGAACTACCAACTCTTGTGTATCCGTAATGGAGGGAAATGAGCCAGTAGTTATTACAACAGAAGAAGGAAGAAGAACCTTACCTTCTATCGTAGGATTTTTGGAAAATGGTGAGCGTAAAGTGGGCGACCCTGCAAAGCGTCAAGCAATCACGAATCCAAAGAATACAGTAGCTTCGATTAAGCGTTTTATGGGTAAACGTTTTTCTGAGATTACTAAAGAAAAATCGTATGTCGCTTATGATGTAGAACGTGGCGATAATGATACTGTGCGTGTAAAAATCTATGACAGATTATATACACCACAAGAAATTTCTGCTATCATTTTACAAAAAGCAAAAAAAATGGCAGAAGACTATCTTGGACAAACCGTTACTGAAGCTGTAATTACAGTTCCAGCTTATTTTAACGATGCAGAAAGACAAGCAACAAAAGAAGCAGGATTAATTGCAGGTTTAGATGTAAAACGTATCATCAACGAACCAACTGCTGCAGCATTAGCTTATGGTTTAGATAAAGGTGGAAAAGATATGAAAATCGCTGTTTATGACTTAGGTGGCGGTACTTTTGATATCTCTATCTTAGAATTAGGTGATGGTGTATTTGAAGTAAAATCTACTAATGGAGATGTGCATTTAGGTGGTGATGACTTTGACCATACTATTATTGAATGGTTGGCTGAAGAATTTCAAAATGAAGAAAGAATGGATTTAAGAAAAGATCCAATGGCACTTCAAAGATTAAAAGAAGCAGCGGAGAAAGCTAAAATAGAATTATCTTCTTCTTCAGAAACTGAAATTAACTTGCCTTATATCACTGCAGTCGATGGCGTTCCAAAACACTTAGTGAAAAAATTATCAAAAGCAAAATTTGACCAATTGACTGAGGCTTTAGTAGAAAGAACTTTAGAGCCTTGTAGAAAAGCATTGAAAGATGCAGGTTATAATGCTTCAGATATTGACGAGGTAATTTTAGTAGGTGGTTCTACAAGAATCCCTAAAATTCAAGAAACTGTAGAGAAATTCTTTGGTAAAAAACCTTCAAAAGGTGTAAATCCGGATGAAGTAGTTGCTGTAGGTGCTGCAATTCAAGGAGGTGTTTTAACAGGAGATGTAAAAGATGTTTTATTGTTAGACGTTACACCGTTGTCTTTAGGAATTGAAACTTATGGTGGAGTATTTACAAAATTAATTGAATCAAATACTACAATCCCAACTAAAAAATCTGAAGTATTTTCAACTGCAGGAGATAATCAACCATCTGTAGAATTGAATGTATTACAAGGAGAACGTCCAATGGCAAAAGATAATAAATCTATTGGTCGTTTCCATTTAGATGGTATTCCACCAGCACCACGTGGCGTTCCTCAAATTGAAGTAACTTTTGATATTGATGCTAATGGTATCTTGAGTGTAACTGCGAAAGATAAAGGTACTGGAAAAGAGCAAAATATTAGAATTACAGCTTCTTCAGGTTTGAGCAAAGAAGAAATCGAAAAGATGAAACAAGAAGCTAAAGCTAACGAAGCTGCTGATAGAGAAGCTAGAGAAAAAGTAGATAAATTGAATGAAGCGGATAGCTTAATTTTCCAAACTGAAAAGCAAATTAAAGAGTTTGGCGATAAATTACCAGCTGATAAAAAACAGGTGATTGAAGATGCATTAGCTAAATTAAAATCTGCACATCAAGCTCAAGAAGTTGCTGCGATAGATGGAGCATTAGCAGAGTTAAATAATGCTTGGAGTGCAGCTTCTCAAGATTTATATAATGCAACACAACAAGGAAATCCTGGAGCAGGAGAGCAACAACAAGGCGGAGATAACGGAAATGCTGGAACAGGAGATACAGTTACTGATGCAGAGTATGAAGAAGTGAAGTAAGTACATTTTAAAATCGTTTATAAAAAAGGAGTAAGTTTTGCTTACTCCTTTTTGTATTTTAGCATAGTGAATTTTTTATATATGAAGATGTTTGTATTGAATATAAGAAATATGAAGGATTAATTAACAATGCTTATTTTTGTTTATTATTATAGAAATTATTGGACTCATTTACTCAAATAACATTAGGAATTGCTACTGCAGAGGTAATTGCTGGCAAAGAGTTGAAAAATAGAACTTTTTTGTATGGTGCAATTTTGGGAACAATTCCTGACTTGGATATTCTCGTTGGTAAATTTATGAATGATGTTGATGGTGTCGCTATTCATCGTGGGTTGAGCCATTCTATTTTGTTTTTCGCTTGTATATCGCCATTTTTTGCATGGTTGATTTATAAAATGGAGAAAGGAAAAATTCAATACAATAAAGCAATTTGGTTGGTGTTTTGGGGTTTATTGACTCATGTTTTATTGGATATGTTTACATCTTGGGGAACACAAATTTTATGGCCATTAGATTATAGATTTGCTTTGAAAACAATTTTTGTGGTTGATCCATTGTTTACAATTCCATTATTGATTGCATTGATTTTTGTTTGGAGAAACAAAGATAATTTTCAAAGACAGAAGTATCTTTTTAGAGGGTTGTATATTAGTTTGACTTATTTGTTGCTTACAGGTTGTATAAAGTTGTATGCCGTTGCTAAGTTTGAACAAGCATTGAAAGATAATAAGCTAATTTATCAGCATTTAATTGTGAAACCAACCGCTTTTAATTGTATTTTATGGAATGCAAATGTTGCAACGAGCGAGGGTTATTATTTAGCAGATTATTCATTGTTTGATAGTCAAGCGATACGTTTTAAATTCTATTCAAAAAATAAAACATTAGAAGAAAAGCTGACTACAATTTCAGACTTTCAAAAATTAAAAAGCATAAGTGAAGGTTGGTATTTGATAACACAACAAAATGAAAAATTATATTTTAATGACTTGCGGTTTGGCTTATTAAATGATGATGAAAAAAAGCCACAATTTGCATTTTGTTATGAATTTATACCTAGTTCAAATGGAAATCTTTCCGCCGTTGAAGTTCCCAAAACAAGACGAGATGGTAAAGCATTAATGGAAAAAATTTTTACAAGAATAAAAGGTAATTGACAAATATTAGTGCGTTGGGATAAATAAAATATACCCAAAAGTCGGCACAATAAAATTATGGATTCTACGTATATTGCAGTCATAAATAATATTTTTTTATGAATCGAAATTCCTTTGGAATATTTTTATTAGTCTTATTGATTTGTTCTTGTAAAAAAGAACAGCCTAAAACCAATAACCAATGGAAATTAAAAGATGCTGATTTTCAAACAGCACTTACATTATCAGATACATCAACGCTAACTAATTTAGATGAAGCTGGAGAACGATTAGCTGAAATACAAGATATCTTTTCTTTTATTGGAGACAGACGTGGGGCATATCCTACGATTTTAAAAGCAGTTACAAATTATGCAATTAGCTCTTTTGCTCTTGAAAATTATAAGCATACGGCATTAATGAGGAGCTTTTATTTGGATTTTGTGAAGCGTTATTTAGGTGCTTTACATGAACATCTTTTAGGCAATAAATTAGAATACCATTGGGATACTTATTATCGTTATGCAAAGGTAGATCATAATGTCAGTCGCTTAGTTTTGGAAGGAATAAATGCTCATTTTTCTATTGATATGGCTCGTGCTGTTGCACAGTCAAAACTCAATAAAAGCAATCAAGTAGATTGGGATAAATTTGGCACAGAAACCTTAGATGCAGTATCTAGTTTTAATGATGAATTATTTGTAGAATATGAAGTAAACGCCGAAGAGGTTTTTAAATTATTTTTTATTGGCGATTTAGTAAATGGCTTGCTTGGCGAAGGTAGTGCGACTAAATTTGGTTATCAAATGCTTAGAAATGAAGCTTTGAGCAATGGTATTCTTTTGCAATTATCTACAAATGGAAATGTGGAGCAAAATATGAAAGTTGCATTTACCAAAAAAGACAATGTTATTTTGGCTTTGGATAAAATGCAAATGTTGCCTTAGTAGAAGCTAAAAAATCTAAAAATTTCTATACCAATTTTGTTAGGCTTTGTACCCATTTATTTTTGTAGTATCTTAGCATTATGAGTCTGAATGAATTTAAAGGAACGGAAAATTATATTGCAACCAAAGAATTACAAGTTGCAATAAATGCTGCAATTGCATTAGAAAAGCCACTTTTGATAAAAGGAGAGCCAGGAACTGGTAAAACTTTATTAGCATTTGAAGTCGCAAAAGCACTCAATAAACCAATTTATACTTGGCATATTAAATCGACGACTACGGCACAACAAGGATTATATGAATATGATGCGGTTTCTCGTTTACGTGATGCTCAATTTGGGAATGAAGATGTAAAAGATATTTCTAATTATATAGTCAAGGGAAAAATGTGGCAAGCTTTTGAAAGTGAAGAGCAAGCGGTTTTATTGATAGATGAAATTGATAAAGCAGATATTGAATTTCCAAATGATTTGCTCTTAGAATTAGATAAAATGGAGTTTTATGTTTATGAATTACAAAAAACTATTCAGGCAAAAACTCGACCAATCGTGATTATTACTTCTAATAATGAAAAGGAACTACCAGATGCGTTTTTAAGAAGATGTTTTTTCCATTTTATAAGATTCCCAGATAAAGCAACGATGATTGATATTATTGATGTACATTTTAAAAATTTGGATAATGAATTGATTGATGATGCATTGAAATTATTTTATGGATTGCGAGATATTCAAGGCTTAAAGAAAAAGCCAACAACGAGTGAATTAATAGATTGGATTCGTTTATTAAAATTAGGAAAAATAGATAAATCAGAATTGGCAGCAGTAGATTATATAGAAAAGCAGCCACCATATTTTGGTTCTCTAATAAAAAATGAACAAGATATTGACCATATTGGCAGAATAAAAAGAGCAGGAACATTTAGAAGATTCTAGGCATAAAGATTGACGTAAATTTGAGATGGAAGAACAAGATAAAATACCAACTAGCAAAGTGCAGCGTGCAAGCCGGTTTTTTAAAACGGGTGTAAAAGTTGGTGGTAATTATATGGCAAATGCAGCCAAAGCTGTAGTTGGAAAATCTGATGCTGAGGAATTGCATCGTAAAAATGCGGAAGAAGTTTTTGCCTTGTTGAGTCAGTTGAAAGGAAGTGCTTTAAAAGTGGCACAAATGATGAGTGTAGATACAGGTTTGTTACCTAAAGAATATGTAGAAAAGTTTGCTCAAGCTCAGAATAATGCAATGTCATTATCGGGTCCTTTGATTGTAAATACTTTTCAAAAATATTTTGACAAGAAACCAACAGAACTCTATGATAAATTTGATACAAAAGCCAAATTTGCGGCATCTATCGGGCAAGTACACGAAGCCTATAAAGATGGTAAAAAGTTAGCCGTAAAGATTCAATATCCAGGCGTGGCAGATGCCATTCATTCTGATATTCAGATGGTAAAACCATTGGCAGCACGCTTGATTGGCGTACCTACTAAGTTTTTAGATTATTATGCTGAAGAATTTGAAGCTCGATTGATAGAAGAATGTGATTACTATTTGGAATTAAGAAATGGAACAGAAGCAAAAATAGCTTGTGCAACGATTGAAAATTTAATTATTCCTGAATATTTTGCAGCACTTTCAAATGCCAAAGTATTAACGATGGAATGGATTGATGCAATGTCTTTACAAGAATACATTCATACAGAAACTGACCAAGAAAAGAAAAATCAAGTTGGACAAACTTTAGTGAATTTTATTTTTCATCAAATCCATCATCAAAAAAGATTTCATGCAGATCCACATCCAGGCAATTTTTTGGTTACCAAAAATAATGAATTGGTTGTTTTAGATTTTGGTTGCATGAAAACTATTCCTGCCGATTTTTATAAGAATTATTTTTCTATTGCAGATGAGAAAATACAAGCAAATCCAGAAAAACTAGAACAATTGTTGATGCAATTAGATGTCATTCGACCAGAAGATACAGCTGAAGAAAGAGCCTTGTTTTATCAAGTTGCCAAAGATGCAATTGAAATTATTACGGCACCTTTAAAATCAGAATCTTTTTATTTTGGAGATGAGAATTATACTAAAAATTTGAATGACAAAGGAGAGCAGATGGCGAAAAACAAAGAATTAAGAAAACCAAATGCCTTGCGAGGTAGTCGAGATGCGATTTTTTTACACCGCACTTTTTTCGGTATGTATGGTATTTTGTATCAATTAAATGCGACTGTAAAAATGGACAGACATTTTTTGGATAATTTGATATAGATTTTAGATAAAGGATATTTTAATCTAAAATATGCTTTATTGAAAAAACGCTATGCTATTATTGTTTCAAAATTGAAATAATAGGATACTTTCTTTATATTTGGTATAATTTTAGCTATTTAGTTATGTATGAAATCATTGATATTTATTGTTTTTAGCTTGTTTTTTTCTTATAAAATGATTGCACAAGAGCAATTGCCACGTAGTGTTTTGTATAAAATTGTTACACAAACCAATAAGTTTGTTTTGAATAGTAGTACACAATTTGCTCACGTTGATTTACCTTCAAATAAATATCAAGAGTTTTTTAGTTTCATAAAAGATAGTACGGCAAATTTTATTCCTGATGCTTCAAATCCTATTTATTATAAATGGTATTTGAATGATGGTTCGGAAATTAATGGCGATTTGTTTTTTAAGGAAAATAAAAGCTATATGGTCTTTAAGATTGATGATAAAAAGTATATCAATTATTTTATGCCTGAAGGTTTAGCCTATTTAAAACAAATTTTCAAGTTTTGAAAAAATCCTTACTGTTCAATATCGGATTTTTGGTGTTTGTCAATTTTTTGGTTAAGCCAATTTGGGTATTTGGAATAGATAGAACGGTACAAAATCAATTAGGAGAAACAGAATATGGCTTATATTTTGCCATTCTGAATTTTACATATTTATTTCAGATATTTTTGGATTTTGGATTGCAAAATTACAATGCCAGACACATTGCATCTAATGAAAAACAAATAGGAGAATTATTGCCCAATATCATTTTATTCAAACTGATTTTATTTATAGTGTATATCGTGATTTGTATGGCGGTTGCTGTTCTTTTAGGATACATCAATCATCGATTTTTCTTTATGATTTTGATGAACCAATTTTTACTTTCGTTTATTATCTATTTGCGTTCTAATATTTCTGCACATCAACATTTTATAACCGATAGCTTGTTGTCTGTTTTAGATAAATTATTAATGATAACTTTTTGTGCTATCATCATTTGGGGAAATACAGGATTTGATTTAAGCATCATAAATTTTGTTTTGGCACAATTTGCTGCCTATTTGATTACTTTTCTTGTGGCATTGTTTTTATCTTTTAATTTAATTACTAGAATCAATTTTAGATTTTCAAGTGCCTTTATAAAACAAATTTTTAGAGAAAGTTTCCCTTATGCAAGTATCTATTTCCTAATGACCATTTATTATCGCATTGATGGTGTGATGTTGGAAAGAATGAAAACCAGTTACGAAGCTGGAATTTATGCTCAAGGCTATAGAATTATGGAATCTGTTAATAATATTGGGTATCTGATGAGCATCATTTTATTACCGATTTTTGCAAATTATTTGTCTAAAAGAATAGATATTAAAACGATTTTGATGCCTGCTTTGCGAATTAGTTTGATACTTATTGTTTGTGTATTAGGTGTATTCTATTTTCAAGCAGAAGCAATTATTGGTATTTTATATCAAGCAGATATTGTTTATTCGTCTAAAGTTTTTTCGTGGTTGGTTTTAAATTTCATTCCAATCAGCTTATTGTATGTTATTGGAACTTTACTTACTGCTGATGAGCAATTTAGAATAATGCTACCTACTCTAATTATTGCAGTGGGTTTAAATATTGTTTTAAATTATTTTATGATACAAAGTATTGGTGCGATTGGTGCAGCAAAAGCAACTTTTATAACACAACTATTTATGTTGTTGGTATATGGATTTGCTTGTATTGTCAAATATTCTATCCAACTAAATATAAAAACTAGTATCAGAATTATTCTTTTTATTGCATTTGCGTATGGAATCATGCAATTTTTATTAGCTAATTATCCAGACTTAAATCTAAAAAACCTAATCTTTAGAAGTACTTTTTATATTGTTGCTGTTATGATTATTGCGGTTTCTTTAGGGATTGTTGATAAGCAAATTTTAAAATTGAATATTAAACCATTCAACTAAATCATTTTTTTATTTCTAATTTTTATTGAGAATTAAGGTTTATTAGAAGTACATAGGCCGAATTTTGTACTTCGTCTCAGTTTTTGAAAAGCTGCTCGTTATAGTTGCCATAATTTTTACTCGTCATTTAGCCTATTTTCTATATCCATTCTTTGATGAAGCACTCTGATAATTTCCACTTCATTCTGTTTCTTGTTCACTTTGTAGAAAATGAAATGAGATTTTATTCGAGTTCTCAAATATCCATTTCTCACATCACTAAAATCATTTCCAGAAGCAGGGTTTTTAGCAATGTATTCAATTTCGTCTATTATCAAATCAAAATATCGGTCAGCTTGTTCAAGCGACCAATTTTCATAAGTGTATAGCCAAATCTTTTCAATATCATTTTTCGCTTCAATACTTATTTTGTAATTCATTATTTAGCGAGATGTTTTTGATGAATTTCTCTTCGGAAGTTTTCTCTGTTGAATTCTTTCACAAAGCCTGATTTTTCGCCTCTTTTCAATTCATTTATCAATTCCGTTTTTTTAGATTCTTCAAATTCTAAAATTCTTAAAGCTGTTCGCACAACTTCACTTGCCGAAGAATATTTTCCACTTTTGATTTGTTGATTTATAAAATTGTCAAAATAATCACCCAATAAAATCGAAGTATTTTTTGCCATAATTTTTAATTTGGTTTAAATATACCAATTCTTGGTATAGAATCAAAACTTTTTACTGGCTTTCTGCTTTAGAATGGTTGTAGATAAAGTTTAGCAGCTTTGCGAGTTAGCAATTTACTCTCTGTTTGTGTTTAAGCCGTCTATTGTAGGTAGTGTATTTTAAGTCGTTATTGTATAGTGTGAAGCCTTGTCAAATGATTGTTTAAGTTTAGAGTAAACAGTATCATTTTTGCCTCTTACTTGCCCAACAAAGTTGATATATCCTTCGAGGTGATTGATGAATTTGCAACACTGTTTCATAGAGTAGTTGTTTCAACTGAAATACAATTTCTTTTTCAGCAGCATTGGAGTTATTGCTTATTATATTTTCAATTTTATTTTTCAAGTCCTGTTTCATTCTATAAAAATACCTTTTTGTGTCGGTTTATTTTCGTTGTTAAAAAAATACTTTTCAATAATTATATTTAATGATATAGTGAAGAATGATTATTCAAATAAGTTTCCTTGATGAAAATTTGTTCCAAATATAGTAGAAATTCTAAAAGAGGCTCTTCGAAACGCTTTGGGTCGCTTCTATTTATTTGAGAAGGTAATGTATGATTTCGTTAAAACAATCCTCATCGTATTCATTTTTACTTTTCTGACATTCTCCTCCTATTTAGGATTTTCTTCTATTCGTAATGTTGTACACTTGTTGCTATATATTTGTTATTGATTATTTTTCATTTTTAGAGTTATGTTACCAATATTATAACTGTAGATAGATACTGGTAAGAATGAAAATAATAAATTATCTATTTCTTTAACACCTATTTTGTCTATTGATGTAACTAAAGCTTTTTGAAATTTATTGTTTTTGCAAAATGTTATCAAACTTTTTAGTTCATCTGGTTTGTCAAAATAACGGTTGCTCCATTTTATCTCCACACCCCAAACTGGCTTAAATTTTTTGTCATCAATTAAAACTAAATCAACTTCTCCCTCATTTCGTCCTTCTTTCCAACGAGCATAAGTTATGTCTAGTTTTTCACGATGCATCCATTGGGATAAAACAGCAGTTTCTACCATATTTCCCATTTCTTTGTCGATTTCACTTATTGGTGAAAACAAAGCTGTTCGTAATGATGGATTGGTTAAAAAAACTTTGAAACTTGTTACTCGTTTTAAACGTTTAGCATTTACATCAACTTTATTCAATACCTTAATTAGAAATGCCGCTTCTAAATATTCTAAATATTTTTTTAGCGTGTCTTTTTGGATACCACTTTCTTGGCTCATTCTTTCATAAGAAAATTCGTTGCCAGAGTTGTAGGCTATATATGTGAAAAATCTGTTTAATTCTTGTACGTCCTTTATTCCATACAAACTTGGTAAATCTCTTAGTAAAACTTTGTCAACTATATCGTTTTTTACATATCTTCCCATATCGCTTTGTATTCTTTCACTTAATACTACTTCAGGATAACCTCCGAAGTTTAGATAGTGGATAAACTCCTTATTGAAAGCTTTTATATCGTGTGTAAGACAATATGGTACTTGATTGTTGCCATAATTTATTTTTCCATCATAAATAAGATGATTCATTCCTTTGAGATGAATGTATTCTTGAAATGTAAGAGGAGGCAACATAAAGTCGGTAAATCTGCCAGCCCCACTTTCCGTACTATGCCATTTTAATGCTGCAGCAGCAGACCCCGATACAATAAATTTAGTTTCTGGATAAGTGTCAACAAGTATCTTTAGATGTCTCTCCCAATCTTTAAGATATTGTATTTCATCAAAGAAAACATAACATCCATTTAAGTTTTCTTGGTTGAGTGATTGCTTACAGAGACTTAAAATATCTTCTAAACTTAGATGGACATAGATAGGATTGTCAATCCCCACAAAAAATATTTTCTGTGGATTTATTTGTTTATCAATAAGTTGCTGTATGCTATGAAATAGCATAACTGTCTTTCCGACACGCCTTGGTCCCATAAGCACCAAAGCTCGTCGTACTTTCTTTTCGATCACATAAGGATAAAATAAGTCAAAATATAATCGTTTGGACATTGATTTGTATGTTTCGGGTATTTGTTTGTTTATCCACCATGGGTTTTCATACCGTAATCGTTCAATTATTTTTTCTGTCGGAATAAGGCTTGAAGTGTTCATAATATTTATTTGTTTGTACAAATATAGCAAATTAAATAGATTTGAATCTGCTTATTTTGTACAATTAATCATTAATAGTAGAATATTTAATCAATAAAATGTTTGTTTAGGTGTGATAGGCATTTTTAAAATTTCTTTTTACTCACTACTAATTTGTTTTTAAAAGGTGTTCGTGAATACTTTAAGACCGTTGCAAGGTAATCATTATTCATAAATCTCAAGCCAAATTCCTTCAATCTTCTTCGTTTCTCATTTATTTTTAATCCTCATTATCAATATGATAACTGCGGTGTAAAAATAAATGAGTGCCTTGAATATTTTTGTAATTTGACTTTTGCAACGGTCTTACTTTGTATTTCTCTTGGGTTGGCATTGTAAGCTCTTCGAAACGCTTTGGTCTGTGCTTGGGCTTGTGGTGTTTTGGGAATGTGCTTACAAATAGCTTTGACTTTAGAATGGTAAAGCCATTTTGTCTATTTCAATACGTTTATTTTTAACTATTGATTCTTCAAAGCATTTGAATCTAATGCATTCATAAATATCGAGAACAACACCTTCTTTAATGTCCACAATCAAGTCAAAATAGTTACCCGAATGGTTGCCGATAAAGGTGAAACCTTTACATTTAAAATTGCAGGATTCTGAATTGCATTGACCAGAATAACGATTCAAATAGGTATCGCCTGATTGAATAAACTCGTCTAAAGCACAATCGAGTTTTTTAATAAAAACACCCTTCTCAAAATCTTGATATGTACGATTTGGCTCCAAAACTGAATCAATCATTTCAATATCCAAGTGTTGCAAAAAGTATAACACGGCATCAGACTGTGTCTTTATATCCTTATATGTTTGAATTTTTGACTCCATATATTGTCCTAAAAAAGGTTAAAGTATTTTTGTTTAAATCCTAAGATAAATATACATTTTATTTTAATCCTAAAAAAGATAACACTTTTTTATTTTTATATACTTTTAGTAATCAATGTGTAAAGCTGTTTTAGGACAAGACAAATTATAAATCTACAATAAATTAGGATTTTTTCTCTGAAGCACTATTGTTTGTAGGAGCAAATTCTATATTGTAAATTTTTATCAGTAATATAAAATAGGAAACCAAAAGTGGTCCAAAAATTAAGCCGATAAATCCGAAAAGTTTTAAACCGACGATAACACCACAAAGTGTGATTAATGGGTGAATGTTTGCAAATGCTTTTAATAAAAATAACCTCAATAAATTGTCAATTTGCATCACAACAAAGCCAGTATATAGAATTAATCCGATGGCATTATAGGTTTCACCAACTGCAAATAAATAAGCAATCATGGGTACGGCAACTAAGCCTGTTCCAACAAATGGAATTACTGCAACGATAGCTGTAATAAATCCCCAAAGGTAAATGTCTGGTACATTGAAAATTGCATATCCAATAGTGGCTGCTAAACCTTGGAATAAGGAAATAATTGGTATTCCAATGGCATAAGATTGAATAACATTTCTAGTTTCTTTGCTTATACTATCTAAGTTTTCAGGCTTTAGCGGAATTTTATTTCTTATTGTTCTGCCTATACTTTTTGAATTGACTAACATAAAGTATAGTATAAAGAACATTGTACTTATATTGAGTAAAAATGAACTAATAGTGCCGAGTATTTCTGGAATTATACTTGATGCAACGGATGTTAATTTATCTAAGTGGCTAGTCGAAATAATTTCAATATTGAAACGGCTTTCTATTTCAAAGATGATTTGTTTGATGCCAGTGATAAACTCATTTGAGTTATTGAATAAGGTACTCAATTTTGGAATAACAAACATTACAGCTAATCCTGTAGGAATTAATAAAATGACAATGTTTAGAAACATAATCAGAAAGGTAACCAAATAGATATTCCATTTCTTTTTGATGCTCAAAAATTCTACAAATCTGAAGTTTAATATATACAAAGTACAAGCACCTAAAAATCCAGCAAAAATGACTCTTAATGGAATAAATAGTATAATTCCTAAGGTAATTATGATAATGAAAAAAATTATCTGTTTAAAATTATCTTGGAATTTATTCATGTTTATTTGTTTTATTCTTTTTTAAAGCCGTCAAAATGAGTTTTATATCTTTTGCATTTTCTGCAAAATATATTGGATGTTTATACAACATGAGTGTTTTCCAAATATTATTTTGTAGTAAATCATTTATACTTAATGCTTCATCTTCATTCAAGATATTTGGTTCTATTGACGCAATGATAATACAATTTTTTGTAGGATTGTACTCTACTATAAAATAAGTTTCAGGTATTGAAAAATCGAGAATCAATAACTGTTCAATAGATGATAAACTCATATTGCCAGCATAATAATAATCATTATAATAATAAGGATTTCGAGTTTTTATATAAGGAATATTATTTGTTTTTAGCCAATCTTCAGCAATAGCAAGCTGCGAGTTGTAATAATCCCAAACTTTACTTTCTTTCTCGATATCATCAAGAGCATACCAAGCATCATCAAACCAATTGTAGTATTCTGGTCGCTTTCCTAATCTGGTTTTGTAATTAAATGGAGATGGTTTATCCGCAATATAGCCCGGATAATAGTAATTGAAATTTTGTTCTTTTCCATATTGTACTTCTAAAATCATTGAGTACAATCCAAGACTAAATGCTTCATATCTGGAATCAAAAATACCAAGAATACTAGCTAAACTATTCGTTCCTATATCAAAAATGCTATATGCCACCAATTGATTCGTTGATTTGTCAAAAATCTCTACTTGATAGGTATTGAAAAGTGAAAAATTTTCACAATCAAATAGGTATTTGTGTAAGGAACTTGTATTGGAGCCTTTAAATCTTACTTGATGTTTGCTGAATAAAAATTCCTTTTCTTTAGTATTGACGAATGGACTAATCTTATGATAGAAATGCTTAATGTTTTTATTGTATAATTTTCTAAGACTTTTAGGGAATTGATAGGTGTTTAAGTGATAACGGATATGGAATAAATTATACAATTCTGAATTGTACAACATTACTCTTGTTCGCAACATATAATTAGCAGTTCTAAAGTAGCCTAATGCAAGCAACTTATCCAAGAAGGTTTTTTCTATTCTTGTTTCTGGATAATAATATTCAACTGGTGCTAACATTATTTTTCTTACTTATATTTTTAAAATAGAATAATAAAATTCCAAGGAATAACAAAGTTAAAGTAAAAATTATATATTTCATACTATGATTTTCTTTTGAAAAAGTACTGTAAATAGAATAGTTTGACCAAAAAAATGGCTCAGCACCCATTGCATCAGTATTCATTAAATAGGCTAATTTGGCATTTCTAATGGCATCTTCATAAGATTGCTTGTTTTTGATATTTTTATAGAAATAGGTCATCATTGTTTTAGCTACTTTATCTGAAGCATTCCAACGTGTTACTAGAATGTTTTTCGCACCTGCATATTGAAATGCCCATGCAAAATTTAGAATACCTTCGCCAGAATTTTTGCGACCAAAACCACCTTGACACATATTTAAGCTGACTAAATTTGTATTGATATTTTGTTGAATAATCGTACTGATTTTTAAAAAGTAATTGTGTAAGCTATCAGGTTGGAAAATAATAGCAGAAGAAGTTGGAATTAAACTGTCAATTTGAGAATGTGCAGAGAAATGTATAATACCAAAGTTATCTTTGTTTAGATTGTAATTGTCAATATTTGCATCTTTTGCAACTAATATTTTCGATTGAAGTAAAGGCTGAATAAGCTTGATTTCGTCAATATTCTGAAGTGGTGTATAATTGGATTGCTTGTAATTGGGAGCAATACATAAAACTTTATCATTTGTGAGTTGTTTTTTGTTGTCATTACCAAAGTATATTCTTCCTGAAAAAGTGTGACTGATATTATATTGTTCTATTAAGTATTTATTTTGATGAATTAATGCCCCGAATGAAATATTCCTTGTCATTCCATCTGGTGCAATAATAAGTTTAATATTTTCATCTAAAATTTTTGTTGGAATCAATTGACGGGTTATTTTTTTAGCCAATTCTTTATCGTACTTTTTTGCCTGAATGCTGTTGTTTAAAATTTTTATAGATTCTTCCGATAGGTCAATTTTATATAAGGTACTATTGTTATTTGTAATGGCTAATAAATAGGTGGATTGACCTTGGTTATAATAATCTAAGAAAGCTGTTTTTGGATTTAATTTTTGTTGGATTGTAGGTATTGTATTTTTACCTTCCTTAATATTTGAATTATTGACTTTTTTAGTTTCCAACTCATATTGTTTTTTCAAAATAAATAATTCATTTTTTAGTTGCTTTATTTTTGAGTCATTCGTTTCGTTTAGACTTTGTTGTTCTATTTCAGCATTTATTTGCTCAATTTTTTTAATTATACTACTATTGTTGTTTTTATTTTTTAAATTGCTGTTTAGGGCATTGGCTTTATTATTTTCAATAAAGAAATACATCCATTCCAAATATTCTTTTTTGTTTTCTAATTGGTATAACTGCTCAGTTAGTGGAATGGCTATCGCTGATATTTGAGCTAAAATCTCAGCATCACTTAGTTTTGATTTCTCGCCAATATATTCAAATTTCCTATCTTGAATTTTGTTTGTGAGTCCAATTAAAATTTCTAAATATTTTTTGTTTTGTTCAATAGCAAAAGATTTATTTAAGTCTCGTTGTTGAATTATTTTTAAGTATTGTAAATAAGCAAGTGTTACGGGAAATAAATCATTTTTATTATCTGGTAACGCTTTTTTTGTAAAGAGTAATGCCTCATTGTATTTTTTTTCGTCTAATTTGATTTCAGCAATATTTAAGTATATTCCTAAATTGTAATTATTCTTTATGCCTAAAGATGTATTATAAATTCCGATGGCGATGTTGAAGTTTTTTATTGCTTCATTATACTTAAATTGGACTTTGTCGATTAAGCCTATTCGATAATAGGATTCCGCCATTCTCATAGAGTTTTCAGTGCCTAATTGTTGTTCGTTGCTTATTACTTTTTTACAAAGCAGTCTTGCTTCATCATATTTTTGAAGAGCAATATAAATAATAGCCAATTCTAAATAGTTTTCTGAAATATCTTCATTGTTTTCTTCTAAAAACTTTTGTCTGATGGCTAATGCTTTTTCTAAATAATATTGTGCATGGTAATAATCTTTTAGTTCGCTATAAACCATACCACAATCAAAATAAGCATAAGCAGCTTCAATATGTTCTTTGCCATAAATAGCTTCGCAAATTTCTTTATCTCGAGTAAAATAATCTAAGGCTTTGTCTAATTCGCCTTTTTCCAAATAGATACTTCCCAATACAGAATAGCATTCAGCAACTCTTTTATGGTTTTCTCCAAATTTCTTTTTATTAATCTCTAACGCATTTTTTACTAAATGTATGGCTTCCTCTGTTCTGTTTTGTTCAAAATAAATTAAAGATAAATTGTAATTTACTCTAGCAATTTCAGTTGCATTGTGATGTGGAAATTTTTGAAACAGCTCTTTGGCTTTCAAATAATACTGCATTGCCTTTTCAATCTCCGATTGATAATAATAAACAACGGCAATGCCATTGGTTGCCATTCCACATTTTCTGATATATTTTGACTCCTTAAATTTAGAAAGCAAATTGATTGCATTTGTGAAGTTTGATTTTGCTAATTCAAATTGATTTTTACGCAAATAAATAGTTCCCAGAAGAAATGCTTTAGAGCCTTTATTGAAAATTGTTTTAGGCGTATATTGTTCAGCAAAAAAATGTGCTTTTTCTAAATTATTTGTATTTAATAGATATTGTAATTGCAACAAATCTGCTTGCTCAATTAGACTAGAATCTCGAATAGATTTTCTAAATGCAGTCAATTCTTGCTCGAAAGTCTCAAAGTTTTGCAACATAAAATTACATTCAAGAATTTTTAACCTTGAATTTTCATTTTGTACCGCTTGTTGAAACATTTTTTTCGCCTGCTGATAAGCTTCAAGTTCAAACAGTTGAACGCCTTTCTCAAAGCTCACATCTTTAGAAAAAGATATTAGAAAAATAAAAACTAAACTAATCGATAATAATTTCTTCAGCATTCGTATAAAAATACATTTTATATTTATATCATATACCTTTTAAAAACAATAAATTATCTTTGTAGTTATGGAAAAGAAAATTGCAGTTTTGCCAGGCGATGGAATCGGCCCAGAAATTATTACAGAAGCAGTAAAAGTATTAAATGCTATAGCACAAAAGTTTGGACATCAATTTCAATATGAATATGGATTAATTGGTGCTGATGCTATTGACAAAACAGGCAATCCATATCCAGATGCAACGCACGAACTTTGTTTAAATGCTGATGCTATTTTATTTGGTGCTATTGGCGATCCAAAATATGATAATGACCCAAGTGCAAAAGTTCGCCCTGAACAAGGTTTGCTAAAAATGCGTGGTGCTTTAGGCTTGTATGCTAATATTCGCCCAGTTAAAAGTTATGATGCGTTATTAGATGCATCTCCATTAAAAAATGATAGAATAAAAGGTGCTGATTTTGTTGTGGTAAGAGAATTAATTTCGGGAATTTATTTTGGAAAACCACGAGGCAGAAGTGAAGACCAAAATATCGCTTACGATACTTGTGTTTATACTAGAGAGGAGATTTTACGTATCACTGAAAAGGCATTTGAATTTGCAAAAAACAGAAATAAAAAAGTTACACTTTTAGATAAAGCAAATGTTTTAGCCACATCAAGATTATGGAGAGAAGTTGTTACTGAATATGCTAAACAATTTCCTGAAATCACTTTAGAATGTAATTTTATTGATAGTGCAGCGATGGAAGTGATTACAAAGCCAACAAAATTTGATGTTATTCTGACAGAAAATCTTTTTGGTGATATTATTTCAGATGAAGCCTCCGTAATTGGTGGAAGTTTAGGCTTGTTGCCTTCGGCATCAATGGGCGAGAAAACTTCCTTGTATGAACCAATTCACGGTTCCTATCCACAAGCAAAAGGTAAAAATATAGCTAATCCAATGGCAACGATTTTATCTGCTGCAATGTTGTTGGAATATAGCTTTGGATTAATTGAAGAAAGCAAAGCAATCGTAAATGCTGTTGATAAAGCATTGAATGAAGGATTTGTTACGGAAGACATCAATCAAGGGAAATACAAAACCAACGAAGTTGGCGATAAAATTGTTGAATTTATTTTGCAATAAATAAGTATGAAAATTGCCATCATAGGTCCTGCTTATCCTTATCGTGGTGGAATTGCAAATTTTTCAGAACGATTGGCCTATGAATTGCAATTGGAACAAGAGAAAATTCAATTGTTTACATTCAATTTGATGTATCCAAGTTTTTTATTTCCGGGTAAATCACAATATGCAGAAAGTGTTTTGCAGTTTCCGTTGGAAATAACACAGAATATTAATTCTATTAATCCTTTTAATTGGTGGAAAGTTGGAAAATATATCCAAAAACAAAATTTTGATTTGGTAATTATTCCTTATTCTATACCATTTTTGGCACCAAGCTTAGGATTTATTGCAAGAGTGATTAAAAAGAACAGCCATACAAAGATTTTGTCTATTATTCATAATCTGCACCCACACGAAAAAAGATTTGGCGATAAGTTTTTATCTAATTTTTTTCTAAAAAGTTGTGATGTGTTTTTGACTTTATCTTCAAAAGTAAAAGAAGATATTTTAGGCATTCGTTCAAATGCTAAAGTAATTGTTTCCAATCACCCAATTTATGATACATTTGGTGCTATAATAGAAAAGCAAAAAGCAAAAAAACAATTAAATTTAGAGGAAAGCAAGCAATATATTTTGTTTTTTGGCTTAGTTCGTGCATATAAAGGCTTAGATATTTTAATAGATGCAATGTCTATTGTGGCTCAACAAAATCCAAATATTCAATTGCTAATTGCTGGAGAATTTTATGGTGATTATCCAAAATACCTTGCTCAAATTGAAGCTTTAAATTTATCTCAACGTATTGTTGTAATCAATCAATTTATTCCAGAAGATAAAGTAAATAGTTATTTCTGTGCTGCAGATATTGTTGTGCAGCCCTATAAAAATGCTACACAAAGTGGTATCACACAAATTTGCTATCATTTTAATAAACCAATGATAGTAACAAATGTGGGTGCTTTGGCGGAAAATGTAGCCAATAATCATGTAGGATTTGTTTGTGAACCAAGCAAAGATGCCGTTGCTGCATCTATTTTAAAGTTTTATCAAGAAGAAAAAGAAGCTATCTTTATTGAAAATATTAAAGAAGAAAAAAAGAAATACAGTTGGCATAAATTAAGTCAGCAGATTAAATCAGTTTTCCAATAAATTATGCAAGAGTATATCATTCAAATATTAAAAGAGACCATAGAGCAAAGAAATAAATTGCTAAACGATGCTGTATTACTCGGAAATATTGAAAATATTGCACAATTACTTATTCAAACTTTTAGACAGCATAATAAAGTTTTGTTTTGTGGAAATGGTGGTTCTGCTGCTGATGCACAGCATTTAGCCGCAGAATTTTCTAATAAGTTTATGAAAGATAGAAAATCATTAGATGCTGAAGCATTGCACGTTAATACTTCTTATTTAACGGCGGTTGCCAATGATTATTCCTATCGAGATGTGTATGCCAGACTAATTGAAGCAAGAGGGCAAGAAAAAGATGTTTTGATAGCCCTTTCTACTTCAGGAAATTCAGAGAATATTGTGGAGGCTGTAAAAATGGCAAAACAAAAGCAAATGGTTGTGGTTGGTTGGACAGGGCAAAATGCTGGCAATATGGATAATTATTGTGACATTTTAATCAAGGTTCCGTCAGATAATACAGCAAGAATTCAAGAAATGCATATCACCATTGGACATATTATCTGTCAATTAGTAGAAGCAGAATTATTTTAATTTTTTTGGCATAGCTATTGCATTTATCAACATAAATGTTTAACTTTATCTATTAATTGTGCAAAAGCCTATGAAAAAACTATTTACATTAATTTTTATTTTTATTTCTTTCAATATTTTTGTAAGTCAAAATGCTATTGCAAAAAGTTTATTTGCTCCAGATTTGAAAGAAATTCTTAGTATTTATCCTAATCCAATTGCAACGAATGCAACAATTAAAATCTCTAATGATATTAATTTACAGGAAAGCAATGTGAGTGTTGTTTTTTATAATATTGTTGGAAAAGAGATTTTTAAAATCTCTCAAATTAAAAACTACGAAATCAATATTTCTAGAGATAATTTTAAAACCAGCGGACTTTATTTTTATCAATTAAATATTGATGAAAAACTTCAAAGCACAGGAAAAGTTATTGTAAAATAATTTTTTTTGTTTTCTTAAATCTTCAATCTATATTTGCTATTGCATACTATTGTAGTCGGATTAAATTTCTCATCCAAGCTTCTGGAATTTCTCCATCTTTTGCAATTCTGTAATCATTATAAATACAAGGAATTAAGTGGGCAACGGTTCTATCTCCTCTGTTTACATTGATTTTCATCCACCATCTTTCGGTTTTTTTACTTTTTAAAAAAGTAAATGCTTCTTCTTCTACATACACTGTAAAATGGTAAAATTCTTGTTCGTTTAAAATTGGGTAATCCATTCTTCTCAAATTCACACCCTCGATAAAATACCAAATCATTTGGGCTACTTGATGTGCTGTAACATTTTTAATATCTTCCATTGGATTATAATTGTAAATTCCAAAAGAACTCAAAATATCACTCATACCAGCAAATCTTGCCAACATACAAGCTTCATCTCCAAACAGACCATTTGGCGATGGTGCAACTTGACCTGGAGCATCGGAGAAACGAATTGCTTGAATATCAAATACGGCTAAATTTGCTTCACGAATAAAAGGCTCAGCCTCAAAAACATTTTCTCGAATTTTGCCAACACGCAAAGAATCAAATTGATAATTGTGTACTATTGTGCTGATGTCTTTCTGTATGAAATAAGATTGATAAGCAATTAAATTGTATTTTTTTAGATAATTAGTATTGAAAATATTGTATAAATAGCTTTCTTCTAATTTCCCTTCCTCTGGATTGGCAGTCATATTTGCACCAATCTGACTGATTTGTATTTCGTTTTCTAAAATTTCATAGGCATTATATTGTGCTTGCAATAAATCTAAATCTCCACCTATAATTATCAAAATAATATTATTGCGAATGGCATTTTTGGTAACATCTTTTAAAGCTACTAAAGTATCTTGACGAGTATTGCCTTTTTTGATATTTCCTAAATCTATTATTTTGGTATCATTGTAAAATGAAGTATAAGTATATAGTTGTTGCCTAACTTGGTTGGGTGCTAATTCTGTTCCTTGATTGTCATCATTATTCAAATTATCTTCAACACCAACTAATGCAATTTTATAAGGCTCAATTTCTGTTGTATCTAAACCAAAAAATGCCACATTATTTGGTAAATTCGGATTTCGAGTGATACATTCATTATAAAATTCCTGAGTAATTGGTTCTACAAAATCAAACATCTTTTTTATTTATTGGAATAAAAGTAGAAAATGCCCATGAAATTAGTCAAAATATTTACTCAACTAATGTGTATTACTTTTTTCCATAAGTTACGTAATAATCGAAAATAAATTCCTTTTTTATAAGAATTGATGGCAATAGATTAATTTTGTTTTGTGCCATAAAGCCTTCATATTCTTTCAAATTATATTGATGTGGATGCAAAACATCACCTGGCAAAATTTTGAAAAGCTTATGTAAAAATGCATTTCTGTGTGCATCAATAGATACAATTAGCCAACCATTTGGCTTTAAAGCTTCTGCTAATTTTTTATAGGCTAATTCAATGTTTTCTACATGGTTAATCGCATTCAAACAGAAAATAACATCATATTCCTCTTTAGTTTCAATTTGTTCAATACTTTGCGTTATAAATTGTGTGTACGGATACCAAACTGGGTCAAAATGTGCTAATTTTTTATACTCATCTAATAAAGGATCGAGTGCATAGACTTTATTATTTTTGAGGGCAGTAAAAATACCTGCGGGTCCACAACCAGCATCTAAAATAGTTAAGTTTTCTAGCGTTGGAATGTTTGGAATTTTAGTAATAAAATCTTTCCAATATTGTTGTTTCCACTTCAGATAAGTTTGGATATCTTTATTGTCTAAATAATTTTTCCACCATTTTATTTCTAAAGATTGTGCTAATTTCCATTTCCAATTTCCTATCATAAGCTTTGTAATTATCTTCGTGGTTTATACTATCAAAATTATAGAATTTACGATATTTTTAAATTAAAAAGTTGCTTTGCATTTTGAGTTGTTTGTGTCGCAATTTCCTCTATTGTTTTTTGATAAATAGTGGCTAAAGTTTCGGCTACTATTTTTGTATAGGCACTTTCATTTCTTTTACCTCGATAAGGAACTGGCGGAAGATAAGGGGCATCAGTTTCCAATACAATATTTTCTAATGAAATGTTGGTTAATGTTTCTCGAAGATGTGTGTTTTTATAGGTTACGACACCGCCAATGCCCAAATAAAATCCTAATTTTATAATCTCATTTGCTTCTTCCAAACTGCCTGTAAAACAATGAAAAATACCTTTTGGATTTTGCTTTCTCTTCTTTAAAATATCTAAGATGATATAGGTGCTTTCTCTTGAATGAATAGCAATTGGTAGCTGATGTTCCAATGCCCAATCACATTGAGTTTCAAACGCCTCCTTTTGTATTTCTAAAGTAGTTTTGTCCCAATATAAATCTATTCCAATCTCACCAATTGCAATAGGTTTTATGTCTGCTATTCTATCATAAATTGTTGCTAGTTCTTGTTGATAATTCTCAGGTTTTACATAACAAGGATGAAGTCCCAACATCGGGAAGATTTGTTGTGGATATTGTCGGCAAATTTTCATCATTGGCTCTATAGTTGAAACATCAACATTTGGAATCCACATATTTTGTATGCCTGCATCAAATGCACGTTGTATCATTTCGTCCCTATCCAGATTAAAATTGTCTTCGTATAAATGGGTGTGCGTATCAATCAAAAACATATTCTGCAAAAGTAAGTATTTTAGTATAGTCTGAAAGGTAAAGAATGATGAAATTAATTCTATTCTATCTATTATCCTTAAATTGATGCGTGTTTTTTGCTAAATTTATACAATGATGAATGAAGTACAGTATTTTAAGCATAGCAGTGCCATTATAGATGACGGAGCAATTATTGGAAAGGATACCAAAATTTGGCATTTCTGTCATATTATGCAAGCAAATATTGGGAGCAACTGTATATTAGGACAAAATGTTTTTGTTGCAAACAATGTAAAAATCGGCAACAATGTAAAAATCCAAAATAATGTTTCAGTATTTGAAGGTGTTACTATTGAAGATGATGTCTTTATTGGACCAAGTGTCGTATTTACGAATGTCAATAATCCAAGAAGCTTTATTGAACGAAAAGAGGAATACAAGCATACATTAGTCAAAAAAGGAGCGACAATCGGAGCAAACGCAACAATTGTTTGTGGTTATACCATTGGAGAATATGCTTTTATTGGTGCTGGTTCGGTAGTAACTAGAAATATCAATAATTTTGAATTAGTAATTGGGAATCCAGCACGTCAGAAATATTGGGTTTGTAAATGTGCTGAACCCTTACATTTTGAAAATAATGAAGCATTTTGTGCTAAAGAGCAAAAGACGTATATTCTCGAAAGTGATATTGTTAGGATAAAAGAATAAGGAACAACAAGCACAAAGTATAAACAAGGCACTCAAATATTTTAATATTTCATCGTTAGAGAATCGGCTGTTTTCAAGTTTGTCATTTGGAGAACAACGTTTAGTTTTATTTATCAGAGCTATTATAAAATTACCAAAACTACTTATTTTAGATGAAGCTTATCAAGGCTTTGACCAAAACACCATTTCAAGGTGCAATACTTATATTGACGAAGTACTGCCAAAATCAACCACGCTTATTTTTACTTCACACTATTTAGAAGAAATACCTAAATGTATTAGTAATTTCTTATTTTTAAGCAATGGAAAAATTGTCTCCAAAAATTAAATTTGCTATCATTGGAGTTGCTGGATTTGTTGCTCCTCGACATCTCCAAGCTATAAAAAATATAGACGGAGATTTGTTAGCAGCTTTTGATATTTCAGACTCTGTTGGTGTGCTAGATAGTTATTTTCCTGATTGCGATTTCTTTACTTCTATTGATATGTTTGAAAAATTTCTTAAACAAACAAAAATAGATTATTTGGTCGTTTGTTCTCCTAATTATTTGCATATAGAACATTGTCTTGTGGGTTTAAGAAATGGCATAAATGTAATTTGTGAAAAACCATTGTGTTTAAATTCTGAGGATTTAAAAAAATTACAGGAAGCCGAGCAAGCTTCACAAAAGCAAATATTTACAATTTTACAGCTAAGATTACATCATGAAATTATTGCCCTAAAAGAAAATATAAATCCAACTGTTTTTTATGCAGGCGAACTAAATTATTATACACCAAGGGGAAATTGGTATTATGAAAGTTGGAAAGGTATAGAAGCTAAATCTGGCGGAATAGCTACTAATATTGGGGTTCATTTTTTTGATATGCTGTGTTGGTTTTTTGGAGAGCCGCAAGAAATTATTGTATTGCAAAAAGATGCAATTGAAGCCAAAGGAATTTTAGTTTTTAAAAATGCAAAAATAAAATGGCATTTAAGTATTGATAGAAAGCTAGTAGCAAAAAGGCAGATTGTTCTGAATGGAAAAGAAATTGTATTTACCGAAGGGTTTAATCATTTACATACAAAATGTTACGAAGCAATCATTGCTGGAAGAGGGTTTAAAACAATAGAAATCTTATCTTCAACGAAAATTATTGAACAAATTCAAGCTTATCATTAATAAGCTCGAACATTTTTACCTTCGATAAAATTTACAAAAGATTTTAAGACAACTTTATTACCACCTGGTGTTGGATAATTTCCTGTAAAATACCAATCTCCTAAGTTTTTTGGACAAGCAATGTGTAAATTATCAATCGTTTGATAAATTACTTCTATGTCTGAAAAAATATGTTTTGGTCGAACAATTTCAGCGATTTCATTAGAAATATCTTCATCTGAAAAAGGAGCATAAATTTCTTTGACCAAATTTTGCATTTCGGAAATAGGTTTTTCTAATTCCGCAATACATTTCTTATAAATTTCTTGGACAACAGATGCTTTGTTACTTTTTTTCCATAGGTTTATGGCTGCTTGGAAAGCAACAAATGTACCCATTTTACTCATATCGATACCATAACAATCAGGATATCGAATTTGTGGTGCAGACGAAACAATAATTACTTTTTTAGGTTGTAATCTATCCAACATGGTCAAAATACTTTCTTTCAAAGTAGTGCCACGAACAATAGAATCATCAATGACTACTAATGTATCTACATTATTGCTTACCAATCCGTAAGTAACATCATAAACGTGATGTACCATATCATTTCTAGAATTATCATCTGTAATAAATGTTCTCAGTTTTACATCTTTTACAGCAATTTTTTCTACTCTTGGCATAATCTTTAAATTTGCCTGTAGTTCGTTGAAATCTATAGTTTGTTTGTTGTATAAATCTAAATTATACTCGATATGCTTTTTTTGAATCTCTTCTACCATACCCAAAAAAGCGACTTCTGCTGTATTTGGAATATAAGAGAAAACAGTATCTTTTAGATTGTATTGAATCCGTTCTAAAATTTTAGGAACTAATAATTTGCCTAGATTTTTACGCTCTTGGTAAATTTCATAATCATTACCTCTTGAAAAATAAATTCTCTCAAAACTACAAGATTTCTTTTCTCGTGGAGGACTGCAAAGCACTTCACCACAACTGCCATCTTTCTTAATGATTAATGCATGACCAGGTTGTAGTTCTTTAATTTTACTTCTGTGAACATTGAAAGTTGTAATAATGGCGGGTCTCTCAGAAGCAACCACGACAACCTCTTCATCTTTATAATAAAAAGCAGGACGGATGCCATTTGGGTCTCTTAATGCAAAGGCATCGCCATGTCCAATCATTCCAGCCATTGCATAGCCTCCATCAAAATCATCAGTTGCATTTTTTAGAATCTTTTCTACATTCATATTTTCTGCAATCAATGGCGTAATATCTACATTCTGTAAATTGCGTTCTGATTTGTAAGTTCTAAATAATTTTTGATTTTCAGAATCTAAGAAGTGTCCGATTTTTTCTAAAACAGTAATCGTATCAGAAGCTTCCCTAGGGAATTGTCCTAAACTGACAAGTTTCTCAAATAATTCATCAACATTGGTCATGTTGAAATTTCCAGCAACAATCAATGTTCTAGTCTTCCAATTGTTAGCCCGAACCCTTGGATGGCAATTGCTCATGTCATTTCCGCCGTGTGTACCATATCTAAGATGACCCATCAATAATTCGCCCATGAAAGCATAATTTTGCTTCACATAGTCCATGTCTTTTATGGCAATCTTTTCTGCTTCTGAGATATTATTGAATTGCTTAAATACTTTACCAAATATTTCTTTAATAGCATCTTTTGCGACACTTCTTTCTCTATCAAAGTAAGGAGCACCTGGTTTGGTATCTAGTTTTATGGTTGCAATTCCAGCACCATCTTGACCTCGATTGTGCTGTTTCTCCATCAGTAAATACATTTTGCTTAATCCATAATGTATATCACCGTATTTTTCTCGATAGTATTCTAATGGCTTTAATAACCTGATTAAAGCAATACCACATTCATGTTTGATAAAATCACTCATTCGGAATTACAAAAGTACTGCTTAATTTCCGAAAAATCATTTTAAATCAATGTTTAAAATTTTTTAAGAGAATAAATTTATTTTAAGCTGATAGAGTTGCCTTTGGTTTATATATTCTTTTTTTGAAATATCGAATTAAGAAAAACAGAAAGACAAAAAGTACGATGCAAATTATTGCAGCAATAATAAAAGGCATAAAAATACTTAAAATACTTCCTGCAAATGACAAACCATGTTCAGTAGTTGCAACAACAGGATTACCAACACCAGCAGTGGCTACGCTCGAAGTTGCTCTGGTTAATGCTGTTCCAGCTTGTACAATGCCTGCACTTCCTCCGCCTACAATTATTCCTAAGCCCCATTTTAACATAGGATCTAATTCTGGTGTTAAAACAGAGGCGGTCAATAAAGTACCTGCTATCACGGAAGTTGGTGTTGTAATAGTGTCTAAAATATTATCAACAAATGGAATATAGTAACCGCCAATTTCCAAAACTGTTGCAGTTGCGAATGCAACAATGGCAGTTGTGCTTCCCATCCATTGAAAACTTTCGCCCAAATGAATAATGCCCAATTTTGATGCAATACTTGCCACCAAAAGAGGAACAAATACTCTGAAACCACTACTTGCACTCAATCCTAAGCCTAATGCTAAGCTGAGCAATAGTTTAGATTGTGGCAGTAAGTTGGGTATGTTTTCAGAAATGACGTTGCTAATATTTGGTAATTCCATTTTAGCTATTTTTGTTTTATTGATTAAATATCAAATTTGTTGCCAAATTCTACATTAAATCTACATCTTTTTGAATAAAAACATTTTTAAATTTTTCAAATTGATATAGATTCTTTATTTCATAATCTATCATTTGTTTGATATGACTAAGTTGAGTAAAATGTTCTCTTGGAATTTTTATTAATATTTCTCTAATGAAATAGTTATTTATTCTTTGAAAAATGGGCTTGTTTGGTCCTTTTATCCATTCGTTGTAATGTTTTTGTAATTGCTTACTTAGTAATTGGGCTGCTTCTTCAACAATACTTAAATCTTTATGTCGAATGGTTATGCCAATTAATCTGGAATAAGGAGGATAGGAAAAAAACTTTCTTTCTGATATTTGCGAAAGATAAAAATCTTTAAAATCATTCTTCAATACAGCTTGAACAATTTGGTGTTCCTCATTAGAAATCTGAATTTCTACTTGTCCTTTTACATCTTTTCGTCCTGCACGACCACTTACTTGAATCAGTAATTGATAAGCTCGTTCTATTGCCCTAAAATCTGGAAAATAGAGCAAGGCATCGGCATTTAGTACGCCTACTAATTGCAAATTTTTAAAATCCAATCCTTTGGTTACCATTTGGGTTCCCACTAAAATATCATAAACACCATCTTCAAAAGCATGAATAATTTTCTCGTGTCCATATTTAGTTTTTACAGTATCATAATCCATTCTGCCAATTTTAGCATCAGGAAACAAACTCTTTAAATCATCTTCAATACGCTCTGTCCCAATGCCTTTTTGTTCTAAATTATTATCACCACAAGCTTTGCAATGACTAATATGTGTTTCAGTATAGCCACAATAATGACACCTTAAATCATTGGTGTATTTATGATAGGTCAGTGTAACATCACAATTTTTGCACATTGGAATCCAATCACAAGATTTGCAACTTAAATAAGGTGCATAACCTCGCCTATTTTGAAATAAAACAACTTGTTTTTTTTCGTTTAAGGTATCTTGAATTTTATCTCTAAGTTCAAAAGTAATTCCACTAACAAATTTTTTCTCTTTTTGTGCATTTTTATAATTGATGAATTTTATTTCAGGTAATGGCACATCATTATACCTTTTAGTTAATTCGACTAGTTGATACTTATTTTGTCGAGCATTAAAATACGACTCAAAACTTGGAGTAGCAGAACCTAAAATTACATTAGCCTTATGCATATTTGCCAACATCAGAGCAGCATCTCTAGCATGATAACGAGGATTAGGTTCTTGTTGTTTATAGGAAGCATCGTGTTCCTCATCTACAATAATTAAACCTAAATTTGAAAATGGCAAAAGCAATGCCGACCTTGCACCAACAATAATTTGTATTTCTTGCTTCAATACTTTGTTCCAAATTTCTACACGCTCACTATTCGATAATTTAGAGTGATAAACAGCAATATTACCCAACCAGTTTTGTAATCTTTGAATTAATTGTGCCGTCAATGCAATTTCAGGTAAAAGAAATAAAATCTGTTGATTTTGGTGCTTTAAATTTTTAATAATTTGAGTATAAACTAAGGTTTTTCCACTTGATGTAATGCCATGTAATAATACAGGCTTTTGAACTTGAAAAGCTTCATCTATTTGCTGTATCGCCTTATTTTGTTCTTCATTTAGTGAGAATTGATTTTTATGTTCTGATTTATCAATGGTGATTCTATCAACTTCCTCTTCATAGATTTCAAAAATTCTTTTTTCGACTAATGTATTTAATGTTGCAGAAGTTGCATCTACTCGTTTTAATAAATCACTTCGTTTGATGCGTTTATCTTTTCGTTCTAAATCTATAAACCCAAGAAGAATTTGTTCTTGTTTGGGAGCATTTTTTACTAATTCAAAGCAACTTGCCTTCTGATTGTTGTCAATAATATCTTGATGCCATCGTACAAAAATTTCTTTTTTGATTTGATACTTTTCATATAAGATTTCTTCAATGAAAATCAATCGATTAAAAATTAATTCTTTAATAGTTTTATAGACGTGCTTCTTTTTGACAATCAACTGAATGTCTTTAAGCGATAAGCTTGGTTGAAATTCAAATGCTTTGCAAATAATTTGAGCATCTTCAGAAAGATGTAATTCATTATAATCAATTAAATCATTTTTGATATAAATACTCTCACTATCTAATTTTAAATAAGATGGTAAAGACGCATTCATAATTTCGCCCAATGTACACATATAATAGGAGGACATCCATTCCCAAAATTGCAATTGTTTTTCTGTGATAACGGGTTCTTCATCAAGCACTGAAAGTATTGGTTTTGCTTGATAATCTTTAGGTGGATTTTGATGGATTTTACAAATTAGTGCAGAATAGATTTTATGTTTCCCAAATTGGATTTCTACACGTTTGCCAATTCCTAACTCTTGTTCTAATTCTTTTGGCACACCATAAGTATATTGTTTTGGCAATGCCAAAGGCAATATTACTTCCACAAAAATATCATATTTTTCAAAAATATCCACTTCACAACAAAGGTGTAAAATTTATTTCAGAAAGACTAAGTCTAAACAACTATTTTTTTACGTTGTAAAGGAAGATAAATTCTATTGATATTGCAATATCTATAGATACCTATATTATTTACAGAAAAACTTAAATGCTTCTGTTTTTTTATTCTTTTGAATTCTAACTTGATAAGCTATTTCATCTTTCAATAGAAAACTTACATTTAAAATGCCATATTTATTTGGTTCAAAGAAGTAATAGTAATATTTAAGCTTCATGCCCTCTTCTACTTTTGTTTCCTGATCGCTACGCATGATAGGTATATCAATATATTTTTCGCTAATTTCAGGCATATTTCTAAAAATTATAAAATATTTACGCACATTAATTTCTAATTTTTTATTAAGTAGTATGTCATTAGCATTATCTTTTTCTTTGTTTATAGTACTGTATGTGCAATCGTAATTAAAGCTTGCATCCCAAGAAGGAAGTGATGAAAGCTTATTCGCTTTCATATTTTCATTAAAATTTTTAATATTTTCTTTTTGAATACTGTCAGTAATAAATATATTTTTAATTGTAATAGCTAATAAGTTTCCATCTTCCACACTTATTTCATTGGCATAATCTAGTGCATTTTTACCATTCTCATCTTTCTTCATCAATTCATAAGGATCTGGATCTAAATTACCTTGCATGTGCTTATATTTTACTGGAACAACTTCTATGCCTTTTAAATTAACAAAACCTCGGTTAGTATCAATGGCTACTGTTGCTAAATTATCATAATAACTAGAGATTTGATCATATTTAATAGGGATAAATAGTTTGGTAGTAGCCGTATCAATAAGTCCCATTTTAGCTTTTGCCGAATTGATAGCTATAACTTTTATAAATTTATCTTCTCTTTCACCATCTAATTTTATTTCATCATATTGAGGTGTAATTAACTCTTTATGTAGTTTTAAGCTAAATAGTCCATATTTACTATCTAATTCTACATTTACTAAATCTATAATATCATCGGAATAGTTAAAAAAGTTTTCATACTTAAAAGGAATAACTTCTTTTCCTTTATCATCTATTAAACCCCATTTACCATTTAATTTAGCTTTCAAAAAAGGTTCTTCTTTATATTTTATTATCTCATCATAAATAACAGGAATAATTTCTTTGCCTGTTTCTTTATCAATACACCCAAACTTATTATTCCGCTTTGCTAAACTACTTCCATTTTCAAACGTAGAAATTTCATTATATATTATTGGAATAATTTCTTTGCCTGTTTGTTCATCTATATAACCTAGTTTGTCTCCTATAAAAACTCGTGTTCTTCCAGGTTTTTCAGTATGGTAAAAAGTATATTGAATAGGTGCTATCACATTTCCTATTGTATCAAATATTCCCCATTTTCCATCTAATTTTACCCATATAACAGAACTATCTATAAGAACTTTATCATACTTCAAAGGAGCTAATAATTTTCCTTTCATGTTTATAACACTTTCTTTTCCATTAAGATATACATAAACGAGATTTTTACCGAGAGCTCCCATGTCATCATATATTGGAGGAACTATTTCATAACCTTTATCATTTATCAATCCAATTTTTCCATTTAATATTACTTTGCAGAATCCTTCATCGAATACATAAACTGAATGATATTTAAGCGGAACAACAACATTTCCAGCCTTATCTTTAAAACCATAAAGCGTTTTTTCATTTTTTTTCTTAGTATTATAATTTGAAAATGGAAATAAGTCTTCTGCTGTAGAAATATGAGCTATGCTTAATAGTATAAGTAGTAAATAAATTGTTTTCATTATTATAGATTTGTTTTCAAATATACTTATTCCCTCTAAAAAAAATTGCTTTGTTGTATATTAAAATGTGCTAAATCTATGTAAGAGTTCAATTACAAAACATTTGATATTTCAAATCTCTTTACTAAATAGAAATATTACTATCATTAAGCAATTCCGTTATATTTTCGGATTATCCATTCGGCAGAAAGCAATAAAAGAATAATTCCAAACAATATTTTCCAATCTATCAATGGTTGAGTTTTTGTATTTTCAAATAATATAGATTGAATGTTTTCATCTTTCTGAATAGCATCAGCGATACTTTCAAGATTTTGTACAGTATAAGTTTTTCCACCACTTTGTTGAGCTAAAGTTCGCAATATTGACCAATTAGCTTGCAAATTTTGTACTTCAATATTTATGGGCTGAACTGAGAATTTGGTGGAGGCTTTAAATTGTTGTCCTTTGTAATTTGTTTGTGCATTAGCTGTGTAATCTCCAGCAGGTAAAATTCCAGTATTTAAAATATATGCATTAAGCGTTTTGTCAAAAACAAAACGATAAGCATTTTTTCCGTTTTTAAGTTCTAAGTTTACTTCAGGTTCATTGATTAGTACAAAACTTTCGTTGTATAATTGAGCTTCTAAAACGATAGGTTCATTTGTGCCATAAATTTGTTTCGAGGTACTTATTTTGAATTTTCGTTTGTCAGTTTTTACCGTAAGAAATTGAATAGATTTGTTGATAAGAATATCAGTTGCATCAGTATTTTTAAATTGCATAAACTCATTCAAACGCCAACGCCACCAGCCTTCACCAGCAAAAATACCTGTTTTTTTATTATTTTCATCTGCAAATAAAATTAATGGATTATTTGTCGGCACTTTGCCTAATTGTTGCCTAAATAAGATATCAGCATTTGGATTGACAGAATATTTTCCATAAGGTGTTAAAATTGGTGGGAGTTGCTTTAATATATTGGTGCTTTGCTCATCTAAAACAAATTTAGAAAAGTTACTTTGTGGAATAGGAAAAACATCATTTCCATTCAGAGAACTGCCTGATATTTTTAATAAATTCTGTAAATTATTGAATGTGTTTATATTCGCTTGAGCGGATAGAATATATAAAATAGGCAACTTACTTTGGCTGATTTCTTGTATTAAATTTGCATCTAAACTAGAACTTAAATGTAAGATAATCATATCATATTTGTCCAACTTTTTATTAAAGTTGTCAGCACTTTCTACTTCTATTTGATAGTTTTTGTTGCTTTCAATGGCATATTTAAAGGCTTTTACATCGGGATGAGGAGAGCCATAAAGTAATAAGATTTTTTGTCTTCCATCTATAACTTCAATATAAGCAGTTTGAATATTATTTTCACTTATGGTTTCGCCATCTATCATTTTTAATCGAACGTGATATTTAAGAATTCCGGGCTTGTCCGCTTGTAAAACGATTTGTGCAGAGGTACTAAAGTCATCTTGATGGATAGAGATTGATTTATTGAATACTATTTTTCCATTACTATCAATAACTTCTAAAATTGTGTTTTTCCCATTCAATAAATGTGCATCAACATCAACCTGTAGATTGAAATTATCAGTTAAATAAACAATATTGGGGTATAATAAATTTCTAATTAGTGCATCTTTTTTGATAGTTGTATCGCCCAAAGCAATAGTATAAATAGGTGTTTTGGTAACAAAAGGATTATAAACTGGATTATTACCTACATTATAAATTCCATCAGATGCCAAAATAATAGCACCAATATTGAGATGGTCATATTTTAAGAAAGTTTGCTTGATGGCATTGTCAATATCAGTACTTTGTTGCGTAAAATCCAATGTTTTATTAGTAGATAAGTTTCCCCCAAATTGATGTGTAATAACATTGTATTTTTTACCCAATTGTGTTGTTAATGCATTGAGTTTTTCTTGATATTGCTTTAAATTGCTTTGTTTAAAAACATTTTTTAATGAAGCAGAATTGTCTTGTAATAAAACAATTGTAGGTTTTTGTTCTTCTGTTTGAGTTGTTTTTATTAATGGAGAAAGTAGTAAGAATGCTATCAAGGAAACAGCCAGAAAGCGAAGCGTTGCTAAAATATATCGGAGTGATTTTTTTTCTTCAGCAAAGAAGATGAAAGATTTTCTGCCGTATAATAAATATGAAAATAAAAATCCTACCAGCAAACAAATTGCAAAGAACCAAATCGGATATTCAACAATTAGTTTCAGATAAAATTTATTTTAAATGATAACAGTCTTATTTCAGCACTTCTGCCAATGTTTTTCCTAAAAATGCTGGTGATTCAACAACGTGGATACCACATTCGCCCATAATTTTCATTTTTGCAGCAGCAGTATCATTCGCACCTCCGATAATTGCACCGGCATGTCCCATTCTTCTACCTTTTGGAGCTGTTTGTCCTGCAATAAAACCAACTACAGGTTTTTTGAAATTATCTTTTATCCAATAAGCAGCATCAACTTCCATAGTTCCACCAATTTCACCAATAATGACAATTGCATCAGTTTCATTATCGTTAGCAAATTGTTCAACAGCGTCTTTCATTGTTGTTCCAATAATTGGGTCGCCACCAATTCCTATTGCAGTAGAAATTCCATAACCAGCTTTTACCACTTGGTCAGCAGCTTCATAAGTTAATGTCCCAGATTTTGAAACGATACCAACTCTTCCTTTTTTAAATACAAAACCTGGCATAATACCAACTTTGCACTCTTCAGATGTAATAATTCCAGGACAGTTTGGTCCTATCATTCTGACACCTTTTTGTTTTACATAAGCTTTTGCTTTAATCATATCTTGGGCAGGTATTCCTTCGGTAATCGTAACGATTAGTTGAATACCAGCATCTGCCGCTTCCATTATTGCATCAGCAGCAAAAGCAGGCGGAACAAAAATAATTGAAACATTAGCACCAGTTTGTTTTACTGCATTTTCTACTGTATTAAATACTGGTCTGTCTAAATGACTTTGTCCTTCTTTTCCTGGAGTAACACCACCGACTACATTTGTTCCATATTGAATCATTTGTTCTGCGTGGAATGTGCCTTCTTTTCCTGTGAATCCTTGTACGATTACTTTGGAGTCTTTATTAACTAAGATGCTCATATTTGTTTTTTTAATTTATCTAATCTAACATTTCTTGCTTCTTTTAAGAAATCTGAAGCAAAAATAAAATCTAATAATTCTTTGTTTTCAGCTTCAAACAAGGAAACTTTATCGCCTTCCCAATGTTTATTGCCTTTATATAAAAAAAGTATTTTTTCGCCATGGGTTACAACAGAATTCATATCGTGCGTATTAATTACTGTTGTTATATTATATTCTTCAGTAATCTCTTTGATTAATTCATCTACGACAATTGAAGTTTGTGGGTCTAAGCCTGAATTAGGTTCATCACAAAAAAGGTATTTTGGATTCATCACAATAGCACGTGCAATACCAGTTCTTTTTTGCATTCCACCTGAAATCTGAGAAGGAAATTTTTTATTAGCACCTACTAAATTTACACGTTTTAATACTTCATTTACTCTATCTTGCTTCTCTGATTTAGACATTTTGGTAAACATCTCCAAAGGAAACATAACATTTTCTTCTACTGTCAATGAATCAAATAAGGCACTTCCTTGGAAAAGCATTCCCAATTGTTGTCTGATTTTATTTTTTTCATCTAAATCCATAGATACATAATCCTGACCATCAAAAAGGACATGGCCTTCTGTTGGGTTGAGTAAGCCAACTACACACTTTAACATTACTGTTTTTCCAGAACCTGATTGTCCTATAATTAAATTAGTTTTTCCAGGTAAAAAAGTGGTTGTAATTCCTTTGAGTACCTGTTGGTCTCCAAATGACTTATATAAATCTTTTACTTCAATCATTTATTATAATAATAACCACGCTAATATTAAATCAGCAAATAAAACCATAACACAACTCAATACCACTGCAGTAGTACTTGCTTTACCAATTTCTAACGCACTTCCATGAGCATAAAATCCTTGATAACAAGATATTGAAGTTAATAAAAATCCAAAAACTGCTGCTTTTACTAACATTACTACAATATTTTTAGCTTCAAATGTCATTAAAACGCCTTGCAAATAATCATTTGAAGAAACATATCCAGAAAGAGAACCTGAAATCATACCTCCCCAAATGCCTGTTATTGCTGCAATTGTAACTAAAAATGGCACCATCGTTACGGCAGCTAATATTTTTGGACCTATTAAATAGGAAAAAGTATTAACACCCATAATTTCATAAGCATCTATTTGCTCAGTTAATCGCATTGTTCCTAATTCTGAAGCTAAATTTGAACCAACTTTTCCTGCTAAAATCAAACAAGAAACTGTTGGTGCTAATTCCAAAATCATAGATTCTTTCACTACATAACCCACATAATACATAGGCACCATAGATTTGGAAAGATTATAAGCAAATTGGAAAGAAGAAACTGCACCAATAAAAAATGAAATCAATAAGATAATAACAACAGACCCAACGCCTATATTGTACATTTGTCTTAAAGTTTCTTTCCAATACATAATGGCTTTTTCTGGTTTTGCGATACTTCTCTTTACCATCAACACATATCTGCCTACGTGAAATAAAGGACCGCCACTATCATAAACATATTCTGCCATATTAAATCTATCGGATTTGAATTAAGCGTAAAAATAATTTATTTTTATGACAAAAAAAAATAGTTATGAATATCGTAATTTCTGGTGTAAGTAGAGGTATTGGTAAGGCGATTGCTATCAAATTCCTAAAGGAAAATCATACCGTAATTGGTTGTGGCAAATCTTTAGAGCATTTAGAGGAATTATCCAACGAACTTAAAAAGTATGAATTGAACGATAAATTCTTTTATAAAAAATGCGATGTTTCAAATAAAGAAGAATTACAAGAATTTGTTGATTTTGTTTTTCAACAGGTTAAAAAAGTTGATGTTTTAGTGAACAATGCAGGTGTATTTTTGGGTGGCGAAATGGCTAATGAAGAGGATATTTTTTTAGAAACCATGTTGCAAACTAATTTATTGTCTGCATATTGGCTTACAAAATCTATTTTGCCTAATATGTTACAACATCAATCAGGGCAAATTTTCAATATGTGTTCGGTTGCTGGTACAAAAGGTTACCCTAGTGGAGGAAGTTATGCAATTACAAAACATGCTTTGCTAGGCTTTTCAAGAAGTTTGAGAGAGGAATTGAAGGATAAGCATATTAAAGTTACAGCCATACATCCTGGAGCAACATTAACGGATTCTTGGAATGGAACTGATTTGCCTGAACAACGTTTTATTCCTGTGGATGATATTGCAGACCTGGTATTTTCAATCTCCAAACTTTCAAAATATAGTGTGGTCGAAGAATTAGTTATTAGACCACAATTAGGAGACATTTAAAAAAAGACAATTTTGTCAAAAATAAAGTTTTGGTAATGTTTAGGCTAATTGAGATACCTATTTTTACATTAGATATTGTATAAGCTTTTAGGAATTTAAAGTTTTTTTCAATGATAGATATAAGAAGTCGCCAAAAGTGGTTTAAGATAGGTGTTTTTAATTTAATGTTGGTGGCGGCATTTGGTGCTTTAATGCGTTATAAAACAGCACATAGCTTTCCTTTTTTCAATCAATCTTTTTTGTTACATGCACATTCTCATTTTGCGTTTGCAGGTTGGGTTAGTCATATTTTATATTCAGGTTTAACGATTTTAATTGCGACTTATATAGATGAACAAAAACTAAAAAAATATAAAATTTTAATTGTTGTCAATTTGATTTCAGCTTATGGAATGTTGGTGGCATTTTCAGCTCAAGGTTATAAAGCGATATCCATTACATTCTCTACACTATCGATTTTTGTTTCTTATTTTTATGCACTCTTTTTTATATTGGATAGTAAACAAATCCCGAAGGGAACAATATTTAAACCTTGGGCAATTGTCGGTTTATTGATAAATGCATTATCATCAATCGGTCCATTTTTCTTAGCTTATTTAATGGCTACAAAAAATATGAATAGAGATTTAACAAATAGCTCTATTTATTTTTACTTGCACCATCAATATGATGGTTGGTTTTTCTTTGGAAGTATGGCTCTTTTGGTCGCAATGTTGCCTAAATCAGTACCAAGTTTGAATAAATATTTAAGTGTTTTTGCAATAACAATAGTTCCAACTTATGTATTATCCATCTTATGGATAGATTTACCTAAATTGTTGCTTGTGGTAGCGACAATAGCTGCCTTTGCACAATTTATTGCTTGGGTATTAATGTTATCTAAAATATGGAGATACCTCAAAGATTTTAAAAATAAATATGCCAGTTTTTATATTTTCTTTTATTTTGCAGCCGCAGCATTAACCTTTAAATTTTTATTGCAAGTATTGTCTTCTAATCAAACAGTTGGCGATATGGTTTTTAGTTGCAGACCAATTATAATTGCTTACCTACATTTGATTTTGTTGGGTGCTTTTAGTATGTATTTATTGGCTTATGGATTGTATAACAATTATCTTAAAGCCAATAATTTAGCTAAGTTGGCATTCGTTTATTTCTTCTTTGGATTTGTTTTAAATGAATTGTTTTTAGTAGCACAAAGTACTTCTTGGGTTACCTTAATTCCAGTTCCGTATATCAATCACGGGTTATTAGGTGCAGCTCTTACTTTATTGTTCGGAGCTGGCTTATTTTTTATTTCTCAAATAATCTCTGAAAAGAAAACTATTTGAGTTTTTCATTATTGAAATGTCTTTCAGCATCACGTTGTGTTTTTTTTGCTAAATTCTTTTGTAAAGCTTCAGTTAGGTTAATGCCAGTTTGATTGGCTAAGCACATAATAACAAAAAGTACATCAGCCAATTCATCAGCAAGATTCTTGTCTTTTTCTGAGGCTTTGAATGATTGTTCGCCATACTGACGGGCAATAATTCGAGCAACCTCGCCAACTTCTTCTGTTAATATTGCCATATTCGTTAATTCTGAAAAGTAACGAACACCATAAGTTTTTACCCATTGGTCAATTTGGTTTTGTGCTTCTTGTATGGTCATGTGTTATTGATATATAAGGTTCGGAATTTAATGACTATTTTAGCTAATTTTATTATTTTGTACAAGTTTATGCCTCTCGAACTGCAAACTTTTTTTTATAAAGATAAACTAAAACCATTTAGTTATACCAATTTGTTTTTAGGTATTATATTGATACTAATTACTGGATTAAGACTAATTAGGAATTTCAATAATTTGGTAGATATTTCATTTGATGATGAAGTACAATATATGCGTTATGGTATGGAATTATTTCATAATATCAGAAGTGATTGGGGTCCATCGTATAATATGTGGTATAAATTGCTCTCATTGTTTGAGCAAAGACCAATTGAATTATATTTATTGAACTATATAGTAGTGATAATTTTATTGCCAATTTGTTTATTTGCATTCTTGTATGCTTATGGCATTTCGTTTTTTATAAGTATATGGATTGGTTTTTCTATACTTATATCCACAACAAATATTTTAACCTATCCAAGAATTTCACATGTTGTCGTGAGTTTGTTTTTAGTTGCTTTAGTCATCAATAAGTTATGGATAAAATCTAAATCAAGGCAGTTGATTTTATTGTGTTTTACTATTTTCATAGCTGCATTTGCTCGACCAGAACTGATGCTTGCTTTCCTGATTTTATCAGCATTTACTTTGTTTTATATTATAAAAAATGAGAGTCTAAAAAAGCATATTGTTTTTGCTTTACCTTTTGTAGCAATTGCAATTTTAATTTTTGCTGTTTTTCGTTTGCCTTCAGATTCTTTTAAGGGAATTGATAGAGCTTATATTGCATTTTGTCAGCATTATACTATTAAAAATATTATTTTCAATAAAGGACATTTTAATCAATTTATAGATTGGATTGCAATAAGCAAAACCCAATTTCCTGGCTGTAATACATTTACAGATATTGTGATAAATTTTCCTTTGGTCGTAATAAAAGGAATGTTTGTAAATATTGGATTTTATTTGCAATTAATTATTTCGATAAGTACGGATATTCTTTTTCCATTTCAATTATTACCTTTCAATAAAATTGTTTTATTAGGCTATGGGCTTGTTGTATTATTTATATTATATACACTCATTAGCAAGAAGCAAAGACTTAATGTATTCAATGCAATTCAATCGAATAAATATTTATTTTTAGTGTTGTTGGTTTTTATTTTACCTAGTATTATAAGCTCTTTGGTATTTTTTCCAAGGATGCATTATGGTATTTTTTTATTGCCCATTTTAAGTTTTGTTTTTGCAATATTAATAGATAATCTAGCAAAAGGATATAAGATTAGGATAGGCATTGTTTTGTTTGTATTTGTACTGTTTATGTATAAAATGCCTACTATTAAAAAATATAATACACCCAAGTTATTGACGAATGATGAATGTCCAACACAATCCTACAAGGAAGTGATTAAAGACCTGAATCAACACACAGATAAACCTCATGTCATTTTTAGTAATGTATTAAGTTTTAGTTTGATGATTGATAAAAACTTTACTGATTTTAGTGCAGAATACGACTATGATAATAATAAAACATTTATAGAACAGATGAAAACACATCAAGTTGATTATATTTTACAAACTAAATTTTTGACTGAAGATAGACGTTTAAGTAAAGATAGTACTTGGTTGCAATTTATGGCAAATCCACAAGCTTACGGATTTAAGAAAAAAAAGTTGTTTGATGACTGTGAAACCTATTTGTTATACAAAGAATAACAATTAAATACTGATTTGTAATAGCTATTTTTTACCTTTGTACATGGCAAATATAATTTTAATAACGGGAGCAACAGCAGGGTTTGGAAAAGCAACAGCAATAAAATTTGCAGCAGCAGGCTGGAATATAATCATCACAGGAAGAAGAAAAGAGCGATTGGAATCTTTAGAAAAAAATCTAAAATCTACGTATAATATTGATGTACTTTCTTTATGTTTTGATGTCAGAAACTTAGAAGAAGTGAAATCTGCAATTAATAGTTTAGAAGAGAAATGGCAAGCAATAGATGTGCTAATAAATAATGCAGGATTGGCTGCTGGAAAAGGTCCTATTCAAGAAGGTTTGTATGATGATTGGGAACAAATGATAGATACCAATGTCAAAGGATTATTATATATGACAAGAGAAATTGCTCCTTTAATGATTAAAAGAAATCAAGGACATATTATCAATGTGGCATCTTTAGCAGGTTGGGAAGCTTATGGTGGAGGCAATGTATATTGTGGAACGAAACATGCTGTACGTGCAATTTCAAGAGGAGCAAGAATCGATTTGGTGCAACATAATATTAAAGTTTCAGTAGTTTCTCCAGGTGCGGCAGATACTGAATTTAGTTTAGTGCGGTTTAAATGGGATAAAGATAAAGCCGATAGCGTGTATGAAGGCTTTCAACCATTACAAGCGGAAGACATTGCCAATAGTATTTATTTTATGGCAACACAACCAGCTCATGTCAATATAGAGGAGATTTTTATTCTACCAACAGCACAAGCCACTTCAAATGTGATTCACAAAACGAAGTAAAGAGTTTAAGAATGTAAGATTTCTTCAATTTGGATATTAGCAATATTTCCAGAACTCATCAATAATACAACACAGTTTTGTGTTATAGCTTGTTTTAAATGTTGGATAATATCTGCCTTGTCTTTTAAGACAATAATTTTATCATTAGCAAATTGTTCTTTTAACCAATTTGGGTCGAAATTTTCTTTGTTTTTTATTTTTAAAGCTTCGGCATCGATATATATAAATTGAACATCAGCAACATCTAAAGTATGAGCATACTGACAAATAAAATTTTCTTGCAGACTACTGTACGTATGTAACTCAAAGAAAGCAATCATTTTTCTATTTGAATATTTTTCTCTAACAGCTTGTACTGTTGCATTTACCTTTGATGGAGCATGTGCAAAATCTCTGTAAATTGTAATTTTATTGGCATTGTCTTGATATATACATTCTAATCTTTTAGCAGCTCCTTTGAATGTTTGAAAACTATTTAAGATATCTTTTACATCAATATTTGCTAATTTTCCAACTTCAAAAGCCGCCTTTAAATTAGATAAATTATGTTTGCCGAAAACTTCTATTGGAAAGGATTGTCCTTCATATTTAATTTTTACGGCTTCATTTTCAATAACTGCATCAAACGGAGAATATGGTATTAACTGTATGTGTTTTGTATCGACAGATTGTACTAAATTTCTCAACTCCTTATCTTCTTGGTTGTAGATTAAATAACCATCGGGTTGTATGCTGGCAATGAATTTTCTAAATGTTTCTAAGTAACTATCAAAAGTTGGAAAAACATTGATATGATCCCAAGCAATACCAGAAATTATAGCTATTTGCGGAAAGTAATGTAAGAATTTGCTTCTTAAATCTAATGGCGAAGTTAAGTATTCATCTGCTTCAATAATCGCATAATCATTGTCTTTTGATGTACTTACCATATATTTAAATCCATCTAGTTTCGCACCCACCAGATAGTCGAAACGCTTGTCATAATTTTTGAAAATATGCATTATCATTGAAGTGATAGATGTTTTTCCATGGCTTCCAGCTATTGCAATTCTTGTTTTTTCTTTACATTGTTGGTAGAAAAATTCAGGAAATGAATATATTTTCAAGCCTAATTCTTCTGCTTTAATTAATTCTGGATTATCATCCTTTGCATGCATTCCCAGAATTACAGCATCAATATTATGATTGATTTTTTCAGGATACCAGCCAAATGATGTAGGCAAAATACCTGCATGCTTTAAATTTGTCATTGCAGGTTCAAAGATAATATCATCTGAGCCTGAAACCTCATTGCCTTCAGCTTTCAAATGTAATGCTAATTGGTGCATAACAGCACCGCCAATTGCTATAAAATGATAATTTGCCATGTTTAAAACTTGTGTTAAAAATATTACAATAATTGTATTTTTATTATAGTTTATAAATAAATTTTTAAATTTGTACGTTAAGTAATTAAAATTAAGGATATGAAAAAGACAATTCTTATTGCAATTTGTGCGATTGTTTTATTAAGTAGCTCTTGTCAGAGTAAAAAATCAGGGTGTCCTGGAGCATTCCATACAAGCCAAAAATAAAATATATCTTAGATGGATTGGATAAACTTAAACAGTATTGAACAATTTGATGAATTATTAGAAAATCAAAAAGTTTTTGCAGTTTTTAAGCATTCTACACGTTGTCCTGTAAGTAGTACAGCAAAAAATAGAGTAGAAAAAGAATGGACGCATTCATTCCCAATATATTATTTAGATTTATTAAATCATAGAGCTATTTCTAATTATATTGCTGAAAAAACTGGAGTGCAACATCAGAGTCCACAATTAATCGTTTTGGAAAACAAAAAGGTAATATACGACGCAAGTCATAGTTTTATCTTTGTAAATGATATTCAAACGAGTTCCTAATATTTTTACGAAAGTTTTTTAGTACTTTATTTTTACTAGAAATAGTTATCTTTATACTTTATAAAAAATAAGGTGTTTAGAGTATTTTCTATAATAATATTTTTATTGATTGTGCAAACTTCATTAGCACAATATAATTTTGTAGAGCAACAAGAATCTAAAAAAACATCTTTTTCAAATAGAACGTGGTTGGTAGGTGCTAAAATTCGAAGTGATGGGTTAGGCGTACATATTGATATTACTTCAGGTCGGAAATATCGTTCAGCAATATTGTATCAATTTGAATTGGGTTATTACAAACATAATGCACAAATCAAGCAACATTCTCCTTATGCAGGTTCAAGTGATATGCAATTTAAACCATATTTCTTTGGAAAACAAAATAATCTATTTGCTGCTCATTTTAATATTGGACAAAAAATATTAATTGCTGAAAAGGCAAAGAAAAATGGCTTACGTTTATTTTATCATTATTCAGGAGGCTTTTCTTTAGGTATTTTAAAACCCTATATGTTGACGGTTATAGATACCAATTCATTGTCTTATAATCCTGTTGAACAAACCTATACCTTTTCTGAAACAATTAATGTAGCCTATAATTCTAATGAAACTTATTATCTAAATTATATACATTACAATCAATTTGGGCAAACTTTTGAAGCAATTGTGGGCGGAGCAGGTTTTAGAAAGGGTTGGAATTTGAAGTTTCGACCTGGATTACATATTAAAACAGGTCTTTCTTTTGATTGGTCTAAAAATGAAGGCTTGATAAAAGCTTTAGAAGTAGGCTTTAGTTGTGATGTTTATTTTAGTAAAGTGCCTATTATGTTAGTCAATAATAAGTCGGTTTTTCCAAGTGTTTATTTAGGCTTTCAAATAGGAAGAAAATTTAAAGGAAAATGATATGAATGAAGTTACTGAACATAAAAGAACACCAAAGCCAAGCTGGTTGAAAGTAAAAATCCCAATGGGAGAGAATTACAAAAAAGTGAAAGAGATTGTAGATTCTCATAAATTACATACAATTTGTCAAAGTGGTAATTGTCCAAATATTGGAGAGTGTTGGGGGCGTGGTACTGCAACGTTTATGATATTAGGAAATGTGTGTACACGCTCTTGTTCATTTTGTGCTGTACCAACTGGAAGACCATTTTTTGTAGATGAAGACGAACCAAGACGTGTCGCTGATGCAATTAGATTGATGGGCGTACGACATGCCGTGATTACCTCAGTAAATAGAGATGAATTGCCAGATAAAGGTGCAAAAATTTGGAATGAAACCATCAAACAAATAAAATTAGTTTCGCCAAATACAACTATTGAAACACTTATTCCAGATGTAAAAGCAGATTGGAATGCATTGGAAATGATTATTAGTGCTGGTCAAGAAGTAGTTTCTCACAACATGGAAACAGTAAAAAGTTTGTATAGAAAAATTAGACCACAAGCAAAGTATGAAAGAAGTTTAGAGCAAATTCTTCGCACTAAGGAATATGGTAAAAGAACCAAAACTGGAATTATGTTGGGTTTGGGAGAGACAAAAGAAGAAGTATATGAAGCTATGGACGATTTAGTGGCTCATGGTTGTGATGTATTAACCCTCGGACAATATTTACAGCCGACCAAAATGCATACACCTGTAATTGAATTTATCACTCCTGAATTGTTTGCACATTATAAAGAAGTTGGATTGGGCAAAGGAATAGAATATGTAGAAAGTGGTGCATTAGTTCGTTCATCTTACCACGCAGAAAGACATATTTAATTTGATTAGTGAATAGTAATTAGTAAATAGTAAATAGTGAATAGGCAGGAGGAATTAGAAAAAATGTAAATTGATTAGTGAATAGTAAATTAGTAAATAGTGAATAGGAACAAGGAATGAGTAAAGATATGAAATATGAATACTAATGCCTAACCTCTAATTACTAGTGCCTAATGCCAAATTACTAATAACAAATGCCTAATATGCCAACAACAAAACTTAACTATATGAAATATTCAATTGCTTTTTTGTTTGTATTAATAAGTATAACTACAAATGCACAAACAACATTGGTACGTGGACCCTATCTACAAAGTTTGACAGATAAATCAATCAAAATTATGTGGCGAACTTCTGATTCTACTCAGGCAGTTGTAAAAATAGGGTATGCACCTAATGCATTAAATAGAACAATAATTGATACACATAATATAAAAGACCATATTGTTCTTGTTGATGGACTAAGTGCAAGAGAAAAATATTATTATTCTGTGGGAACAGATGATGTTAATGTATTGGCAGGAGGAGATGAGCAACACCATTTTTTTGCAGCTCCTTCAGTTGGAGATACTACTGGATTTAGATTTTGGGTAATTGGAGATTTTGGTAAAGCCAATAGCAGACAAGTGCGTGTGCGAAATTGGTTTCAAACTTATGTAAAAGATAATAAAGTAGATGCTTGGCTCTGGTTGGGTGATAATGCTTATCAAGATGGCAAAGATGTAGAATATCAAGAAAAAGTATTTGGTCGTACTTATGGTTACGATTCAATATTAAGATTTTTACCTTCCTATCCAATTCCAGGAAACCATGATTACAATAGTGTCAATCAAAGCAAGCCTGCTGAGAAACATACTGGACCATATTATAACAATGTAGAAGTATTTAGAAATGCAGAAATGGGAGGTATTCCTTCCAAAACCGAAGCTTATTATTCTTATGATTTTGGGAATGTGCATTTTATGGCACTCAATTCAGAATTATATACTTATTCTATTTTTTGGGATTTGGGAAGTCCGTATAAAACTTGGATAGAAAATGATATAAAAAGTACGGATAAGAAATTTATTGTAGCCTATATTCATCAGCCACCTTATTCAAAAGGTTCACACGATACAGATGATTTTTATCAAATTTTTATGCAGAATACTAGAGAAAAGATTGTTCCCATTCTTGAAAAATATGGTGTAGATGTTGTACTTAGTGGTCATTCTCATGTGTATGAACGTTCGTATCTAATCAATGGTCATTATGCTCGTTCTAGTTATTTTAACAAAGAAAAAGTAGTTGTAGATTCTACAGATGGCAATCCAGACAATGGTAATGTATATACCAAATATACTTATGGCCCATTGAAAGGAAAAGGAACGGTTTACTCTGTTATTGGCAATAGTGGAAATTACGAAGAACACAATGGTAAAATGCATCCTGTCTTTACCACAAAATATGATGATACAGGCGATAATGGTGCTGGAAGTATGATTCTAGAAGTAAAAGGAAATGAATTAACTGGAACTTATTACACCCTTGATGGAGTACTTTTTGATAAATTCAGAATAGTAAAACAAGATTCTTCCACTATATCAGGAATTAAACAAAACAAGAATATCAAAAGCTTAAAAGTTTATCCTAATCCATTTTCAGAACAAGTTACCTTGGAAGTGAGTTTAGATAAAGCAGCAGTTTTAGATGTTTATATTCAAAACTTGACTGGAGAATTAGTAGCAGATAAAATAGCTTTTGGGAGAGCCAACAAAGGTGTGAATCTTATTGAAATCAATAATATTGGAGATTTACCTGCAGGGAATTATATTATTACAATTGCACAAGACGGCATATTTACCTCAAAACAAGTGGTAAAATTGTAAAGATTATAATACCTTTCCTTCTAAAGACTTTAGCAATTTTTTAGAAGAATTTTGATAGTAATTATCAAAGGCACTCAATTGTTCAAATAATGGCTTGGCATTTTTTAAATCTTTATTTTTAAGATAAGCTAATGCTAAATACCAATTTCTATCTTGTTTATATTGACTATTAGAAAAATCATTCTCTGAAAGAATTTGAATAGCATCTGTCGCTTGATAATTAGCCAAATATGCTACAGCCAAATATAATTGCATTTGATTGTTGTCTGGCTGACTTTGTAAAGCTTTTTCATAATGTACAATTGCTTCTTTATAATTTTCTCTCTCATAATAATAAACTGCCTTTTTTTCTTCATTCATGTTTGATTCAATTTCTGCATCTTCACCTCTTACTGCACCATCAATTTGAGTTAATACTTTAAAATTAGCTTCAAACAAAGCCTCTGTTTCCATTCTTTGCTGATGTAAATAAGTTACCGTAAGAAACAATATACCAATAATTCCAGCTGCAACTGCTATAATTCTAAAAATAGGCATTCGGACAACTTTCTTTATTTCTAAATTTTTGGAATCTATCTTATCATCAATGTTTTTATTTAATTCATTCTCTAATGCATCAAAATCGGCATTGCCTTGTTGGGTCCATGCTTCTAAGCCTTCAGTAGCTTCATTTAAAAATGGATTGTCTTGCATTTCTTGTTCTAATGCATTACGTTCTTTATCTGACAGTGTTTGTTCTAAGTATTTTTTTAATTCTTCCTTTTTCATAGCTTTTAATTTTTTTTAGTTAAAAACATTTTAAGATTTCTTTTGCCATTTTGAATATAGCTCTTTACTTTCTTGATATCGTAGCCAGTTAAGGAAGCAACCTCTTGGTAGGATTTTTCTTGTAAGTAAAACAAATGAATACATTTGTTTTGTTCTTCGTTTAAGTTGCTCATCGCAGCGTCTAACTGCTTTTCGTCTATATCTTTGATAATAGGACGTATTTCTTCTTCAGATTCCATAAATTTTTCTGAATTTATTTCATCAACGGTATCAACTTGAATTTTTTTCTTACGAAGAACACTTATTATTTCATTTCTAGAAACAATATATAGCCATTTGGCAAATGATTCAGGTTTTTGAGTTTTTGCTTGAGATAGCTTATCCATTACCTTCATAAAAATTTCAGTAACCATGTCTTTAGCAACATCTTCCTGTTTAAAATATTTGAATGCCAAACCAAATACCAACATCGAATATCGTTTGTAAAGTATGCCAATTGCATCATTATCTTTGTGTTTTTGATATAAATCAATCAAAGATTCGTCATCTAAATAGTTTATCTCCATATTTTAAAGATAAGCAACAATAATTAACAAATCAAATATAAAATTCTTTGTTCAATTTTCTTAATTTTGAATATGCGTTTGCTCTGTGGAATTGTGTTTCTTTTAATCACTCATCAATTGATTTTTGCTCAACAAAAGGAATTCATTCTAAATGCAAAAATTGTTGATGAAAACAATATTCCTTTAGCCCATGTTGATATTGTCAATAGAAGATTGCAACTCTCTTTTGCTGCAGATAAATATGGCTATTTTACTACAAATACTCAAATGTCGGACACGCTTTTGCTTTTTAAAAGTGGGTTTCTACCTCAAAAATTAATCGTCAATGATACGATGTTTGACCAAAATAAAATAATATTGGTTAGAATGTTCCATGTACCTATCGAATTGACAGAAGTACAGATTACAGCCATCAAAACACATCAGCAAATTAGAAAATCGATTAATAATTTATACGTTCCCAATACTGATTTATATCCAAATGCAATACTTTTTCAAAACCCAATCTCTTATTTATACGAACTCATTTCAAGAAAAGAAAAGGAGAAAAGATTGGCGGCAAACCTTCAAACAGAATTTTCAAAACGTTCTGTTTTAAAAGAATTATTTAGGCTATATAATGCTTACGATATTATCAATTTACCTGATGACGACTACGACAACTTTATTACTTACTTAAACATGCCTTATGAGTTTATGCAATCTGTAAGTGATTACGATTTGGCAGTTACTATAAAATATAAATTCAAAGAATATAGAAACGATAAAAACAATTGGATAAAACAAGAGATTTATCCAGCAGCATTAGATGATTTAGACCGAATTAGACAACAAAATAAAAACTAATAAAGTCAATATACAAAAGATAAAATCACGTTTTGAAATAATAGAATTACTGATTTAAAGTTATATTTATAGTTAGATATAAATTTCGCTAAAATGAGTAAGAAAAAAGAAGCTAAAAAAACAGACTTTTCGAGTTATTTTGAATTCTACAATAATCTCTTAGATTCAAAAATTGGTAAAACATTACAGCTTCGTAAATTATCTGAAAAGATTGTGTACGAAGGGGCTAAAAACGGTGTCAAAGCAGGAGCCGCAGCTACAAAAGTTTTTCAAACTTTTGGTTCTGGAAAAGCAAAACGATTAGAACCTAAAAAAGCCAAAGATTTGTTTGATTTGAATTACAATGAAGAACAATTGATGATTCAAGAATCTATTAAACAATTGGCAGATAAAATCCGTATCCATGCTGAGAAAGATGATTATAATGGCAAGATTTCAGAAGAGATTTTAAGAGAATACAATGAATTGCAATTGGCATTTATGCAAATTCCAGAAGAATTAGGTGGTATCATGAAAGAAAAATCCACCACCACACAAATGATGATGGTTGAAACTTTAGCTTATGGCGATTTAAGCCAAGCATTTGCTTTATTTTCAGCAAATAGTGTAATCAATGCCATTGTACAGTGGGGAACAGATAGCCAGCAACAAATTTTATTAAAGGATTTTGTTGAAGATAATGCCCCCAAAGCATCTATCGCTATTAATGAACCAACCGCTTTATTTTCTCCGCAGACTTTAAAAACTAAAGCAAATAAAGATGGCAACCAATATATTATCACTGGAGAGAAAAATATGGTAACATTTGCAGAATCCGCACAATATTTTTTAGTAGCTGCACAAACAGAAGGTGGAAAAAATCAATTATTTTTTATAGACAGAACTGCTGATGGTGTAAGCACTTCAGCCGATGTTTCGATGGGTTTGAAAACTGCTGAATTAGGAAAAATTGTTTTGGATAATGTACGAATAGATGAATCAGCAATGTTGGGCGGAAGCAAAGGTGTAAATTACCAAGAGTTTATCAATTATTCAAAATTAGGATGGTGTAGTTTGGCTGTTGGTTGCTCACAAGCAGTTTTAGATTATGTGATTACTTATGCCAATGATAGATATGCATTTGGCGAGCCAATCAGTAATAGACAAGCCGTTGCCTTTATGATAGCAGATATTAAAATAGAACTTGATAGTATGCGAATCTTAACACAAAGAGCTGTTGCTCGTGCAGAACAAGGTTTAGAGTTCCAAAAAGAAGCCTACTTAGCACATGTTTTATGTAGCGACAAATCTATGCAAATTGGAACCAATGGCGTGCAACTATTAGGTGGACATGGATTTATAAAAGATTTTCCAGTAGAACGTTGGTATCGAGATTTAAGAGCTGTTGCCATTTGTCATAACGGTTTACATTTATAAAACATAGCATAAAATTAATTACTTAAATATTTCAAACAATCAATATAATGAATTTAGAAATTCCAAAGAAGTTTAAAGGTATCCAAGGGTTCGCTTTAACAGCAGCACAATCCCTTTTTAGACCAATATCAAGAAAATATGATTTAGCAGAACATGAATATCCAAAGGAATTGGATTTATTTGCAGCAGGTTTAAATGGTATGAACGAAGGTTCTGGAGGGGCAGTTGGTGGTGCAAGTTCCAAAAAAGAAGACGTTCAATCTGGCGAAGTGAAAAATGGAGGCAATATGGCAAATTGTATCAATATCCAAACGATGTGTTATGGCGATGTTGGTTTATTACTAACTATTCCAGGTCAAGGTTTGGGTAATGCAGCGATTAGTGCAGTAGCAAATCCAGAACAATTAAAAAGATTTTCAAAATCTTGGGCAGCCATGGCAATCACAGAACCCAATTGTGGTTCAGATTCCTCAGCAATTACAACTACAGCCGTAAAAGATGGTGACCATTATATTTTAAATGGTGAAAAAATATTTGTTACTTCAGGTGAAAGATGCGATTGTGTAGTGGTTTGGGCAACATTAGATAAAGCAATCGGAAAGGCAGCTATCAAATCATTTGTAGTTGAAAAAGGAACGCCAGGAATGGAAATTGCTCGCTTAGAGAAAAAATTAGGTATAAAAGCATCAGATACAGCTGCAATCGTTTTTACGGACTGTAGAGTTCCTGCTGAAAATCTATTAGGTTCTCCAGAAATTGATGTAAAAAAAGGTTTTGGTGGCGTAATGGAAACTTTTGATAATACCAGACCATTTGTTGCATCAATGGCGAATGGTGTCGCAGAAGCAACTATCGAAAGAACCAAAGAACTTTTAGAAGATAGTATTAATTTAGATTATGCAACACCAATTAATAATGTAAAAGCAGTAGAGGCGGAAATTTATAGAATGGAGGCAGAACACGAAGCAGCACGATTATTAACTCTAAAAGCAGCTTGGTTGGCAGACAATCGAATTCCAAATTCATTAGAAGCATCAGTTTGCAAAGCAAAAGCTGGAAGGATAACAAATAATTTGACCTTAAAAGCAGTAGAATTATGTAGTTCTTTAGGCTATTCTTATCAAGAATTATTAGAAAAATGGGCTAGAGATTCTAAAATTTTAGATATTTTTGAAGGAACACAGCAAATCCAACAATTAATTATTGCAAGAAGAATTTTAGGAAAATCATCTGCAGAATTGAAATAAACTTAAGTTGAATACTTAAAAATGCTCCATAAATTTATGGAGCATTTTTTATTTACTTATTGGTATCTATTGATTTTGTTTGCTTTTTACGGACATAGACTACTTTTTCGACAGCCGCAACAATTTCTCCAGTTTCGCTAAGTACATTTGTATTGAATGTAAAATTGCCTTTTCCATTTTCTTCTACATATTGACGAATTTTTTCGATTTCATCAAGTGTTACCATAAAACTTGCCGTAACTGTCCCTAATCCTGGTTTTTTAAAATCTATACAGGCCGATTTATCCCAAACGATATAATCTCTTCCTAAATGTTCCATTACCATAAACATATAAAACGGATCGCACATAGAATACAATGAGCCACCAAAATGTGTGCCTACCAAATTTCTGTTCCAAAATCGCATTTTCATTTGAACATCAATTTGAGTGAAGTCTTCATTGACAGATTTTACAGAAATTCCTGCTCCAATATATGGCGGATAGTAATTAATTAAACGAATGTTTTTTCTTAAATTCATCTTAAAAATCAAAAGTCAAAGATAAAAGTAATTATAAACCCTACTTAATATCAAAATATTAATATTATCTTAGCTACCTCAATACTTTATGAAAAAAACACTCTTATATAGTCTAATCATATTTGCCTTTACTTTATCATTTGCCCAACAACAAAATCTTCCTCTAAATTTTGAATGGAATAATCGTTTGCAACGTTTTATCAACGAAGACAACAGAATTCATACAGCCATAAAACCCTATTTACAAAGTGAAGTCAATAGAAGTCTAGTAGATAGTTTAAACGAATTAGGTTTGCCAGATACGACACAAGCGGGATTTAAGTTTGGTATAACATCAGGTGATTTAATTAGTTTTAGAGGAAAGAAAAAAAGAAATGTTTATATTGCTATTAATCCAATTGTAGATTTTGAAGTAGGTTACAATACCGCCAAAAAAAGTTTACAACACTCTATTGGTTATGGAGCTCAAGCCAATTTTGATTTAGGAAAGAAGCTCTCATTGTCATTTACTTATCAAGGTGTAACTGAAAATTATTTGAATCAAATTTCTGATTACGCTAAAGAATATGGCGTTTTGACAGGTTATAGAAGTGCAAAGTTTAATGGAAATTCTATAAGTTCACAAATGTTTTCAGGTTATTTGTCTTTTTCGCCCAATAAATATGTGAACTTACAAATTGGAAACGATAAGAATTTCTGGGGAGATGGCTACCGAACTTTCTTATTAGGCGATAATTCCTCTAATTATCCATACATCAAATTTTCTACAAATTTTTGGAGAATTAAGTATGTTTATTTGTTGAATGTGATGCGATATGGTCAAACATCAGGATTAAATGTCGATAATAATACCTCTAATTTTAAAACTAAATATGGTTCTTTCCATTATTTAAGTGTAGATGTGGCAAAATGGTTTGAGTTTGGTTTTTTTGAAGGTGTAACATGGTATCATGAAGATTCTAGCAAAGTTCGAGGAATAGAATTTAGTTACTTAATTCCAACACTTTTTATTAGACCTATTGAATTTGCACTAGGCTCACCAGACAACGTAATATTGGGATTAAATTTTAAATTTAAACCATCTAATCGTCAAGATATTTATTTGCAATTGGCATTAGATGATATGGATGTTGCGGCAGCAAGAAGAGGACGTGGATTTTATAGAACAAAAGTTGCTGCTCAATTAGGTATCAAAGCCAGAGATATTTTTAAGGTTAAACATTTAGATATTTTATCAGAACTGAATGTAGTTCGACCGTATGTATTTGCACATAAAGTACCAGCTCAAAATTATACAAATTACAACCAATCATTGGTACATCCTTTAGGAGCAAATTTTTGGGAAAATGTAACAATGATATCCTATTGGAAGAAACATTGGCAAGCAAGTGCTAAATTTCAATTTGCACGAAAAGGCATAGATTTATCGCCTTCTGAACATTATGGAAGCAATATTTTTATTTCGGATTATTTAATTTCAAGTGATTTGGGTAAGGCTTATAACAATAAATTTTTACAAGGTGTAAAAACGAATCTTATTAATTTAGAAGTTCGTGGAGGTTATTTACTCAATCCAAAATTAAATTTAGCATTAGAATTAGTGTATAATTTCAGAAATATGAAAAATGACTACTTCAAACAAAATTATCACTATTTTGGGTTAGGTATTCGTACCAACTTATTCAATCGCTACAGCGATTTTTAAATTGATTTTTTTCTTAGGATACTGAAGTTTCCAAAAATAACTAAATGGTTTTGGGCTTTTAATATTTAATCGCACAAGCTATTTAATTTATGGAAATTATCTAAATTTTCGTCTTATGAATTAGATGAAAGATGATTTACTTTATGCATTAGCTTTGTACCAAACTGCCAACGTAGGAACGATAACTGCCCTTAATTTATTAGAATATTTTGGAGATTACAAATCCATTTTCTCTGCCAATCGTACTAAACTAGAGAAAGTAAGAGGAATAGGACAGAAAATAGCAACAGAAGTATTTGAAAGTAGAACATCTGCTTTAGAAAAGGCAGAATCTGAGTTGAAATTTATTGAGCATAATCAAATTCAGGTATTGTTTTATGATGATGAACAATATCCTCAAAGGTTGAAAAATTGCTTTGATGCTCCTTTTATATTATTTGCAAAAGGCGAATATGATTTTAATAAAGAGCGTATGCTTGCTATTGTCGGCACACGTCATGCAACTGAATATGGAAAAACACTTACTCAACAATTTGTTGAAGCATTAAGTCCTTATGACATCTCTATTGTTAGCGGTTTAGCATTAGGAATTGATAGCATTGCTCATCAATCAGCGGTAAAATATAAAATGCAAAATATAGCAGTTTTAGGTCATGGCTTGGATATGATTTATCCAGCAACTAATAAAAAATTAGCAGAAAAAATTCGGGAAAATGGAGCCTTACTTACAGATTTTTTTAGCGAAACAATTCCAAATAAACAGAATTTTCCAAGAAGAAATAGAATTGTAGCAGGCATGGTCGATGCGGTTTTAGTCGTTGAGTCTGCAAAGAAAGGCGGTGCCTTAATTACTGCACAAATTGCAAATAGTTATAATCGAGAAGTGTTTTGTGTTCCAGGGAATATTGGAAATCCATATTCGGAAGGTTGCAATTATTTCATTAAAACCAATCAAGCACAATTGGTTACTGAAGCAAAAGATATCATTGAATTTATGAATTGGGATAACGCAAATAAGCTTCAAAATACTATTCCAAAACAGTTGTTTGTTACCTTGAACGATGAGGAGTCTTTAATATATGAAATTATCAAAACACATAAAAAAATTCATATCGATGATTTGTTAGGGAAAACACCCTATAATCTTAGTAATTTGTCTAATATTTTATTACAATTGGAGTTGCAAGATGTGATCAAACCAATTCCTGGGAAATTTTATACATTACAATAATTTTTTCCTATATTTATTGTATAACTTTGTAGAATTATGATAGCAGTAATTCCAGTTGCTGGAGTGGGAACTCAACTTCGTCCGCATACCTATACACAACCAAAATCGCTTATTCCAGTTGCTGGAAAACCAATTTTGAGTTATATTATAGACCAATTATTGGAAGTTGGTATTACAGAATTTGTTTTTGTAATTGGCTATTTAGGAGAGAAAATTAAAGAATATGTGGATTCAGAATACCCAAAAATCAATAAAAGCTTTGTTTTCCAGGAGCAGAGAGAAGGTTTAGGACATGCCATTTGGCTCACAAAAGAAGTTATTCCAAATGATAGTAGTATTATTATTGTTTTAGGTGATACAATATTAGATGCCAATCTAAAAGAATTTATAAAAATTAAAAATTCAGCATTGGGTGTGAAAAGAGTGGACAATCCGAGTTTGTTTGGTGTAGCCCAACTTAATGACAAATCAGAGATTATACAAGTCGTTGAAAAGCCTAAGATTCCAAAAAGTAATATGGCATTAGTAGGTTTGTATAAAATTAATGAATACGGTTTATTGATTGAAGCCTTAGAAGAAATTATCAAGAAGAAAAAGAAAGTCAATAACGAGTATTTATTAACTGATGGTATTATGACAATAATAAAGAAAGGCAACAAAGTTGATGCTTTTAAAGTTGATAATTGGTATGATTGCGGACAAAAAGAAGTGTTGTTGCAAACGAATGCACTCTTATTAAAAAATAAAAAGGGCAATACTAAGAATAATAAATTATTGAAAAATACGATTATTATTGAGCCTGTAGTGATTGGAAAAAATGCCGTAGTTGAAAATTCAATTATTGGTCCAAATATTACAATTGGCGAAAATTCGGTTATTAAAGAAAGTATTTTGAAAGATTCAATTATCGGAAGTTATACGAATTTGAGTGGCATTGTATTGCAACATTCTTTAGTTGGAAATGATACGGTTATCAAAGGTTCGGCACAAAGTTTAAATATTGGAGATAATACCGCTTTAGATTTAAGATAGATTTTGTTTGCAGTTGTAGATATAGAAACCACAGGAGGAAATCCAATAACTGAGCGGATTATAGAAATTGCTATCGTTACTTATGATGGACAAAAGATAATTGAAGAATATTCAACTTTGGTAAATCCTGAACAAACTATTAGTCCTTTTATTTCTACGTTTACTGGAATTACCAATAGAATGGTACAAGACGCACCAAAGTTTGCTGAAGTTGCAGAACAAGTATTATCTAAAACAGCAGGAAAGATTTTTGTTGCTCATAATGCTAAGTTTGATTATGGTTTTATCAAACATGAATTAAAGCAATTAGGGATTAAATTTTCACGCAAAACTTTAGATACAGTTCAATTAAGCCGTAAAACTTTTCCGCAATATCGTTCACATAGTTTGGGAAATATTTGTAAAGATTTAAACATACAAATCGATAATAGACATCGAGCTTTAGGTGATGCAAAAGCAACTGTTAAATTGTTAGAGAAAATAATCGAAAAGCATAATGATAATTTTTTAGAGGAATTAATGACCGATGATTTATTGAAATTAAACCTTCCCAAACAATTAGCTCCACAAAAAGTAGAGCAATTACCAGAGGAAACTGGTATTGTTTATTATTATGATAAGACACAACAAGTTATTGCAATTGAAAGTGCGAAAAATATTAAAGAACATGTGTATAAAACATATAGAGAAACTCAACCCGATCGATATAAAAAATTATTGCATGTAGAAACTGCAGATATTCAAGTGGAAGTTTTGGGAAATGAACTTTTAGCCATTTTGTTAGAAGAAGATTATAAGCAACATTATCAGCCCAAATACAATAAAATTCAAAAGTATTATGAATTTTCATTTGGTTTATTTGCCTCAAAAGATGAGAATGGGTTTGAAAAATTAGTCGTAAAAGTGTTAGATGAAGCAGAAGAGCCAATTTTGAAATTTACTTCAAAGTTGAAAGCTGAAAAAATGTTGCACCAAATTGTTAATGGTTCGAGATTGGGTCCAATTTTTAAACGTATTGATACCGTATTAAATTATAATGAGCGAATGGAAAGTATTTTGGCAAAATATCAATATCCATTTAGTAGCTTTTATATAATTATTGCAGGAAGAATGGGTTCAGAAAAATGTGCTATTAAAATTAAAAGTAATGCTTTAGTTGGTTATACATTTTATGAAACCACCTATATTCAACATATTCAAGAATTAGATAACTTATTGAAGCCAATAAAAGAATTTAATAATACAAAGAAAGCCATCATTAATTATATCAGGAAATATGAAAAATATATCCAAATAATTCCAGTTTAATAGTTACTGTCTTTACTAGCAAATTTAGCACGTGCTTTACGGAGTAACAGCCAAATAATTCTAAATTGAGTAAGCACAATAATTACCATATAAAACACAAAACCAAAAGTTGCCATACTTTTAATTGATAATAATTGTCCCGCTGTCAATCCTTTTATTAATGGTGTAACGAAGTCTTTGGTAAAATGTATTGAATAATCATCAATTACATCTAAGAAAAGATAATAATTGTGAAATAATTTAAAGGTAATATAAAAATTTCCAAGAAAAATTACAACTAAAAATGGCCAAAAACTAAATAAAAAAGAGCTTTTAGGAAATATAATACATCTAAAATAAAAAGCGGCAATTGTAAAATACAGGAATAAGGGGATGTAGTATTTTTGGGTCATCCATTCTTTCATATTAAATAGAATAAGAAAAGAAAGTATCGAAACAAATATTAGCGAAAACACATCAAAAAGGAAAGTATATAGATGTTTGTTAGTCATTTTGTAGAAGCGTTAAATTGAAATATTCAACAAAAATACAAGAAAATTTATATCTTCGGGGTTAAAATGGCATCAAACAATATTTATCATTTATTTAAGCAGGATAAAAAGCAAATAGCTACCCTTATTGATCCTGATAAAGCAGATGTTATATCTTTAAAAAAATTAGTTGAGGCAACAGCTTCTGCGGATTTTTACTTTATAGGAGGCAGTTTACTTAATGAAGATAATATTGAAAAAATCATTCTTGCATTAAAACAATTAACAAGCAAACCCGTAATTATTTTTCCAGGAAATGGAATGCAAATTTGTGATAAGGCAGATGCTATTTTATTGCTGAGTTTAATTTCTGGAAGGAATCCTGAGTTATTAATAGGACAGCATGTACAATTTGCTTCTATTTTAAAAAACAGTGGGCTAGAGATTATATCAACTGGTTATATTTTAATTGATGGTGGCAAGCCAACAAGCGTAAGCTATATTAGCAATACTACTCCAATTCCAAATAATAAGCCTGAAATTGCTGCAGCCACTGCGATTGCTGGAACTCAATTGGGCTTAAAATGTATCTATTTAGAAGCAGGGAGTGGTGCAGAAATTGTAATTAGTACAGATTGTATTAATATGGTCAAAGCCCAAATTGATGTACCACTTATCGTTGGCGGAGGCATTAAATCAAAAGCACAAATACAAGCAGCATTTAATGCAGGTGCTGATATTGTTGTTATTGGAAATGCCTTGGAAAAAGATTTAAGTTTGTTTGATTAATGCTTTATTTAATTCGAATTTTAAATATAAATTATAAATTATAATAATAACACTTTCAAGAGTTCTTTCTTATTTTTCTCTAAATAGGAATTGTTTTATCTGGATAATTTTTTAATGTAAAATCACGAAGCTGTAGGATATTTTATGCTGAAGAAATTATTGACGATTGATAGATTTCTCTAATTTTTCCAATCTTTTTTCTAATAATTCAATTCGAACTTTGTCTGAGACTTGAATGCCCTTATTTTCTTCAGCTTTCCATTTATTATAGGCGATGTATAAACCAGGGAGTAACATAAATACGATTAAAATGTCCCATAAAAGGACATATTGAAGATTTTGTTTGGTATTGAATAATTGTTTGAAATTAAAATATCTAGTTAAGAGATAAGTAGCCCATCCAATGAACATACAATTGATAATATAGAAATATAATCCGCCAAGAAAGAATTTATAATCCCAATGTGCGATACCATAAGCAGCAGTACATAATGGAGGCATACATGCAGTAGCAATGGCTACACCAGCAATTATTTTTGTTCCTTCTTTTTTATAATACCTATAAAACCAGCCATTCCACCAAAAAATGCTAAGAATATATCAAAAATAATAGCCTGTTTGAAAGTCTCTAACATATCGGTACTGTTATCAAATGGATTGATTAAAAAATAAATTGTAGCAGAAACCAAACATACTAAGGTCATTAAGAGCCAATTCTTTATACCTTGAATTTTTAATCCTCTGTCGTTAATGGCTAAACCAAAAGCCAAACCAATTATAGGTCCCATCAAAGGTGAAATAAGCATTGCCCCAATAACAGCACTTAAAGAATCGGTAGTAAGGCCTATACAAGCTATAACCATAGCAAAGCCTAAAATCCATAGATTGTATCCTTTAAAAACAGTTCCATCTTTTATTTCAAGGTAGGTTTCATTTTCTGCTTCTTCTTTATTTATATGAATTTGAAGACTTAAGTATTTCTGTAAGACACGCCAAGATTTCATTTGTAATAATATTAATGCTCAAATTTATAAAAATCTAAATACTCAAAATGCATATTTTAATTTAATTTGATTTCTAAAAGTCTGACTAGGCAGTTTGAATTTTCTACTAAATTTGGTACAAAATTTGTATATTTACAAGGAGAAATTTTTATATGAAAAAACAAACATTATTAATAGGTATTTTCAGTGTAGGGAATATCGTATTGGCTAAAGAAGTTAGTAAGTCTAGAATTCAGGAAACAGCAAATAATATTGCTACGGAACTTCAAATACCAGCTGCTCAAAGAGTGAATTTTACTAATGAATACACCTCTAAAAGTATTGCGATTCAAGATATAGTTAATAAGAATGTTACACCACAAGAGAAAGTAAATCAAATTAAAATGGTTTTAAATCAGTCTAGTGCTAATTTAAAGCAAGTAACACCTGTCGTTCAACAAAATCGATATAGCAATTATTTCAACAAACAAGTTCAAATGACAGCAAAAGTAGAAACATTAAAAAGCCCTGCTTCAAAAAATGATAATGTCAATACAAAACCAAATACACCAACAAGTAATAATACCAACTCAGCTTATACTAAGAATGCAGACTATAATAATTTACCACAGGAACATCAAGCAGTGATGGATAATATTGGTAAGCAGCTGGTTTTAGACAATAACCAATTTGGAAAAATGAGTAGCGATTATCTTAATTTTGTTACCACAACAGAAAGTATTGCTAAGACTAATGGCAAAAATTTACTTAAAGCAAAAACAGAGTTTGACCAATTAACAGCTTCTACATTAAATAGCACAAAGGGTTATTTAAGCACAGAGCAGTATAATGCGTTTCAAACTTTACTTAAAACTGGAAAGCTAGGCAAAGACACCAATCCTAGAGTAAATGTAGCAAATACCAATACTACAAATAATACTACTATTGTCAATAATAATAAAAATCTTTCGGATATTAAGTCAGCAGAGACACTTACACAACTAAAATCATCTTTGAATTTATCACCAACTCAATATGCTAATGCACTTAAAGTAGCCAATAATTATGATGCTGAAATTGCCAAAGTTTCTGCAATGTATCCAAATAATATAAAACAACAGAAATCGGAATTAGATAAGAAAACACCGATGTTTGTTAATCAATTTAAAGCAGCCTTAAATCCAGCTCAAGCAAATTCATTTTTTGGAGTTATTATAGCACAAGTAAATATTTTGACTGGAGAAAATCTCACGACTGAACAACAGCAATTAATATCGGCAATGAGAAACAATTACAAAATGAATGATGTACAAATTGTTCAATCTATGTTTGCATTAGCTGAAGCAAAAGTTAAGGCTGATGCAAATAAAATGGTGAATAAAGCTAATCCTCAAGTATTTAATCAAGAAAATCAAAAGATTTTGAGCGAAACTGATAATAAAATAAAAAATATTTTAACACCTGAGCAATACAATAAAGTAAAAGCTGATATTGAAAAAGCTTTGAAATAATTTAAAATAGGTTATCCATTTATAGAAACGTGCAATATTTTGCACGTTTTTTTATTTAAAAATAAATGGTAAATAAAAAGTCAAAAGTTTGTAACAAATCTGTAATCCTTCTGTAATTACTTGAAAATAGCTTTGCATCAAATTAAATATTTGATATGAAGAAAAAAATTATGATGATGAGTTGCTTACTATTGAGTATAGCAAGTTTTTCACAAACAGAACCAGTAGATTCCAATGCTTTAGAAAAGAGAATTACTGAAATTGAAGAAACATTAAAAGAAAACAAAAACTTTAAAGTTTCTGGCTATATTCAAACACAATTTCAATTCGGAGAACAATTTTCTGCACTGAAAGTTGGAGCTTCAAATGACAACAAAAACAAAACAATTAATCGAGTTGGAATTAGAAGAGGCAGAATAAAATTTACTTATGAAAAAGGAATTGTTGCGGGTGTTTTTCAACTTGATATTACTGAAAAAGGAATTGGGATAAAAGATGCCTATCTAAATATTAAAGACCCTTGGTTAAAATCTATGGCACTAAAAGCTGGGGTTTTTGATAGACCTTTTGGGTCTGAAATTAGCTATTCCTCTTCACAAAGAGAAGCACCCGAACGCTCAACAATTTTCCAAACTTTATTTCCAGAGGAACGAGATTTAGGTTTAATGCTAACCTTACAAGCTCCAAAAACATCAATTTGGAATATACTCAAATTAGAAGCTGGACTCTTTGCAGGGAATGGCATTAAAATGGAAACAGATAATAGAAAAGACTTCATTGGACACTTATCCTTTAATCATACGATTAAAGATATTCTAAAAATAGGTGGTGGGATATCTTATTACAATGGAGGTGTTTATCAAGGCTCAAAGAATATCTATACGATGAAAGGTAATTCATTTGTTTTAAATAATGACTCAACAAATATAGGAAAATATGCAAAACGTGAATATATAGGATTTGATATGCAAATAAATGCAATAACAAAGGTAGGTACAACTAAGTTAATGGCAGAATATTTAATGGGTACACAACCAGGAACAAATAAAGATAGCAAAAGCCCCAATGCTTCAACTTTACCAACTTCAGATACTTATATTAGGAAATTTAAAGGTGGTTATATAATGCTTACACAAGATTTTGGAAAAGTACCATTAACTGGCGTTTTTAAATACGATTGGTATAATCCTAATAAGAATGTTTCAAAAGATAATATTGGATTAAATCAAACCAATAAAGGAGATATCAGTTATAATACTTTTGGCTTAGGAATGGTATGGAAAGCAACTTCTAGTATTCGTGTTACTGCATTCTATGACATTGTTAGAAATGAAACTACTAATAATATAACAGATTATAATCAAAATAGAAAAGACAATGTCTTTACACTTCGATTCCAATATAAATTCTAAATCTTAACCAGATTGTAACAAAATTGCAAATAGACAGTAACAATTGGTATTGAAATTTGCACTGAAAATAAAACAAACCCTTTTAAAAAAAATTAAATTAAAAAAAAGATGAAAAAAACAATTATTTTAACAATTTCCTTATTCTGTTTGGTATTAAATATAAAGGCTCAAAAAATAAAAGGTTCAGATACCGTATTGCCTTTATCACAAGAAGCTGCTGAAAACTATAAGAAGAAAAATCCAGCAAGTGCTGTTTCTGTAACAGGAGGAGGAAGTGGAGTTGGTATCTCTGCCTTAATTAGTGGAACAACAGAGATTGCACAAGCCTCAAGGAAAATTAAATTTGATGAAAAATTAAAAATTCAAGAATCTGGCAATTCTTTAAAAGAAATAATTATAGCCTATGATGCATTAAGCGTTATTGTTAATCCTTCAAATAAAGTATCTAAATTAACTAGAGAACAATTAGAGGGTATTTTTACAGGAAAAATTACAAATTGGAAAGAAGTAGGTGGTGAAGATTTGAAAATAGTTCCTTATTCTAGAGAAACGTCTTCTGGAACGTATGAGTTTTTTAAAGAAAGTGTTCTTAAAAATAAGAATTACAAGAGTGGAATTATGAGTTTACCAGCAACTGGTGCAATTATTCAATCCATTAGTCAAACGAAAGGAGCAATTGGATATGTAGGCTTTGCATATCTCAATACAAAAGTCAAAACAATAAATATTTCTTACGATAAAGGAAAAACTTATGTTATCCCAAATATCACTAATGTAAAGAATAAAACTTACCCAATTGTAAGACCACTATATTATTACTATTTGACTAAAAATAGCAATAAAGTAAAAGGATTTGTGGACTATATTCTATCTCCTGAAGGTCAAAAGATTGTTTCTAATGTAGGTTATATCACATTGAAATAGTTAAAAAATCAGTATTAAGAATATGAGATTTCCTATGAAAATTGTTGAAAGGCTGTTAGAAGGTGTATTTAAAATGAGTAGTTCAATAACTAGTATTGTTATACTACTCATTATAATATTTTTATTCAAGGAAGGTTTCGGATTATTTCGCTCACCAGTTGTAGAAAATGGCTACGGTCTTTATATTAATTCCAAAAATCCTATTGCTGATATAAATCCAACTCAAATTAAACAAATATTTGATGGAGAAATTGATAATTGGAAAACAATAGGAGGAAATGAGGAATCTATTTATCTTTTTAGGTTTGATGAAATTTTTTCAATATATACAGATGAAGAACTTGGAGAAAATTACCAATTTTTACCTCAAAAGCTAAACAATATTATAGCTGAAAATTCAAATATTATTGCATTTTTTCCTAAAAAATATATGCAAGAAATTTCTAGCAACACAAAAGAAATTGCAACAAAGAACATAGAAATAACAGATTTTGTTTTAGGAAAAGAATGGCTTCCAACAACAACTCCTTCTCCTTTATTTGGAATTGTGCCACTAGTTCTTGGAACATTATTAGTAAGTTTCTTAGCAATACTTATAGCACTTCCATTAGGCTTAGGTGTGGCTATCTACTTATCTGAAATAGCAAGTAATAGAGTAAGAGGAATTATAAGACCTGCTATTGAATTATTAGCTGGCATTCCATCGGTTGTTTATGGATTCTTTGGATTAGTAATAATTGTACCTATAGTTCAGAAAGTGGGCAATATAAGTGCTGGAGAAACTGCATTTACAGGTAGTCTGATATTGGCAATTATGGCTCTGCCAACAATAATATCTATCTCTGAAGATGCAATAAGAAATACGCCATTGGCTTTACGAGAATCTAGTTATGCATTAGGAGCTACGCAATGGCAAACCATCTATAAAATTGTAATTCCTTACGCAAGTTCTGGCATTTCTGCAGCTATTATTTTAGGAATTGGGAGAGCCATAGGCGAAACAATGGCAGTATTAATGGTTACTGGTAATGGTGCAGTTATTCCACATTCTATTTTTGAATCTGTAAGAACAATTCCGGCAACGATAGCAGCTGAATTAGGAGAAGCTCCTATTGGTGGCACTCATTATCAAGCACTATTTTTATTAGGGTGTGTATTGTTTTTATTTACACTTATACTCAGTATTGTTTCAGAGCTTATTTCTAAAAAACAAACTTCTAAAACAGCATGATACGTTCAAAAAACATTCAACAAAAAATAGCTTTTCATATTTTCAGATTACTAAGTTTTGGTATTCTAGGAATCTTGGTTTGGATACTAGGTTTTATTATATATAACGGAATCCAAGTTATTAGTTGGGAATTTATCACTTCCTATCCAAAAGAAGGAATGACCGAGGGAGGAATTTTTCCAGCAATCATTGGAACAATTTATTTAGTAATCGGAAGTATGATATTTGCAGTTCCCTTAGGAATTATGTCTGCCATTTATATCAGTGAATATGCAAGTAATCAAAAGTGGGTAAGATTCATTCGTATAATGACAAATAATTTAGCCAGCATTCCATCTATTGTATTTGGACTTTTTGGAATGGCTTTATTTGTGCATACCTTTGGATTTGGAGATTCAATTCTTGCGGGTTCCTTAACTCTTGGAATTCTAATTATTCCTATAGTAATCCGTACAACAGAAGAGGCTTTAAAAGCTGTTCCAGAATCTTATCGTTTAGGTAGTTTTGCATTAGGTGCAACTAAACTTCAAACCATTAAAAATGTTGTATTTCCAATTGCATTTCCAAATATAATGACTGGATTAATTCTCTCCGTAGGTAGAGTTTCTGGAGAAACAGCTCCAATATTATTTACGGTGGCGGCATATTTTTTACCTAAACTTCCTCAAAGTATTTTTGACCAAGCAATGGCACTTCCTTATCATTTGTATGTTATTGCAACTAGCGGCACAGATATAGAAGCCTCAAAACCTATTGCTTACGGAACTGCATTTGTATTAATTTCTATCGTTCTAACAATAAATTTATTAGCTGGTTGGATTAGAAGATATTTTGAAAAACAAAACTCAATATAATATTCATAAAAATGATGATTGAAGCAAAAAATATAAACTTTTACTATGGTAATTTTCATGCATTGAAAGGTATTAATATTGCCATACCTGCAAATACAGTAACGGCACTAATTGGTCCTTCTGGCTGTGGTAAATCTACGTTCTTACGATTATTTAATCGAATGAATGATACCATTCAAAACACTAAATTAACTGGAGAATGTTTAGTTAATGGACAAAATATTTATGATAAAACTGTACAAGTTGATGATTTAAGGAAAAATGTTGGAATGGTATTTCAAAAACCTAATCCATTTCCTAAATCTATCTTTGAAAATGTTGCTTATGGCTTAAAAGTAAATGGCATATCGGATAAAAAGTATATTGCAGAACGTGTGGAACAATCACTTATTGCAGCGGCTTTATGGAACGAAGTAAAAGATAAACTTCATCAGTCAGCATTTGCATTGTCTGGTGGTCAGCAACAAAGGCTATGTATAGCTAGAGCATTAGCCATTTCGCCATCTATATTACTAATGGACGAACCTGCATCAGCCTTAGACCCAATATCCACTTCTAAAATTGAAGAACTTATCCATGAATTGAAAGAAAAATATACCATTGTAATTGTTACACATAATATGCAACAAGCTGCAAGAGTAAGTAATAAAACAGGCTTTTTTATGTATGGAGAATTGATAGAGTACAGCGACACTAAGAAAATGTTTTTAAATCCAGAGAATATTCAAACACAAAATTATATCACTGGAAGATTTGGTTAAATCCTAAAAAAAATAAATATGAGACATACAGAGTTAGAAATTCAGGAGCTAAAAACTCAAGTAAAACAAATGTGGAACTTAGTTGTAGCTCAGTTAAGTAAAACTAAAAAAGCTTTATTAGAAAACGATACTGCATTAGCACTTGAAGTTATTAGTCAGGAAAAAAGAGTAAATGCTTATGAACTCAAAATCGAAAGTGATTGTGAAAATTATATTGCATTATATAGTCCAGTTGCTGTTGATTTGAGATTAGCTCTTACATTAATTAAGATTAGTAATACTTTGGAACGAATTGGAGATTTTGCGGAAGGTATTGCACGACATACAATTTCTCAAGAATGTAATGTTATTGACACTAAAATAATGGAAGATTTAGGTGTCGAAAAAATGATGGATACCGTTTTAGAAATGCTGCTTGACGGTTATATTGCGTTTGAAACTGAGAATACAAAACTAACTGAAAAAATATTGAGCCTTGATATACAAGTAGATGAATTGTACAAAAATGGATTTTTTATTTTAACGGAATATCTAAATACTCAAGAAAAAAATGCTATGTGTGCTTTGAAATTAATCATCTTACTCCGAAAAATAGAACGAATTGGAGATCATTGTAATAATATCATAGAAGATATCGTATTTTATGTAGATGCAGAAGTTTTAAAACATCATAAGAAAATAACGATTAATCAATAAAATTAGACATTTATACTTAAATTTGTTTTACAAGAAAATTCTATAAATGGCAAATAAAATATTGATAGTTGATGATGATGTAAGCATTTGTGAGATTTTAGAATTTAATTTGAAGAGTGAGGGCTATATTGTTGAAATTGCTCATTCAGCAGAAGAAGCACTTGAGCAATTAACCCCAGATTTTAATCTAATTCTATTAGATATAATGATGGGTGGGATGTCCGGTTATAAGATGGCAGAAAAAGTAAAGGCCTCTAAAAATCGGACTCCAATTATTTTTTTAACCGCAAAAGATACTGAAAATGATATGCTTACTGGATTTTCAGTAGGTGCTGATGATTATATATCTAAACCATTTTCTATAAAAGAAGTTTTGGCTCGAATTAAAGCCGTATTAGCTCGAATAAACCAAGGCTCTAAATCAAGTTTAACCAATACCCAGATTCTTGAATTAAATGACTTTATTATAAATTTTGATACTAAACAATTAAGCATTAAAGGCAATAAAATAAGTCTAACAAAAACAGAGTTTGATATTCTACTGAAGCTAATAGAAAACCCTAATAAAATCTTTTCTCGTCAAGAAATTATCGATAGTATTTGGGGCGATGAGGTATATATTACTGAACGTACTGTTGATGTACACATTACACGATTAAGAAAAAAATTGGGAGATTATGCATCGGCAATTACCAATCGTTCTGGATTTGGTTATCGATTTGATTCAAATAATTTATGAAACTAAATTTTAAACAACGCTTATTTTTTTACTTTACGGTAATTTTTACACTCTCAATAATTGGAGTAACTATTTTTGAACGAAATAAAGAAAAAGTACAAAAAACAGAAACCTTAGAAGGAATTCTTGATGTTTACACCACAACAATTAGTTCGTTTTTATCTAAAAATCCAACAGATAACTTTTCTAATTTAGATAGTTTAGTTTCCTTATTTCCTTCAGAACTCCGAGTAAGCATAATTGATAAAGAAGGAATTGTAAATTATGACAATACAATTAAAAATATCAACATCTTAAGTAACCACGCTCAGCGACCTGAAATTCTTGCATTAAAGACAAGTAATAAAGGTACTGATATTCGTAATTCTGCATCTAAGAATCAAGCTTATCTATATTATGCCAAAGACAATGGAATAAATTTTATTCGTGTAGCCTTACCTTATAATATAAATACTAAAAACCTTCTAAAACCTGATAATTCCTTTGTTTATTTCATTCTAATCATCTATTTATCTGTACTATTTTTAATCAATAGTATTATTAATAAATTTGGAAAGTCAGTAACCCAATTGCGAGATTTTGCTATCCATGCGAAGGTTATTCCATCAGAAAATAATTTTTCAGATAATGAATTAGATGAAATTGGTAAAAAACTTACTGAAAATTATCTGTTATTAGAAAAATCAAAAAATGAGGTAAATGCAGAAAAGGAAAAGTTATTGCAACATATTCATAATTCCAAAGAAGGTATTTGCTTTTTTACGCCTCAAAAGGAAGTAGAATTTTACAATGGACATTTTATTCAATATCTACATCTTATAACAGATTCTGAAGAAGGTAATCCCAATGTGATTTTCACAGATAAAGCATTTGAGAAACTACACCTTTTCTTAAAAAATTCAACTGCAAATTTCTTAGATGATAAAATTTCTAAACAAGGTAAAATATTCCATCTTCGTTTAGTATTTTTTGAAAACAAAGGATTTGAAATTATCTTGAACGATATCACACTCCAAGAGAAAACAAGAGTTCTAAAGCAAGAAATGACGGGCAATATTGCTCATGAACTCAGAACGCCAGTAACAGGAATTAGAGGTTATTTGGAAACTATTCTTACTCAAAAATTAGAGATTGATAAGCAGCTTTATTTTACGGAAAAAGCTTTCTTACAAACAAAAGTATTGTCAGAACTCATTCAAGATATGAGTTTAATTGCAAAAATTGAAGAGGCAGGATACACGTTTACGATGCAAGCCATACACTTAAAACCATTCTTAGAACAAATAAAAGAAGATTATACACTGCAATTTACTGAAAAACGAGTTCAATTTACAATCAATATTCCTGAAGAATGTACAATCAAAGGCAATCAAAATCTATTACATTCCGTTTTTAGAAATCTTATCGATAATGCACTCAGATATGCTGGAAATGATACAAATATCACTATCTATTTATACAATCAAGATGCTGATTTTTGTTACTTCTCATTCTATGATACAGGAAAAGGTATTGAAGATGAAAAACATCTTTCTCGAATATTTGAAAGATTTTATCGTGTAAATGAAGGTCGAACTAGAGATATGGGCGGTTCTGGTTTAGGATTATCAATTGTTAAAAATGCTATCCAAATTCATGGAGGAACTATATATGCCAAAAATAGGAAAGAAGGCGGCTTAGAATTTCTATTTCATTTAAAAAGAGCATAAAATTGAATAATATTATCAGTCGGAAATAAGATTAGTATAGTATCTTTGTACGAACAGATGATAGAAACATTACCACAATTGGAAGAGAGAGCAGTGCTTGTTGCATTGATTAGAGATGGACAAACTACTCAACAAGTAACTGAATATTTAGATGAATTAGCATTTTTAGCTGAAACTGCGGGAGCTATTACTATCAATCGTTTTACACAAAAAATGCAACACCCTGATGTGCGATATTTTGTTGGCTCAGGTAAGTTAGAAGAAATACGTCAATACAATGAAATAGCTGAAATTTCCACAGTCATAATTGATGATGAAATTTCTCCAGCCCAACAACGAAATTTAGAAGCTGAATTGAAATGTAAAATATTAGACCGAACTAGTTTGATATTGGATATTTTTGCTCAAAGAGCCAAAACTGCACAAGCTAGAGCTCAAGTAGAATTGGCACAATTACAATATTTACTGCCAAGATTAAAAGGCTTGTGGACACACTTAGAAAGACAACGTGGAGGTATTGGAATGCGTGGCCCAGGTGAGAAAGAAATTGAAACAGATAGACGTGTCATTAACGATAAGATTGCGAAACTAAAACAAGATTTAGTAGTTTTAGATAAACAAGATGAGACAAGACGTAAAACTCGTGGAGAATTAGTAAGAGTGGCTTTGGTGGGTTATACCAATGTTGGAAAATCTACTATGATGAATCTTCTAAGCAAAAGCGATATTTTGGCTGAAAATATCCTTTTTGCAACTTTAGACACCACTGTCCGAAAAGTTGTGATTGATAATATGCCATTTTTATTAAGTGATACGGTGGGCTTCATACGTAAACTACCACATCATTTAGTAGAAAGTTTTAAATCTACTTTAGATGAAGCCAAAGAATCTGATATTATTGTCCATGTAGTTGATGCTTCGCACGAAAATTTCAGAGACCAAATTGATGTCGTTAATCAAACTTTAGCAGATTTGAAGGTTATAGAACAACCACGATTGATAGTTTTTAATAAAATGGATTTGTACAAAGAAAAACATTTTGACAAATACTTACCAGAAGATGTAAAGGCAGAGTTATTACAAGAATTTGAGAAAAATATGAGTCATGCCATGAATAGCAATTGTGTGTTTATTTCGGCAACTGAAAAGGAAAACTTGGAGACATTAAGAAACATTATGGCACTGATGGTACAAGATATGTACCACAAACGTTATCCATATAGAAGTAATTTTCATTAAACTATACCTGAAAATACCATTAAACTATACCTAAGAAGATAAGTGATTTTCAGTATTTTACTAAAAATTATTTTTCTAAAAGGCTTAGTAACTGTTGAATTTGCTGGTCTTTTATATCTAATTGTTTTTTAGTGTTCAAGTTGGTTGTCTACATAATATGGATCATTAATTCTTTTAAATTGAATATTGTTAAAATTAATTTAATATAATGAAAAAAAATATTATCTTAGTAGATGAGATGGATAAACATTAGCAAACGCAACTTGTGGTCTTATGGCTCTTTCTTGGTAATTTTAAAAATATTTAATCATGTTAGTAATTAGAAAAAACAACTACTTCAGCTTCTTTAACAAAATGCACATTTTGATTGATAATAAACAAGCTGGTTTCTTGGATTTTAAATCTCCTGAGAAAAAAATTGAATTAGCACAAGATAATCTGGAAAAAGACCTGACAGTAAAGTTATCTGTTTTTAAGAAAACATTACCTGTAAAAGCAAACTCAACAATAATTATTGATCAAAATAAAAGTTTTCAAATATTGTTTGTGTTAATGCTTATAAGTGCTGGATTGTTTTTTATACTTCCTAATTTTATAAGTAGTATGTATCTGCAATATGCTTTATTAGTATGTCCTGTTTTGTACGTATTGTCGATGTTTTATTATACATTTTTAGGTAGAGATAATTTATTAGAAATAAAAGTGATAGATTAATCATTGAAGTAATTTATAGGAAACTATTATCATTATGCCGGCAGTTAAAGCTGTCGGCATATTTTTTTATATGATGTAATAATGCTTAAAACCGCTATATTTAAACTATATTATTTTTTGAGAACAACTGTAATTTTTAATCATTGATAAACACAATAAAATATTATACATTTTTTTTTGCCATAGTATTCATTTTATTTGCTTTCTATAATATTCCTCAAATTATTAATTTTCCAGCTCAAGGTGCTCATCTTTGGCGACAAGCAGATGGCTTAGCTATGGTTTGGAATTATAAATTATTTAATTTGCCATTTTTACAAACGGAGACTTTCAATCTACTATCTACTGAAGGAAAAGGCATTGCTGAATTTCCAATATTTTATTTTTTCGCGGCTCAATTTGTCAATCCAGAAAAAGCATTAAGAATATTGCATTTTGTAGTTTTAGTGTTAGGCTTTTTCGCAGTCTATCGTTTAGCATATTTTTACTTGAGAAATAATTTTTACACGGTTGCGGTTCTTTTGTTGTTTGCAAGCTCGCCATTAATTATTTTTTATGGTATAAATTTTATTATAGATGTTCCAGCACTCTGTTTTTCTTTATTTGCTTGGTCTGTTTGGCTAGTAGATAATAATAAAAAATACAGTACACTTTTGAGTTTGAGCTTATTTAGTTTTGCAGCTTTATTGAAAGCAGTTCATGTGCTTAATTTTATTGTATTGTTTTACCTTTTATATAAAGAGAAACAAATCAATTTTAAAAATATTGTCCTTTTTTCTATTGCTATATGTATTCCAACAATTTGGTATTTTTATGCAAAATGGTATAATCATAACTATCACAATGATTATCTGTTTTTAAGTATTCAGCCGATTTTTATGATGTCTTTTTATGATATAGGATTAGCAATTTGGAGGATTATTGTTTCTTGGTCTGCAACTTATTTTTGGCGACCTACAAGTGTTATATTAATTGTTGTTTTGAGCTATTATTTATTAAAAAAAGAGAAAAATGAATTATCTATAATGATAGTTTATACATTCGTATTAGATGTTATTTTTGCACTTTTATTTTTAGAAAAGCTAATTGAACATGAGTACTATTATCCAATTTTTTATATAAATATTGTATTTGTATTGATTGGGTTTTTATATTTTTTGCAGAAACAGCATAAACAAAATTATATCAATATTGCATTATTGATTTTTATTGGTATTAATCTCTTTTATTGTAAAAATAATACTGCAGAAAAACAAACAGTACAACGTATTGATTCCAAATTAATAAGTGTAGATTTTCAAAATTTCCTAAATAAAAATCAATGTACTCAGAAGAAAACTGTTTTCTGTTATGATGACTTTAGTGTCAATCAATCTTTGTATGCCATAAAACGAAAAGGAATTACACAATACAATCAAAATTGGAAAGAATTTATTCTTAAAAATAAAATTGATTTTGTTTTAGTGAGCGAACAATCCTTAGATAAAATCATAAAATCAGTATATCCTAAAAATATTTATACTTATAAAAACTACAAATTAATCGCTTTATAGATTTTCATTAAAAGGCTTAGTCAATTCATTTAATCGTGTAGCTTTTTCTGCTAAATTTCCCTTCAATTTTTCACGATAGACATTCATATTAACAATCAATTCATCGATATGCTCAGGTAATGTAGCCTCAAAAAATTCTCGTAATCTTTTTGCCATAGTTGGAGATTTTCCATTGGTAGAAATTCCAATTTTCAAATCACCTTTACTTACAATAGAACCTAAATAAAAGTCGCATAGTTCAGGTGTGTCCGCAACGTTGATTAGAATATTATTACTTTTCGCAGCCTTATATATTTCTAGGTTTGTGGCTTTGTTATTTGTCGCAGCAATGACTATTTGAAAGCCCAAAACATCATCAGGTTCAAATGCTTTTTCTATCAAATGAATTTTTTTGTTATTTTGATATTGAGTTTTTATCGTTTCTGAAATTTTATCTGCAACTATTGTAATAACTGCATCTGGAGAGCTTTTTAAAATAAAATTTAATTTCTCCATACAAACTTTTCCGCCTCCTACTATCAATAAATTTAAGGATTCCAGTTTCAAAAATATAGGATAGAGCGTATTCAAAAAATTAAGAATTTGAATTTTGAATAATAATCACAGCAGGCGATTTAATTTCATTTTCAGCGACTAATTGCTGTATGTTCTCCAAAGTTCCGATAACTTTCTGCTCATCAGGTAAGCTGCCATTTTGGATAACGGTAACTTTTGTATTGACTTTTCTATGTTGCTTAAAAGTATGGATAATGTTTTCAAGCTGATTCATCCCCATTAGAATAACAACAGTAGCCGTTGATTGTGCCGCAAACTCAATATCTTTAGACATTTCACATTTTTCAGTTGTGCCTGTAACTAGCCAAACACTTTCATTTACGCCTCTTTGTGTTAATGGAATTTGATGCAAAGAAGGCAAACCAACTGCCGATGAAATCCCAGGAATAACTTCGATATCGACATCATCTCGATTAGCTAAAACAAAATTAATTTCATCTTGAGCTCGACCAAAAATAAATGGATCACCGCCTTTCAGACGTACAACACAATGATAAGCTTCTAAGTTTTCTAAAATCATTTGATTAATCTCATCTTGTGAAGCATAATGCTCACCCATTCGCTTCCCAACAAAAATTTTCTTTTCAGAGTAAGGAGCGTATTCTAATAAGCTTTCATCAATCAATGCATCATACAATACGACATCTGCTTGTTCCAAAGCTTTAGTGCCTTTTATTGTAATTAAATCAGGGTCTCCTGGACCAGCTCCAACTAAAATAAATTTTTTACGTTCTTTCATTTCGATGTAAATTTATGTAATTCTACAGACAAATGCCAAGCATAAACAATGCACATTGTTTAATCTATTGATATATAAGGTAAAATCTTATCATAATATTCTGGGTGGTCTTTGATATAGTATAATTTTTGCAAATCTTCAATGGAATTGAATGGTTTTACTTTTGTTCTATACCCAATAATTTGTTTAGCAACTGTGCTAAATAAATATGGATTGGAAGTTAATTCCTCATAAGTTGCAGTATTGACATTAATTTTTCTTGTAAATTGTACTGGTGTTATTTTTATTTGTTCTTTTATTTTTTGATAAACCGTATCGTGAATACCATATACATCTTTAAGTTGCTCTTTTGAATAAAAACCACCTAATTTTTCTCTAAATTGAATTATTCTTTGAGCAAATACTTTGCCAATTCCATTAAGGCTTTCAAAATCATCTTGACTTGCACTATTGATTTCTATTATTCTTTTTGTAATAATAATCTGTTTCTTTGAAACTGGTTTGACATAAATATTTGACTTGAATTTCTGATATACTGTATCGTGAATACCGTAAACTTCTTTTAGCTGCTCTAAAGTACTAAATCCACCGATTTTATCTCTATATTTTACAATTCGCTCTGCAAATACCTTCCCAATGCCTTTTAATCGTTGGAAATCCTCTGCTGTTGAACTATTGATTTCTATTTTAGTATATTCATCGCTTATTTTATTGGATGTAAAACTCGAAAAGCTAGTTTTTTGCGTGTTATAGCTATTGTTATCGATTTTTGCATTTTCTATTTGAGCTATTAATGTAAAATATTTAGTGCTATCAATTTTATTATTATTATCTGGTGATATTTTATTTATAATTGGATTCTTTAATATTATCAGCATGAAAATAATAGCTAATAATGCAACTAATGCATTTCTTTCTGAACGAGTATATGCCCATTTCTGACTCAAAGTTTTTAATTCTTTATATAAATATATAAAAAAAGTCCTGCATTTATGCAGGACTTTCAAATATTTAATTTTGATTAGTTATTTTATTTTAATCTCAATTCTTCTGTTTGCTTGGTAATCAGCTTCTGTTTTTTCTGGAGAAACCTCAGGTTTTGTAGAACCATAGCCTTTAGCTGTTAATCTTGATTTATCAACGCCTTTAGAAATTAGATATTTAACAACAGCATCAGCTCTTGATTGAGACAATTTGTTATTTAGAGCCGCAGAACCTTTAGAGTCTGTGTGTCCACCAATTTCAAATTTAGCATTTGGTAATTGCTCAATCATGATTTTAGCTGCATTATCTAATATAGAATAAGACTCAGGTCTAATTGTAGCTTTTCCTAAGTCAAATTGGATATCTTTAAAGCCAGTATTAGCTTCTTGAATTACTTTTGCTTCAGGGCAACCTTTTGTTGATGCTGGACCAGCTTCATTTGGACATTTATCATCTTTGTCAGCAATACCATCACCATCTTTGTCTGGACAACCAGCAGTTGATAATGGACCAGCTTCATTTGGACACTTATCAAATGAATCGATTATACCATCTCCATCACTATCAGGATTTGGACAACCACCAAATTCTGCCACACCTTTTACTGTAGGACAAGCATCTTTTGAATCAGGAATACCATCACCATCTGTATCAGGACAACCATTATGCTCAATTACACCAGCAACTTCAGGGCATTCATCATCTTTATCAGGAATACCATCTCCATCTGTATCAGGACAGCCATTGAATTGTGCTATTCCAGCAACTTCTGGACACGCATCATCAATATCAGCAATACCATCACCATCTGTATCCACTAACTTAACTGGTTCTTCTTTTTTAACTGGCTCTTCGACAGTTTTGCCTTTACCTAAGTCAACCATTAAACCAGCACCAAAGAAAATATGATCTTCATTGTTTTTTACTGCAAAATTATATCCACCATAAGTATTTAAAGCGACATTATTAGCAATTTTAAAGTTAATACCAGCACCAATTGGAATACCTAAGCCATTCACACTTTCTTTAGTTATAGCTTTTTCTGCCCAAGCACCTTGTATTTTAGCAAAGATATAAGGTGCAACACCTGCATCTTCTTTTATTACATAACCATTGTTAAATTTGTAAACAGCAGATCCAGCATACAATAAGTTATAGGTATTTACTGCAGGCAAAGTTGGATCCGTGTTTTTGCTAGAAAATGCATAAGATGCAACATCAATACCTAATGCTATTGAAGCATTGAAGTTTCTCCAAAAACCAATTCTTGGACCAAATGCAATAGGCGTTTTAAAGGTTTTAAGTTTGCCCATTTTAGGAGAATAGAAGTCTGCAACTTCCATACCAACACCTAAAGACCATTTGCTGTTTCCAACTGCACTAGTGGCTTTTTTTGGAGCTTTCATTTCGGCAAAGATTGATGTTGTTATCATCATACAGATTGCCATTAGTAATAAAATTCGTTTTCTCATAAGATACTTTATTTGTTATAAATTTAAGTAAATAGTTTGTTTGAACCAAAGGTAAATAATTTTTTTAATAATCATCAAAAAAAGTTAAAATATTTAAAACTCCAATATTTTAAAAATATTAGAAGAATATCAAGCTAAATATTTAATTTCGGTTTCTATGATTATTGATTTTAAAAATATAGTTACCATTAGTTTAGTTTTATTTGCTATTATTGATATTCTTGGGTCTATTCCAATTATTTTAGATATTAGAAATAAGGTAGGACATATTGATGAAAAATTTGCGACTATTATTTCTGGTTCTATTATGATTATTTTCCTTTTTGGAGGTGAGTTTATTTTAAGACTAATTGGTATTGATTTGATATCCTTTTCTTTGGCAGGAGCTATAGTTATATTTATTATTGGGTTAGAGATGACCTTGAATCGAAATTTTTTCAAAGAGGGGAAAACTTCTACACCTAAAGGAACTATTGTAATGCCAATAGCTTTCCCAATGATTGCTGGTGCTGGAACTTTAACAACCTTACTGTCTTTACGTTCTCAATACAATATGTTAGAAATTCTAATTGGAGTACTGATTAATTTAGCCATTATTTATTTTGTTATAAAATTTCTTCCGAATATTGAACGATTTTTTGGTACGACAGGAATTGATATTCTTAGAAAAGTATTTGGATTTGTTTTACTCTCCATTTCAATGAAGATTTTTATTTCAAATCTTGCGGCAATTAAGTTTTAAAAGTATAATTTAAGCTATATATTACACAATAACTCTAGCTTTTGGCCTTTGAGTTCTTGTTTTGTTTGTTCAAGGTTCTTGGTAAATCCTAGAATATAACCACCACCACCAGCACCGCACAATTTTAAGTAATAGGCTTCAGTATCAATACCTTTCTTCCATAATTTATTGAAAAATTTTGGAATCATAGGCTTAAAATGTTCCAATTGGAATTTAGAAAGCAATTTTAAATAAGCAAATAAGGTTTCTTTATCACCATCTAAAAATGCTTGGATACAATTGTTTGCAAATGGCTTTAATTGTTTATCGACAAACTCTCTATAAGTGTGTTCTTCCATCCTTTGCATATAATAATTTACCAAAGGTTCTGTTGAACGAGAAATGCCTGTATCAATTAAGAATATTGCTCCTTTTCCTTCTTGGTCAAGCTCTACTTTGACTGGTTCGATGCCATTTTTTCCATTAATTAGTAAAGGTAAATTGAGATAGCAAATCAGCGGGTCTACTCCAGAACTATTCCCATGGAAATAAGATTCTAATATTGCAAAAGTATGTTTAAGTGCTAGTATTTCTTCTTGTTTTGGTGTTTGTTCTAAACTTAGTTTGTCTTTAGCATATTTTGTGTAAATTGCAGCGACTAAAGCACCTGAACTTCCAACTCCAAAGCCTTGAGGAATAGAAGAATTAAAATATAAGCCTTTCTCTATATCTGATTTTAAAGCATGAATATCAAAAGAAATGGGTAGTGTCTTAGATTCTACTTTTTCTTCAATATATAGTGCAAAACTTTTTAAATCTTGATTAGAAGTTTGAATAAATTTACTCTGTACATCAGAAGTATCGAACGCTAAAGTTCCACTAAATTCTTGATAGGGCAAAGTCAAACTCATAGAGTTTTGGATAGCACTATATTCACCAAATAAAAGGATTTTAGAATTGAACTTATTCTCAGTTGTTTTTGCCATGAGGCTTATTTTAGTTTCACAGGTCCTGTTCCTACTTCATCATAAATAACCTTTCCGTTTTCACAAAACGCTGAAAGTGTTTCTCTAATAAAAAGCTCCACTTTCTCTTCTTCACTTTTAGGATATAATAGATGAACATTAGGTCCAGCATCCAATGTGAAGTACAAAGGTACATCTTTTTCTTGTCTAAATTGTTTTATTAAATCAATAATTTTTAACGAGTTAGCATGCATAAGTATAAATGATGGATTTGAACACATCATCAAAGCATGAAGAGAAAGTGCTTCTTGTTCTGCAATTGCTCCAAATTCATTAATATCTCCAGTTTTCAAGATAGGCAAAAGTGCTTCCATATTTTGTTTGGCTTGTTGGTATCTAGCTTCAGCAAATAAATTATTATTCATTAATGCATGTCCAGCTCTACTCGAAACCGATTTTTCATCTGAGGAAACAATTAAAATAGCATCTTTATAGGTTTTGAATACAGGATGTATGTGAGCCGAAAAATCTATTGCATATTCATTACTTGATGATGGAATTGAGGCAGAGTAACCCCATGTTGCCATATATGAATACACTGAACGGCAGGCACTTCCTGAACCTAATCGTGCGATAATACTGGCTTTTCTATAAAATTCTTCATCAGTAAAATTGTCTGAAGCTTGCCTTTCTATATCAATTAAACATAAGGCAAGTGCTGACATTGAAGACGCAGAACTTGCAATACCAGCAGAGTGAGGAAATGAATTTGAACTTTGAATACTTAAATCAAATTCATTTAAAAATGGCAGTATTGATTTTATACTATCTATAAATTTTACAATTTTATCTCTAAATTTTGGATTTTCTTTCCCTTCAAATAAAAAATCTATGTTTGGTTCAGCATTTTCAATTGCTTTTGGTTGAAATGCAACAGAAGTTTCAGAATAAGCTTTGGATAGTGTAAAACTGATATTTGGATTTTGTGGGAGTTGATTGCCATATTTTCCCCAATATTTAACGATAGCAATATTAGATGGGCTTCTCCAAGCAACGTCTCCTTTGATAGGTTTAAATGAATGAATCATTATTAAATCTGTTATTTTTTTGCAAAAATACCTTTTTTTTGCTGAACTAAAGTAAGATACCTTATTTTTGTGCCTTTGGAATGATTTGTGTAGTTAATAATATGAAAAAGTTTATGAAGAAGATACTTGTATTGATACCTACTATTTTTTTATGTTTTGTAGTTTCTTTCTGTCAAGATGCAAATAAGAAGAATTCATTTTTAGAAACAGAACCTAAGCTAAATCCTTCATTTTTATTAAATCCTAAGAAGTCGGATGTTGATATCAATGATACTGCAATTCAAACAAAGATTCATTTGTTGGATTGCTATTTTGCAAAAAGGGTAGCAGAAAATGGATTTAATGGTTCGGTTTTAATAAGCTATAAAGGAACACCAATTTTAGAGGGTTATTATGGATATTCCGATTATTATAAGAAAACAAAATTGAATAAAGATGCACCATTTCAGATTGCATCTACTTCTAAAACACTAACATCTGCGGCTATCTTGATTTTACAACAAGAAGGCTACTTAAATATTGATGATACTTTACAAAAGTACTTCCCAAATTTTCCATATAAAGGGATTACAATCAAAATGTTGCTCAATCATCGTTCTGGTTTACCTAGTTATTTAGATTTCTCAGAAACTTATTGGTTGAATAAGAAAATGTATATGAGCAATGCAGATGTTTTAAATCAACTTGTTAAATTTAAACCTAAAATTTATGCTTCTCCAGATAGACAATTCAAATACAATAATACGAACTATGTACTTTTGGCTTTGATAATTGAGAAAGTAAGTGGGTATAGTTATTCCGATTTTCTGCAAAGATTTATTTTCAAGCCTTTAGGAATGAAAAATACTTATGTTTTTGACCCAAAAAACAGACGTTCAAATGAAGTGAGAGGGTATAAAGGCAGTAGTTGGTCAGAAGATGCGATTGTTTTTACCGATGGTGTTGTGGGCGATAAGGGAATTTATTCAACTGTTTTAGATTTATACAAATGGGACCAGGCTTTGTATGCAGGCAAATTAATCAGCCCTGAATTACAAAGTTTAGCTTTTACACCTCAAAGTTTTGAACAAGCAGGTAGTAAAAATTACGGCTTAGGTTGGAGAATGAAAGATCAGTCCGATGGGACAAGGATTATTTACCATAATGGTTGGTGGCATAGTTTTAATACCGTCTTTAATCGAAAAATTAGTGATGGAACCTCAGTTATTATTCTGAGCAATCATTACAGTAGTAGCGTGTATAAAATCCAAGAAATATGGGATATTTTATATGGCAATTCGAGTGTGGATATGAATGCAAGTGAGTAAAAATAATAATCCCGGATATAATACGAATACTATAACCGGGATCATTTCTTTAAACCAATCAAAATGAAAAAATTATTCTATTCAATAGCAATAATCTTATGCAAAATAAGTAGCAATTTTCGTGCCAATATTAAAGATTCAACAATTTTTTATTGATTTTTGTATTGTTTTTTCAGAACCTCTCCTTTAATAACTTCTAATATTTGGTGTGCAATATTTACAACAAATTCACTATCAATTGAATGCATTTTACTTTGTAAATATATATTATCTAAAACATCATTTGCGATATTTTCAATTACTTTTTGGTTTTCTGATTGGGTTATATCTAAAATAACTTTATCAACGACATTAAAAGTAACATCACTCACTGCATTATCCAACATTTTTTGGAAAACACTGCCAAGTCCTGGTAAATACCTCAAGGTATCTATTTCTTTATTTTCTTGCAATGCTTGAATTACTTTAGTATCTAAACTTCGTTTTAATTCGTGTCTATGTTTTTCATAAACCACTTCCACGGTATGACAGATAGTTTTTGCCAAAACCTCTATAACTTTTTCTTTTTGAGGTAATATTATCTCCTCTATTATTTGATTTGAAAATGGGATACCTTTGTTCAATTCATCTTGTACGGAGCTTAGCGATTTTGCTATTACTAAATCGGATATTTCTTCAACAAAGATTGTTCTAAATCTTTTGTATTGCTTATAAACTCTAGTGGCACTCAAATCAATAACACCCATGTTTTGAAGCTTTATAAACATTCCTACAAGTCTAAATAATCTTAATAGTTTGAAAGCTCCTTTCATTGGCACTAAGCCTAAAACGTCGTACCAATGTATAAAAGGGTAAAACCACCAAATATCATAAGTATTGTGGCGAATGGCACGTCCCCATCTAAATATAAATTCTATCAAGAAAATGGCAACAAATATCAAATCCCAATCTGCAAAATTTGGATGAACTTTTTGTTCGTACCAATTGTAAAAGACAGGGGAGATATAATAAATTAAATCCCTGAAAAGAGAAAACTTGAATGACCAGTCAAAACCAAAAAAAATCAAATTTTGAATAACTAACCAAATCATAAAAACATCTAACCAGAAAAGTCCAATTCGGTCTGATGTTTTAAATTTTTCAGTATCTACCTTTAAAAATAACTTTATTTTATCTCCAATCATTTAGCATTCTTTTAGGCTATAAAAATAAAAAAGTAATTAACCCAATCATAATAAAAAAACAAACACTTACTTTGTTGATAACTAATCTCAAATCCTTATCTTTGTGCAACTTCTAATATTATGCCAAAAGATACATCTATCAAATCAGTTTTAATTATAGGTAGCGGTCCTATTGTTATCGGTCAAGCTTGTGAATTTGATTATTCTGGTACACAAGCTTCTCGCTCATTAAGAGAAGAAGGAATTGAGGTAACTTTAATCAATTCTAACCCTGCTACAATAATGACGGATAGTGTTACTGCAGATTATATTTATCTTTTGCCTTTGACAGTAGATTCTATTGAAAAGATTCTGCAAGAAAGACAAATTGATTGTGTTTTGCCTACAATGGGTGGGCAAACAGCCTTGAATTTATGTAAAGAAGCTGCTGAAATTGGAATTTGGGATAAATATAATGTACGTGTAATTGGTGTCGATTTAGAAGTAATTGAAACTACTGAAAATAGAGAAGCATTTAGAAAATATTGCATTGATTTAGGACTTTCTGTTGCTCCATCAATTATTGCTAATTCTATGTTGGAAGGAAAAGATGCTGCTCAAAAAATAGGATTTCCATTAGTAATTCGTCCATCTTATACTTTAGGAGGAAGTGGCGGTGGATTTTGTCATAAACCTGAAGAGTTTGAAAAAGCATTAGCCCATGGTTTAAAAAGTTCTCCAGTACACGAAGTGTTAATAGAGAAGGCAGTTCTTGGTTGGAAAGAATTTGAATTAGAATTATTGAGAGATGCAAATGATAACGTTGTTATTATTTGTACGGTGGAAAATTTAGATCCAATGGGTGTACATACTGGTGATTCTATTACAGTTGCACCAGCAATGACTTTGCCTGATACTGCTTATCAGGAAATGAGAAATCAGGCTATCAAATTATTGAGAGGCTTAGGTAATTTTTCAGGTGGCTGTAATGTGCAATTTGCTTTAGATCCAAAAACTGAGAATTTAATTGTTATTGAAATTAATCCAAGGGTTTCTCGTTCTTCTGCTTTAGCGTCAAAAGCGACAGGATATCCAATCGCAAAAATTGCTGCTAAATTGGCTATCGGTTATCATTTAGATGAATTAAAAAATCAAATTACTAAAACAACGTCTGCTTATTTTGAGCCAGCTTTAGATTATGTGATAGTGAAAATCCCAAGATGGAATTTTAGCAAATTTCCAGGTTGCGATACAACACTTGGATTACAAATGAAAGCAGTTGGTGAAGTAATGGGCATTGGAAGGAATTTTTCGGAAGCACTTCAAAAAGCTTGTCAATCATTAGAAGATAATAAAATTGGTTTGGGTGCAGATGGTGGAAGTAGTGGAAATACGGAGCAATTATTAGCAAGTTTAGAGCATCCAAGTTGGGATAGAATATTTAAAATTAGAGAAGCGATAGATTTGGGAGTTCCATTGAGTACAATACATAAATTGACACAGATAGATAATTGGTTCTTGATGCAAATTCAAGATTTATCAAAATTAGATAAAGAAATAAAAAAATATACTTTAGATACTATCCCTGTTGATGTCTTAAAGTTAGCAAAAAACAAAGGTTATAGTGATGCTCAGTTGGCTTATTTATTAGGTAGAATTGATGAAGACTTGGTATATGAAAAACGCAAAGCATTAGGTATTCAGAGAGTGTATAAAATGGTGGATACTTGTGCGGCTGAATTTGAAGCACATACACCTTATTTTTATTCGACTTTTGAATAAATTCTACTACAACTCTAATTATTTCAAAAAACGATTAAGCCAGCTGTCTTTTAAAGCAGATTGCCATTTTGTATCAAATAATTCCTTAGTACTTACGGTATTATCAAAAACAGTTGTTGATGCATCAACTTTTCCATCTTGAATAAGTTTTGTAAAATCATTCATCTGTACAACTTGGGTTTGTCCATTATTCAAATATGCCAAGTTCATTCGGTTCATTAGTTCAATCTGTAAATCTTGTTCTAATTCTTTGATAACACGAATTAATTTTCCTGGAGCAGAACCACATAATCTATCTCCTTCTTCATCAACAAAGAAAACTAAGAATAAATTGTGTAAAATGGTATAATCTGATTTGACAATTTTTCCATGCGAATCCCAATTTTCTAAAAATGTATCGGTATATTTTTTTATTGTTTCAAAATCTGATTCAGTCAATAGTCGAGAAGATTGAAAAACCCAAACCTTACTATTACTTGGAAATGATGTATATGATGTACGCATAATGATAATTTTTAGAATTAAATAATCTGAATGCAAAACTAATCAAATTCTTGCTCATTTTGTAGGTAATGTAGGAATGATAACTATTTCAACGCATAAAAAAAGCAAGGAAAAAATCCTTGCTTTATATACTATTCAAATGAATATTGAAAAATTACATTTCTCTTTCTACATCTTTATCGCCTCTTCCTGAAAGGTTTACGATTGCTAATTGTCCTTTTCCTTTCATTGTTTTTATTGCAATCGCTACTGCATGCGACGATTCGATGGCAGGAGTTATTCCTTCCAATCTTGATAATAAATTATAAGCCTCAACCGCTTCTGCATCTGTTACTGGTGCATAATCTGCTCTACCTGTATCTTTTAATAATGCATGTTGAGGAGAAATTCCTGGATAATCTAATCCCGCAGCAATGGATTGTGATGGAATTGGATTTCCAGCCTCATCAACTAAGCAATAAGACATTGTGCCTTGAAAAACGGTTGGTTTTCCAAAAGTTAAAGTTGCTGCTGTATTTGGATAGGTACCTGAACCTCCACCTTCGCCTCCGTGTATTTTTACGGTTTCATCTGCCAAGAAACCAGAGAATAAACCAATTGCATTAGAACCGCCACCAACTGCTGCAAAAATATGATCTGGTAATCGACCCTCTTCTTCTAAAATTTGTTGTCTAGCTTCATTGCCAATTACGGATTGAAAATAGCCTACAATTCTTGGATATGGATGTGGTCCAACTTGTGAACCTAAGCAGTAAAAAGAATCAGGATGTTCAATATAATAACCTAAAGCGGCATCAACAGCATCTTTTAATGTTCTACTGCCTAAATTTGTTGGAATAACTTCTGCTCCTAATAATTTCATTCTTCGAACATTCAAAGCTTGTCTTTCTACATCAATTTCTCCCATAAAAACTTTGCAAGGAATGCCAAATAATGCAGCTGCGGTTGCTGTTGCAACACCATGCTGACCAGCACCAGTTTCTGCAATTACCTCAGTTGCTCCCATTCGCTTAGCCAACAAAAGTTGTCCTATGCAATTATTGATTTTGTGTGCACCTGTATGGTTTAAATCTTCTCTTTTTAAGTATATAGTTGAACCAACATAAGCACTTAAATTTTTTGCTAGATATAAAGGTGAAGGTCTGCCAACATATTGTTTGAGTATTTTGATATACTCTTGTTTAAAATCTTCTTTTCTAACTTCTTGGTCGAAGAAGTCTGCTAGTTTTTTTAAATTGGGTTCTAATACTGGTGGGATATAAGCACCACCATAAGGACCATAATTGCCATCATATTGCAACATGCTATCTAAGGGTCCAACTTGAATTTCTGCCATAATATTTTGTCTGTTTAAGGTATATTTAATAAGCATCTAAAATACAGTTAATTTTCAAAAAAACAAATCGCTATATAAAATTAAAGTACTTAGAAAGAATTTATAATCAAGTTTATCAAAAAACATAAATTTGGCACGAATAATTAAATTTTACCCATTTTATAAATAACCAAGATTAGATACCTTAAAATACTTTAGTAAAATTTATGCAATAAATTAAAGTGATTATTTTTTACTAATTTTAGTAATGTAAAGCGAGTTTAAAGATGAAAAAACTAATTATTGGGTTTGTGTTGCTTTTGATATTTGCGTATTTAAAAAAGCCTAAAGAAAGTAAATGTTCTTACATTCCTTATTTTCAAAAACTCAATACAATCATTAAGAATGAATATGGTGGAGCTGCTCATGCAGTTTTGGATTTAGATAGATTAAACCATAATATCCATCAGATACAAAAAAATATTGGCAACAAATTTCAGTTACGTATCGTTACAAAATCACTTCCATCTCTTGATTTGATAGATTATATTATGCAAAGAGCCAATACTAAAAAACTGATGGTATTTTCTGAAACGTTTACTAAAGAATTATTAGAGAAATATAAAAATGATAGCTTGGATATTTTGCTGGGTAAGCCACTCCCAATTGAGGCAGTTAAGCGTTTGTCTGAAAATCCAAAATGGGAGCAGATACAATGGTTGATAGATACAGATACCAGATTGACTGAATATTTAGCATTAGCAAAGGAAAAAAATCAACGTTTAAAAATAGCGATTGAAATTAATGTTGGGTTGCAACGTGGCGGTTTAGACACGCCTGAGAAATTAGAGAAAATTATAAAATTCATTCTTTCAAACAGTGATTATTTAGAATTAACTGGTTTAATGGGTTATGATGGACACGTTCCTTATGTGCCATTTTATATCAATAAGGAGAAAGCGATTGCCAAAGCATTTAAGCAAACACAAGAAACGTACAATAAATTTGTAGCAGTCATTGCAGCAAGCTATTCAGAAAATGAGTTAAAAAAAATGACTTTTAATAGTGGTGGCTCGAAAACTTATTTTCGATACAAAGAATATACTGGAAAAATGTGGGTCAATGATATTGCAATGGGTTCTGGGTTTGTAGCACCTTATGATTTTTCAGAATTGTATGCAAAAGGACATTTACCTGCTTTGTTTTTAGTGTCTCCAATTTTGAAGAAAATAGAAAATGCAAAACTACCTCATGTAGAAAGGCTTTCAAAACTTATCAATTGGTGGAATCCAAATTTGTATAATTCATATTTTATGTTGGGAGGAGGCTGGGCAGGCGAAACAATTGCTCCAACTGGTTTGTATCGCAATACTTTTTGGGACAGTGAACCGAAAACTGTGAAGAATATTTTACCTAATCAAAGCATACTTAGTAGTTCAAAAGAAAGTCATTTAGAAGTTGGTGATTATGTTTTCACAAATCCTTGGGAAGGAGATGCCTTGCTTTATTTCAGGAAAATCTTATGTTATCAATCTCATCAAATCGTGGGACAATGGAACAATTTTGAAGGTGGTAATTAAGCTAAAAAATGCACTATTGTGGGTTCGTATTTTAAGCCTTGCCTCATTATAGGGAAATTGTAACCGAACAAAATTTTGTAACTTGCAAAACAAATTATAGATCAAAAAAAACGAATGGACGAATTAATACAAAATATAAAAAATTTAGCCGAAGTTTATTCAGTAAACTTGAAAGGAAAAATTGAAGCAAGAACAGAAGAAATGAAAGCTGATGACAACTCTCATTATCTTATTTATCGTGTTTTAGGCATTTCCTTACAAGAAGGACAACTTATTGACCAATATCAAAACACAGGACGATTTCTTTACAAGTATGCAGGATCATTTCTCGAAGAAGCAGCAACTTTATGTTTAAATTATAAATTTCCTGATGGAATAAAAACTAAAGTAGAAAACACGATAGGACAACGACCAAAAACATTTGAAATTGACTTTCTAAATGCCAATGACGCAATTGAAGTTAAATGGAGAGATGCTACTACTGATGGAGACCATATTACAAAAGAACATACGAGAGTTAAAGTAATTAGAGAACATGGTTACAAACCTATTAGGGTTATGTTTTATTATCCTCAACGAGACCAAGCTATTAGAATCCAAGAAACTTTGAAAACACTTTATGCAGGTGTAGAAGGTGAATATTATGGTGGAAATGAAGCTTGGGAATACTTAAAAGCTTATTCAGGAGTTGACCTAAAAGCTATTTTGACACAGATTGCTAACGAAAATACACCCGAATTGAAAATCACGAATACCATTAATAAAATAAAAAATCGTGAGTAAAATGGAAACAAATAAAATCTATCACGGAAATTGTATTGAAAAGCTCAAAGAAATTGAAGCCAACAATGTTGACTTGATTTACTTTGACCCACCTTTTTTTACTCAACGTAAACACAGTCTTACAAATAAAGACAATTCTAAAACTTATGAATTTGACGATAAATACAATTCTATTCAAGAGTATTTAGAACTTATTGAAAATGTTTTACAAGAATCAAAAAGAGTTTTAAAAAAAACAGGAAGTGTATTTCTTCATTGCGACAAAACGGCATCACACAATATTAGGGTTGTGATGGATAAGGTTTTTGGACGTGAAAATTTCCAAAGTGAAATTGTTTGGTCATACAAAAGATGGTCTAATGCGAAAAAAGGATTGTTAAATGCACATCAAGTAATTTTCTTTTATTCTAAAACGCTAGACTTTAAATTCAATACTCTTTATACAGATTATTCAGCAACAACAAACCTTGACCAAATCTTACAAGATAGAGAACGTGATGAAAACGGAAAATCTGTATATAAAAAAGATAAAAATGGTAATGTGATTTTAGGTAAAGAGAAAAAAGGTGTCCCTCTTTCTGACGTTTGGGAAATTCCATACTTAAATCCAAAAGCAAAAGAAAGAACAGGATACCCAACTCAAAAACCAGTTTTATTACTCAATCAAATTTTAAATATCGTTACAGACGTAGGCGACTTGGTTGTTGATCCATTTTGTGGCAGCGGAACAACTTGTGTTTCAGCTAAATATTTAAAAAGACAATTTATAGGAATTGATATTTCAAAGGATGCAGTTGGACTTGCAAATTCAAGATTAGAAGAAATGATAATTTCGGAATCTAATCTTTTAAACAAAGGAACAAGCGAGTATCAAGAGAAAACTGAAAAAGAACTAGCCATTTTACAAAACATAAATGCTTTTCCTGTTCAAAGAAATAGTGGTATTGATGGATTCTTAAAAGAACATTTTGAAGGTATACCAGTTCCAGTAAAAATTCAAGGAGAATATGAAACAATTGAAGATGCAATTGAAAAACTAGAAAAAGCTTCTTATGGCAAAAACTATAAAATGAAAATATTAATCCAAACAAGAGAAACAGGAATAAGCCAACTTTTTGGTTTTGAATCGGACGTAATAATAATGAAATCTCTTGAATTACAAACGAAAGAACTGCTGAAAATAAACAACGAAGATATAACTAGAATTTTACAAAATGGAGGGTTAAGTGCTAGATATTAGTGACTCTAGTGAACATCTGTACAAAAATCAGCCACTTTGTAAAGTCTGAAACAGCTATTCACACCAGTTATATATACTGAATTAAAATATACAATGTATATTGTATGTATTATAACTTTTGTTCAGATTCTTTACGCTTAGATGGTCTGATGATTAAACGCAAAGTTCTGTCGTAAGTGATATAATTGTACAACCAACCCATTACAACTGTCAGCTTATTTCTAAAGCCAATTAAAGTAATGATGTGTACGATTAACCAAGCGACCCAAGCAAAAAAACCACCGAGTTTAATGCCTTTGCTTTCCATAACAGCTCTGTTTCTACCAACAGTTGCCATCGAACCTTTATCAACATATTTAAAAGGTTTTGGAGCTTTGTTTTTGAGCGTAGCAATAATATTTTTAGCCACTAGCGTTCCTTGTTGTATAGCAACTGGAGCCACCATTGGATGTCCTTTTGGAAAGTTCTCTTGTGCCATAGAAGCCACATCACCAATAGCAAAAATATTTTCAAATCCTTTTACTTTGCAATATTCATCAACAGCAATTCTATTGCCTCCAACAATATTTTCGGCAGGTAATCCTTCAATTGGCATACCTTTCACTCCAGCAGCCCAAATTAAAGTTTGTGCTTCGATAGTTTTGCCGTTGTTCAAATAAACTTTTTCTCCATCAAAATCAGTTACTAAAGTATTTACCCAAACATTCACATCAAAGTCTTTAAGGTAGTCAGAAGCTCTTTTTGAACTTCTTTCACTAAAGGTATTTAACATTCTATCCGTAGCATCAAAAATATGAATTTCCATTTTTCTGAAATCCAATTCAGGATAATCTTTTGGAAGAATTTTCTTTTTCATTTCACCAATTGCACCAGCCAATTCAACGCCAGTTGGTCCACCACCGACAATAGCAATATTTAAGAGCGATTGTTTTTTGCTAACATCATCTAACAATAATGCATTTTCATAGTTTTCAATAATAAAACTTCTAATATCTAATGCCTGTGGAATGTCTTTCATTTGCATCATTTTGGAAGAAGTCTCTTTAGGTAAATTGAAAAAGTTAGTAGTACTTCCAGTGGCAATAATCAAAAAATCATAAGAAAGTTCACCGATATTCGTGTGAATTTGATTTTTTTCTGCTTGTATGGATAAAACTTCTGCATATCTAAAAATTCCATTAGGAATTTGTTGCATAAATTTTCTGAGTGGATAAGCAATACTTCCAGGCTCCAATCCTCCCGTTGCTACTTGATATAATAATGGTTGGAAAGTATGGTAATTGTGTTTGTCTAATAAGATCGTTTGAATGTCAAGGTCTTTTAAACGCTTTGCAACTTCAATGCCTCCAAATCCACCGCCGATGATTACAACACGCTTTTTATTTGAATGTGGTATCTTTAATTCCATAATATTACAAAGATAATCAAGAGCCAACGTATAGATATTATATAAATACTATATTATTTGTATTTGGATTAATTTTAAATCAATTAGCTTTTATATAATCATCACTATCAATAAATGTAATCCATTCGTCTTAAACAAAATTTAAGTTTTAATCTTTTATAAAACTGATTCCACTATTTTTCTGATTATAAAGTTGTTTATATCTGTCTGCTATAAAAGTTTAAAAAATACCTCTATGTAACAACTGTTACCTTTAATGCTATTTTATGGTCATAGCTTTGCATTCAAATTAAATTATAGTGTAAAAAAACAGTTTAGACATGAGAATATTTATTTTACTATTGATGGTCGGATTTTGGAGTGTAGGCTACTCGCAAGATACCATTCAAATTTCAATGGAGGATTTAAAACAAAAATCTTTAGAGGGTAATTTAGCCATTAAATCAGCAAAGAACGAAACAAAATTAGCAGAAGCTGAAATGTTGGCTTCGAGAGCAATGTACTTACCCAACATCTTGGCATCTTATACTTTTATGAACACCAACAGCCCGCTGAATGCCTTTGCTTTTAAATTAAACCAAGAGCGAATTGCAATGACTGATTTTAATCCAGACTTATTAAACAATCCAAAAGTGATTTCAGATTTCGCAACGAAATTTGAAATTCAACAACCCATTTTCAATTTAGATGCAATCTATATGAAAAAAGCTGGAAATGTAAAATCTGAAGTGCTAAAAATCAAAGAGCAAAGAACCAAAGAATACATACAACTTGAATTAAACAAGGCTTATATGATGTTACAATTAACTTATAAAATACAAAGCACTTTAATTGAAGCCAAGAACACTGCATTAGCTAATAAAAAGGTTATTGATAATTATTATGCAAATGGCATGATACAAAAACCAGATGTTTTATATATGGATTTAAGAATTAATGAAATTGACAATCAAATACAGTTTGTTAATTCAAACATCCTCAATGCATCGGATTATTTATTTTTATTACTTAATGAAGATGCGAATGACAAAGTGTTCAAACCCACAGAAGAATTAGAATACAACTCATTAGAATTAGATGCTGACTTACGATTAAACAGATACAGAAAGGACATTCAAGCTTATGAAAAATCTTTAGAGGCATTCGATTATTTAGTAAAATCAACAAGGGCAAAATATTTACCTAGATTAAATGCATTTGGAAGCTTTGAATTTCATGACCATAAGTTTGCAAGATTTCGTGCTAACAACTATTTAGTTGGGGCTCAATTGCAATGGCAAATTTTTGATGGATTAAAAGCAAAAAGTGAGCAAGTAGCCTACAAAGCTAATCAAATAAAAATCAAGTCAGAAATAGAACAATATACACAACAAAGTGAATTAGAATTAAAGAAAATAAGCCGACAAATAGAAGATGCAGAATACAAAGTAAAATTTGCTGTATCTGCTTTAGAGCAAAGCAAAGAGGCATATAGAATTAGAAAAGACAGATACGAGCAAGGCTTAGAAAAGTCTTCTGATTTATTGAATGCAGAAATCATGATGTCTCAAAAGCATTTAGAATATTATCAAGCTGTTTTTGAATACAACACAGCATTAGCATATTATAACTTTTTAAAATAAACAATCAAAAAAATACAAGCATGAGAAAAAATAGAATAATACAAGGTGTAGCTTTAATCCTTTCTATGTTGATGTTTACTTATTGTTCCAATAGTGAAACATCAAAAAACATTGAAGCCAATGGAGAAACTGTCAAAGTAACTTTAAGCCAAACAGAAGAAAATACAAGTGGCTCAAATGCAACAGCAAGTGGTCGTTTGGTTTCTAAAAATTCGGTTAATGTTTCAACAAGAATGATGGGTTACATTACATCAATGAGTGTAAAAGTAGGTCAAAGCGTAAAAGCAGGTCAATTATTGGTAACAATCAACAATGCAGATATTCAAGCAAAGGGTGGGCAGGTAGATGCACAAATTATGCAGGCACAAGCGAATTATGATATTGCGAAAAAGGATTTTGAACGTTTCCAAAATTTATATAATAATCAAAGTGCGTCTCAAAAAGAATTAGACGATATGAAAGCTCGTTTTGAAATTTCAAAAGCTGGATTAGAAGCTTCAAAACAAATGAAAAATGAAGTCAATGCACAGTATAGATATACAAATCTGACTGCTCCAATTTCGGGCGTTGTAACTATGAAATTTGCAGAACAAGGAGATTTAGCCAATCCTGGAATGCCATTATTGACGATAGAATCTCCATCAATTCTACAAGCTCAAGTGATGGTTTCTGAACAAAATATCATTCAAGTAAAGCAAGGAATGCAAGTTAAGGTTGTGATTAAATCCACAGGTAAAGAAATTACAGGAACAGTTGCAGAAATCAATCAATCTGCAGAATATACAGGTGGTCAATATATTGTAAAAATCAATATGCCAACTTCATCTGAATTATTGCCAGGAATGTATGTTAATGCTCGTTTCCCTTTTGAAAGCAAAAGTGTTCAATTAGCTGAAAACTCATCAAGTGTTGTCATACCAAAATCTGCTTTGATTAGAAATGGACAAATGACAGGTGTCTATACTGTAAGTTCTCAGAATACTGCCATTTTGCGTTGGTTAAAACTAGGAAAAGATTTAGGCAATGATATTGAAGTATTGTCTGGTCTGAATGCTAATGAAGCCTATATTCTTTCAGCAGATGGAAAGTTGTATAATGGTGTTAAAGTGAGTACTAAGTAATGATTGAAAACAATAGAACAAGCATCTATTGATTTTAAAACTGTAAAAAAAGAGATAAAATGGATAAAGGTATAGCAGGGCGTTTAGCCGATATGTTTTTAGACTCTAAACTGACGGTGCTTTTAATGGTAGCATTGATGATTATTGGAGTATATAGTTCTTCTTTGATTCCAAGAGAAGAAGAACCTCAAATTATTATTCCGATGGCAGACGTAATGGTCGGCTATCCAGGAGCTAGTCCCAAGGAAGTAGAAAGTAGAGTAGTAAAGCCTTTGGAGAAAATCATTTCCAATATCAAAGGTGTGGAACATATTCACTCTATGGCAATGAATGGACAAGCAATGTTAATTGTACAATTTTTGGTAGGAGAAGATATTGAACGCTCTTATGTCAAATTGTATGACGAACTAATGAAAAACAAAGATATTTTTCCAGGTGGTGTCTATCCTCCAATGGTAAAAACTCGTTCTATAGATGATGTTCCGATGTTAGGTTTGACTTTATGGAGTGAGGACTATGATGACTTTCAAATCCGCCAAATTGGTGAAGAAGTAGCATCTGGTATTAAAAAGATAAAAGATGTATCTCTTACAAACATTATAGGGGGAAGAACTAGACAATTAAAAATTGTTTTAGACAAAGAAAAAATGGCTGAGTTAAATGTCGATGCATTAAGCGTAATGCAAATGATTCAAGCTAGCAATAATAGTTCTCAGTCTGGAAGTTTTAATGCCAATGATACTGAATATTTATTAACAACAGGTCAATTTTTAAGTACAGCAGAAGATGTTGAAAATTTAGTTATTGGAACAGCTCAAAATATGCCTGTATATTTAAAACAAGTCGCAAAAGTAGAAGATGGACCATCATCAGCAAAGAACTACGTAAATTTTGGTTATAGCAATGCAGTAGAAAATAGTAAGCAATTTTCATCAGAATATCCAGCAGTAACACTTTCTGTTTCTAAGGTAAAAGGAGCAGATGCAATGAAAATCTCTGAACAGATTTTAGCAAAAGTGGAGGAGATGAAAAAGGACTTAATTCCTAATAATGTTCATGTAGAAGTAACTCGAAACTATGGAGAGACAGCTTCTCACAAGGTATCTGAATTATTAATACATTTAGCAGTAGCCATTATTGCAGTTACAGTTTTAGTGATGTTAGCAATGGGCTGGCGAGGTGGTTTAGTGGTATTCTTATCCGTTCCATTGACATTTGCATTGACATTATTTAGTTATTATGTTTTAGGCTATACCTTAAACAGAATTACATTATTTGCTTTAGTTTTTGTGGTAGGTATCGTGGTGGACGACAGTATTATTATTGCTGAGAATATGCACCGCCATTTTCACATGCGAAAACTTCCTTTCAAACAAGCTGCGATTTATGCCATTAATGAGGTAGGAAATCCAACAATACTAGCCACATTTACAGTAATTGCTGCAATTCTGCCAATGGCATTTGTTTCAGGAATGATGGGGCCATATATGAGTCCGATGCCAATCGGTGCATCTATAGCTATGTTATTATCTTTATTTATTGCCTTGACAGTAACGCCTTATTTGGGTTATCATTTATTAAAAGTAAAAGACGACCAAGAACACAAAGAGGAAGAAGGATTAGAAACCAATGCAATATATAAAATTTATAAAAAACTAGAAATGCCTTTGTTGGAAAATAGAGGTAGAAGAAATTTAATTTTAGGTAGTACGCTTATTTTGCTAATTATTTCTATGGCTGCTTTCGGATTCAAATGGGTGGCTGTAAAAATGTTGCCTTTTGACAACAAAAATGAGATTCAATTAGTGATTGATATGCCTGAGGGAACAACCTTAGAAAGAACGGCAGCTGTTACACAGGATATTGCACAATATATCAAAACAATTCCTGAGGTTGTAAATTACCAAAGTTATATTGGTTCATCTGCTCCTATTACTTTTAATGGATTGGTACGCCACTATGATATGAGAGGTGCTAGCAATACTGCTGACATTCAAGTAAATTTAAAACATAAAGAAGATAGAAAATTACAAAGTCATGATGTGGCTAAAAATATTCGTCCTGCTATTCAAAAAATTGCAGCAAAATATGGTGCTAATGTAAAAGTAGTTGAAGTGCCACCAGGGCCACCTGTATTATCTACTCTAGTTGCAGAAATTTATGGTCCAGATTACGATGAGCAAATTAAAATTGCTAGACAAATCGAACAAATTCTTCATAATACAGATGATGTTGTGGATATTGATACAAGAATTGAAGATGAACAAAAAGAATTAAAATTAGTATTCGACAAAGAAAAATCAATGCTGAATGGTGTTGCTCCAATGCAAATTGTTGGCAATATGACTTACTTAATGGGAGAACATCCAATAGGTAATTTATATGATGAGCGTTCTAACCGTCCAGTTAATATTGTCATGAAATTAAGTGATGCTGACAAAACATCTATTGAGGACATTACCAATATGAAGGTTAAGGGACAAATGGGAATGGTGCCTGTTAGTGATTTGGTGAAAGTACAAGAAGACGTTTTACAAAAATCTATTTATAGAAAAGACCAACAAAGAGTGGTTTATGTGATGGCAGATATGGCTGGTGGATTAGAAAGCCCAGCTTATGCGATACTAGGAATGAGTAAAAAGATACAAAAAATGGATATTCCAAAAGGCTATAAAGTAGAGGAAATGTATTTGGGACAACCAGAAAGTGAAGAAAACTATACCGTAAAATGGGATGGAGAATGGCAAATTACCTTAGAAGTATTCCGTGATTTAGGCATGGCATTTATGGTCGTAATGATTATAATCTATATGCTAATTGTTGGATGGTTCCAAAATTTCAAAACTCCAATTGTGATGATGATTGCGATTCCATTATCTTTGATAGGTATTGTTTTAGGACACTGGTTATTAGGAGCGTTCTTTACAGCAACATCATTTATTGGTATGATTGCATTAGCAGGTGTGATGGTTCGAAATTCAGTATTGCTCATTGACTTTATTGAAATTAGATTAAATCAAGGTATTCCAATTAAACAAGCTATTATTGAAGCTGGAGCAGTGCGAACAACACCTATTTTATTGACAACAGGTGCAGTAGTTATTGGAGCAGCCATCATCTTATTTGACCCAATTTTTCAAGGGTTGGCAATTTCTCTAGTATTTGGAGCTATTGTTTCTACTATGCTTACTTTATTGATAGTTCCAGTGATTTATTACATCTCTGAGCATAAAAAATGGGAGAAAAACGAAAAAAACAAAGCAATTTAAAAATCTAAAATAGCTAACAATGAAATTATTATTAATCACAAGTATTCAGGAATACGAAAACGATGTCAAAGATATTCTAAGACATTCAGGTGTAAAATCTTTTTCTTATCAAGAAGTAAAGGGGTTTAAAAATGAACACAACGGAAGTGCTACCAATTGGTTTGGATTAACTGATATTCCAACTGAATCAATTCTATTCACAGTGTTTATTGAAACTAGCTGTATAGATGAAATATTTGAACTAGTAGAGAAATTTAATGCAGAGCGTACATCTTTATCTAAAATTCATATTTCATGTATAGCTGTAGATAAATCTATTTAATCAATCTTTAAAAACAAATAATATGTATAACAGAATAGCACATGGTTTTGCAGGTACTCTAATTATAACAAGTTTAGTACTCACACATTTTACTGGAAACAACAATTGGCTTTGGATTGCGGCATTTGTAGGAGTGAATTTATTTCAAAACTCACTAACGAATTGGTGTTTATTACATCAGATTTTGAAGGCAGTAGGAATAAAAGATGAAAATGGTAGTTGTAGTACAAATAGCTAAATTATTAAAATGATAATGAGGATTAAAAATAAATAAGTAACGAAGAAGATTGAAGGTATTTGGCTTGAGATTTATGAATAATGATTGCCTTGCAAGGTTCTTAATTAGCTTTTATTTTCGCAACAATTATGCTCGTTGCAATAGCAGCATTCAAGGATTCTGCTTTTCCATGTCTTGGAATAGTTATGGTTTGCGTGATTGTTTTAAGAAGCTCAGTTTGAATGCCTTTACCTTCATTTCCAATCAATAAAATGCCTTTTTCGGGATATTGAATTTGGTTATAATCTTTGCCATCTAAGATTGCTCCAAAAATAGGAATATTTGGATGTTGCTTAAAAAACTCAGCCAAATCAGTTTCAATAATATTAATATTGGCTATTGATGCCATAGAGGCTTGTATTGTTTTGCTATTGTAAACATCAACACAATCTTCTGAACAAACGATGGTATCAATGCCAAACCAATCGGCTATTCTAATAATTGTACCAAGGTTGCCAGGGTCTTGAATATTATCTAAGGCAATTAACCAATTGTCTATTTTTTGAATAGTTTTTTGTTGTGGCTTTTCAAAAATAGCTAAAATATTAGAAGGATTTTTCTGGTTGGATATTTTCTTAAAATCAGTTTCATGAATTGTTTTGACGTGGATGTTATCAGGTAAGTCTAAATTGTTATGTAGAGTTTCGTCAATATATAGTTGTTTACAAATAAATTGATTTTGTATTAATTCTATTATAACTTTCTTACCTTCGGCAATAAATTCGTTATATTTATTCCTGTATTTTTTAATTTTGAGAGAATTTATATGTTTGACTTCGTTTATACTAAGCATAAACCACAATTAAAATTTCTGACAAAATTAGTTTTTATTTTGATGATAGTTGCATTACAATCTTGTAGAGCAACAAAATATGTACTGAAAGATAATGAATCTTTATTGGTTGCTAATAAAATTATGCTTCATTCTGATATAAAAAATATTGATGATAAGAGCAAAATGCAAACGGATTTAGCGAGACAGGTTATTTACAATCAACAACCTAATAAGAAGTTTATGAATTTTTTTAGGTTGAAGCTTGGATTGTATGCCGCATCTTATAGAAAGAAAAATAAACCTAAAAACGAAAGCAAAAAAAAGAAAAAAGGAGATAAAGCATTTTTTGAAGATTATGCGGGTGAACCACCAGTTATTTTTGATTCAGCAGCAATTGAAAGTTCAAAAGCTAGAATGAGTAATTATTTGTTCTATAAAGGTTATTTTCATAGCAATATTTCTACTGATTTTGAAACTAAAAACAAAAAAACTGTTGTTACTTATCACATTGATACCGACACAGCATTTAGATTTAGAAAAATTATCAAGCAAACTGAAGATTCAATTCTTTATAAATATGCCAATTTAGATAATGGTAATTCCTTTTTGAAAGAAGGAGATATCTTTGATATTGATAATATTAAAAAAGAGAGAGAACGTATTGCTACCAATATCCAAAACAAAGGTTATTTTACATTTAGTCCAGATTTTATTGTGTTGCGGGTAGATAGCACCAATGCTGGCGAACATTTAGTAGATGCTTATTTGGTGGTAAAAAATGAAGTTGATTCTTCATTGCATAAAAGATATGTTTATTTAGATATCAATGTGAATGTAAATCACGATAACAAATCAAAATCTAAGAAAGCAACTTTTTTAGAGCGTCAATTGGATACAATTTGCAATGTGAATTATAATGTTGCCAAGAATTCTATAAAACCTAAAATATTATCTCGTTCGCTTAGATTGAAACCTGAAGATATTTTTAGCGTAAATGAGCAAGTTGCCACACGTAGTAATTTATATGGATTAGGCGTTTTCAATTTTATTAATATTAAACACGAACCATTTTCATTTTCTCCAGAAGAAATGGGTTTGATTACTTCGATTGAATGTGTGATGAGTAAAAAACATTCCTTTAGTAATGAATTGGAATTAAATACAAACGCACAAAGTACACTTGGCTTTTCTTTATCTGGCACATATATCAACAAAAATGTATTTAATTCTGCTGCAAAATTATATGTTAGTTTAAGAAGTGGTGTAAATTTCCAATTTCAAAAAAACTTTCAAGACGGAGAGCACCTAAGTGCGATAAATAACGTCAATGTTTTGGGTGAAGTGAGGATTAGTTTAGCACGTATTTTTCCATCTTTTAAAAGAAAACAATGTACGACTTACGAAAAATATAAACCGCAAACGAATATTGCATTGAATTATAATTATCAAAGACGTGTTGGTTTATATACACTTAATACAATATCTATCAATTATGGCTATGAATGGTATAATGATAGATTTAGACATATCTTTTCACCTTTGTCGCTAACCTATGTAAAACCATCTAATTTGACAACTGCTTTTAATGATAGGTTACAAAACAATCCTTTTCTGAAGAAGAGTTTTGATAATCAATTTATATTAGGTCAAGATTATACTTTTTTCTATACCAATCAGAATATTAATGTTGGAAAGTATAAAAACTTTTTTTCATTGAGAGCGAATTTTAATATGGGTGGAAATATATTATTTGCTTTTGCATCACTCAATAAAAACAAAACAAAACCTTATTCGCTTTCTAATATTCCATTTGCACAGTTTGCAAGAATTGAATTAGAGCCAAAGTACTTTTTTAATTTTAAGAAAAAACAATCGCTTGGATTTCGGGCATTTGTAGGAATTGGCATTCCTTATGGAAATTCATCTACAGATAAAGCCACAGTAATGCCTTATATCAAACAGTTTTCGGCAGGAGGGCCAATGTCTTTGAGGGCTTGGCCATTTAGACAAATTGGTCCTGGTGGTTATAAATTCAGAAATACAAATACTAATATTGCACAGTTAGACCAAACGGGTGATATTCGTTTGGAATTGAATGCTGAATATCGTTTTAATATTTTTAAAATGTTTAAAGGTGCAGTTTTCTCTGATGCAGGAAATGTTTGGACATATAAAAAGGATACTGCAAGAACGAATGCTGAATTTAATTTTAAGCGATTTGGAAAGGAAATCGCTTGGTGTGTGGGGGCTGGACTTCGTTTAGATTTATCCTTTTTTGTCATTAGATTTGATGTCGCTCTTCCAATTTACGACCCAAGTTATACTTCTGGAGCTAAATGGGTTTCAGATATTATTGATTATCGTAGAGATTATTTTAATCAAAAGTATGAGGCTAATCCTACTATGACGCACAAGGAAGTAAGAAAATATTATAGAAGAACCGAAATTGGCAGAATGGTTGGTTATAATATTGCAATTGGTTATCCTTTCTAATTTTTTTTTATGAGATTTTTACTACTATTTTTTTATTTCCTTGGCAGTTTTACTTCCATATTATTTGCACAGAATTTAAGGTTGCAATCTATGCATTCGATTGAAGTTGAAGAAAATGGATATGCACTAAAGATGCCTTTTGTCGGTGGCCTGACAAGTGTTCAAGTTGCTAAACTAGATATGAATAATGACCATCTATCTGATTTGATCATTTATGATATTTATTCTAATCGCTTTATAGTATTGAAGAATAATCAAGGAGAATATGATTATGATACTACCCAATATATTTTTCCAAATGCTTATGGTTGGGCAGAATGGACAGATTTTAATTGCGATAATATAAGAGATTTTGTAACCTATAATAACTTAGGTTCTATAGAAATTTATAAAGGATTTTATGCTAATAACAGCTTGCAATTTGAAAAAATGCAAAATAATGTTTTGGCAAAATCATTTTTTGGAGATGTAAATGTCTATGCAAGTTCAGTTGATAAGCCATCATTTGTTGATGTGAATGGAGATGGCGATATGGATATGGTCAATTATAATGTCAGTATGTCAAAATTGGTTTATTATGAAAATCAGAAAGTGGAGAAAAATATACCTTGTGATTCTGTATATTTTGAAATTGCCGATTTCTGTTGGGGAAATATTACTGAAAATGGACACGGAACTTTGACTTTTAGGGATACTTGTAATAGTAAATTTTTAAACCCTTTGGGTTCTGAAGATATACAACACAATGGCACAGCAGTTTGTTTGTATGATGTGAATGGAGATAGTATAAAAGATGCTTTATTATCCGATTTGTTTTTTAATTCTGTCAATTATTTAGAAAATGTAGGGTCAAAAACTTACGCAAGTTTTCTGTCGGAAAATAAAAACTATCCAGCAAATTATCCAATAAAGATTGATTATTTGCCCATGCCTCAATTTGTTGATATTGATGATGATAACAAAGATGATTGCGTAGTGAGTAATTTTTCTTTTACATCTTCCGATGCTAATGCAGATAATATTTGGTGGTATAAAAATGTATCTAGCAATTCAAGTTTACAGTTAGAATTTCAGAAAAAGAACTTTTTATTGGAAGATGTGATAGATGTTGGACAACAGGCTTATCCTTGTTTGTTGGATATCAATAACGATGGTATTAAAGATTTATTGATTACAAATGGTGGACAAAGGAAAAGTGGTGGGCAAAATAAATACTTTGTAAAAGCTTATCAAAATTTAGGAACAAATGAGAACCCAAAATACAATTTGGTAGATACAAATTTCCTAAATATTAGCCAATATGGATTAACAGAAATTGCTTTGACAGTTGGAGATATTAATAATGATGGTGTTGATGAAATACTCGCAGGTACTTCAGATGGATTTTTAGTTTGGTGGGAAAATATTTCTATGTCTCCAATTTCAGAATGGATATATAGAGGTTATTTATTAAAAGATGTATTTGGGAATCCTGATACTTTAGGTGCAAATGTAGTTCCTATTATTTATGACTTAGATAATGATAATTTGAAGGATTTAATTATTGGTAAAAAATCAGGTACACTTAGTTTTTTTAAAGGAAATGCTGGAACGACACCTAATTTTACAAAAATAACGACACAACTATCGAATTTACAAACCAATAAAAATAATGAGTTTTGGGGCTATTCTGTTCCATTTATTGCCGATATTGATACGAATGGAATCGACGATTTAATACTTGGAACTTATGCAAAAGGAATTATTTGGTATCCTGATTTTGTAAACAACTACACACAAGCCAATCTTGAAGAAAAGGTTTTATTAGAAAGCAAATTTTACAGAACAATTCCAGTTATTTTAGAGAATAATATATTTCTAGTTGGCAATTCAATTGGTGGCATTTCTTCTTATATTTTAGATACGTCTAAGATTTCAGCGAATAAAATTTCAGTAAAAAGAAATGCTATTAATATCTATCCAAATCCAACAAAAAATACGGCTACAATAAATTTAAAAACATTCGATGAAGTTCAAAATTTAAGTTGTTTCAATTTAATGGGACAACCTTTCAAAATTGGATACCAACAAGCTGGAAAGCTATTAAATATTAGTGTTGAAGCATTGCCATCAGGACTATATATTTTGCAATTCCAGCAAAAGAATGAAATATATTATGCTAAAATAATGAAGGAATAAAAAGCATTTTATTTGCTTGATACTTTGTCAATAGCTATTAAGGAATAAGTTTGTTTTTATTAATTAATGCACTAATTCGTTCGCCTAATAACTTACTATATAAATTTGCACCTTGTTTATTCATGTGGTGATAATTATATCCATATTCCACTGCATAGAATTCTGGATATTTGTTTGGATTCGCTAATTCAATGCATCTTTCTTGTGGAAGTTGATAATAAATTGGCAATAAAAATGAATAGCTTGTTCTAGCACGTGGAGGCAAAATAAAATAAACATCAATTCCTTTTTTAGCATATTTTTTGATGATACTGACAAGAACATTCAACTCAGCTTGGTTGGGTTTTATGCTTGCATTATACGTATCAAATGAATGTTTTACGCTATTGGTCAAACTATCTCTTATACCTTTTTCTTTTTTATAAACTGCATTAGATTCAATGACAAATTCATCTGCCCATTTGTAATGCTCTATCAACAAACGCTCTTCATCATCATAAGGAAAAAAACCATCTTTATTTTTACCTAAATAAGCTGAATCAAGAGAGGGTCTGTCTAAGTAACTTTGAAACAAACTAGGTAACAAGCCCATATTAAAATTCTTTTTAATAAATGAAGTGGTATAATACCACATAAATCGACCTTTTTCGCCCCATTTATCATCTAAAGTCGGTAAGATTTGCATCGCATTAATGTAAGCAGGAAAGTTTTGCCAGGAAATCCATTTCGCTGTATTTCTATTAGGTTTGAAAAAATAGGGTTCACTAGATAAACTGATAAAAATATATTTAAGCTCAGAATTTTTAATAGATAAGAATCCTTCCATATCTCTTAATTCTTGAATAATATTATGACCATCTATTCCTGCATTGAATGATGATAATTGAATATTATTTTGCTTTGCAATAGCATCAACCATAGTAGGATTGATATGTCTATACTCTAAACTGCCACCAAAGAAAATCGCATTGTATTTTGTTGGGTTCTTCTTATAATGTAAAATCTTAGTTGTTTGTGTATAATCTCCCCAATAAAAAGGTGTAAAAATATTTATCGTTATTGAAGCTATTAATACCACCAATATCAAGACAATAATATTTCTCAACAAGTACCGCATTAGTATTGAAAATAAACAAATGAAGTATTATTATAAACCCCAAACCAAGTTATCGCCAAAGTGAGCAAAATATAGATAACCCATCGTATGGGTTTTGCTCTTTCTGAAATCGTTTTTTCAATAGTTTTGTCGCCAATCAAAAATTCAATTACTAATAAAATAATAAGAAAAGCAATGCCACAAATAAACTCAACAATTCCTTTGTGATTAATCCATTCTTGAAAATAAGCTGCAGAACCTAAATGAAACATTTTTGAATACAATAAACCTGCAATATGCCACCAACTCACTGGGTCATCAATATGCATTCGATTCCATTCCATTTGTGCCGTATGTACCCTGAATAATAAAAAACAGAAAACTAAGATGCTAACGGTTACTAAAACATGACCCCATTCTGGAAAGTATTTATCAAAGAGTTTATAAGCATTACTAGGTTTTATATTCCTAACGATATTAAATTGCCACAAATATCTAATTGCCATCGCAATGCCTATCATTGTAAATGCTAATATCATCGGATAATTAGCACCGTGCCACAAGCCACAAATAGCCAAAACAAAAACAACATTAAAGACGACTTTTAGCCCTTTTGCTTTATATGCACCCAAATAAAAGAACACATAATCTGTCAGCCATGTTGATAGAGAAACGTGCCAGCGTGTCCAAAATTCAGCTAAATTCTTGGAGAAAAAAGGCCGTTTGAAATTTTCTGTGATATTAATACCCATAATCTTTGCAGCTCCTAAAGCAATATCAGAATAGCCACTAAAATCACAATATACCTGAAAGAAAAACAAAAAGCCACCGACAATAATTGTCCAACCACTTACATCATTAAAATGTAAATACATATCATCAACAAAAAAAGCTAATCGGTCGGCAATGACGAGTTTTTTAAAAAATCCAAACAACATTCTTATTAAACCATCTCGAACTCTATTATACTCAAATGAATGATGTTCTTGTAATTGCGGTAGTAAGTTTTTAGCTCGTTCAATTGGACCATTGACCATTACAGGCCAAAATGCAGTAAAAGTTGCAAAATAACCCAAATCTCGTTCCGGTTTAATCAAGCCTTTATAAATATCAATCGTGTAACTGAGAGATTGGAAAGTTATAAATGAAACACCGACAGGCACAATAATTTTATCAAACCAAGTTTGTGGAACAAAATAGGGCAGATGCAATAACTCAAATAGGTTGCGAATATTATCGTCTATGAAATTTACATACTTAAAGAAAATTAAAATACCCAAATTCATAGCAATGCTCAAAAACAACCATTTCTTTTTTTCTGATTTGGTTGTTGCATCTTCAATTTTTTTACCAGCAAAAAAATCATTCAAAGTAATAGCCACCAAAATCAACAAATATTTTGGAGCAAAAGAACCATAAAAAAAGTAACCACTCAATAACAATAGTTTCCATTGATGTTTGGCATTAATTCTGAAATAAAGTAACAGAAATATTGGAAAGAAAATAAGGAAACTAAAAGAGTTAAAAAGCATGTTTGTCCATCAATTTAATTTGTTAAAAATAATAAATTATTCGGGTATTTTTGAGGAGGTCATTAATAAATCTGCAATCTTGTTACCCAATATCTTACTAAAAATGGCAGCTCCTTTTTTATTCAAATGATGAAAATTATAGCCATTTTCATACGTATAAAATTGTGGGTATTGTCTTGGGTCTGCCAACTCAATTCGCCTATTTTCTGGCAATGCATAGAAGATGGGTAATAAATAAGAATAGGAGGTCATTGCTCGTGGAGGTAAAATAAAATACACATCTATACCCATTTTATTGTATTTTTTCATAAACCGATACAACATATTCACTTGTTCTTGATTTGGTTTGTCTGTAACTTTATAGTTAGAGAATTGTTGGGTATTCGCATTTCGCAAACTATCACGATAGTGCATATCTTGTATAAATCTAGCTCTTGATGTATTCAAATCTTCATCTAAACCTCGATTGTATTGTGCCAAATAAGTTCGCTCATCATCATAAGCAAAAAAACCATTTTTGTCTGGTCCAATATAAGCTTGATAAAGTGTATCTTGACCTAAATAATGAGTCAAAACATCTGGAACCATACCTACTTTAAATAAATTCATAAAGTAACTTCGGATATACAATATAATAAATCTCGTTTTCTCTTTTAGGGTTCTTCCAGCATTAGGTAATATAAAAATGGAATTTACAGTGGATTTTAAATCTACCCAAGCCAACCATTTTGAAGTATTTTTATTGTAAGCAAAAAAATAAGGTTCACTCGACATACTTACAAAGATATATTTGATACTGTCGTTTTTTATTTTCATAATACCATCAATATCCGCTAGTTGTTGGATAATATTATGGCCATCAATACCTAAATTATAACTATTAAAATGTATCTGATTGCTATTTAAAACACCATCGACAATCTTTGGATTGACTTGTCGATATTCCAAACTGCCACCAAAAAATAAGGCATTGTATTTTCCTTTAACAGATTTATAATGTTGAATTTTAGCATATTGTACAGCATCAGCCCAACCATAAGGCAAAATGAAACTGCCCAAAACGGACAAACCCAAGATGATTGTAATTAAAATTCCTATTTTTTTTAGCAGCCTCAACATTACATTAAAATCAGGCTAAAATACGAAAAATATGTTTTTTTATTTGGGTTTTATTAAGCACAAAATTTAGTAGGAGTGTATGTTTGTACTTTTTTTGTCAGCATCAGAATTTTCTATATTTTAGGATTGTATTTAAAAATCCTGTTCATCATTTAATCCTGCAAATCTTGATTCAGACAATTTCTTAGATAGCATTAAGAAGTATAAGCTATCAAAAAACATAAGAATTAATGAAAATAATTTTAATAATCTCCTAGCGTTTCCTCTAGTTGTGCGAGAGCTTTTGCTAGTTGCTCATCATTTGGTGCAGAGCCATGCCATTTATGTGTTCCCATCATATAATCTACGCCAAATCCCATTTCTGTACGCATTAAAATAACAACGGGTTTGCCTTGTTTTGCTCTATTTTTAGCTTCATTTAATTGAGCAACAACATTATCCATTTGGTTGCCTTTCATAGATAAAACTTCCCAGCCAAATGCTTTGAACTTTGCTTCTAAGTCGCCTAAATCACAAACCTCTTGTGTAGAACCATCAATTTGAGCATCATTCCAATCGACTGTAACAATTAGATTGTCCACTTTATTTGCAGCAGCAAATAAAATTGCTTCCCAATTTTGTCCTTCTTGTAATTCTCCATCACCAGTTAAACAAAATACATATTTATCATCTTTATTCAGTTTTTTGCCTAATGCTGCACCAGCCGCAACAGAAATTCCCTGACCTAAACTTCCTGATGCAATTCTAATTCCAGGCAACCCTTCGTGTGTGGTTGGATGCCCTTGTAATCTGGAATTGATATGTCTGAATGTTGCCAATTCTTTTACTTCAAAAAAACCTCTTCGAGCCAAAACAGAATAAAACAATGGAGAAATATGACCGTTGGATAAAAAGAAAATATCTTCATCTTTTCCATTCATATCAAAATCCGTATTCACTTTCATTACATCAAAATATAATGCTGTTAAGAAATCGGCACAACCTAAAGAACCTCCAGGATGCCCAGATTTGCACTGATGTACCATACGAACGATATCTCTTCTAACTTGTGTTGCTGTTTTATTGAGTTCTGCTATTTGCATTTTTTTAATTGAATTACAAAAGTATTAAAAATAAAGTTTAGAGAAAATTAAAAATGAAGAAATGGATATAAATATAATGAGGATTTTATTTAAAGATTTCTAATTCGGAACAATGCACAAAACATATTCCAGCTATCTTTAAGTAAATTAACTTTAGAACCTTCAATATCAATGCATTGAACAGGTAAAGTTTGAATGCTAATATTTTGTTGTATTAATTTATAAATGATTTCCAAATCAAAGGCAAACCGTTTTTCGTGCAAATCTTTAAATACTTTTTTTGCAATAGTGGTTGGATACAATTTAAAACCACATTGTGTATCTTGAATATTAATACCTAAAATCAACCTAATAAGTAGGTAAAATATTTTTCCAATAATAATTCTATGGACAAAGAATTTGCTTTTCTTATCCTTTATAATTCGCTTTCCAAAATAAACTATCCCATTTTTATTAAAGTCAAATAATTTCGAATCATACCAATCGTCTATTTGTTCTAAACGATAAGATAAGTCCGCATCATTACACAAAACCCAATTGTGTTGTGCTTGTAAAATCCCTGCTTGTAATGCATTGCCTTTGCCACAATTTTTTTCTATATGAATAACTTGAATGTTCTTTTCAGAAAATTGTTTTTGAAACTTTTGTAAATGCGGTAAGGTATCGTCAGTACTTCCATCATTCACTAAAATTATTTCCTGTATAAGTTGATTTCTATTCTTATATTGATTTAAACCTTCTTCAAATCTATCCAATCTTTTGGACTCATTATAAAAAGGAATAATCAAAGTAATCATTTATCTACTTTTTTCTAATGCTTGTAGTATATCTGCCTTTATATCGTCAATATGCTCCAAACCTATTGAAGTTCGGATGGTTCCATTCTCAATTCCAGAAGCTTTTCTTGATGCTTCATCAATTTTGCTATGTGTTGTTGATGCAGGATGTGTCGCAATAGAGCGACAATCACCTAAATTTGCAGTATGCGAGAAAAGTTGCAAACTATCTAAGAATTTTCGTCCTCTTTCTAAACCACCATGGACTTCAAAGGTAACAACGCCACCGCCTTGTGTCATTTGTTTTTTAGCTAATTCATATTGAGGATGAGATTTTAAAAATGGATAAACTACTTTTTTAATATCCTCTTGTGTTTCTAACCATTGAGCTAATTCTAAAGCATTTTGACAATGTCTATCCATTCTAACATGCAAGGTTTCTAAGCTTTTGCTTAATATCCAAGCATTAAACGGAGATAAAGAAGGACCAGTTTGTCTGCAAAATTGTCTTATTGTTTTAGTGATTTCTTTATTGGCCAAAACAACGCCACCAGTAACTCGACCTTGCCCATCTAAAAATTTTGTAGCTGAATGGGTAATGATATCGGCACCATATTTAGCAGGCTGTTGTAAATAAGGCGTTGCAAAGCAATTATCAATATTCACTAAAACATTATGCTTTTTCCCAATGTTGCAAAGATGTTCCATATCAATCAATACTAAACCAGGATTGGAAGGCGTTTCTGCAAATATCATTTTTGTATTTGGTTGAATAAGACTTTCCCAAGTTTCAGGTTGATTAATATCAAAAAAGCTATGTTCTATGCCCCAATTAGGCATATATTCTTTTATAATTTTTGTAGTAGAAGCAAATAAAGCTGATGAAGCCAAAATATGGTCGCCTTTATTTAAAAACGGCATCATAGAAGCAAAAACAGCAGCCATACCTGTTGCGGTAGCAAAGCCATCTTCCATTCCTTCTAAAATGCACATCTTTTCTATAAATTCAGAAGTATTTGGATTTGAAAATCGTGAATAAATATTATCAGTATATTCATCTGCAAATAATGCCCTAGCTTGCTCAGCATCTTCAAAAACAAAAGAAGAAGTTAGGTATAATGGAACACTATGCTCTCTAAATCCACGTTCGTGTTGTGTACGGATAGCATTTGTAGCAAAATGCTGATATTTTCTTTTCATTGGATAGCAATTTAAAAAGTAAAGATAGTAAGTTGAAAAATAAGGAAAGTTTAAATTTTTTGGTCAATTCAAAATTCCTAATTCAAAGCTACAACTTTTTGTATTTCAGAAACCGCAGCTTTTACGGTGCTTTCGACACCAGCTTTAACAGTAGAAGCACTCATTCTACAAGATTCACATGCACCTTTTAATTTTATATAAACAATAAAATCTTCTGAAATACTTACCAATTCAATATCTCCACCATCTGCTATTAAAAAAGGGCGAATTTCTTCTAATGCTTTTTCAACACGTTCATATAATATATCACTCGTATCTAACATCGTATCTGAAATTATACTGATTCTGGTACTTTTGCATTAATAATAGCTGCTTGTTGAGCGACTTGTTGAGCTAAGTTAGCAAATGCAGTACTTGCACTATTTGAAAATTGAAGAGCGATAGGCTTTCCTTCATCACCGCCTTCTCTAATTTTTTGTTCAATTGGTAATTCACCTAAGAATGGCACTTCAAATTGTTGTGCAATTAATTGTCCACCGCCTTTACCAAAAATATAATACTTTTTATCCAAAGCATCAGGAGGTGTGAAATAAGACATGTTTTCAATAACGCCTAATATTGGAATATTGATTGCTTCTAATTGATAAAATGCAATTGCTTTTCTAGCATCAGCTAATGCAACTTCTTGAGGTGTGGTAACCACTACAGCTGCGGTTACACCAATATTTTGAGCTAGAGTTAAATGTATATCTCCAGTTCCTGGAGGTAAATCTAAAACTAAATAATCTAACTCTTCCCAAAGTACTTCAGAAATCATTTGTCTTAAAGCAGAAGTAGCCATTGGACCACGCCAAGCAACAGGTTGCTTTTCGCCAATCATAAATCCAATTGACATTACTTTCATATCATAATATTCAATCGGCACCAAATAGTTTTTATCATCTACTTTTTGAACATTGGGACGCATATTGTTTAGGCTCAACATTGTTGGAATAGATGGTCCATAGATATCTGCATCTACTAAACCTACTTTCGCTCCAGTTTGAGCCAGTGCCAAAGCTAAGTTTACGGCAACCGTTGATTTTCCAACACCACCTTTTCCCGAAGCAACAGCAATGACGTTTTTTACGTTTGGCAATACATCTGCTTTTACATTCTTAGCAGTTTGTACTCTTGATGTGAAATTTATATTTACCGTAGCTGTACTCGAAACCAATTGAGCAATAGCATTTCTGCAATCTCTCTCAATTTGATCTTTCAGTGGACATGCTGGGGTTGTAAGTTCAACTGTAAAATTTATCTCTTCTTGAGTAAATGATACATCTTTTATCATTTTTAATGAAACCAAATCTCTTTTAAAATCTGGATCATCTACTTGCGAAAGTGCATAAATTATTTTTTCTTCTGTAATATTCTCCATAATAAGGCAAATGTACTAAAGAAAATAACAAATAAAGCAAAAGCTTGTTTAGATTTACTTTAAATAACAAAGAATTTACCTTAATAAAATAACAGAACCCATGGTTGTTTTTTTACCAGTATTAATATCCTCGTTGCCTTCCCAAGCTTTTCCGCTTTTAAAAATGGCTCTAATTTTCCAAACATAAACATCTTGAGGCATTATTTCTCCTTTGTATCTCCCATCCCAAGCTTCAGAAGGTTGTCCATTTTCCAACTTTGTACTTTCCCAAAGTAATTGTCCATAAGTTGAAAATACTTGAACATGATATTCTTTCAAATCAACGCCTTTTGGTTTAAATAAAGTAGATTCGCCACTACCTAATTCTGGAGCAAAAGCATTAGGAACAAATACAGCTCCATCAAAATCTACAGCAAGTAATTTGATTACAGTATCAATACAACCATTTGCATTTTCGGCATATAATATAACTCGATTAGGTCCTAAATTATTAAATAGGAAAGTCGGATTTTTTTCAAACGAGGAATCTTTTCCATTGAATAACCAAACATATTTAGTAGCTAAAGAAGAAATGTTATTAAAAATAACAGGTACTTGGAATTTTCCTAAATGGTCAATCGTATAAGTAAAATCAGCATTTGGTAAAGAATACACACGTATTGCATTTGGTTTTTTAATACTATCCCTACAAAGACCTTCTACTGCCAATAATGAAACAGAATAGGTGCCAGCATGCAAATAATTATGAGGTTCGGGCTGTGCATTATTATCAAAAGTGCCATCTCCAAAATCCCAAGTAAAATTAGGGCTGCCTGCTGAGTTGGATGCATTTAATAAAGTAACGGGTACACCTAAACATACACTCGGATTATCAATATTAAATCCAGCTTTAGGTTGATTGGCAATCGTTATTATTTTTGTTATTGAGTCGCTACAACCTTTGTTTGTAAATGCTTTCAACTTGACATCAAAATTATCAGCTGATAGATATGAATAGCTTGGATTCATTTGAGAAGAGAAATTGCCATCTCCAAAGCTCCATGTTACTGCAGCAGTATTTGTTAGAATTGGTGTAAATTTAGTTGGTTTACCTAAACATAAATCTTTTACACTAAAGTCAACTGTAGGTTGTGGATGAACGGTAACCTTACTAGTAGCACTTGATTTACCACAATTCCCTTGAACTTCTAGTTTCACAATGTAAGTTCCAGGTTGTGTATAGGTCTTTGGTTGGAATTCAGAAAATCCAGAAGTATTGTCGCCAAAACCCCAACTTAAACTACCACTTGAGGATACACTTTCAAATTGGACTTCTAAAGGAGAGCAGCCTTCTATCTTATCTTGAGTAATTGCAGCGTAGGTAGTATTTGCACGAACTGTAATTATTTTTGAAATTTTATCAGTACCACACGCATTAGAAACTGTTTGCGTTATGGTATAGGTCGTATCATTTCTACTCGAATTATAATAAGTTGGAGGAGTAGGATTTGGTAATTGAGAAGTTTGTCCAGGAATCCCAAAATCCCAATGATAAGTAGCAGAACTTCCATAAGCATTGTTAGTCAATACTGGATTAAAAGGCTCACAACCAATAGACTGAATATTAAAATCTGCAACAGGATCTGATTTTATAGTTACCTTTTTTTCTGCTAAAGCAGAACCACAGAAGTAATTTGCTTTTAATTCAATTTTATAAATAGAATCTGCCAATATTGGTTTAGAAAAATTTAATAAGAAAGCAGAAGAGTCATTTTTTACCAATGTCTTGTTATCATAAGTCCAAGTATAAAGACTTGCAGGGTCATGTGTTTTAGGAAATGAGACCATTATTTCTCCAGTACAAGTAGATGCTGGTGAAACATTAAAGTCTAGTTTTGCATTTTCTTTTACATTGATAGAGAATTTTAATGTGGCTGCACACCCATCAATGGTATTGGCTTTTAAAATAATATTTTTTATTCCACTTGTAGTGTAATTATGAGTTGGATTGAGTACAAATGCATGTGGACTCCCATCTCCAAAATCCCAATCGACAGGCAATGCAATATTGTCTGAAATATTACCAAATTCAAATGGGACATTTACACATAAATTAGGTGGTGGCGTAAAATGAATACTATCTTTTACCAAGATATTTTTCATAGCAGTCATTGAGCACTGACCACTTGGATCTTTATAAGTATAGGTTACTGGATATGTTCCAGGTGCTAATCCATAAGGGTCAAATGAGTTTAGAACAGAACTTGAGACACCAATTCCAGTCCAATTGCCACCAGGGAAATTAGGGTCATTTTCTAATTTTAATATTGTACCCTTACAAACTTCTTGATTTGGTCCTGCATTAAATCCTAGAATTTCAATAACATTAATTTCCATTTCTTCAAAAGTAGGACATGCTGTACTCTGATTAATGGTATAGCGAACAGTTTGTTTTCCACTGCCTGCCAATGCTGGATTAAATACCCCTAAATTTACATCGGTAATTCCGGGTCCTGACCATAAGCCACCTGTTGGACTAGCAGCAGGTAATTGAATTGGTGGAGCACTTATGCAGATATCAAAACCCTTCCCTAAAGTTGGTTTTATATTGTCATAAATCGTAATTTCTCTATTGATACTATCGCTTCCACATTGGTTTCTTATCACTGTTATGATATCAAAAGTACCTGGAGTATTATAAACGATATTCCCAGGTTTTTCTGATGACACAGAAGAAGGATTTCCGCTATTGAATGTCCATTGATATTTTGTTGTTCCATCGTTTCCATTATAGAAAGTATAGAAATCATCATTTTCATTTAATGGAGTTCCATTGTCATTCCTAAAAGTAAAAGGTGTTGAGCATCCTAAAACTAAAGGTAAAGTGTCAATTTTTGGGTTAGTTTTAACGACTATCGTTGGACTTGTCCAAGAAACGACTGGACAAGTAGAAGAACTCGAGGTAAGACTAACTTTATAATTTCCAGCTTGAGGGAAACGTACAACAACATCTTTAGAACTTGCACTCGTGCCACCAACAAAAGTGGCTGGTCCACCAGTTACCGTCCATTTATAGTCTTTAGGTACACCAGTAACAATTTGACTGGTAAAGGGAACATCAACATATCCTGGGCTTTCTGGGAGACATCCTGGAGGTGTAAATGTTGCAGCCAATTCAATTGGTTCTACAACAACAATGTCAAAAAATGTATCTTTTGTATTACAATCACCATCAACCTTTAATTTTAATCTATAGTTTCCTGTCTTAGAAAATGTAATCGAGATACTGTTTTTCTTAACAGGTGTATTAAATACAGGATTTGCAGAAACACCAGCACTTGGAGTTATCGACCAAGTATGGTCAGCAAATTGTGTACATTGAGTACCCACAAATACTCGGCTTTTTTTATCTGTATTCATAAATGTATTAGCCTGATCAACACAAACGGTATCTTTGCCACTAATTTCAGGTTTTACAGAATCTTTTACTATGATACATTGTTGAAAGAAAGTAAAATCACATTCATTTGAACTTTCCATTTTTATAGAATAAATACTCGTTTGTGGACAAGAAGAGGAGTAGCCACAACTACCTTCTTCAAAAAAATAGGAATAATTTAGAGGAATACTTTTGTTATCATAAGTAGATTGTAATTCATCATTTACATATAATTTGTAAATAGTACTTGGGCTATTTTCCGCAACCATTTTTGCAACATCAAAAGGCAGGTTGTAATTTGTTGGAGCACATTGTGTTGGCTGATTTAGAATTGGATATATGGTTGGTCCTTTCCCAACCAAAACGCCATAAGTTTTAGTGGCATTATTACAAGAATAACCAGTTCCTGTAATTGTATAGGTTACTGTATAAGAACCTGGATTATAGGTATGCGTAACGGCATTTGGAGCTGTAGCGGAATTATATGCTGGAGAGCCATCACCCCAATCTATCTTATAATTTTTAATATTATTAGTTGAAGTACTTGCGTCCGTAAAAGATAATTCTTCTGGATTTGGTGTGCCTGAACATCTGCTAAAATTTTTTATTTCTGTAAGTTGTGGGTCTGGAGAACTTTTTAGATTGATAGTTGTAAATTTATTTCCACAAGGAAGATCTGCGTTCTGGTTTTCAGTCATTGCGATATAAAAAGTTTTATTTATGTCAGTACCTCTAAATCTAATTTTTATCTCATTGTCTTTGTCGGTATATGGAGCTACGATTTCATATTCCGTTCCTAATAATGCTTTTTGAAAATTTTGTCTTAGTATAAGTATTTTATGATAATTTGCATAAGGTTCTTTTAATGTGATGGTTATTTCATCTCCAGCACAAACTGTTGTTGTAGAAACTGTAAAATCACAAACAGCTGATGCCGTTGAAAACGTAAGAAGTGCAATTAGAATCAAAAAGATTCCTTTTAGATTTTTTATTCTCATAACCCAAAATTAATAAAAAAAAGGATTACTTATTTTATTGAGTCTTCATTATATGCTATTTGTCAAGTTTTTAGCAGATAATTCACAATATTTCTAAGTACTGCTTAATATTCTACTATTCATATAAATCATTATATTTGTATTCTAATATAAATATCTCGTAAGATTTGGAATTACAAAGCATAAAACAAAGGTTTAAGATTATTGGAAACTCACCAGCATTAAATAATGCATTGGATATTGCTGTACGAGTAGCATCAACAAATTTATCTGTACTGATAACTGGAGAAAGTGGTGTGGGAAAAGAAGTATTTTCACAAATTATCCATACACTTTCCTCTCGAAAGCACGAAAATTTTATTGCCGTCAATTGTGGTGCAATTCCTGAAGGCACAATAGATTCTGAATTGTTTGGGCATGAGAAAGGTGCGTTCACTGGTGCTCACGATAAAAGAAAAGGCTATTTTGAAACAGTAAATAATGGCACTATATTTTTAGATGAAATAGGAGAAATGCCCATTGGAACACAAGCCCGATTGTTACGTTTATTAGAAAGTGGAGAATTTATTAAAGTTGGATCTTCAAATGTTCAAAAAACTGATGTTCGAATTATTGCAGCTACCAATGTTGACTTGCCGAAATTAGTTCAAATAGGAAAATTTCGAGAAGATTTATATTATCGTTTAAATACAGTTCCAATCCATGTTCCAGCTTTAAGAGAAAGGAAAGATGATATTGTATTGTTGTTTAGAAAATTTGCCTCTGATTTTGCAGAACAATATCGAACGCCATTGATACAATTAGATGATGATGCTAAATTGTCATTGACAAAATATCGATTTCCTGGTAATGTTCGAGAACTAAAAAATATAGCAGAGCAAGTTTCTGTTTTATCTAAAGATAGAATAATAAAAAAGGAAGATATATTGCGTTTTTTGCCAGATAATGAACTCAATACCTTGCCAATGTTAAGCAATGGGCAAGAAGCGTCTAGTTTTTCAGATAGAGAGATTTTATATAAAATGATTTTTGATATAAAGAATGATTTGAATGAATTAAAGAAGTTTGTCTGGAATGCTACAAATGGAAATGTTCAGAGTTCAGAAATTGATTTTAGTGATGTTGCTATTCCTAAAATAAGCGAAAGAAAAAATGATGCATCACATTCCTCAAATTTCTTGCATGTTCCTGATAAAGAATCTGCTGATGATAATCCGACAATAATTATCAATGAAACCCCAGCTTATGAAGTCAATACGGAAGAACAAAGTCTTTCATTGATGGATATGGAAAAAGATTTGATTATAAAAGCTTTAGAGAAACACAAAAATAAAAGGAAAGATGCTGCATTTGATTTAGGCATTTCAGAAAGAACATTATATAGAAAAATTAAAGAATATAATTTAGAAAAATGATTGTAAAGACGTTAGATATAAACGTAAATAAAAAAAAACTTAGTTTTTTTGCCTTAATTCTATTTGCTTTAATTTGTTCTAATGCGTGTAAGATATATCGTTTTTCTGATGCGAGTATTGATCCTAATTTAAAAACATTTACAATTAATCCTACAAATAATATTGCAACTTTTCAAAATGCGAGTGCTGCAGCAGATTTTACTGAAAAACTAAAAGAAAAATTTATTCGAGAAACGAGAATGGTTTTAACTAGACAAGACGGAGATATCGAATATGCTTGTACTATTATTGAATATAATATTGAACCAATTGCTCTAACCAACACGCAAACTTTAGCACAAAATAGATTAAATATTAGTGTAAAAGTGGAATGCATTAATCATAAAGATAATAAAAAGTCTTACACACAAAATTTTAGAGATGGCGAAAATTTTTCTGCACAAACTGCATTTAATTCGTTAGAATCTAATTTACAAAACACTATCTTTGATAGAATTACCCAGCAAATTTTTAATAAATCTTTCTCTAATTGGTAAACTATGTTCTCACTTAAACAAATCATCGAACAACCCCAGTTAATAGAAAATATTTCTAATGAACAATTAAATGATTGGTTAAAAGCCTATCCTTATGTTTCATTTCTTCATTTGGAAAAGTATAAAAGAAACAGAACGGATGAGCAGAAAAACAAAACAGCTTTTTATATTACACATAGAGATGTCATTTTTAAGATAGATTATAGTACACAAACTCAAGGAAGTGATTCGATACAAGATACACCAAGTGGAATAATCACACCTGCAATACAATTAAATCTATCTGAGACGAATGAAGATAGTATTGTTATTTCTAAAGAACAAAATTTAACTACGGAACAAATAGCTGAAATAGAACCTGAAAAAAATATTAAAGAATCCGAAGTTGAAATTCCTAATCAAGAGCCTGAAAAACTATCGATAGCTGACCAAATTTTGGCTGAGTTAAAACATAGAAAGGAAGAAGACCATACAGCACAACAACAATCTGATGAGCTAGAAATTGTAGAAACAGAACAAGCTGAAACAATTACAGAAACGTTTAAGATTGAATCTGAAAATAATATTAAAGAATCCGAAATTGAAATTCCTAATCAAGAGCCTGAAAAACTATCGATTGCTGACCAGATTTTGGCTGAATTAAAACATAGAAAAGAAGAAGCACATGCTGCACAACAACATTCTGATGAACTTGAAATTATAGAAACAGAACAAGTTGAAACTATTGTAGAAACTCCAGAAATTGAATCTGAAAATATTATAGAAGAATCCGAAGTTGAAAACACAACTCAAGAACTTGAAAAGCTATCGATTGCTGACCAAATTTTGGCTGAATTAAAACATAGAAAAGAAGAAGAAAGTTTAGTAGCACAAACGGTAGAATTACCTGAAATTATAGAAACAGAACAAACTGAAACTATTGAAGAAACTCCAGAGGTTAAATCGGAAAATATTAATGAAGTAGTTGATGTTGTTGAGCAAGAAAATAAACCGATCTCTTTAGTGGATCAAATTTTAGCAGAGTTTAAAAACAGGAAAGAAACTGCAAATATTCAAACACTTGAGAATGAAAACCAAACTGTTGAGGAAATAAAATCAGATGTGGAAGAATTGGAAGTTTTAGAACAAACTTCAATAGTACAAAATGTTGATGTTGTTACAGTTCAAACATCAGAAATTAAAACGTCATTAGAAGAAGAATCTCAAGTTGTTGAACAACCTAAAACATCTCCCAAACCATTCTCTATTGCGGATCAAATACTATCTGCTATTCAACAAATTACCAGTAAGGTAATCACCATTCCAATGGAGAAAGCGATTGCTCAGATCAAAGAAACAGAATCAGCTCCTCAGCCCGAAACAATAGCCACAAAACAAACAGAAATAAATGTAGATGTTGAATCTAATTCTTCATTGCCAATAATAAAAATTGCGAATGATTTTATTTTTGATAAAGTTCAGTTTGAAATCATTCATTCAAATCAGGAAAATTTTGATAATTTAGAGCTACCTAAAGAAGAAGACGATACTTATTTTCCATCTATTCCATTTGATGAATCAAAAGCAATATCAGATACCAATAATGATATTAAAATAGAAAAAATTAAATCTTTAAATGAAAATAATTTGCAAGCAATTAAAATAGATTCATTTATTCCAAAGTCAGATAAAACAATTCAAGAAAAACAGCGTCCTGATATTGTTTTAAAAGAGATAAGTGATTTTAGACAAAGTAGTGAGCATACTAAAATTAATATCGATGAAATCCATCCGATAGAAAGAAATCGTCATAAAATTATTGAAATTGCACAGAAAGATGAAACGCATACATTTTTAGAATGGCTGAATATAGTGGATAAAAGTTACGAACAAAATACACAAAAGCTAGATACAACGAGAAAGCATTATAATTATGAAAATCAGTTTATTTTAGAAAATAAGACAGAATTACAACAAAGTATTTTAGAAGGCGAATTGGATAGCGAAACTGAAATTGATGAAGATCTAAACAAAATGGCGGAAGAAAGTATCTCCTTTAAACAAGAGATGGCTACTGAAATATTGGCAAAAATTTTAGTCAAACAAGAACACTTTGAGAAGGCTATTGAAGTGTACCAAAAATTAATTTTGAAATATCCCGAAAAAAGTAGTACCTTTGTTGCCCAAATTGAATTTTTAAAAAAACAAATACAATAATATGTTCACTTTTCTAGCTATACTTATAATTATTTTGAGCATTGCTCTTATTTTAATTATTATTGTACAAAATCCAAAAGGTGGCGGTGTGATGGGAAGTCTTGCAGGTTCTGCATCTAATGTAATTGGCGTGCAAAGAGCTGGAGATATTTTAGAGAAAGGAACTTGGGGCGGAACTATCGTTTTATTGTTTTTATGTATTTTAACCGTACTTGCTGCACCAAAAACTGCAGGTACTTCTGATTCAAAAACTAAAACTTTGACTGAAGAAGCTGCCAAAACGACACCTACAAGTACGCCAACTGCTCCAACTGCACCAGTAACTCCTGGAGCGAATCCATTGAAACCAGTCAAATAATATTAGTTCTAGGTTAATTTTTTTTGCATTTCTTCGATAATTTGTCTAATTTTAACATTAATTGACAAATTGGTACAATATTTGTCCGTTATTAGATAAAATTTAGATTTTCATTCTATGAGAGGGAAATGGTACATATTAATATTTTTAGTTTGTTCGGTTATGTTTACCATAGCACAACAATTAGTACCACCTCGCACTTTAGAAAGATATAATTCCAAAACTATAGTTGAACCTTGTATTCAAATGTACTTAAATGCAGACCCAATTGCATGTGGGAATTTATTATCTAAGAAAACAAAAGGCGTAATTACTGCTTCAAAAGATAATGTCAATAAAATATACTTTAATATTACGATAAAATCGAATTGTGGTAAAAATGAGCCACCAATGTATTTGCGTTTTATAAAAGTAAAACAAATGGATATTCAAGAATTATTGCAATATACCCAAGATGGCGATGAGATTTATATAGAAGAGTTTGTTCCTGTAAATAATAAAATAGATTTAAGTTGCTCTCCTGCAAACTTTTATATCCAAAACCCTTCTTAAACTAATTTGAAGAAATTAATTAAGGTATTCTTTAAAGCAATACATTTAATTACAAAGTACTGCTAAAAAAAAAATGATACTTAAATACGCAGTGTATTTGAGTAATTCAACATATTGGTCGTGTACTAATTTCATAATAATCTTATTTTTATACTTCAATATTAATCAAAATACCAATCTTTGTCAAGTTGTTATTTATGAAGAATTGTGAATAAGTATGAATGCTTATTTTTTTGTTTGGCTTAAAAATATAGCATTAAAAGGATTTTGTGATATTGTTATCCTAAGTTCCGATCTGATTTTTAGTAGAATTGTTTATAATATTTTGCTTTTTTCTCTTTACTAAAAACAAAACTGCCATTCTTAAAAAGAATGGCAGTTTTATTTTTAGAATTAATGAATTTCTATTTTGAAATATCCATTCTCGATAATAATAATTTATCGCCTTTTTCAGTTTCAGATAGATAAATGATGAAAGGGTTCATTTGAATTAAACTTTTTGATGGGAATAAATAGAATTTCTTCTTTTCAGATTCCCCTAATAATTTAAAATCTGAAGTAGTTCCTTTGTTCAAGTCAATTGTTCCATATTGAACACTATATAATGGTGTCCAAGTTGAAGTTGTTGTTGTAGAGAAGAAATTAACATCTGTATCCACTTCTTTATGTATCGATCTGCAAATATTCATTAACCAATACAATTTAGACTTATCAGCAGATTCTATCATATTTCCAGACACTGGGAACATATCTGATGTCAATGGAGATTGATTAAAGAAACCTGCCGTTTTCTTTTGGTCTATAAAAATACCATAATTGTGTTTCAAATTCCCTTGAGCATCAAATTGGAACAAATATACACCTTTATATAATTTTGTTCCAGCTGGTTGTCCAGCTCCAAATGGTTTGTTTTTAGTCAATTTAAAGTCTTGTCCATTGATTAAAATATCGCCATTAGATGCAAAGAAAATACCAAAAGTAGAGAATTTTTTACCATCAAATTTGACAATGTCTTTTTGATCATCTGGCTTAACTGCTTTTGAATTAAAATCAGCAACAGGCGTTTCTTTAGCAAATTTTATTTTTCCATTTGATAGCTCAGCTAAAGCAAATCCATTAAAGTTCATCGCATCTAACATATTATCAATAGCATCTTGAGTTACGCCCATATCTTTATTACCTGATAAAGTATTGACCATATTTTTAAAACCACCAAACATTCCTCCAGATTTTGCACTTGTATTTTCAGTTGCTTTTTCTTCTTCATCGGCAGAAGTAGTGGCTACTAATCCTGTGCTAAATAATTGATTAACATATTTTGATTCTTTTGAAATCGTTGGGCCATAGAAGAATACTGAATTGTTTTTCTCATAAGCTTCTAATATTCTCCAACCACTAGAAGGAGCATCGAAATCTACTCTTTCTACTATTTTTCCTTCAGGTGTAATTCTAAAATATACAAATTTATTTGCAGCGATATTTGCCTTTTTATCTACTCCACCTTGAGGTGCAAAAACGACAATCCAATCTCTTGGCAAATCATCGTTAGCCATATCATTATCATCTCTGAGAGGCTCAGCAAAGATTGGTGCATAAGGAGCTGGGAAATCTATATTTGCCATTACGCTAATATTAACTTCATTATCACTTTTCAATAAATCATAATGTAAGTAAGAGCCTAATCCATCTTTTGGTGAGTCTTGTCTTCCTGCAACAACTAGAATAGAACTATCTCGATCCACTTCATAAGCACCACCTCTGAAAACATACTTTTCGCCAGCATCACTTTTTGGTTTTACTTTTTCCAACATTTTTACATTTTTGATGTAAGTACCATACCACCATCTATATTTCCAAGTAATTAATTTTTTACGGAACACTAATTTTCCACCCATAGTTATCGATGCTGTTAATGCATTGGTTTGATAGGTGTCTCCTCTAAAATTAAACCATTTATACCTACTTCTAACTTTATCTACATCCCAATCTTCATTTATTGTGTTCACTAAATCTAAGTCTTTGTTGAAAGTATAAGTTTCAATTTTTACTTTTCTAGCAGATGAAGGCAGTACATAAATCATATCAAAAGTTTGCTTTTGATCATTTACTTCAGTGCCTCCTAAATAGCCACGCTTGGCTTTTCGAGAAATGTCGTACGATTTTTCTAAAACTTCATTTTGTGCTAAACTTGTACCCAACCAAGCCATAAGTAAAGCAGTAATCAATAATTTAATTTTCATAGTATTTTTTTTATTTATACAAATATGCATTTAATTTATGAGAATGTAAATAGTCTGAATGTTAAAAATAATAATCTAAAATTATTCTAAATATTCTTGATTATGCTCACCCATATTTGGTGGAGCTGAATAGGTTTGATTTTTTGGAATAGCTGAGAATTTAATCGGCTGATTGACCATTTTTATTTTCCCTAATTTTTCGTGTTCGACTTCAATAAAATTATTTCGCTCTTGATGATAATCATCTTGCTCAATCTCGTCTAATTCATATATTGGAGCAATGCAACAATCCGCTTTTAAGGTTTGTGCAATCCAAGTATCTCTAGTTTGCGTGAGGAACAAGGCTTTCAATTCAGACTTTACATTTTCATCCATCATTTTGCCTACCCAATCAGGTTTATTGATAGCAGTACAGAAATTCATCCAGAATTTAGGTTCTAAGCTGCCTAATGCCACCCATTTATTATCTTGACATTTATAGATGTTATAATTCACTAAACTACCTGCCAATGCGTGTTCCCCTCGCTTATAAGTAGTTTTGCTATTCAATGTTTCAGTTAAATAAAATGATAAAAATGGCAAAACACAATCTGTCATAGCAACATCTACAAACTGACCTTCGCCAGTTCTATTTCTGTGCAAAATTGCAGCCAAACAGCCAATAATAGTCGGATACGAACCGCCCGCAATATCTGCAATTTGAATACCTGGTAATGTTATATTTTCAGGTGTGCCATTAATACCCAAAACACCAGCATAAGCTAAATAATTCATATCATGTCCAGCCATATTTTTATACGGACCATCTTGTCCATAGCCTGTTACAGCAACATAAATAATTTTTGGATTGATTTGTTTTACGGTGTCATAGTCTAATTGCATTTTAGCCAAAACACCTGGACGAAAAGAATCAATAACAACATCGGCAGTTCTGCATAATTCATAAAACTGATTACGACCTTCTTCTGATTTGAGGTTTAGTGAAATTGATTTTTTATTTCTATTCAATGCCAAATAGCTTACACCTTCACCATTAATATGAGGCGGCATAAATCGGGTATAGTCGGGAGCATTGGGGTCTTCAATTTTTATTACTTCCGCACCCATATCTGCCATCAACATAGTTGCTAATGGACCAGGTAATAATCTTGATAAGTCTAAAATTTTAATTCCGTTTAATACACCTTGTAACATATTGCTTAATATTTTATCTAACAATATATAAAGTAATTTTTGGTTTTTAATAAATTCAAATGAAATACTTATCCAAAGTTTATTTTGACAAAAACATAAAAAAAATTATAATATAGTGAATTAAGAATTTCGGGTATCTTCTCCCCAACGCAATTTCTCTCTTAATGTTTTAAGGTAAGTACTTTCAGGCAAACGAATAAGGTTAAATGTAAATGGTGCTTTTTTTACGGCTATTTGATAAGTATTATCTAAAGTATGAAACCTAGAATCTAATGCTGTTAAATAACTAGCAGAACGACTTTCTACCTCAAAAGATAAAACGGTATCATCAGGAATTATCATTGGACGTGCATTCAAATTATGAGGTGCAACTGGTGTGATTACAAATGAATTTGCAGTTGGAAAAATAATTGGACCACCACAACTCAAAGAATAGGCGGTTGAACCAGTTGGTGTTGCAATAACTAACCCATCTGCCCAAAATGAATTTAAAAATTCGCCATTTAGGTAAACATGAATAACAATCATTGAAGCTGAATCTATTTTATGAATTGTAAATTCATTTAATCCATAATTGATTTCTCCAAATGAATTTTTATTACTTTCAACATAAATTAGCGTTCGTTTTTCTATGGTATAACTACTTTGAACAATAGCTTTTACAAGTATTTCGATTTCTTCCTTATGAATATCTGCTAAAAAACCTAAGCGTCCCATATTGATACCTGCAACTGGAATTTCTGAATCTCTGATTAACGACAAAGTATCCAATATTGTACCATCACCACCGACAGCCAACAATAAATTGAAATCTTTAACTTCAATATGTGTACTAAATGAAGGAAGTGCTAAAAGTGTTTTTGAATTTTGAATTTGCTTTTGATACCCACTATAAATATAAACTTCAATTTTTTGTTTATTTAATTGAGCAATCAGTTGTTTTAAGTAAACAAGATGTTCTCCTTTATAAACTCTACCGTAAATGCCTATTTTCATTTATAATGCTTGTTGGAAATGTAAATATAATCTATTTTCTAAATTTCTATTAAAACTATACTCAATTCTAAATACAGAACTATTAAAAGTTACAAAATCAATACCGGCACCAAATCCAAAAATCCATTTATTTTTCAATGAATTTTTTGCTTGAAATTGGCTATCAAATACATAACCTGCATCAAAATAGGCTTTGATAATCAAATTCAATGGCAAATAATCGATGGATTTGTTCATGATAGGTTTCGATTGTAATTTTTTAAAATTTTTCATCTTAAAATCTAAAGCTTTAAAGCGTTGTTCAGTTTTGAATAATAGATAATGCTGTCCATTCAAAACATACAATTCATAGCCACGCACAAAATCTTGATTATAGCCTAATGATTTTTCATCTTGAATATTATAGGGTTGTTTTCTAGGAAATGATACGGAAAGTTTTCCAAATCCTGCAGTTGAAAAGCGAGGATGTTTTTGCCATTGTTTATAACCACTCATATTAAAGTAGGCAGTCGTTAAACGTGCATCTTTCATAAAACCTAATCCATAATTACTTGCACCTAATTGTATTAACCAACCATTTGTAGGATAAGCTTTTATATCTCGATGGTCGCTTTCAAAATGATAAGCAATTTTAAAATAATTTTGGAAGTTTTTTGAATTAATAAAATAATTTGGATTGTCTCGAAGTACGGAATCTGAAACAGATGTATAACTATAAGTTCCAGTTATTAAATGGGTTGCATGGATATTGGAACGAATAATAAAGCTATTTTTTAGTTGGAAATGATTGTATTGAAAATCTTTACCTAAAGTTATATAACTTAGTTTATCCTCAATGGTATTAATAGGAATTCTTCGGCTTCTTTGATAAGAAAAGAATGTTCCATACCCAAAATTTCTTTTTTTATTGACGGCTGGATTTAGGTAGCCCACTTCAAACATTTGAGCTAACCCAAAACTCATAGCAAAACTAATAATGTCATTTCTTCCAGTTGCATTGGGCCAATTAAATTTTATACCATATTGTATCCTCGAAAAGTCATGTTTGTATTGTTTCCACCATTCGTTTATATTTCTATCGGCTAATTTTATAATAGGAAGAGGAAAAAGTGTCCATTTCTCATAAATTTTAATATGCAAATCCAATGAATCATTTTCCCAATTGGTAATGTTAAAGTTTACATCATTAAAAATTCTTAGATTAAATACTTGTAATCTATTAGCGAGGATAATAGAGTCTAGTTTATTTGCTTTTATCTGTTGATTTTCTTTTACGGTTAATTCACGTTCGATGATAAAATCCTTAGTCCGTTTGTTATTCTCAATGATAATATGCCTTATTGTTACACTGTCACCATTCGCAGCAAAAGATAGCTTTGGACTGAAGAATAAAAGTACAATTGTTATTAAGAAAAATCTTGGCACTTTGCAAAGTTAAGACTTTAATTTTTTTTACTCATTAAATTAATATATACCAAATAACAACAATTATTTAGGATAAATTTGCATACTTGCTGCTTTTTCAATCATTAATTGAAAGGCTGCATCATACTCATTAGGTATTATGCCATCTAAAATTGCATCTTTAATAAATTCTTTTATATCTCCAACCGCACGACTTGGCTGAATTTTAAACGTTTCCATAATTATTGCACCATCAATAGGTGGCTGCCAATTTCTTATTTTATCACGCTCTTCAACTTCTATAATTCTTTGTTTTACTAATAATAAATTTTCTTTATAACGTGCAACTTTTTCTTCATTCTTTGAAGTAATATCTGCATGACAAAGAATTAATAAATCTTCTAAATCATCGCCAGCATCAAAAATTAATCTTCTGATGGCAGAGTCTGTAATTGCTTCTTTGGTTAATGAAATAGGCCGTAGATGTAATAGTACCAATTTTTGAACATATTTCATTTTCTCATCTAAAGGCAATTTTAATTTGGTAAAAATTTTAGGCACCATTTTCATTCCAACAAACTCATGTCCGTGGAAAGTCCAGCCGTGTCCTTTCTCAAATTTTTGAGTGTTTGGTTTTGCAATATCATGCAATATTGCCGCCCAACGCAACCAAAGATTATTTGTATTTTCACATATATTATCCAATACTTTTAATGTATGGTAGAAATTATCTTTATGGCCATAGTTTTCAATTATTGAAACGCCTTGCAATTTTACCATTTCAGGAAAAAACTGATGTAACAATTTTGTATTCATCAATAATTTAAAACCAATTGATGGCTGATTAGAAAGGATTATTTTATTGAGTTCTGTTGTAATTCGTTCCATTGAAATGATACCTAACCTTCCTGCCAAAGGCTCTATGGCATGGTAGGTTTTTTCATCTATTTTGAAATTTAATTGAGTTGCAAATCGAATACATCTCAACATCCGAAGTGGGTCATCATTAAAAGTAATATCAGCATTAGTAGGTGTTCTGATAATTTTGTTTTCTAAATCATCAATACCATTGAATGGGTCGATTAACTCTCCAAATCTATTGTCTGAAAGATGTATGGCCATTGCATTTATGGTAAAATCTCTACGAAGTTGATCGTCTTCTAAAGTGCCATCCTCAACGATTGGTTTTCTACTATCTCTACGATAAGATTCTTTTCTAGCCCCAACAAATTCAATTTCTAAATCATTATATTTTAAATGTGCTGTGCCAAAATTTTTAAAAAAGGTAACTTTAGTTTTTTTTGGCAATAACTCAGCCACTTTATGAGCCAAATCTATACCATTTCCGAGGCATACAATGTCTATATCATTAGTAGGTCTATTAAGTAATTTATCACGAACAAAACCACCGACTGCGAATGCTTTAAATTGTAAGCTATCAGCAGCAAATGCAATTTTCTTTAATATTTCTGTTTCAACTTTGGTTAATTCTATAAACACGCGACAAAGATAATGAAATAATACACCAAAATTAGCTTACTAAAATGATGTAACCGATGTGAATATTATTAAAGTTGGAATCTTATTCATATTGCCACAATTCCAAATCTTCCCACAAATCCTTTGCTCTAGGATTTCCATTGTCAAAAGCTTTTCTTATCCAGTAAGCAGCTTTCTTTTTATTTACAGGCATTCCGTCGCCTTTAAAAAACATATATCCTAAATTATATTGAGCCTCATTATTACCTTGATTGGCACTTTTTGTGTACCAATAAATGGCTGCTTTTTTATCTAATAAAACGCCATCACCATTGTAAAGCATTTCTCCTATTGTATATTGAGCATTAATGTCGCCTTGTTCAGCAGCTTTTTTAAACCATTTAAAAGCTTCTATCTTATTAATTTCGACACCATCGCCATCAAAATACATTTCTCCTAATTTTATTTGAGCTTCTGTGTTACCTTGTTCAGCACTTTTAGCATACAATTCTTTCGTATTTTTTACTTCAGATTTTTCAGATTTAGTAGTATTGCCATTGTCATACAATTTTGCAAGGTCAAATTGTGCATTAGAATTGCCTTGTTTCGCACTTTTTTCAATCCAAAAAATTGCTTGATTTTTATCTTTTTCAACAGCAACTCCAGCCATATACATTAATCCTAAAGCATATTGAGCATCAGCATTGCCTTGTTCGGCACTTTTTTTAATCCAATATAGAGCAAGTTGTTTATCTTCTTTAACCTCATTGCCCATATAATACATCGTACCAAGTTTGTACTGTGCATTTGATTCTCCTTGGTCTGCTGCTTTTCTAACTTTATTCAATTCTCCTCCTTTAGAGAAAAGTGTAATTCCGACCAATAAACTAAGCAAAATGTATCTCATTATCTATTTGAGTATTTAAAATTGTTGTTGAAAATAATTATTTTTTATTATTAACTGCTGATTCTTTATTTATTTTTAAGTTGTTATTTCTAATATAACCAATTTATTGGATACAATATTTATACCAAATATACTTTTCCGACGTCAAGGCAATGTAAATTTGCGTCTAGTCGTTCTTCTTTTTTATATTTTGATATTTTTTGAATAGGCTCAGAAGCAGGTTCGTCGCTCAAGTCGAAAGTGCCATAATGCATAGGGATAAAGTTTTTGACATTCATCTCATTGCTTGCCAACATTGCTTCTTTGGGAGAGATATGAGCCCAATCCATAATGAATTTAGGTTTATAAGCACCAATTGGCATTAAAGCAATATCGAAATAGTTGTAATATTGTTGTATTTCTTTAAAATGTGGAGCGTAAGCAGTGTCTCCAGCAAAATAAATTTTCTTGTTTTGATACTGAATGGCAAAACTTCCCCATAGTGTTTTATTAAAATCTAATAAGTGTCTTCTATTCCAATGTTTTGCAGGTAAAAAATCAATTTGTAAATGAGTAAAATTATATTGTTGCCACCAAGCTGCTTCCTGTATTTTTTTAAAGCCAATCTTTTGCAACATTTTTTTAAATCCTAATGGACATAAAATTTCAACATCAGGATTGTATTTTAATATTTGTTTCAAAGAAGGAACATCCAAATGGTCACGATGTCCATGAGATAATAAGATGAGGTTTATATTTTTTAAAGTAGCAACAGAACAAGGTAATTTATGTCTTCTTCTTATTCTTACGGGCAACACATGATAGAAAATGGGATCAGTTAAAATTCTAATTCCATTTAATTGCATATAGAATGAGGAATGCCCTAACCAAACAATTTTATCTTGTTTGTCTTCAACAAAACTATTGTTTTTAATGACTTGTGGACACCATTTGTCTGCTTTTTTCTCTCGCCCTTGTGGATTTTTACCTAACATCCATTTCCAAAATCGTTCATACGGAACACGCTCAATTTCTTTGTCAAAAACAAATTGATTATCATAAAAAAGATTGCCTTTAATTCCTTCTTTTATGAATTTTAAATTTGGATTGTATTTGTATGTTATATTCATTATTATTGCTTAGAAAGGCATATTCGGTTAAAAATTTCAAAATGTAAATAAGCAGATTTTTCCCATGAAAAATCTTTGGCTCGATTATCAGCTTTTAAGGCTAATTCATTCCTTAAATCATTGTCAGAAATAATATTTAGCATTGCTTTATTCATTTCTTCAACTGAAAAAGGGTTTACTAAAATTCCAGCATCTCCAACAATTTCTTTCAAAGCCGAAGTATTAGAACTGATAACAGGAATACCACAACCGAAAGCTTCTAATATTGGAAGTCCAAAGCTTTCACGAATAGACGGAAAGATAAAACAATAAGCAGATTGCATGTACTTTACAATTTCTTTTTGAGGTAATTTTTCAGTAATTAAAGTGAGTTTTTCAATCTGAATATCTATGTTAGGATAATTGGGTGCTATTATTATAAATGGGATTCTTTTATTCAGAGGAATTTGTTCATAAGCTTCAATCAATCTATCCAAATTTTTTACCTTTTGATACATTGAAACATGTAAGAAATATGTTTTTTCACCACTTCTTGGGAAAAATAAAGTGTCATTAAAGCCATGATACACTACAGATATTTTTGTAGGTGGAATATGTAAGTATTCTACAATCTCTTCTTTGGCAAATTTAGAAACCGTAATAATATGAGCAACTTTATATTTGTAGAAAAACCAAAAGAATTGTCGTCTTTTATTTTTCAGCCAGCCTATCATTTTTTCTTTAAAAGTTGAAAATGTATAATGTAGAGGTAAACTTAGATTAGAAGTTCCGTGTAGAGTAACTACCCATTTCTTATTACTAAAAATAATTCTTTTATTAGGATATTTTGCACCAGTACAATTTGGCTCCCATACTAAATCTATATCATTTGGAATTGGCTCATTATGTTGAACTTTTACAATTTCTACCTGATGTTTTTCTATAAAAGGAATTAGATTGTCAATGTAAATTTTGACGCTTGTATCATAGTATTTAGGAATGCATAATGCTACTTTCATAGAATTTGCTAAGATACATAAAGAATTTCTCTTGTATCTATTTCATTTTGTATCGATTTATAAAATAGATTTGTAAAAAAAACGTAAAATCTATTATTTTTTATAGATTTGTAAAAAAAACTCAAAATAGGATGAAGATTGCAGTTATTGGAACAGGATATGTAGGTTTGGTGTCAGGAACGTGTTTAGCCGAAACAGGAAATTATGTAACGTGTGTAGATATTGACATTAATAAAGTTCAGAAATTACAATCAGGTATTGTAACAATCTATGAACCAGGGTTGGAAAATATATTTCAAAGAAATATTAAAGAGGGAAGATTAACATTTACTACTCAAATTGAGGAAGCAATAAAAGATGCGACTTTGATTTTCTTGGCATTACCAACGCCACCCAACGAAGATGGCTCAGCTGATTTGTCTTATGTTCTTGGAGTTGCAGATCAATTAGGTAAAATCATTACAGATTATAAAGTTATCATCAATAAAAGTACGGTTCCTGTTGGAACTGCAGATAGAGTTAAAGCGGCTGTTGCAAAAAATGCAACTTGTGATTTTGATGTAATTTCTAATCCTGAATTTTTAAGAGAAGGTGTTGCTGTTGATGATTTTCTAAAACCAGACAGAGTGGTGGTTGGCACATCATCAGCTCGTGCTAAAAAGCTAATGGAAGAATTGTATAAGCCTTATGTTCGTCAAGGGAATCCTATTATTTTTATGGATGAACGTAGTGCTGAATTAACAAAATACGCTGCAAATTCTTATTTGGCAACAAGAATTTCTTTTATGAATGAATTAGCATTATTAGCAGAGAAATTAGGAGCAAATATTGATAATGTAAGAATTGGAATGGGTAGTGATGGCAGAATTGGAAGGCGTTTTTTATTTCCAGGAATTGGATATGGAGGCAGTTGTTTTCCAAAAGATGTACAAGCATTAGCAAAAACAGCCAAAGAGAATGAATATGATTTCAAAATTTTGAATGCAGTAATGAATGTTAATCATATACAAAAACATGTTTTATCTGAAAAAATATTAAACTATTTTGGTACAGATTTATCAGGCATTACAATTGGCATTTGGGGTTTAGCATTCAAGCCAAATACTGATGATATTAGAGAAGCACCTGCTTTGTATATCATTCAAGAATTATTAGATGCTGGAGCGAAAATTGTAGCTTATGATCCAGAAGCAAGTGCTAATGTGCAACAATACTTTAGTAAATTAGAAGAAAACCAAAAGTCAAGATTGGTTTTCGCTCAAAATAGTTGGGAAGCTATAGTAAATGCGGATGTTTTAGCAATTTTAACCGAATGGGCAGAATTTAGAGGTGCTGATTTGAAAGAAATCAAAGCCAAATTGAAACAACCTATAATTTTTGACGGAAGAAATATTTATGATTTAGAAGCGGTTGAAGAAGTTGGTTTTTATTACAATAGCATTGGAAGAAAAACGATTAATAAAATATGAAAAAAATACTAATTACAGGTGTAGCTGGGTTTCTAGGTTCTCATTTGGCAGATAGATTTATAAAAGAAGGCTATCATGTTATAGGAATGGATAATTTAAGTACAGGAAATATCCAAAACATTGAACATCTATTTCCTAATCCAAATTTTGAATATTATCATTGTGATGTTACAAAATTTGTACATGTACCAGGAAACTTAGATTATATTTTACATTTTGCGTCGCCTGCGTCGCCTATTGATTATTTAAAAATTCCTATCCAAACTTTAAAAGTTGGAGCTATTGGTACTTATAACTTATTAGGTTTAGCAAAAGAAAAAAATGCAAGAATATTAGTTGCATCAACTTCAGAAGTTTATGGAGACCCAGAAATACATCCACAGCCTGAAGAATATTGGGGAAATGTAAATCCTATTGGTCCTCGAGGTGTATATGATGAGGCAAAAAGATATATGGAAGCGATTACGATGGCTTATCATACTTTTCATCAAGTAGAAACAAGAATTATTAGAATATTCAATACTTATGGTCCAAGAATGCGATTAGATGACGGACGAGCTTTGCCTCAATTTATGTCTCAAGCTTTACGTGGAGAAGCACTTACTGTATTTGGTAATGGCTCACAAACTCGCTCTTTTTGTTATGTAGATGATTTGGTAGAAGGCATTTATAGATTATTATTGTCTGATTATCATTTGCCAGTAAATATTGGAAATCCTGATGAGATTTCACTATTAGATTTTGCTAAAGAAATACAAAAATTGATAGGTACAGATGTTGAAATTGTTTTTAGAGATTTGCCAAAAGATGACCCTAAACAAAGACAACCAGATATTACTAAAGCAAAAAATATCTTAGGCTGGGAACCAAAAATTGGACGAGCAGAAGGCTTAAAAATAACTTTAGAATACTTTAAAGACAAAGTACTTAATTCCTAAGAATTAAATTTGCTTATTTTTTTATACTTTTGATGCCATTAAAGGATTAATGAGAAAAGTTGTTGTTTCAGGTGCAGGAGGTCATATTGGATTCAATGTGGCAAAAAAATTATTAGCAAATAATTATGAGGTTCTATTGTTGGTTCGTTCAATTAATGTAAACATTATTGAGCTAAAAAATTTAGGTGCAAGCATTCATTCATGTAACTTATTAGAGGAGAGAACATATTTGCCACAAATAGAAAATTTTGATGCTTTTTTCCATTTAGCTGCAGAGAATACAACTTCTATGCAAAATGAAGCTCGAGTTTTAGAGAATACTTTACAACTTACAAAATCCGTTGCAGAAGCTTGCGTGAAAGCTGGAATTCAAACACTTATTTATACAAGTTCTGTTGTCGTATTAGGTCGGAGTAAAGATACCAATCGCTTAATAAATGAAAATGATGTTGTAGAAAGGCCAGAAAGTCCTTATGTAAAAGGAAAATTAGAAGCTGAGAAATTTCTAATTCAATTTGCTAAAGATAAAAATATAGACATTCGTCATATTTATCCATCTTGGGTAGTTGGTCCAGGTGATGCCAAATTGACGCCGCCTCATAAAGTTATTAAAGATTTTGTAAGCAAAGGACAAGCATTTTATTTTGATGGCGGAATTTCTATTGCTGATGTAGAAGCAGTTGCTGATGCTCAAATTTCTGCTTTAGAAAATGGAACACCAAATGGGAAATATATTATTGGTGGAGAGAATATTACTTTTAATGCATTCTATGAAATATTATCAGGTTTTAGTGGAAAGAAACAACCTAAATTAAAATTGCCAAAATGGTTTATCTATTTTGGAGCATTGGTTTTAGATATTCTTTTAAAAATTTTTGGAAAACGTTCTCCTGTCAGTCCTGAATATGTTGAGTCCGTTGTTGGAAATTATTCTTGGTATGATAGCAATAAAGCCATTAAAGAGTTAGACTATCAACCTGAAGCTGCAAAAGAAATATTGAGAAAAGCTATTCAAGAAACGTATAAACGAATGGCTGGAACAATTAATCTTGGGAAGAGAACTAATTTATTGCCAGAAATTACGACACCTAGTCAAGAAAAAACATTGATGATTACTGGTGTTCCAGGTTGGTTAGGTAATAGAATGGTGGATATTTTGATAAATGGCGATAGATTTGGAAATTATAGAACGAATAGAAAAATTAAAATTTTAACAGAACCAAGGTTTAAAGGGTTGCTGAATTTACCAGAAAACTTTGAAATTGTTTATGCAGATTTGACCAACCGAACTGAAGTTATGAATGTTGTAAAAGAGGTTGATACAATTTTTCATTTAGCAGGAGCTATTTATCCGAAACAAGTAGATGTTTTATATAAAGTCAATGAACGTGGAACAAGAAATATCGTTGATGCTTGTATTCAAAATGGTATAAAACGTATAGTTTATATGAGTACTGATTCTACTTGTGGATATGGAACCGAAACACAGCCAATTTTTGATGAAAACACAAAGTCCAAGCCTTATAAGCATTATGGGAAAAGTAAATTAGCAGCAGAAAATTATATCTTAGAAAAATCCAATCAAGGCTTAATTAATGGCACTTCTTTAAGAGGATTTTGGTTCTTTGGTCCATTCGCTCCTGAGCGAAATATGACCTTTGTAAATATGTTCTTTTGGCCACGTCAGGTTGTATTTGGTAATGGAAAAAATCTAAGAAGTATTTCTCATGTTGATGATATCATTGCTGCATTTTTACAAGCAGAAAATAACGAAAATACTTATAGTAATTGGTATTGGATTGGCAATGATTTACCTTATTCAACGGTTGATACAATTTATAGTACTATTGCACAATCATTGGGCGTTCCTTATAAACCTGTCTATGTACCAAAATTAGTATGTAGGGCTTTGGAGCAGACGGATAGTGTTTTAAATAAATTTAATTATATACAATCTACCATTCAAGCGGCTGGGAAATTTGATTATAATATTGCTGGCAGTATAGATAAAGCCAAAAGAGATTTTGGGTATAGCCCAAGAATTACCTTAAAAGATGCCGCAGATGAATTAAAATCAATGGTTGATAAATAAAAATCTAAGGCTTTATTTTCAGTTTTAGTTGAATTTATAGTGCTTTTATAAAATCAGATAACAATTTAGACAACTTTGTTTTATAAAAATTATCTGGAGTATTAAAACTAAAATTATCGTAAGTAGCATCTGCAAAAGTTGAATAGAATAGTTTTTGGTTGTTATTGCATTGTAATTTAACCTCTGAATCTGTTACATTAATAGTAACATATTTCTTTAAATCAGCAATCTTGATACTCGAAGAGTAGTTGTCTCCATCAACAAAAAAGTTAAAATAAACACTAGTATTCACTATTTCAACATTATCATCTATCTCTGGATTATAATAGGTATTTAGGAAAGTATTAAGTTCATTAAGCTTAGTTTTGTAGTTACTTTCATGTGAACTATTGTTTGATGATGTGGTATTTGGATTCTCAATTGAACTATTAGAGGTATTTTCAACCCCAACTTCTTCAATAGACCTCTTGCGAAATTCACACTAAGCTAATAAAAAACTATTTCCAATCTAGTTTAATAACCTAAACTTGTTGATGATTTGGAAAGAAATTAAAAATCTAAAGCCGACAGATTTTAAAAGGCTAACAGGAGTAACACCTATTATATTCTTGCATTTAGTGGAAGCTGTGAATGACTATGAAGCAAAGACACGAAAGCGAGGAAGAACAGGTAGAAAATCGCATTTAATAACAGAGGACAAGCTACTAATGACCTTGATGTATCTTCGAGAATATCGTACTATGTTTCATATAGGAGTTGCATACGGATTAAGTGAAAGCAATGTTTGTAGAACTATAAAATTTATAGAACAAGCATTAATTAGTCACCCTTCCCTACATCTACCGGCAAACGTGTCTTAACAGAGTCAGAACATCTCTTTGAAGTTATCCTAATAGATGTAGCAGAGACCCCAATTGAACGACCTAAAAAAACAACGTAAATATTACTCAGGTAAAAAGAAAAGACATACTATAAAAACACAGATAGTAGCAGAAAAACATACACGAAAAATAATCTGTTTGCATAATAGTATAGGCAAACAACATGATTTTAAACTTTTTAAAAATAGTAGAGTATTTATACATCCTACTATAAAAGCACAAACAGATACTGGTTATCAAGGTATTAAAAAGCAACACGCTAATAGTGAACTACCCAAGAAACGGAGTAAGAAAAATCCGCTAACTAAAGAAGATAAGATACAAAATAGAAAAATATCATCCCACAGAGTGCTAATAGAAAACATTATCCGTGAACTAAAAATATTTAAAATATTAGCAGAAAAATATCGAAATCGAAGAAGAAGATTTAACTTAAGAATGAATATTATTGCAGGAATTTATAATCTAAGTCTAAAATGAATTTCGCAAGAGGTCTAATATCTAAGTTTTTGTAACCTGTTACTGCATTAAATGTAAGCGTTATATTATTATCTGATTCAAGCAATAAAGAATCTATTATATACTTACAATCCATAGTATAATCATTCGCTTCGGTACGTTCTTCCCAAACTCCATTATACATTGAATAGACAGTTGCATCTATCTCATAATTTCCTTTAGGTAGCTGAACAGAAACTTTATTTTCAATATTCTCTAGTTTTGCAGGACTTTCCCCAATCTTTTTGCCATTTGCTTTAATTACCAATTTGCTCAGTTTAACAAAGCCTTCTCTTGAATCAAAAAATTGATACTTAAAGTTCAAGTTTACAATATCCTGTGTGTAAGCAAATGAAATAACGAATAGCAAAAGTGCAAGTAGTACAAAGGTTTTTTTTATAGTATTGTTTTATTTTTATGGATTGTTTGTAATGCAATATTAAACATCATTTATTTTTATTACAAGTGAAAAATTCTTAATTTTTTACATTTATAAGTTGAATCCACCATATAATTAAACAAAAAGTGGTCAATATTGTTATATTTGTGAATCTAAATATTTAACATTTAAAATTTATAAATCATGGCATTCGAATTACCACAATTACCTTATGCACACAATGCATTAGAACCAAACATTGACACGCAAACAATGGAAATCCATCATGGAAAACATCATGCAGCTTATGTAAACAATCTAAATGCAGCTATACAAGGTACAGAGAACGAAGGGAAATCTATTGAAGAATTATTAGCAAACGTTTCAAGATTATCACCAGCAGTTAGAAATAATGGTGGCGGACATTTTAATCACGATTTGTTTTGGAAAGTAATGTCTCCAAATGGAGGAGGAGAACCTACTGGAAAACTAGCAGATGCAATTAATGCTGCATTTGGCTCATTTGAAGCTTTTAAAGATGCTTTTGCTAAGGCTGCTGCAACACGTTTTGGCTCAGGTTGGGCATGGTTGGCAGTTACTGCAGATAAGCAATTATGTGTTACATCTACACCAAATCAAGATAATCCATTAATGGATGTTGCAGATTGCAAAGGAACACCAATTTTAGGAATTGATGTTTGGGAGCATGCTTATTATTTGCACTATCAAAATAGAAGACCAGATTATGTTAATGCATTTTTCAATGTAATTAATTGGGCTGAAGTAGCAGCAAGATACGAACAAGCAATTGCTTAATAGAGTTGTTTTCATTTGTTTTATAAGAACAGGCATTTCGAAAGAAATGCCTGTTCTTATTTTGTATATATTTTGATTGCTTTATTCTAATAAATCATAATTTTAGACTTAATTTCTTTATTTTATCAGAAATACATGTAATTTTGATAAAAAATTATAATATATATGCAAGTTAATATTCCATTATTAGCCAAAATATGTGAAGTGCCAGGAACTTCAGGGTTTGAAAACGAAGTAAGAAAAATAGTTTATGAAGAACTAAAATCTGAAGATTTAACAATAGAAACAGATAATTTAGGGAATGTATATGCTATAAAAAAAGGAAAAGATAGCAGTAAACGTGTGATGATTGGTGCTCACATGGATGAAATTGGCTTTATAGTAAAATATATTGACGATAATGGATTTATACGATTTCATACTTTAGGCGGTTTTGATCCCAAAACATTGACTGCCCAAAGAGTGATTGTACATGGTAAAAAAGATTTATTGGGTGTAATGAGTAGCAAACCTATTCATATTATGACACCTGAAGAAAGAAATAAAGTAGCCCAAATCTCTGATTATTTTATTGATTTAGGTATGCCTGCTGATGAAGTAAAGGCATTGGTTCAAGTTGGAGACCCAATTACCAGAGAACGTACTTTGGTTGAAATGGGTAATTGCGTGAATTGTAAATCTATTGATAATAGAGTGGCAGTTTATATTTTGATTGAAACATTAAAAGCTTTAAAAGATTGTCCTTACGATGTTTATGGTGTATTTACTGTTCAAGAAGAAGTAGGAATTCGAGGAGCAAATGTTGCTGCACATAATATTAATCCAACCTTTGGTTTTGGTTTAGATACCACGATTGCTTATGATTTGCCTGGGGCAAGACCAGAAGAACAAATTACAAAACTAGGAGAGGGTGTTGCTATTAAAATTATGGATGCTAGTACTATTTGTGATTATCGAATGGTGCGTTTCCAAAAGCAAATTGCTGAGGAATTTCAAATAAAATGGCAATCTGAATTATTGCCAATGGGTGGCACAGATACTGCTGGGATACAAAGAATGGGCAAAACTGGAGCAATAGCAGGAGCAATTTCCGTTCCGACTAGACATTTACACCAAGTAATAGAAATGGCACATAAAGAAGATATTGCAAACTCTATTTTATTGCTCAAACATTGTTGCGAAAATTTAGATAGAATTAATCTTGAATTTTAATAGTAACAAAAAATGAAGTATGCTGCGATAGATATAGGCTCCAATGCGGTACGTTTAATTTTTACAAACGTATATCATACGCCTGAAGGCAAACAGTATATTAAAGATGCAATGTACAGAGTAGCTTTACGTTTAGGTGAAGAATCATTTACTAGAGGTTCGTTCTCTAAAAGTAAAATTGAAGATATGCTCTCTACTATGAAAGCATTTAAAAATCTTATAGATGTTCATAAACCTAAGAAAATAATGGCTTGTGCAACTTCTGCGATGCGTGATGCAACGAATAGTCAGGAAATTGTTGATTTAGTTCTGAAAAAAACGGGTATTCAAATCGAAATTATTTCAGGACAAAGAGAAGCAGAATTTGTGTTGTCAAACCATGTGGAATTGTATGATTTTAAAGAACATACCAATTATTTATATATTGATGTGGGAGGCGGAAGTACTGAAATTATTCTATTAAGTGGAGGGAAAACTATTGCGAAACGTTCATTTGATATTGGTACGCTTCGTATGTGTATGGGAAAAGTAAAAGATAAGCAATGGGAGAAATTAGAAAACTGGCTCTTAGAAATCAATTCGACATATAGTAATATTCAAGGTATTGGAGTTGGAGGAAATATTAATTCAATTCAGAAATTATTTGCGAATTCCAAAAAAACCATTGCAACTAAGCATACTATAGAAACTACGATACATAAATTGGAAAAGTTGAGTATTGAAGAACGAATTATCCAATATCAATTAAAACCAGATAGGGCTGATGTGATTGTTCCTGCTGCAAAAATTTTTAATTTTATAATGGAAAAAGCAACTATCGAAAATTTAATCGTACCGAAAGTAGGTTTAGGCGATGGAATGATACATTATATGGCAAAATCTGAAAAAAATAAATAGCTTTATTTTCTTTTAAAACAAAATAAGGATAAATTTGTATTTATATCTATTGACACAATAATTTACAATATATGAAACAGGAAATAAAAGTACCTTCAATTGGCGAATCTATTAGTGAAGTAACCTTAGCATCATGGTTAGTAGAAGAAGGAAGCTATGTAGAATTAGACCAACCTATTGCAGAGTTTGAATCAGATAAAGCTACGTTTGAATTGCCAGCTGAGTTTGCAGGCGTAATTACTCGTGCAGCTAATGAAGGAGATGATATTCAAATTGGTGCTGTTGTTGCTTATATTGAAACAGATGCAGCCAAACCGCAATCGACTGCAGGTAATTCGGAGAAACCTGAAGTTGCAAAGACTGAGGATATAAAAGTAAGTGCTAATATTCAACAAACTACGAATAATACAAGCTATGCAAGTGGCACTCCATCGCCAGCTGCAAAGAAAATATTAGATGAAAAAAATATTCCAGCATCAGATATTAAAGGAAGTGGTGTTGATGGTCGAATTACAAAAGAAGATGCTCAGAAAGCAGAAGCTCCAAAATCAGCAACAAACGTACCTGCTTCAACAAAACCTACATCACCTGCAATAGTTGCTCCAACAGCAGTTGGATTAAGAGAAGAACGAATTGAAAAACTTACTAGAATAAGAAAAACTATTTCCAGAAGATTGGTGGAGGTGAAAAACCAAACGGCAATGCTAACCACATTCAATGATGTAGATATGTCTGCCATCAATGAAATTAGAGCGAAATATAAAGATGCATTTTATGAACAAAACGGTGTTGGTTTAGGCTTTATGTCTTTCTTTACAAGAGCAGTTTGCTTGGCATTACAAAAATTTCCAGCTGTAAATGCTTATATCACTGATGAAAACATTATTTATCATGACTATTGCGATGTTTCTATTGCGGTTTCTACAGAAAAAGGCTTGGTTGTTCCAGTAATTAGAAATGCTGAAACATTGAGCTTTGCTGGAATAGAAAGAGAAATTAAACGCTTGGCTGTTTTAGCTCGTAATAATGAATTAAGTATGCAAGATATGGAAGGAGGCACCTTTACGATTACAAATGGTGGCGTTTTTGGTTCATTAATGAGTACGCCAATTATCAATCAACCACAAAGTGCTATTTTGGGAATGCACAGAGTAGATGAGCGTCCAGTGGTTATTAATGGAAATATTGAGATTAGACCAATGATGTATTTGGCATTATCTTATGACCATAGAATTATTGATGGAAAAGATAGTGTTAGTTTCTTGGCTACTGTAAAATCTTATTTAGAGAATCCAGAAAAAATGTTGATTGCTTTGTAATTATCGTTCATTTTTTTTTCTTGCAGAATTATTGCAAAAAATAAAATTACATAGCCAAGGTCAATAAAAAGAAACTGTCTTCAACTGCAGAAACGCTATGAGGAATTTTTTCTTGTAAAGCTATCATTCTTCCATTTTCCAAAGCAATTGTTTGTTCATCTGCAGTGAATTTTATTAAGCCTTCCACGACTTGGACGCTTATAATGGCATTGGCAGTATGTGTTTTTAAAGTTGCTCCTTTATGCATACCAATCAGTACAATTCGCATTTTGTCAGATTTAAAAATTGTAATTGAATTGTGGTCGCTTTCTGCCCAAACTTTTTCTGATTTAATCTGCTGAATAAACTGATTGACATCCATTTCTACAAGATTAGAACTTAAAACTCTTTCTCCTTGTGGACGCAAAGGTGTTGATTGATTACTTTTTTCTCCCATACAAAAATATCTTTTATGAATTATTATCCAACCAAATATGCTAATCCGTTGGTAACAGGATCGCAAAGGTCTTTTACTTTTTTCTCTCTAAATAATTGTTCTATAAGTTCACGAGCAACTTTATACTCGTTGTGTATTGGACAAGGATGTTGAGCGGAGCATTTGCTTAAGCCTAATCCACATTCTTTAAAAATCTCTTTACCTTCTATGGTTTCAACGATATTCGATATCGGCTGATTTTGTTGAGCTTCGGAGATGTAAAACCCACCAGTTGGACCTTTTAGGCTATTGATAATGCCATGTCGCACTAATGTTTGTAGCGTTTTGCCCACAGTATGTTCACTTGCATTGATGTTTTCCGCAATTTCTTTTAGTCCAACTTTCTCTCCATTTACACTTTTACTGGAAAGATAGATGACTGCTTTTATGGCTGTTTTACAAGTTAGACTCAACATAATTAATGACCTAAGAATTCTTGTCCCTCTGGCGAAATTTTGGTATAATCCCAAGCTGGTTCAAATGTCAGGTTCACATTGATGTCCCAACCTGGAAACGATTTTGTAAGAGATTGGATAACATCATTTGTAATACTCTCACCCATTGGACAAAATTGAGTAGTCAATGTCATCTCACAATCTAAACGTTGCGTTGCTTCTTCAAAAATAACTTTATATATCAATCCTAAATCTACGACATTCAAGCCAATTTCAGGATCATAAACATTATACAAATCAGACAAGGCAATGTTTAACTTTATACTGTCGTTAGTTACTTCATTCATTTAATATTTGGTTTATGCAATAAAATAATAATTATATTTGAAACATATAGGCTAGCGGCTAAAACTAATGCTATTGTTGCTATTTTTAAAACAATATTTAGGCTAAGAATTATTCCTATTACAAATAATATAAATCCAAAAATATAAGCCAAAGTCATTCCGTTAAAAATATTTTCATTGAATAAATCTTTGGGAACTGGTGTTCTGCCGGCGTGTGCTTTCTTACTATATTCTTTATTCCAAACAATAAATGGTAAAGTTTTAAAAGTCATTCCCAAAATAATAGCTGTTAGCCAACCAAAAAATATACAAAATCCATATAAAATGGACATGTCAGCATATTTTTTTGAAGGAAAAAGCATAATGACAATAAGTAAAACAACTATTGGGATTAACATTTGTAATACGGATAAGAGTGAAACTTTCATTTGTTCATCTACACTTTTCCGAATTCTTACTTTGTGTGCCATTCGACAAAAATTTCCAAATAATGCAATACCAATCAATCCAAGTGCCAAGACAATATAATAATAAGTTGTAGGACAGTTCATTAATTTAAAAATGATAAAACCTACTAAGCTCAAATTGATTAAAATAAATATTTGCCATAAAGTTTTATCATTGGTATATTTTGAAATTAGGAACATCGGAATTAAGCGTGAACCAACGCCAATTACTAATAATAAAAACCATCCTACTATACCTAAGTGAGCGTGTATTGTTAAGTAAGCGACAGAATCTTTTGGTAAAATGGAACGAGTAAAATTGAAAACTAAGAGTAAGCCAAAGAAGGTGGTCGAAAATAACCATAATGAAGCTGTTGCTATAAACCAAGCATGAATATTATATTTTTTACTATTATAAATACTCATTATGACATTGGTGAGGTAACAAATTACAGCTATATTTATTAAAATTGCTCCAAACTGTACTAACCAACCCATTTGGAACATATAAAATCCAGCTACTAAGAATGGAATGCCAATAGCAGCAAAAATAAATGTTAGATAAGCCAATAAATTACTATCTAATTTTCCTTCCACCAAAACAGGCAATAATTGATGTGATGCCCCAAAAATAATCATAGTCCCCCAGCCTAATGCTATTGTGTGCGTAATAGCAAGTGTATAAGGATGAAAATAGTGTTGGTGTGCAATATCAGTATGAAAGAATAGTAATATAGTTCCAATTAATAATGAAACTGCTGCATAAACATAAAAAGGTATTACAACTTTATAAGATGTTGTTTGTTGTAAGCCATTACCAACTAAACTACCAATCAAAACTATTTATTTTTAAAGATTAATAAATATACTTCACCATCTTGAATATTTTTGATTCTAAAATCAAAGTTTCTATCTTTTAATTCTGTTAAAAGAAATACGGGTATTCTTTTATGATTTACATATAACGCCATATCCTCAGGTAAAGTTTCTAAGTTTTCCAAAATCGTCATCATAGGCATAGGCATTTCCAAATGCCGAACATCTATCTCTCTTAATTTATCTTTATAATGTTGTAATAATTGTTCCCAATCTGTTGAGTTTTGAATTTCAGTTGGTAAATCTGCTGATGAATCTGTCCCATCTGTTTTAAAAAAATAAGTTTCATAAAGGTTGTCTGAAATCGCATCAACATAAGTTTGGAAACCTTGTTTCTCTAATAGTTTTACTAAAGGTACAGGCTCAAAAGTATTGATTATTTTTAGTATTTCTCCAGCTTTTAAATCTTTTACTTTAAGCTGAATATCTCGTAATGGATCACTGCCACCAGCCAACATTTCACGAACATCAAAATTAACAATTTGTTCTGCTTTTGCATTTTTTAAATAGATAGGAAGTGCTTTTTGTCCAGGTTCTTTTTCTTTTGGAATTACTCCTTTTGTATCAACTTCAAAACCTAATGGTTGAAGAGCTTTGAAAAAATCTTCAGGTTTGCATCCGCCAATTTTAGATGCCATTGCAATACTTGTTCTTCCTGCCATTAACTTACGCAAGATTGGATTACGTAATTTTTTGAAATCTGGACTTAAAGTTACGATAGTTTCTAAAGCATCTGGGTGATGCTTTATCAATGTGGCTATTTTGGTTTGTTCATTAATTAACATAAATAAAAGTATTATTGCTTAGCAATCATTCTACTATAATACTACAAAAAATCTATTTTAGCATCTGGTTCCATAATAATTGATGCACTAAAATTTTCCAATACTTCCAATTCGTGTGGGTCGTTAGCTTGAATTAATATGGATTCGCCTTGACTAAGCACCAAAGTTTTATCAGAAAAAGTAAGTTTGCTTTTTCCATTTCTACAAATTACAAATGCATTAGAAGTTGCTTGATGTAAAGGCATTTTTTCGCCGAACTCCAAAAATACTTCTGTTACTTTATAATTTTTATTCTTATGCACTTCTGTAAAATTCATAATATTATTTTTAAATATAGCTTATCCCAATTCTTTTTCTATTGCAATTGCTTTTGGAAAGAGAATGTTATTTTCTAAATGGATGTGAATATGTAAGTCATCTTCAAAATCTTGTAGCATTTTGTACAATAATTTATAACTAGTGCAAGCGTCTTCAGGAATAGCAAATTCATTACTTAATATTCTAATTTTATCTACCATCTCGCCAACTTGTTCGTGTTCTTTTTCTAGTTCTTCTAAAACTTGTGCAAAATTATTTGTACTATCTAATTTTGTATTTGAATGCTTAGCTTGTACTATTTTTTTTATCAAAGGGAATAACACACCTTCTTCTTCTTTCAAATGTTTTAATAATTCAGTATTTATTTTTGCCACCAAGTCATTAATTGATGCTAATTCTGCATGATTTGGTCCGTGTACTTTTGCAACTTTTGCAGCATATCCAACTATTTCAGGTAGATATTTTCTTACGTAACTATGGTGTACATTTACAATATAATCAGCTAAAAAATCAATATTCCATTCATTATAATTATGATTATTTCCTGTTAGATTTTGAATAGGTTGTTGCAATGCTTGTTCAACTAAATTGGCATCAATTCCTTTTTCAGTACAAACTTGTCGAACTGTTTTATTTCCACCACAACAAAAGTCTATTCCAAATTTTTTTAGTACTTCAGCTTTTCTAATGTCTTTAGCAACGATTTCGCCAATCGTTTCATCATTTTCAGAGCCTTTCTTAGTAACTCTAATATCCCACCATTGCGGACCTTGTTCTAAATATTCCCAAGTGAAAGTCTCGCCACGTTCACCTAATAGTTGATAATAAACTGGTTTTGGGTCGTGATCATTATGAATGACTAAACTTTCTCCTACTTCCAATGTGTCGAAAACTTTAAAAATAGTTGCATGTTTTAGTTTTGGTTCTATCAATGGAATAGTGATAGTCGTTTCCTTTTGATTAGATGGATTTTTTCCAACTTTTAGATAGTTTGGTTCTCCATTATTTTCTTCTATCTGTTTTTTTATAATTTTCACATCCCACCATTCTGGACATTCTTGCAAATATTCCCAAGAAAAAGTATCGCCATGCATATTTTGTAAATGATAGTGTAATGGTCGTGGATCGTGGTCGTTATGGATAATTAATGTTTTTCCAGGAATTAATCGCTCAAAAGTATTAAATATTGTTGGGTGCTTTTGACTTGGTTCTAAAGCAGGAACATTAATTACAACTTCACCTTTGTCATTGATATATGGATTTGGTTGAGCAGATGCTTTTTTGGTTACTCTTATTTGCCACCATTCTGGACCTTCTGTAATATAATCCCAAGTAAAAATATCGCCGTGCATACTTTGTAATTGGTAATAAACAGGTTTTGGGTCATGGTCGTTATGAATTATCATAGTTTTACCAGAACCTAATTTTTCGAATGCAAAAAATATCGTTTCGTGTTTTAATCTTGGTTCTAAAGCAGGTACAGTAATTTCAATTTCCCCTTTTTCATTAATAATAACAGCAGGTTTTGGAGCGTTTTCATGTTTAGTAACTTTGATATCCCACCATTCTGGACCAGCTTGTAAATATACCCAATCAAAAACATTGCCTCTAATTTCTTGTAATTGATAAAAAACAGGTTTTGGGTCATGATTATTATGGATAATCAAATACTCTCCAGGATTTAGTTTGTCAAATGTTTGGAAAATAGTTAGATGACGAAGCTTTGGTTCTATTTCTTGAACATTGATTATTGGTGCATTTATTGTTTGCATATTGCTTAATTTAAAGATTAATTATCAAATTTCAATACAAATATACATACAAATTTTTATATAAAAGTATTAAAGTACTTTTATGCTGTTAATAAAATATAAATTTTAGTTTTGATAATAGCTTATCAATAAATTTCGATAGTTTTTTTAATCAAAAGATTGATTGCTAGTTTCTGCAATTTTTAGAATTTCATCATATTGCATTGGCGTCAAATCGTTAAAGAAGAAATTGATAGGATTAATTTTCTGACCATTTTTCCAAACCTCATAATGGCAATGTGGACCAGTACTTTTTCCTGTACTACCCACCAATGCAATCGTTTCGCCTCGATTTACAACTTGCCCAACTTTTACTAAGACTTTGCTATTGTGTCCGTATAATGTCCGATAACCATAACCATGATTGATTATTACTTTATATCCATAGCCATCACCTTCTGAGCCTGCTTTCTCCACTATGCCATCACCAGTAGCATAAACAGGAGTTCCAGTTGGAGCAGAAAAATCTAAACCAGCATGAAATCTTGTCGTTTTATAAACTGGGTCTATACGATAACCAAAACCTGAAGCAATACGTTTTAAGTCTTTGTTGGCAACAGGCTGAATAGCAGGAATGGCAGCCAATAATTTCTCTTTATTATTGATTAATTGGGTAAGTTCACTGTACGATTTAGATTGAATATAAATTTTCTTTTCTAAATCTTCAATTTTTGCCAATGTTTGTGCTACAATTTTACCTTCAGGTATGTTTTTTAACTCATCATACGCTTTAGAACGATTGATTTGCTTTTGTCTTAATTCGTTAGGTAAAGGATCTGCCTCAAAAATTGCTCTATAAATATTGTCGTCTTTTTTTCCCAATTCATTGATTAATGAAGCTAATACATCAACCCTTTTTCCTAAAATATCGTACCTATCTTGAATAGATTTTATTTTTAAGCTATCTGTTTTTTGTTGTGGTGTTTCAAAAAAATTGTAACCCAATATCATTGCTAAAAAGCCAAAAAAGAAAGCAGAAGTAAAAAATCCAATAACCCTAACAACTCGCTGGACAACTGTAAGTTTGTACTTTTCGTATCGAAGAGTTTTTGGGTTATAATAATAACGTTCGTGCTTCATCTGAAATCAATGTATAAAGCTATAATATTTAGACCATTTATCAAAGAAAAATTAAAAGCTTCAATATTTAGAGTAATCTAAGTTTTTTTATTATTTGCTTCTATTTCATCAATAAATTCACTGATTAATTGTGAGGTATGAATAGGCTCAACCATGTGGTATAAATGCTCTCTAAAAAAATCATGTTCAGAACCATTCGTAACATCAACTACTTTTACATTTTCTGATTCATATAATCTTGGAACATATTTAGCTACACCATCTAACTCGCTTTTAAGTATCATTACTGGAAGATGATGTTTTAATGTATTGGTTAAGCCTACCTGTTTATCGAATTTTTTAGATTCTCTTAATGCTGAACTACTTTGAATTGCAAATATCTTTGGTGGAATTCTATTCATTGCTTTTTCAATTGGAATACGATTTAATTCAGGAACAGAATCTAAATTCCCCATTTGATATAGCAATCTTGCTTTAATCGCACTCCAAATCGCACTATTTTCTGTATGTTCTTTCCCAATTACCATACTCGCTAAATTCATAGCTCTTTTGCGAACGCCAAATTTACTATCTAGGGGAACAACTCTACGGAACATCGCTAAAAAAGAAGTTTCAATTGGAGCATTCACAAATTTCATGGAGGGAATGATTACATAATCCATGAAACCCAAAATAGCATGTTTTACTTCTTCGCCAAAGAAGGGATTGGCACCAATTCTTCCTTTTAGATATTTTTTTACACCCACTAAATTATCATATTCTCTATCCATCATTAAGAAATAGGTATTACCCATAGAATGGTCAAATAAATAAACAGGATGTCCTTTTGAGCCAAAATATTGAATTACGGCATCAATATTCAACATTACATGATTGGAATATTCTTTAACAGGTAAATCATCAGGTATTGTACCATAATGCATAGCAGCTGCAATATATTTTGTGGTAGGTAGTTTTGTCAATAAGCCATCAAAAGAATTTAAACCTAAGAAACCATGCACCATAATCAATACTGGCAATTTCTCTTTAGTATTTTCTTTGTAAGGATAAGTTGTATCTAAACGTATAGTTGTAACGCCATAAGGTGTTTCTCTATAAATCTCGATTTGTGGCCAAGTCAATGCTTTGTCATCAACAAAAACAGTAATTTTTTGTTTATTAGTATCGATAAATCTAATAAAACTAGGACTTTCATTTGCTTGTCCATCGGTGCTATACAGCCACGCTAATGGTCTTCTTTTATCGGCTTTTGTAGCTAAGAATGCAATGCGTTTTGTTTTTAATAAAAAACTAGGTGTGCACGTTAATTCTTTTTCTTTATCAATTGTAACAATAGTAGTGATTTCGTTGGATTCAAAGGCTTTTGATTTTCGTTCAATGCCTGCAATCCTTCCTTTTGGATTAGAAGTAATCATGGCATAATCTAAACCTTCCTTATTGTTTTCATCTAAGAATTTTTGGACGGTTTGATTAAAATCAAGCATATACTGTTCGATTTCTGCTTCTACAAATCGCTTTCCTAAAACTTGTTCGATTTTTATCAATCCTAATTTTAGTAAAGTTTTAATGAACGAACGAGCATCCATTGTATCTAGCTCTACTGATTCTTGACTTTTAAGCGGAGAATTTACAAATGTGAAGTACAAATTGTGTGGATGGATAATTTTATCAAAATGCTTTACAACATATTTATAAGCACCAGATGGCGATTTTCCATGCGACATTCCAATAAGAAATTTTTCTCCTTTTTTTAATGAACGGTTTGCATATTCTATAAAATCTTTGGCTACTGATTCATTAAATTCTTCTTTTGATTTAAAATATTTTGTTTCTGGAGCTTGATATTTTAATTCCGAGACTTCTTCTTTCGACATTGCTTATATCTATTTTAAAATAAAGCAAACAATTTATAAATATTAAATGGAATTTTAATTTAATTGAATATTAAGTTATTGGAAAACATACTAAATATTTATCTAAAATCAATTATTTCGCAGCTGCTCGTTGTAGCCTATCATTAATTGCTAATCCCAAACCTGTTTCAGGCAAGTAATCTGTAACAATTATATCAATAGCACTATTGTCTAAAATCCGCATTGTGCCAAAAAGATTTTGTGCGGCTTCATAAGTATCTCCAACTAAAGATAAGTTATATTCAACTATATTTTGCTGTTTAAAATTGGCGTTTTTGCCGAAACTAATTATTCCTACTTTTTTATCACGAAATTGATATATCAATTCTTGGATATCTCCAATATAAAATGGCTTTTTTGGTGCATAATGACTTTTGATTTGTCCAGGTGATTTTGGATTTGAGGATTGATTGATATTAATTTGTACTTTTCCTACAACAGATTCAATAGCATTCAAAGAAAGTCCGCCTAATCGATATAAAATTATTTCATCATTTTCGACTCCAATAATGGTTGATTCTATCCCGATAGAACAATCTCCGCCATCAAGTATATAAGGAATTTGTTTGCCTAATTGTTGATTGACGTGAGCGGTACTTGTTGGGCTGATATATCCAAAAGGATTGGCACTAGGTGCCGCCAATGGAAAATCTAAAGAGGATAATAACGCTAATGTAAGTGGATGTTTTGGAATTCTAATGGCAACTTGGTCTAAGCCAGAAGTTACTAAGTCAGGGATAATTGATTTTTTTGGCAATAATAAGGTCAATGGACCAGGCATATATAAATCTGCCAAAGGTTTTAATGTATGAGGGAATGATAAGGTATATTTTTCAATTTCATTAATGGAGGCTATATGCACAATTAAAGGGTCAAACGATGGACGTTTTTTAATGTCAAAGATTTGTAAAACGGCGGTTTCATTTAAAGCATTTGCAGCTAAGCCATAAACAGTTTCTGTAGGAATGGAAACGACACTTCCTTTCTTAAGCCAGTCTGCAGCTTTCTCAATATTTGAACCAATTTTAGCCAATTTTTTTATTTAAGGATAATTTTTTTTGCTATTACATTAAATTCATTACTAATGTCCGATAATTGTATTAAATACATTCCTTTTGAAAGTGTTCTTAAATCAAATTGTTTTATAAGTGTTACTCCAGAGCTTGATACTTTAGTTTCGTAAATAACTAAGCCTGATGTATTCAATATTTTAATATCAAAAGATGCTATGGATTTTGTAGCTATAGTTATCGTAAATAAGCCATCACTTGGGTTTGGTGAAATTCCAAAAGTATGAAAATCTAAAATAGGTTTTTCGATATCTACTTTTTTATTTTCTGATTGCTCTGCTTCGGTTAAGGTTTTAATATAAACAATATCATCTGTGTTTATTTTTCTTTTCTCTTGGCTTTCCTTAATTCTTTTAATTGTAAATAGTTTATCTTCCAAATCCAAATAACATTGTGGTATTTCATCGTCTTTATAATTTTTTTGAATATACCAAGTATCTAATAAACAATCATTTCCCTTTTTATTAATGGAGATTGGGTTATTTGTTTCATCAAAAACAACAACGGTATTATCATCATCAAAAACCCAATGTTGATTTTTGTCAATTATTTGTTTATGAACATTATATGTTTTCGTATTTTTTTTATATCCTAAAATGATATCCATTTTGTTTAAGCTACTATTTCTATAATATTGTAAATGAATTTTATCACCCCATTTCTTTTTATTTAATAAGCTGACTAAGTCTGATTTATTCGTAACTGAGTCATTATCAAGTTGAGCGATAATATCATTTTCTTTTAGCCCACTATTTTTAGCTGCTCCATCATCTAAAATATTGAGAACAACAGCACCTTTAATTCCAGAGTGGTCATAATCTTTAACCAAAACACCTAAATAGCCTTGTGCAAACGATTTTGATAAAATAATCATCAACAAAAAACCTAAAATTATTTTAATTACTTTCATATCAATATAAAAAAATGTTAAATACAAAATTATTAAAAAATATATGCTTTTACAAATTAAAAATGGTCCGTATTTTGCATACAAATTAAAAAAACGAGATAGATGAAGTATTTTATATTTAGTATATTAGTGATGAGTATATTAGGCAACGTACAAGCTCAGAACGAATGGGCTTTAGAAAGAGATAAAAACGGAATAAAAGTTTGGACAAGGAAGAGGTCAAATTCTAGCTTAAAAGAGTATAAAGGTATAACCATTATCAATGCAACGGTTGATGAATTGGTGGAAATTTTTAAGAATACAAAATTGCATGATCAATTTTTGTATAAAGCACAACCGGGAAGTGTTAAAGTAGTAAAAAAAAATAGCGATGATGATTTTTATACTTATATGATTGTGAATGCCCCAATTGTGAAAGATAGAGATGTTGTAACTCATTATAAGCTAACTAAAGATTCAAAAACTGGGATTGCGACTTTTGAATTAGAAGCAGCTCCCAATCTTGTGCCTATTAATAGTGATTATGTAAGAGTACCAGAGATGAAAGGCTATTGGAAGTTTATTCCTAAAGGTAATTCAACTGAAGTAATACATCAAGCTTATAGTTTGACTGGTGGGAATATTCCTTCAGGATTAGCCAATTCTGCAGCAGTAGATACGCCCTTTTCGATGTTGTCTAAATTGAAAAACTTAGCGGAGAAATAAATAAAAATGAGAGCTCTAAGGCTCTCATTTTTTATAAATAATTTGTAAATCTTACGATAGTTTTTCTAATGCATTTTTTACTCTAGTAAATGCTTCTTTTAAGTTTTCCTCAGAAGCAGCATAAGAAAAACGAATACATTCAGGTGCTCCAAAGCCACTTCCTGAAACTGCGGCTACATGACCTACGTTTAGTAAATATAAACATAAATCATCGGCATCTTTCAATACTTCGCCTTCAAAAGTTTTTCCGAAATAGGCACTTACATCAGGGAAAACATAAAATGCTCCTGTTGGAATATTACATTTTATATTTGGAATTGTGTTTAATATACTCAACACTAAATCTCTTCTTTTCTTAAAAGCTTCACGCATTGCATAAGTTGGTTCTTGGTCGCCCAAAAGTGCTTCAATTGTACCTCTTTGAGCAATAGAATTTGTACCTGAAGTAATTTGACCTTGTAATTTATCGCAAGCTTTTGCAATGTATGCAGGAGCAGCAATATAACCGATTCTTGCACCTGTCATAGCATAACCTTTTGCTTGTCCATTTACAAGGATTACTCTATCTTTAATACTTGGAAATTCTGCAATTGAAACGTGTTTGCCTACATAATTGATATGTTCATAAATTTCATCAGAAACAATATAAACTTGAGGATGTCTTTCTAATACTTTCACAAAACTTTCAATTTCTTCTCTAGTATAAACAGAGCCTGTAGGATTGCTTGGCGATGAATACACTAAAAATTTAGTTTTAGGTGTAATTGCATTTTCTAATTGTTCAGCGGTAATTTTAAATTCTGCATCAACATTAGTAGAAATATAAATAGGAGTAGCATTACACATTTTTACTTGTTCAGGATAAGAAACCCAAAATGGTGCTGGAATAATAACTTCATCACCTTCATTTAAAAAAGCAACAAAAACATTAGCTAATGATTGTTTCGCACCTGTTGATACAACGATATTTTCTGGTTTATAGTCTAAGTTATTATCTCTCTTTAATTTATCGCAAATTGCTTGTTTTAAATCTGCATAACCAGAAATTGGAGAATATGAATCGTACTTGCCACTATCAATAGCAGTTTTCATGGCTTCTTTTATATGTTTTGGTGTCTGAAAATCTGGTTCTCCAAGAGAAAGAGAAATTACGTGAACACCTTTTGCAGCTAATTCTCTACTTAATTGTGCCATTTTGATAGTTGCCGATTCCGACATTCTATTTAAAGTATCTGAAGTTTGTAACATAAGAACTAATTTTAAACAAAAATAATTATTATGCTTTTTCTATACTAAGGTTAAATATTATCATAAAATGAAATACTAAGTTGGATTAGATGCATTTTTTTTAACTTTGATCTGAAAAATGCATAGAAATAGTGGGATTAATCCAAAATATAAGACATAAAATAGTTGATTTTATTGTAAAGAAAGCAATTGAGAATAGAACTATAGATATTCTTGAAGTTCGAACAAAAGCAATTAATTTAACTTATGTTGATTTGGAAACAGATATAAAAATAAGCAATTCGTTTTTTTTGCCTATAAAAGTTTTAGAAATTAAGACGGATATTATTAATACAGCAGAACTCAAAATTGGTGCTTTGCATTATGATAAAGTACAGAAAATAAAAGGGCATCAGTCGGCTATTTTTACAACACATACTCAGATTAGTAATATTACAGCTCTTTTTAATTTAATTTCTAAATTATTGACCTTGTCAATTAAAATGAGAAGTGTAGGTATTGCAAAAATTAAAGTTTTTTGGTTTGTAGTAGATATTCCTGTCGATGATGTTTTTGAAATTAAATCGCATCAATTGAGAATTATTGGAGAATTAACAGCAGAAGAAAAAGCGGCGAGAGAAGAACAAAAAAAAGTAAAGAAAGATGCTTATGAACAGAAAATAACGGAACGCAAACAAAAGCGTCTAGAAATTAAAGAACAAAAAAAGCAGAAGTCTGAAGATATGAAAGATGCTGAGAATACTATGGATATCACCATCAATGAAGATGCCTTGAAATCAATGGAAAAGGAATTAGATGATGAGCTGAATCGTCAAGAAAATAAAGAATAGACGCTTAATATTTCCAAATTAAATTACCATCACTTTTATCAAAAGCGTAAGCATTTTTGGAATGATAAATCAAAATGTCATTGCCTGAAATAGTTGTTTGAGTTGTTCGTTTTGAATGCCATCAATTTTTCTACGCCAAGTTTTGTTGTTTTTATATTATAATAAATAACTTCATTTTTGGCTCATTTACACAAACAAATTCAGTTTCGTTGCTGTATAAAATTTCAGAATTGCTAAAATCTACATCTTTTAAATTAGGCTCAATAGCAACTATGGCATAATTTTTTTTCATCCAATCAGCACCTTCCAAAATTGTTTGGATATCAGAGCTTGATAATTCCATCGTATATTGTTGTACTTTTTTAGTAATGGCAAATAATTTTCCATTTGAAATGATGTATTTCTTCTCAAACTTCCAATTGTCGCCAGTTTGTTCCATTTTTCTCAATTGAGTTAATTCTATGTTCGAGACAAAAAGTTGTGTTTTAGGAAAGTAATAGAATGTTGCACCATCTAAATTTTGAAATATAATGGCTTGCATCGCTTTGGAATATTCTATTTTCTGTATGCCATTTTTTAGTTCTTTATATTTAGCAATAAAGGCATTGTTTTTAGCAACAATTTCTTTTGAAGCAATGTTAATTTCAATAATTTTATTTTGATTTATGATAGCAAATAAACTTTTTTCAAGTGGTACAGTAACTAAATCATAAGGATTGTCTTCTTTTACTTGAATTACATCTAAAGCAATTTCATCGTCAATTTTTTTATTATCGGCATCAATGATTTGAAGTGAAATTGTAATTAAATCAGAATTTGCATCAATTCTACTTTTCCAAATTTTATTATTATGGATAAATTCAATTTTTTCAGTAATAATTTTTCGCTTAGAGGATTCGTTTTTTTGAGAAGTTTGAGTTTGTTGTTGCATTAATTCTTCCATAGCCTTTTGCTCATCAAACTTTGGGATAGTGTATTGAATAATAGCAATCAATCCAACAATAAAGAGAATACCAATTAAAATAATTTTGGGTGAGTTTTTTTGTACAAGATGTACATTAAATTTATGATTACAATTTAAACAAACCCTTACTTCACCAAACTCAGTTTTTATTTGATTAGAACCACAATTTGGACATTTTATTTCTTGTTCTTCTACCAAATTCTTACACGTTTATCCGGTGCGACATACATTTTACTATCTGGTTTGATATTAAAAGCATCATAAAATTCTGGTGTATGAGAAAAGGGAATATTTACACGATGGAAATATAAAGCATGAACATCTGTCAAAACTCTATTCGCAATTTCTTCATTACGCATGTGCATTCTCCAGCCTAAAGCATAACCTAAAAAGAATCTTTGTAATGGTGTATAACCATCTATTAACTGATTTTCTTTATACTGTTTTGTTTGCTTAAAAGCGTCTAAAGCAATTGCAATGCCACCTAAATCCGCAATATTTTCTCCTAATGTAGCAGAACCATTTACTTTTAAACTGTCTAAAACTTTCAGATTATCAAAAACATTGACATAAGCTTTTGTTTTTTCTTCAAACATTTTGTCGTCTGTTGCTGTCCACCATTTATTTAAGTTGCCTTTATTGTCAAATTCTTTACCTTCATCATCAAAGCCGTGTGTGATTTCGTGTCCAATTGTAGATGCACCTGCATAACCATAAACTAAAGCATCATCTAGTTGATAATCCTTATATCCAGGAACAGTAAAAATTGCGGCTGGCAAAACTATCTCATTATTACTTGGATTGTAGTAGGCATTATAAGTTTGTGGTGTCATTTCCCAAATACTTTTATCAACTGGTTTGCCTAATTTATTTATTGCATCATCTAACCAAAACTTAGAAATATTTTTTTGATTTTGCACCAAGCTGTTTTTTGAAATTTCTAATTTTGAAAAATCTTTCCATTTATCTGGATAGCCAACTTTGTAAGTAATACTGTGTAGTTTTTCTATCGCTTTTTGTTTCGTGCTATCGCTCATCCAACTCAATAGTTTGATTCTTTTTTCGTAAGCTGTCATCACATTTTTTACAATATCAATGTATCTTTTCTTTGCAGTTTCTGAGAAATTTTCTTTAACATATAATTTACCAAGTTCCTCACCCATAGCATCTTCTTCCCAAATCAAAGCACGTTTCCATCGTGGTAATTGCTCTTTTTTTCCTTTTATTAATTTAGAATAAAAATTAAAATCAACCTCATCAATTGCTTTATTCAAATATGGAGCATAGTTTGCAATTAAATGATATTGCATATAATTCTTTAATGTTTTCAAATTTTGTTCTTGTAGTAAATTATTTAAAGCAACAAAAAACTCAGGCTGTCCTACAATTACACTCTCTATATTTTGGATATTTAATTCTTTGAAATAAAGATTCCAATCAAAATTTGGAGTTAGTTTTTGTAAATCTCGTATTGACTTTTTGTTATAATTGGCGTAAGCATCTCTTAAATCTTCCAATTTTCTTGAGCTTTTTGCCATTTTTTCCTCTAATTTAAAAATAGCATCTGCTGAAAAATTAAATTCAGTTGTTTTATCTGTGGAGAACGTAAATATGTTTTTGATAAAATTATTTTGATATTCTTTTCGGATTTCTGAAGTTCTTTGGTCAGTATTGAAATAATAATCCCGATTAGGCAAGCCTAAGCCACCTTGATACAAATAAATAATATTTTTATCGCTGTTCATCAAGTCTTGATAGATACCAAAATCAAAGAATAAAGGAACCCCAATGGTATTAAAATAAGCTACAGCTTCTGTTAAATCTTTTAAATTTGAGATTTTATTAATTCTATCGAGTTCAGGTTGTAAATCTTTTAAGCCATTTTTTTCAATTGTATTGGTATCCATAGCAGACGTATAGAAATCGCCTATTTTTTGTTCAGTAGTATTGTTTGCTCTTTTCTGAGCATTTTCATTTGTTTTTTTGAGTTGTTCCCAAATTTGCTCTTGTACTAAATTTCCAATTCCCCAATTAGAATAAGCATCAGGAATTGGATGTTCTTTTATCCATTTTCCATTGGCAAACATAAAAAAGTCATCATCTGCTGCAATGGTGGTATCAATTGCTTCTACTAAAGGATCGGTTTTTATTTTCTGATTATTGGTACAAGAAACTAAACCTACTGAAATAGTAAATAGAATTAGGAACGTTTTTTTCATATCTATTTGTTTGTATTAAAGATAATAGAATAAACAGAAATATAGAAATTTGATTTTCAGTAGCATTTTATTTTTAACATTTATTAGTTTTATTATTTATTAATAATATCAAATTGCTTTATTAAGTGAAATAAATTTTGGAAATTGCGTATTGTTTTAAACTAAAAATGTTGATTAGAAAATCTATATATATAATTGTCTTTTTATGCACTTTCTTTTTGCCTCAGCAAAGTTTTGGAAAAGGCAAAAAAAAACAGCCTAGTCAATATAAGAAAGCTACACTGATTCAGAAAGCATGGGGCGATTTAACCACAAGAAATAATTGGTATTTTAATGCCAATGAACGATACAAAGAACTTTTAAGACAGAATGCTCTAAATTTCAAAATTGATTTCTCAAAAGAAATACCTTTCTATTGGGCGAATAAAGATAACTTAAAGAGTTATACTTCGGAATTGCAACAGATTGAGAAAAAAATGGGTATTGTTCTTCAAATCAGGAATTATGGTCGATGGCGAGATAATGCTTATTTGTTACTAGGAAAAGCTCAATATTTTCAAAATAAAATTGATACTTCTTTAATTACATTTCAATACATTGTTACCACAATGAAGCCTGAAAAAATGAATGCACAAGTTGGTTTATCCAATAAGGCAAGATTGAAATACCTACAAAAAAGACAAAAAGAAATTAAGAAAAAAGCGGGAGAAAATCAGAAAATAATTGAACTAAAACTGAGCCAACAAAAGAAAGATGCTGCTAAAAAAGCTGATGAGCTAAAGCAAAAACAAGCAGAAGCTATTGCTAATAAGAAAAAATCTATAGAAGAAATTATTAAGGCAAAGAAAAAAATAATTGCACTTCAGAAAAAGGGAAAGAAAATCCCACCGGAACTATTGGCAAAAGTAAAAAAATCATCAACACCTATTGATTCAACTGCAATAAAACAAAAGCAACAAGAAGTACAAATTCAAAAGAAACAAGAGCAAAATAAGAATCAACCTTATATTTTGTTAGATGATGAATGGATAAAAAATCCTTATTATATTGATACAACACAAAATAGGAAAGATGAGAATCCTTTGGCTGATTTGTCTAAAAAGGAAGATGCAAAATGGGATAAATTGACATTTTGGGAAAAGATTAAACATAAGAAAAGTCGCCCAGAAGCATTGGTCTGGATGGCTCGAAGCTTGATTGATATGAATAGATATGCCGATGCACAGAGTATGATTGCTTATGCAAAAGCACTTCGTAAATTAACAACAAATCAGAAAAAAGATATTTTTTTAATAAGTGCTTATTATCAATTGAATAGTAAAAATATTCCATTGACAATTGAAGAATTGGAAAATGCAATGCCATTCATTAAAAAGAAACAAGAAAAAGCCTATTATGAATTTTTATTAGCTCAGTTATATAAACAGAATGACCAACCAGCAGATGCCGTAGATTATTTTGTAAAAAATATCAAGCATACAAATGATGATAAATTTGCCTTTTATTCCAAATTAAAAATGGCAGATATTTTTGCAAAATACCCAGGTTTGTCAGATGCTAATATTGAAAAAATGTTGGCTAAACTTGTACGATTTGGCAAGAATAAAGACCAAGCAGATGAAGTTTATTATGAGCTGGCAAATTATGCTTTAAATAATAATAAAGATACAGCTCAAGCATTAATCTATTTAGATAAATCTGTAAAATTGAGTACTTCAAATTCCATACAAAAAGGCTTATCCTATTTGTTGATGGGAAAAATAAATTTTGATACAGAAAAGTATGCAGTAGCAAAATTAAATTATGATAGTGCTGTGGCATTTATTCCAAAAGAAAATTTTGAATACCCAGAAGCAATTACAAGACAAAGCGTATTAGATGAATTAGCCAAGAATAGAGAAATTGTAAGTGTTCAAGATAGTTTACAACGCTTAGGAAAAATGTCGCCAAAAGAGTTGGCCCAGTTTTTAGCTGAAAAGGAAGCAGAAAAAGAAAAGATAAATAAGAAAAAAAGTAGAATTTCAATAGAAGACAATGTTGGTGGCGGAAATGTAGATTTAAGTGCTGGATTTACACCTCAAAATTATTCATCTAATGGTTTGTGGTACTTTTATAACGACGAATTAAAATCAAAAGGGTATAATCAATTCAAAGCAGTTTGGGGAAATCGACCATTTGAAATTAACTGGCGTAGAAGTAGCAAATCTATTTTTGATACTGAAGATGGCGAAAATACTACAGAAAATGTACCAGCAGAAAATGAAAATTTAAGTACAGATAAAAATAGCAAACAGCCGACTAAAGAAACAAAAGTTGATATACCTAAAACTCCTGAAGATTTTATAGCTTCTGATAAAAAAATTGCGAATGCTTTGTTTAATATCGGTGTTGTTTTTAAAAATAAACTACAAAATATACCTAAAGCAAAACAAGCTTTTGATGAATTGATAAGACGATTCCCAAATAGTGAGTTTGATGCAATAGCACATTATTACCAATACCTCATTTATTTGGAACAAGATTTAAAAGGATTGGCATCAAAAGAAAAGAACTATATTTTAGAAAATTATCCATTGAGTGATGTCGCTGCAAAGCTGCAAGAACAACCACAAAAAGTACAAGAGACAACACCAACGCAAAATCAAAACGAGGCTTTGTATGCACAAACTTATCAAGCTTATCTTAATGATGATTTTGAAACCGTTTTGAATAATAAAAAATTAGCCCAAAAGAGCAAAATGCCAGATGAAGAAATGGCAAAAATTGATTTTTTAGAGGCGATGGTTTATGGTAAACAGAAAGTATTTAAAAAATACAAATTGGCCTTGTCAGATATTGTTTTGAAGTACCCAAATACAGAAGTAAAAAAGAAAGCTCAAGAATATTTAATTGCATTGATACAATTTGAAAATGGATTAGAAGATTCGACCAAAACAGTACAAGAAATGATAATAACACCACAAAAATCAGATACAACCAATATAGAGCAGATTGAATTTAATATGGATACTAGTGATTTTATGATTGTTGTACGCCTGAATGATTCCTATTTTAAATTGCAACAAGTCGTAAGCGATTTACAAGGATATTGTGAGTCAAAAGCATCAAATCAAAAAGTAAAAGTGAACCCAGTTTTCTTTGAAAAAGGAGAAGCGCTAATTACATTGAAACGATTTGATGATATGGAAATCGTTAGTAAATTATTATTGAATTTGAATATAGATAAACAGAAATTATTTAATGAAAAAGCAAATTCTGTGAGCTATTATGTTATATCAACGGATAATTTTAAAAAGATAAAATCTTTTAAAGATTTAGATACTTATGAACAGTTTTTTACTAAGAAATATATAAATAATGAGTAATTTTAATATAAGTCCAAAGATAATTTGGAAATTCTTTTTTGCCGGTTTAGGTTTTGTTTTTTTATTTTTTCTTCTGATTAGAATCGGATTGTTTGGTAAATTACCATCTTTTGAAGAAATAGAAAACCCAAATTCAAACTTAGCATCAGAAATCTATTCTGCAGATTCTGTTTTGATAGGTAAATTTTATGTGAATAATAGAAGTAATGTTTCTTTTGATCAATTATCGCCTTGGTTGGAAAAAGCACTCATCTCAACAGAGGATAAACGCTTTTATGAACATTCTGGAATTGATATTTTTAGAACATTTAAAGCGGTTTTTACACTTGGACAAGATGGTGGAGGAAGTACCATTACACAACAATTAGCCAAAAATATGTTTCATAAAAGAGGCGGTGGAATTATCACTAGAGTAATTCAAAAAGCTAAAGAATATGTTATTGCTGTAATGTTGGAACGAAGATATACCAAAGAAGAGATCATTGCCATGTATTTTAATACATTTGATTTTGTAAATAATGCCATAGGTATAGAAAGTGCATCAAGGATTTATTTTAATAAGCAACCTAAAGATTTGAATATTGAGGAAGCTGCAATGTTTGTTGGGATGTTACAAAATCCATCTTTATATAATCCAAATAGAAATGAAACATTTAGAAAAAGATGTGAAGAAAGAAGGTCTATTGTACTTAGATTAATGCGGGATAATGGGCATATTTCTAATGCACAACTATCAGAATTATTGATGAAACCAATTGAGTTGAATTTTCATCCTGAATCTGCGAGTGATGGTTTGGCACCTTATTTTAGACAGACATTAGCAGAGTATTTAAAAAAATGGGCTAAAGAAAATAAGAAACCAGATGGAACTTCCTATAATATTTATACAGATGGATTGAAAATCTACACTACCTTAGATACAAGAATGCAAAAACATGCTGAAGAGGCAACTGTTGAGCATTTAAGAAATCATCAGAAAATTATAGATGCACAATTTAGAAGTGGTTGGAATCCATGGAAAAAAGAATTGGGACAAAAGATATTATTATCAGCTTGTAAGAATACACCACGTTGGAGAAATATGAAAGCGGAAGGGATGAGTGATGATGCAATATTAGAAGTTTTTAAAACTCAGAAGAATAAAATGACGGTATTTTCCTACAACGGAATGAAGGATACTACCTTTACACCTTATGATTCTGTTAGATATTATAAGTCTTTTCTGCAAGTAGGATTTATGGTAATGGAGCCAAATACTGGATATGTAAAAGCTTGGGTTGGTGGTCCTAATTTTAATTATTTTAAAGTAGATCATTGCAATACGCAAAGACAAGTAGGCTCAACTTTCAAGCCAATTGTATATGCATTGGCAGTTGATAATGGATGGTCGCCTTGTATGGTTGTTACGCCAGGAAAAGTAACGATTGGAAATTGGAGTCCAAGAGGCGGAAGTGGAGGTCCACAAACCTTGAAGCATGCATTAACCAAATCGGATAACCAAGTGGCTGCTTATATTACATTAAAATTTGGAGTCTCTGCAATTATAGATATGTCCAGAAAGATGGGTATCGTATCAGACTTGCCACCGTATGCACCAATTTCATTAGGAGCTTCGGATATCACATTGTCAGAAATGATGACTGTTTATAGTACATTTCCAAATGCTGGAATTAGTACGAAGCCCCAATTCTTAGTTAGAATTGAAGATAAAGATGGTAATATAGTTCAGAATTTTACAACAGAGATGCGAGAAGTATTGTCAGATAATATAGCCTACAAAATGGTTGATATGTTAAAAGGTCCAGTTGGTCCAGGCGGGACAGGTGGAAGCTTGAGAGGTAGATTTGGATTGGGCGACATTAAAAATATTTGTGGAAAAACAGGAACAACTAATAATAATACCGATGGTTGGTTTATTGGATTTACACCACAATTGGTTGCTGGAGCTTGGGTCGGTTGCGATGACCCAATCTTACACTTCTTGACTACAGGAAATGGTATGGGTGCAGCATCTGCAATGCCTATATTTGGAAAATTTATGTATAAAGCCTATAATGATCCAAAACTGAAAAAGCTCAAAAAAGATATGGATTTCTTTATCCCTTCTGATGCAGAATTGGCTAAAAATGTATGTTCTGGAGATGAAGTAGAGACTGATATTTATAATAGTACTGTTGGAGGAAATACCGATGCGGTTGAAGAGAATTATGATACTGAATATAAGTTTTAAAACTAAAAGTTAAGATTATTGTTATACAATAAATAACTTGTCCTTGAGTGCTTTTATTCCTAAGTTCTCTATAGTTTTAACAACTTATAATAGAGAGCAATATATTGAACGTGCTATCTTATCTGTAATCCAACAAACTGAAAGTAATTGGGAGTTATTGGTTATTGACGATGGCAGTACAGATAATACTGAAAAACTTATTCAACCCTATTTGAATATCAATCAATCTGTTTACTATTTCAAACAAGAGAATAGAGGAGAAGTGTCAGCAAAAAACAGAGGGATAAGTTTGTCATGCGGGGAGTATATTACCTTTTTAGATTCTGATGACGCTTATAAAATGGAACACCTACAATATAGAAGTCAAATAATAAATCAACACCCAATGGTTGATTTATTGTACGGTGGAGTAGAGGTTATTGGTGATGAGTTTGTGCCAGATAGGAGAAATAAAGGAAAGAAAATTCATCTTTCAGATTGTGTTATTGGTGGTACTTTCTTTATAAAAAGAGAGGTGCTATTTGAATTGGGAGGCTTTAGAACAATTGATATTGGTGCTGATGCAGATTTATTCGATAGGATAGTTCGTGCTAAAAAGAATACCTTAAAGATGAATTCTCCAACTTATATTTATCACAGAGAGTATGAGGATTCTATAACGCATAATTATTTTCAGGAACGTAAGCACTAAAATAAAAACGGTCGGAAATAATCCCGACCGTTTTAATATTTATAGAATAATTTATTTCTTTAATAAATCTCTAATTTCTCCAAGTAGTTTTTCTTCATTAGTAGGTTCAGGTGCAACAGCTGGAGCTTCCTTTTCTTCCTTCTTCATCTTATTGATAGATTTAACTACTAAAAACATAGAGAAAGCAATTACAATAAAATTGATTACAGCAGATAGGAATACACCATATTTTATACCATTAGCAGATAATTGTGCAATCTGATCTACACCAGCGGCTTTTAGTGCAGGATTTAAAATTACTGGGGTAATTATATCTTCTATTAGTGAAGATACTATTTTACCAAATGCACCACCGATAACAACAGCAACTGCTAAGTCAATCACATTGCCTTTGAGTGCAAACTCTTTAAATTCTTTTAGTAATGACATAATGTTTTGTTTTTAATGATTAAAAAATTATCTAAATATTTGTTGCGGAGCAACCATATTAGGTTCTATTGTTGGACTCTGAACATAATTTGGAAAAGCTTGATTCAACTGCTTCATGAAATCATTATCCTTATAATTAATAGCTAAATATTGCATTCTTTGAATCATATCTTCAGCAGATTTTTTCTCATCAGCATATCTTTCAGCATAAGAATTATTTGGCAGTGAATAGAATCTCAAACAATCAGCCATATCTTTTAAAAATAATTCTTTGATTTCTTTCGCACCTTCAGGCTTTCCAGCTCTATAATATAAATCTATCCATTGAATGGCTAAAATATTAAAGAAACGATTATTCGGAGCGTAATATGGAGCATTTACATACTGATATTCTTTTTTAGCTTTATCTAGTACTTTAATTGCTTCATCATTCTTTCCATTTCTAATTAAATCATCTGCTATTGAAAGATGTACACTTTTTTGACTATTCATAATCCTAGCGGAATTTTCATCAACAAACATTTCTCTTTCTCCTAATCCGCCATATTTGAATTTGTTTTGTACTAAATCAAAATTTTTATCTGTATTCATAGCCATAAAACCACGTTGGTTTTCTTCAAATTTTACAGGAACAATTCTATTAATCAATCCTTCTTGAATCATATATTTATCCAAACCTTGATAATAGGAGGATTCTACTGTATTTGCAAAACAAATAGGTCTGCTCCAATCTTCAGCAGCAATCATTGCTAAAACAGCTAAATCATAGATAATAACTCTGTCTTTTCCTAAATCCCAAACTATTTCATCTGTGATTAGGTCTTTGTACTTATCAGGTACTACATTATTTTTAAGAGCAGCTTCTTTATTTACTTTTAATTTGAATTTAGTACTTGGAAAATAATTAACGGTTTCGCCACCTTGAGTTTGAGCTTTATATTTCATATCATCACTCAAAACAAAAGAAAGGATATTCGATAAATCATAATATTGATTTGGGTCTGCAAAACCCGATTGAGGATTATAAGACAGCACTTGTCTTGTACTTCCTCTGTATTTGTCAGGCGTAAAATCTTTTTGCAGAGGAATTGGAGTAGATTTGTTTTCTGCTCTAAATAACCCGTCAATATACCAATCAACACCTAATAAACTCAAATTTACGATTCTTACATCTGTTCTGATACCTTCAACCTCTTGAGCATACCAAAGTGGGTAAGTATCATTATCGCCTTGTGTAAATAGAATCGCATTTGGCGGACAACTTTCTAAATAATTACTGGCAAAATCTCTAGCCATAAATCTATTATGTCTGTTGTGATCATTCCAACCTTCTTTTCCCATAATATAAGGAACGCCCAAGAATAAAAGTGATACAGCTATACTTACAGGTAATGCTAGTCCTTTAGATTTTTCACGTATCCATTCTGCAACTGCCAATACTGCAAAGCCTATCCATATACAGAAGGTATAAAATGAACCCACTAATGCATAATCTCTTTCTCTTGGTTCTCTTGGTGGTTCATTAATATAAATTATTAAAAATAATCCAGTATTTAAAAATAAGAGCAATAAAACTAAAGCATATTCTTTGCTTCTATTAACCATATAAACTAAGCCAATTAATCCTAAAATTAAAGGCAGTAAATAAAATTTATTTCTTGCTTTCTGATTGGTAATTTGATAAGGTAAATTTTCTTGAGACCCTAATCTTGAATTGTCTATAAATGAAAGGCCTGAAAGCCAATCGCCATTGATTTTTTGTGTACCTGCCATTCCTTGATAATCATCTTGTCGTCCAGCAAAATTCCACATAAAATATCGCCAATACATATAGCCAACTTGATAAGATAAAAAGTAACTTATATTATCGCTGAATGTTGGTGTTCCTTGAAAATCTGTCCAATATTGAAACAGTTGTTTTGCATTTGCTCCATCATTTGTTGGTCCCATTCTGGGGAAAAATAACATTTCCTCATCTTTATATTTATAAGCACGCTTGATGTCTTTAACCTCATATTTTTTTGTTTCCTTATTAGGATAAAGAACTTCACCTTTTTCATCAATAGCATAAGGTTGAGCGTCAAACATTGGGCCTTTTAACAATGGTCTTTCGCCATACTGCTCTCTGTTTAAGTAAGAAATAAGAGAATAGGCATCAGATGGGTTGTTCATATTGATTGGAGGAAATGCCGTAGCACGAATTGGAACCATAGCATAAGAAGAGAAGCCAATAAAAATCACTAAAGCACAAATTGCAGATAATTGCATATCTGCATGTTTGATTTTATTGGCATAACGTATAATGGCTACTAAAATCCCAAAGAATAAGATAATAGCAAAAATTAAACCTGAATTAAAAGGTAATCTTAAAATATTTACAGCAAAGTATTCAAATTTACTTGCTATTAATGGAGCTGTAGATACAACACCAACTTGTACTAATCCTAATACAAAGAAACCTACTATAAAAGCGATTATAAATCCTTTAATATTTGGTTCATATTTTCTAAAATAATAGATTAAAGCAGCAGCTGGAATCACTAATAAAGAAAGCAAGTGAACACCAATAGATAAGCCTATCATAAAACTTGCAAAGACCAACCATCTGTTAGCGTGTGGTTCATCTGCTTCTTCATCCCATTTCATGACTGCCCAGAAAGTGATAGAAATGAAAAATAATGATGCGGCATAAACCTCGCCTTCAACTGCCGAAAACCAAACTGAATCAGAAAATGAACAAGCTAAAGCACCAACCAAACCACTGCCCATAATAGATATTACTCTGTCTGTAGTTAAATCTTCTTCATTGCGTGCAACAATTCTTTTTGCGATTATTGTAATAATCCAAAATAAGAACATAACCGCTCCAGCCGACATGACTGCTGATAAAAGGTTAATCATAAATGCAACGTGTGAAGGATCTGATGCAAATAAGGAAAATACCCTTCCCATCATCAAAAATAAAGGTGCACCAGGAGGGTGAGCAATTTGCAACTTGTAGGCACAAGAAATAAACTCACCGCAATCCCATAAACTTCCTGCCGATTCTGCGGTAGAAGCATATTGCCATAATGAAATGGCGAATACAATTAACCCTAATAAAGTATTGATAATCTTATACTGCTTTAGTTTCATTCAGCTATTTTTTGCTCAAAAATAGTAAAAAAGTATAGATTATTTTGATTGGCTTGTAAATAGTTGTTAAAATGCTTTGATTAAAGTGACGTTTACTTTTATTATTGATACATAATTTACTTTCTAATTAGTGTGTTGTACCATTTATTCCACCTATTTATTATCTCTTTAATTTCTTTGCTCGGCATATTGGGTTTTATAATTCCGTACTCATTTTTAGAAAGCCTTTTAAGAATCCAACTCGCTCGTCCTGCAACTGTAAATATATCATCATCTATTTGATAGTTTAGGGTATTGTGTACCATATCGCCTGTTTTTACTCTACTCCAAATAGTAACATCACTGGCATTAATTAAACCAACAAATGTAGTGTCCGATAAATCGTTGATTAATTTAGGAATGAGCCAACTATATCTTATACTATCCATAGCTGCCCAAAATGGAATTCTGAAAATATATTCGTAATCTTTTCTTGAATGTATAAAAGTTTCAATATCTTCTTTTGTATAATTTCGAATATCACGCATCACAGAATCTTGACGCATTCCATAAGCGAAGGTAAATTCGCTATTTACAATGTTTAATTGTTTTTTGAAAGCAGTAGGCAATAATTCAAAACTTAAAAATGGTTTATTTAAGTCATTTGCATTACTATTTAAAGTAGTCAGACATAAAGCAAATACTATAATATTCAGCAATAAGCAATAATAATTATGGGAAAGTCTTTTTTGCATCCGCTATTTTACTTCAAATTATATGCCATCAATGGTTTAAAAAATTGATTAAGCAAATTCACTTAATTCTAACCAACGCATTTCTTTTTCATCAAGTAAGTCAATGATTTCTTGTAAACGACTTGAAATATTCTGAATTTCATTGTGGTCTATTTTTCCAGAGCTTAATTGGGACGTTAATGTGCCCTTTTCTTCGCTAAGTTTTGAAATATCTTTTTCTAATTGATTAAGTTCCTGTTGCTCCTTAAAACTTAATTTTTTTTTAATTGTATCTGCATTTGTTTTTGTAGGTTGGATGGTAGGTTTTGCTTGAAGCTCTTTTTCTATTTTAAGTTGTTCTTTTAAATCCTCTCTATATTCTTTATAATTTCCTAAGAATGTTTTTATTTTTCCATTTCCTTCAAAAACAAAAAGCCAATCTGTTAGTTTATCTAAAAAATATCTGTCGTGAGAAACAATAATCAAGCAGCCTTTATAATCCAATAAAAAATCTTCCAAAACATTTAATGTGAGAATATCTAAGTCGTTGGTTGGCTCATCTAGAATTAAAAAATTAGGATTTTTTATTAAGATAGTTAATAAATATAACCTTCTTCTTTCGCCACCACTCAAAGTGGAAACATAATTATATTGTTGTTCTGGTGCAAATAAAAATCGCTCTAAAAGTTGTGAAGCGGAAAGTTGTCCACCTGCCACAGGAATATACTCCGCAATATCTTTAATTACTTCAATAACACGTTTGTCTTCTTTTAGATGCATACCGTTTTGATTGTAATAACCGAAAACTATTGTTTCGCCAAGAACAATATTGCCATCATCAGGTTTTTCATTGCCTATGATAATATTTAATAAAGTAGATTTGCCACAACCATTTTTTCCAACAATACCAACTCTTTCTCCTCTTTGGAATTTATAAGAAAACTTATCTAATAAAGCTTTTTGTCCAAATTTTTTAGAAACGTTATGAAGTTCGACAATTTTGCCACCCAAACGGTTCATTTTTATTTCAATTTCTACTTTTTTGTCTTGAGCTTTTTGTGTTGCAGCTTTTTTTACATTTTCAAAATTGTCTTCTCTTGATTTAGCTTTGGTTGTACGTGCTTTTGGTTGTCGTCGCATCCATTCCAATTCTTTTTTGTAAATATTCTGTGCTTTTTCTACATTCACACGTTGATGTTCTTCTCTAATTTCTTTATTTTCTAAATATTTACTATAATTTCCTTTGTGTTTGTATAACTGCATATCTTCCATTTCAAGAATATCAGTACAAATATTCTCTAGGAAATACCTATCGTGCGTAATCATCAAAACAGTTATATTATCTCTCGATAAATACCCTTCCAGCCATTCAATCATATCTAAATCTAAGTGGTTGGTAGGTTCATCAAGAACTAGTAAATCAGGTTGTTGTAACAAAAGTATTGCCAAGGCTAATCGTTTAATTTGCCCACCTGAAAATGTGCCTACCTTTTGTTCTAGATTATCAATTAAAAATCGAGAAAGTATTTGTTTTATTTGTTGCTCATAATCCCAAGCTTGCAATTTTTCCATTTCTTCCATAGCTTCATTTAAGTTACTATGTCCTGCTAATGCTTTCTCATAATTCAAACATACTTTTAGCAGCTCATTGTCGGAGCTTAAAATTGTTTCATATACAGTTTTGTCTTTATCAAAGATTGGATCTTGCACTAAAAAGCCTACTTTAATGTCTTTATGAAATTTTATTTCACCACTTTCAGGCGGTTCTAATCCTTGAAGAATTTTAATAAGAGAAGATTTACCAGAACCATTTTTTGCAATCAATGCAATCTTTTGACCTTTGTCAATAAAAAAAGTAATATCTGTAAATAATAGACGTTCACCATAGTATTTACTGAGGTTCTGGACAGAGAGATAATTCATAAAAAACGATGAAACTTAATATTTTTTAATAGATGACAAAGATAAATAAGATTTGTGAAATATAAGATTTCTAAACAATATACTTACTTATAATTAATAATAAAGAGTCATTTATTGATTTATTATTTCATATTGATTAAAAAAACATTAACAAAAATTAGCATTATTAAAAACTTATTGTATATTGCAACAGATAAATACAAATTATTATGAACAAATTAACAAAAAACTTACTGGGATTAATGATGTTGCTGGTCAGTTTTGTTACCTATGCACAAACCGTCATAAGTGGCAAGGTATCTGATGAAGCAAAAGAGCCTGTAATTGGTGCAAATATTAGCATCAAAGGGACATCTGAAGGAACGATTACTGATATTGATGGTAATTTTGAATTATCAACAGAGCAATCAACTCCATTTACTATTGTTGTTACAATGGTAGGAATGGAAAATGTTGAAAAAGAAATTACAGGAAGTACATCTGGCTTAGACATTGGAATGAAAGAAGAACACAATATTTTAAATACTGTGGTTGTTTCTGCATCAAGAGTGGAAGAAAAAATATTAGAATCTCCAGTTACCATTGAAAAGATGGATCAAAAAATGGTCAAACAATCTTCTTCAAATGATTATTATGATGATTTATCTAAATTAAAAGGTGTTCAGGTTATTAATGGATCAATGAACTTGACTTCGGTAAATACAAGAGGATTTGGGGGCATTTCAAATACTCGTTTTGTTCAGTTAATGGATGGAATGGATAATGCAGCACCATTATTAAATTTCCCTACTGGAAATATCGTTGGTATTGGTGAGTTAGACGTTCAGAATGTTGAATTAGTGCCAGGTGCAGCTTCTGCATTATATGGACCAAATGCTTTCAATGGTATCTTATTAATGAATTCAAAAAACCCTTTTGATTCTCCAGGTTTCTCAGCACAAGTAAAAGGTGGCTTTGCAAGTGCTAGTAATGGCTATGGTACAAAACCATTAGGAAGTGTTGCTATGCGTGTTGGTCATGTATGGAAAAGAAAAGGGCAAGACTACGTGGCTATTAAATTTAATGCAAATGCATTCCAAGGTACAGATTGGTATGCAAACGATATGTCCACAAGAGATGACAATGGTCCACTTGGTGCCCCAAATTATGATGGTATGAATGTATATGGAGATGAAACACCTATTCAAGTTCCTTATGGTGGAATTAGAGGCAACTTAATTGCGAGTACTTCAGGTTCATTACAAAACAATCCTGCTTTTGTTAGTGCAGTTACAGCTGGTGTTACGGCACAAGTTACCGCAGCTGTAACTCAGCAAGTAAATGCAAACAGACCAGCAATTGAAGCTGGTGTAACAGCAGTAGTAAGACAAAATGCTTATGATCAAGCAATTGCTAATGGTGCTGATGCCGCAACAGCAAATATGATGGCGGATACATATATTTCCTCACAAGATGGAATCACAATGATTCAAACTCAAACCAATCTTAAAATACAACAGTTAATTCAACAAAATGTAGATGCTGTGTTACCTGGACAAATTGCAACTAATTTACCTATTCAGGCTACTAATACTGCAACTTCTAAAATTGATTCTATAAGTTCTTTATTGAATTTAGATGTTAGAAGAACTGGTTTAGGCGAACATAAGTTATATGATGCAATTAATGATAAAAATAAGGCAACATCATTCAAGGGTGATGTAGGTATTTACTATAGACCATTTAAAGACAAGTCTTATGAGTTTTCTTACAATTATAGAATAGGCTTTGGTAATTCAGTTTATCAAGGTACTGATAGATATGCACTAAGAAACTTTACCCAACAATTCCATAAAGCAGAAATTAAAGGAAAGGATTTCTTTATTCGTTCTTATTTGTCTCAAACTAATGCTGGAAAATCATACAACTTGACAGCTTTAGGTTCATACACTAATGAAGGAATAAGTGGTACGAAAGCAGTATGGGCACCAACATATATTGCAAATTATGCAGGTGTATTAATTCAAAATAGCATTTTAACTTCAGCTGCAAATACATTGGCAAATGCTGAAACATTGGTAGCACAAGCTCACCAAATTGCGAGAGCAGCTGCTGATAAACCTTGGAATGATTTAACGCCAGAACAACAACAAGCTTTAATTAATAAAGTTAGAAATGGTTTATTCCAACAAGGTGGGGCCGGCTTTATTGATCATTCTCGTTTGTTCCATACAGAAGGAATGGTAGATTTATCTCGATGGACAAATAAGATTGTAGATATTCAGATTGGTGGAAATCATAGAATGTATAGTTTATTTACGAATGGTACTATATTTAATGAAGATCCAGATGGAACAGGTCATTTTAAAAGAATAAATATTCAAGAATATGGTGCATTCTTGCAATTAAAAAGAAAATTATTCAAAGATGCATTAACATTACAAGGATCAATTCGTTTCGATAAAAATCAAAACTTTAAAGGGATTTGGTCGCCACGTATTGCTGCTGTGTTATCAGTAGGTAAAGACAAAATGCATAATATTCGTATGTCTTATCAAACTGGTTTCAGAAATCCAGATACTCAAGCACAATATATTTATTTCCCTGTTGCATCTATCTTATTAGGAGGAACAGAAGCAAATGCTGGAAGATACGGCATCTATAATGGTGGTGCATGGACTATGGATTCTTATAAAGCTAGACAACAAGCTTTATTGTCTGGTAAATCACTTGCTTATGCTGATTCATTATTGGTTACTTCAGATATTGGATATGTAAAACCTGAAAGATTACAGGCTATTGAGTTAGGTTATAAAGCTATGTTTGCTAAGAAATTTATGATTGATATTAATGGTTATTTTAATATTTATGATGATTTTATTGGACAAATATTTGTTGTAAATAAAGATACAGCATATCATAAAGGACAAGCAATTGCACCAGGAACTACTTGGTATCCATATACAAATGTGGCAAGTAAAGTTTATTCTTATGGAGCAGGTATCGGAGCTTCTTATGTATTACCAAAAAATATGTTGCTTAAAGCAAGTTATAACTGGATGGATTATACCATCTCTAAATCAAATGCAAGCGGTGGCTCTGATGAAGATTTAGGATTTAATGCAGCTAATCACCAATTTTATGTTGGAATTAGTGGAGATAAAGTATGGAAAGGTTTAGGTTTTTCAGTTGATTACAGATGGCAGTCTAAGATAAATTATTTATCAAGTTTTGCTAGTGGAATTGTTAAATCTAGAGGAATCTTAGATGCAAATATCTCTTATAATATTGATAAGATATATACACAAGTCAAAGTTGGAGCAACAAATATTGCAGGTCCAAATTATTTCAGTAATATAGGTGGTCCTCTTATTGGTAGAACTTTTTATGTTGGTTTAACTTTTGATCAAGGAAAACAATGGAGAGAAAATTCAAGAAGAATTGAAACAGAAGGAAATACTTCTTTCTAATTCATTAAGAAAAATAGTTAAAAAAGAAGGGCAACTCTTTAGAGTTGCCCTTCTTTTTTGTACCTTGCAGTGTATGTGTGGTATCGCTGGTAATTGCTCTTTTTCTAACTCAATTATTTCTGAAGCTATTTGGAATGAAATTGCCACATCTTTGAATAAACGTGGACCTGACCATCAATCAATTACTTCAATAAATAACACAACTTTAGTTCATGCTCGATTGTCCATTATAGATACAAGCTCGGTTTCGCATCAACCAATTTATGATAAAACTGGGAGATTTGCTATTGTTTTTAACGGTGAAATTTTTAATTTTCAATCTCTTAAAAATGATTTAGAAGATAAAGGCTATACATTTAATACACATTCGGATACGGAAGTTTTGTTATATGCTTTTATTCATTATAAAGAAAAATGTTTGGATTTGCTGAATGGATTTTTTGCATTTGCTGTTTATGATAAATTGGAAGATGAACTTTTTATTGCAAATGATAGGTATGCCGAGAAACCTCTTTATTATGCTTCAGATAAAGATGGATTTTATTTTGCATCTGAATTAAAAACTCTTTTGAAATTTCCTATTGACAAAACATTAGATTGGATAGCCGTTTCGCTCTATTTTCAATTGAATTATATTCCTAATAATTTGTCAATTTTTAAGCAAGTAAAAAAGTTAAATGCAGGACATTTTATTTATGTAAAAAATAAACAAATTAAAATTCAGCAGTGGTATTTTCTACCTTATAGTGCTGAAAAGGCTGAGGGAAACTTATTGTCTTATGCTCAACAGCAAGAAAAATTAAGAGCACTTTTAGATGATGCTGTACGTTTAAGATTAATAGCAGATGTCCCGTTAGGTGCATTTTTAAGTGGAGGAATAGACTCTTCGGTAATGGTTGCTCTGGCAAGTAAGCATTCGCCTCATTTGAATACTTTCTCCATTGGCTTTGAAGATAATGCTTACTTTGATGAAACAGAATATGCAAATCTGGTGGCTAATCATTTTAAAACCAATCATACTGTTTTTAAACTTAAAAATGATGACTTATTACAGAGCTTACAAGAGCTTTTGGATTATACTGATGAGCCATTTGCAGATTCATCTGCCTTGTTGGTAAATTTGTTGTCTAAATATACCAAGCAACATGTTACAGTTGCTCTTTCTGGCGATGGTGGAGATGAATTATTTGCTGGTTATAATAAGCATTATGGCGAATGGCAAAGTAGAAATGGAGGTTGGAAAGCTTCTGTTATTCAATCTCTATTACCTGTGTGGCAAAAATTGCCGAAGTCAAGAAGTGGAGGTTTCGGTAATAAATTCAGGCAATTGGAAAGATTTGCTACAGGAATGAATTTAAGTCCAGCAGAACGATATTGGCGTTGGTGTTGTTTTATGGACGATGACGAATTAAATTTTTTACTGAATGGGAAACCAGAAGCCGTATTAGAAAATATTATTAAGGTTCGACAGCAATTTACACAATTTGTACACTCAGATGGTACGCTAAATGATTGTTTGAGAGCTGATGTTGCTTTAGTTTTGGCGAATGATATGTTTGTAAAAGTCGATAGAATGAGTATGCGAAATTCATTGGAAGTGAGAGCACCATTTTTGGATTATCGAGTTGTGGAGTATGCATTTACATTACCAGTTTCATCTAAAATTGATGCTCACTTAAAAAAGAAAATTATTCAAGATACTTTTAGAGATGTTTTGCCAAAAGAATTGTACAATAGACCCAAAAAAGGTTTTGAAGTGCCATTGTTACAGTGGTTTAGAACTGACTTAAAAGACTATTTGGATAAAGAGATATTTGATGAGGATTTTATTAAAACCCAAAATATTTTTAATTTGGAATATATTAGAAGTTTAAAACAACAATTATTTTCTAATAATCCTAATGATGTTCACGCAAAAATTTGGGCATTAATTGTCTTTCAGAATTTTTATAAAAAATACATACTCTAAGACTATATTTTTAGATACTTCATCCTAATAAAATCCTTACTTGAAAACTTATAATTATTAGACTCAATAATAGCTTTTTGGATTTGTTGTTCTATTTCAGTTTTATATTTGCTATCATTTCTTACATAGAAAAATAGATTGTAACTCGGCATAGATGCTAAAGTTCCAATATAAGTATGTTTTTTTTCTGCTTGAATAAAATCGTAAATTTTACCCATTGTCGATGTTTTTCCTTTTAAGTTTTCTACTTGATTTGTGAAATCAACCAGAATAACTAAGTCTGTTTTTATAGAATCAAAATAGGCTTTGTTAATATGTTGTTTAGAAAGGTAAACATCTGCTAAACCTTGAGCATCATAGAATTTACAATCGCCAATATATGGAATGACACCAGCATCGCCCAACAAAATTTTCATATCTTTGTGTCCAATTTCCTTTATAGCTTTGCCAACTTTAATGTGTCCTTTTTGCATCGCAAATGGAAACATCGCATTGTTCTTTATGGATGAAATTTCAACAATATTATTGCTGAATAGACCTTTTGCAGTAATCAAAATAAGAAATATTGAAACAGCCACTAAACTTTGTTTTATCTTCTTATCTGATTTTAATTTATCAAAAATTACAATCATTCCGAAGATTATAATTGGATAGAAAATTTGAAATCCAAATCTATTGGCATAATTCATTAATAATGCAGAAGAGCCATAAAATACATAGTATATCCCAAATGAAAGCAAAGCAGAATATCTAAAAAGTTTATGGCTTTTGGCAATGAAAAAAATTGCAAAAAAGCCTATTAAATATTGCCAAATCGTAAATGTATTATATACATAACCCCAAATTCCTAAATTATTTCCAACAGATTTATGATAGAATGAAAGGGGTAATGGTAAGCCAAAATACAAATATCTAGCTATAAAATATAGTACACCAATACTACCAAATAGGAATAATGTTGGAAAGTATATTTTCTCTTTTTTTATTAATGCGATGTACACAAAAATAAATGCTGAGAAAATTGCACCTTCAGGACGTGTAAGCGGTAATAATAAGGCAAAAAGCCAAAGTTTGGTTTGTATTTTGTTGGAGAAATCATTTTTATCTAATAGGGTAAAAATTTCTAAAAGCAACCAAAACCAAAAAGTGGTTTCTAATCCTGCATATATATGAACATGTGTTTGCCAATTTGAAACATAAATTAAGATAGCCAACCTAGCCCAATATTTTTGATGAATACTGAGGTAAATTCGTCTAATAATCAATAAAAAAAAGAAGAAAGTAATGATTTTAAAAACAATTTGAGGTTGTACTTTAATCAATGGAGGAATAACAGAAAGCATCATGTAAGTAAAACTTGTATAGGCTTCAATAAGCTCATGATCTGCATTCCAATTCCAAATTCCATAGTGAAATAAGTTGTATCCATATCGAAAACATATATACGCATCATCAACTGTCATCTGAACAAATAGAAAAAAGCCAGCAAGGATTGCTAAGAGAATGAGTAGCTTAAAGATAAAGGGAAACCTATTTTGCATTATTTGGAAGTAAATCTTTTCTGTAAATAATATATTCTTTTCTATCAGGTAATTGTAATTTTACCCAACCTAAGCTTTCATAATTATTGATGAACTTAATCCAAGTAGTATCTTCAGAAAATCGCTTATCTTTTAATAAAACATCAGAAATATACATCATACCAATATCTTGTTCTTGCATCAATTGGTCGAATGGGCGGTCTTTTAAAAACTGAATATTAACTCTAAAATTTTTACCCATATAAACAGGCAAAATTTCACTGACTAAAAATGTTGTGGGTTTTACAATCTTTAAATCACGAACAGCATAGATGTATGGCAAATAAACAGGCGTATCATATTTGTGGTAGAAACTATTGTATCTAGGATAGCTTTTAATATTTGGCGTTGCAAAAATCATAGATAATAAAATTAAAATATTTAAAAGCTTCTGATATTTGAAAGTAAAAGTATGGTTTTCAATAAATGGAATAAACAATAAATAAAACAAATAATAAATGAATGCTAATTGCAAAATGTAATAATGTTCTCTCGGATAAATGATGATAGATGCCACCACAGAAGCACCTACTAAAATCATAATACATACTATGAAAATGAAATGTTGCTGGAATTTTTCAAGGAAAACTTGTTTGTATTTTTTTATTCCAGTGTGGTATAATAGAGCCAAAAATATAGCAATTAATAAAAGCCATTTTATTCTAAAATGAATTTTAAATAAAAATTTTGGAAAGAATAATTCTGTTGTAAACGCAAATATTTGGGTAATATAGGAATAGAAATTTTCGGTAATATGTCTTTGCAATTCTTTTGGATTAGCTTTATACATATCCGATAATGTCTCGCTATTGCCAAATTTATTTTTAAAAATTTGTTCCCAATATATAAAATCTGAGGCATCTCTTTTATGATTCCATTTTATAGTATTAAAAGTATAATGTTGTCCCATGGCATAATACATTCTGCCTCCATAGAGTGGAGAATGCCAAGCTAAAGTCATTAAGGCGATACAAATTAAAAATACTACTAAAAATATTTTTTCTCTCACTGTTAGTAGCTTGTCCGTAATCTTATTTTTATATTGCTCATATAAAAAAGTAAAGAACGCTAATGTAAATAACGCCATACTGCTCATAAAAAATTCAGGTCGAACAAACGCCATAAACAAAGCAAAACAAGCGGCTAATAAAAATATTTTTGAGAAACGTTTTGTGTATTTTGGTAGCCAACTAAAAAATATAAATATTAAGAATAAAGAATAATGAGAAACTCTTGGCCACCAATCAAAAGCAACGATAAAACTGGATAAAAATAATGCCCAAGCTAAATAGGCTGAAATAATAAAAGGAAACTTCTTTTGTCGTAGAAAAAAATATAAACCAACACTTGGCACCCACGATAAAGAAATGATTGCAAAATGATGTAAGTTGATATAATCTTTGATGAAGAAATGAAAGAATTTATAAGTTAAAGTATATATCGGAGCAAATGAACCAATTAATTGCCAAATTTTAAAATTCAATCTTTGCATATAAACGGTTTCATCAGCCATGGAAACATCTAAATAAAGTTTATAATGATTGAAAAATAGGAAAAGTGTAATTAGAGAAAAGCCTAAAAACAATATATCTAAAAAATTCCTTTTGAAAAATTGCATCTTAACGAAAAACTGTACTAAGATACAATATTTTTAGTAATGAATAAGTAATAGAAATACTAAATATATCTATTATTTGAGCTCTTCATACTCAATTGTTTCAGCATCATCAAATGTTGATTGTCCATTGTTTGGATTGGACTGTTGGCTGTAATTGTTAGTTTCTACACGTTGTTTCTTAGGTGCATTCGACAAAGGTGTTTGCTGTTTCTTTTTGCCAAATAATTCATTGACAATTTTGTAACCTAAGAGAAAGATAATAATATATTTTAATACCTTGAGCATAATACAAAAATAGAATATAAAGAATAATCTAAAAGTTAAATTTAATAAAATAAATTTACCTATTTAAGTTAATAATTTTTTATATAAATATCTAATAATCAAATGTATATGTGTTTAACTCGTATCTTTTTATTAGAATAACAAAAAAATGACGTTTAAAAATTGGTTATACTGAAATAATTTCTCAATTTCAGACTTTAGTAATTTCAAAAAATAAAGAAAATGAAAGTAGATGTAATTCTTGGTTTGCAGTGGGGCGATGAAGGTAAAGGAAAAATTGTCGATTTTTTAGCAGACAAGTATGATGTGATTGCAAGATTTCAAGGTGGGCCTAATGCTGGTCATACTTTAGTGATTGATGGTAAAAAACATGTATTGCATACCATTCCATCTGGAATTTTTAGAGCAGATAAAATCAATTTTATTGGAAATGGTGTTGTAATTGACCCAGTTACTTTATTAAAAGAAATTAGAACAATTGAAAAAGAAGGTATTGATGTCAGCAAAAGATTGATTATTGCCAAAAGAGCAAATATTATCCTACCTACACATAAAATTTTAGATGCAGCATCGGAAGCTTCAAAAGGCGATTCGAAAATTGGTTCTACTTTGAAAGGAATTGGACCAACCTATATGGATAAAACTGGAAGAAATGGTTTGAGAATGGGGGATATTTTAGAAACAGATTTTAAAGTAAAATATGAATTGCTAAAAAATAAGCATTTGCAATTACTACAAATCTATGATTATAACTTTGATTTAAAACCTATGGAAGAAGAATGGTTTGCAGCGATTGAAGAATTAAAAAAATATCAACAAGAAGAGTCTGTTTATTTTATAAATAATCTTTTAAAAGATGGGAAAAGAATTTTAGCAGAAGGCGCTCAAGGTTCTATGTTGGATATTGATTTCGGAACATACCCATTTGTAACATCTTCCAATACGATTACAGCCGCTGTTTGTACAGGTTTGGGCTTAGCTCCAAGTACAATAGGTAAGGTAATTGGAATTACAAAAGCTTATTGTACAAGAGTAGGAAGTGGCCCATTCCCAACAGAATTAGATAATGAAGTGGGTGAAGAAATTAGAAAAGAAGGTGGCGAATTTGGTGCAACAACAGGTCGCCCAAGACGTTGTGGTTGGATAGATTTACCAGCCTTAAAATATACTTGCTTGGTAAATGGTGTTACTGATTTAGTTATTACAAAAGCAGATGTTTTAGAAGCATTTTATGAGTTTGGCGTATGTACAAGTTATCAATATAATGGGAATACAACACAAGAATTACCTTATGATATGATTAATGCTGATATAAAACCAAATTTTGAATATCGTCCATCTTGGGAGCATTTTTCTTATACCGATAAATTACCAGAAACCCTACAATCTTATGTAAATTTTATTGAGGAATATTTAGATACAAAGGTTAGTATGGTTTCAAACGGACCAGAGCGTGAGGCAATTATTGAATTGTAAAACAATTACTGAAAATGCATCAATTTTATACATTTTCAGTAGATGATATTTCTATTTTTAAAGAGAAAGTTTTAAAATTGTCTAGCATAGTAAATAACTTTTGTTATTTAGATGCTAATAATTATACGGGATATCCTTATTCTTCCTTTGGCTCTTTTTTTGCAATAGATGCTATTCATACGATTACATTTTCGAGAGAAGATAAAAATATATTACAACAATTTGAAGTTTTTAGAAAAGCACATCAATCGTGGCTTTTTGGCTTTTTAAGTTATGAATTAAAGAATGATATTGAATATGGAACACTATATTCTAATAATATTGATGGAATTGACAATCCAGTTTTGAATTTTTTTATACCAAAATATATAATCAAAATTGAAGATAAAAAAGTAGAATTGGGTGTGCTGAATATTGATGCGGTTCAAGAATTTGAAACATTATTAAATCAAGCAGAGCAAATTATAAAAACAGCCTCTGAAGTCAAGATAAAACATAGAATTACAAAAGAGCAATATGTTGAAAATGTCCGACTAATTCAAGAGCAAATTAGAATTGGAAATGTTTATGAAATGAATTTTTGTCAAGAGTTTTATTCCGAAAATTCAAAGATAGATACATTGGAAACATTCCGAAAACTCAATGAATTATCACAAGCACCATTCAGTTGTTATTTTAAAAACAACCAGAATTATTTGATGTGTGCAAGTCCAGAAAGATTTCTTAAAAAATCAAAGCAAAAACTAATTACTCAACCAATAAAAGGTACAAGAAAAAGAAGTATTAATACCATTGAAGATAATAACAATAAACAAGAGCTATTGTCTAATGAAAAAGAGTTGAGTGAGAATGTTATGATTGTAGATTTGGTTCGAAATGATTTTTCAAAAATTGCTACTAAAAATAGTGTACAAGTAGAAGAACTTTTTGGTTTATATTCTTTCAAGCAAGTACATCAATTAATTTCTACGATAAGCTGCCAAATTGGAGAAGAAAAATCGTTTAAAGATATTATTGAGGCGATGTTTCCGATGGGAAGCATGACAGGTGCTCCAAAGTTGGCAGCCATGCAATTGGCTGAAAAATACGAACAAACACAAAGAGGCATGTATTCTGGTGCGGTTGGATATATTACACCTAAAGGAAATTTTGATTTTAATGTAGTTATCCGAAGTATTTTATACAATGCTAAAAATCAGTATGTGTCCATACAAACAGGAAGTGCCATAACGATTGAATCTATTGCAGAGCAAGAATATGAAGAGTGTTTGGTAAAGGCTCAAGCTCTTTTTGAGGCTTTGAAATAACTAATTTTAACAGTCTTCGTAAATAGACTTTCACAATAAAAAGTATTTAAAATCATACCTTTGTACTAAAATTTAGTATATGTATAAGTTATTTGGTCTAATTGCTTCTGCTTATGGCATTATTGCAGTGATTTTAGGAGCTTTTGGGGCTCATGCACTCAAAACAAAATTAGATGATTATCAACATCAAATTTATGATAAAGCGGTGCATTATCAATTTTTTCATATTGTCGCTTTAATGGCAGTATTCTTATTGTCAAAATTTTATCCTTCTAAAGCATTGAATTTATCAGGTTGGTTTTTTACAATGGGTACTTTGTTATTTAGTGGCTCTTTATACTTATTAGCAACACGGCATTTATTGGGACTTGATAATTTTTCAAAAGTATTAGGTCCAGTAACACCATTAGGAGGATTGTCTTTTATTGTCGGGTGGGTTTTTTTGTTTGTGGCTATTCTAAAAATCAAAGCATAATGTATTATAGGTGTATTTTTCTATTTCTTTTTTTATTCTTTTCTTTTAATAAATTAAGTGCTCAAAATTCAGAAAGCATTAACCCAAAAGACGCTCCAGCCATTGGACGAGTTTTTGGAAAAGTTGTAGATGCTACAAATTATCAAGCCTTGAGTTACGCTACTGTTTTTCTTTCCAATTTAAAAGACAGCACGATTCAATATGCTAATTTGGTGGATGATGACGGAAAATTTGAAATCTCAACTATTAAAATTGGTGCTTATAAATTAATCATCAATTATTTAGGATATAAAGATTATGTGATTGAAAAGTTGTTGATTATACCACCTGATAAAATCAATCAAGATATTGGAATAATTAAAGTGGAAGAAGACAGCAAAGTGTTGCAAGAAGTACAAATCGTTGGCGAAAAAGCATTGATGCAATTGCAGGCGGATAAAAAAGTATTTAATGTAGAAAAAAGTGCATTAAGTGCTGGGGGTTCGGTTGTAGATGTATTGAGACAAACGCCCACTATTGATGTAGATGCCGACGGAAATATTTCTACACGAGGCTCTGGAAATTTGCAAGTTTATATTAATGGTAAACCTTCTGGAATTACTGGAGCAAATAAACAAGCTGTATTAGATGCTATTCCAGCAAGTGCTATCGAAAGTATTGAAATTATGAATAATCCAAATGCCAAATTTGATGCCGAAGGTGAAGCTGGAATTATTAATATTATCCTCAAAAAAAATTACACTAAAGGCATAAACGGAAGTGTGTATGTTGGTTATCGAACAGTATATAAAAATAGTTTAGGAGCATCTATCAATTTTAGGAAAAAGAAAATTGGGGTCACAACTTCTTATAATTTTAAGTTCCATGAAACACATTGGAGTGGATATGATAGAAGAAAAAACATTAACCAAGATAGCTCCTTTTTTTATTTGAATACAGATAATAAAGGATTGCAAAAGCATAGTTATTTTAATACAATTAGTACGCAGTTGGATTATGATATTAATGAAAAAAATACCATTACAATTGGGAGTTTGTTTGGTTCTAATTGGCGAGAGAATACAGGCACAACACAATATAATTTCTTAGATGAAAATCAAAGTACTTACAATTATTTTGAACGATATAGACATACTAAGAAATTTAATTGGAATGTAGATGCAAATGTATATTATACTAAAACTTTTAAATCTAATAAGCATAATTTGATTGTCGCTTCTAATTATTCTATTTCGGTAGATAAAGATGATCCTCAATACCAACAACAAGCTTTTTTGAATGATAAAACCATCGATTTTAACATTCCACGCTCTATAGAAAATAATAGAACAAAAGATAGAGCACATTCTTATCAAATCCAAGTTGATTATTCACAACCATTTGATAAATCTAAATCTTTATTAGAAGTTGGTACAAAAGTTACTTATAGGAACTTAATCAATGATTTCTATGCTGATTCATTGAATAGAGCCACCAATATGATTATCCTAAATAATGGTTTGACGAATAATTTTAAGTATCAAGAAATTGTGAATGCTGTTTATGGCGTATTTAGCGGTGCTTATAAAAAATTCTCCTACAAAACAGGATTAAGAATGGAGCAAACAAATATTTTTGGAAGTCAAAGTGTTGGGAATTTGGACTTTAATCGTCATTACTATGATTTCTTCCCATCTATATTTTTAGCACAAGAATTTAAAAATAATCATAAGTTACAATTTCAATATCGAAGAAGCATTAATCGTCCATCTGCCCATCAGTTAAATCCATTTGGAGAACAACAAGACCCATTTAATATACGCAAAGGAAATCCACTTTTATTGCCAATTTATACAAACGCAGTTGAATTAAGTTATGTGAAAAATTTTAAGAAATTATTTTTAACCACAACAGTTTATTATCGTCAATCTAAAAATCCATATACTATGTTTAGAACTGTAGATAGTACAGGTATATCTATTATTGATTTTGGCAATTTAGATAAAGGGCGAAATATTGGAACAGAAATTATTGCTCGTATTCAATTGACAAAATGGTGGAATTTAATGGCAAATACCAATGTATTTTATAATATGTTGGAAGGTAAAGTTCCTAATTTAGAAGTATCGCAAGATGCTAATAGTATGACTTGGAATTTGCGATTAATCAGTACGATGAAGGTTTGGAAAACAGGAGAAATTCAGCTCATGTGGTTTTATAGAGGTAAGAATAAATTTCTACAAGGCGAAATCAGACCAATGTCTTTCTTTAATATAGGATTCCGAAAAGATTTCTTGAAAGATAATAAAGCTAGTATAGCATTTAATTTTACGGATGTTTTCCGAACACAAAGTTTTAGAATTATAAATAAAGGTGCAAATTTTGAAGGAAATACCAAACGAAATTGGGATAGTACAATTGCTTCTATAACATTTACTTATAAATTTGGTAAGCAAGATAGCAAGCCAGCACAGCAACAAAAAAAGCAAGACGATAATAATCAAGGAATTGATGGAGGTGGGTTTTAATTGATGGAAACTTTTTCCTAAAGTATGATTGTTGTCTTGTTTGATTGTATTTAATTTTTGAAACTTAACTAATGATAAGTAACCGTATTTGGTTATTTAAAAAATAGTTTTATCTTTGTTAATAAATTAATACACTAAAAATGAAAAAATTATTTAACAGATTGGCAATTTTCCTTGCCGTAATCCTTTTTACAGGAGCTTGTTCTAAAGAAAGTAATTTAAAACCAACTTTAGAAGACAGAATCTCTCAAGATGTAAACTTGAAAAAAGCGATTGACAATGCAACAGATTTATATACAAGCTTGTCAAGAGAGTATGTACAAACAGCTGCACAAAACAGTGAGTTAGAACTTTTAGCAAATAAAATCAATAACAAAACAGCAACGGCTGCTGATTATGCTAGAGTTCAACAAATCGTTGGAATGCCTTATGATGAGTTCATTGGAAAAGTAAGAAATTTTGCTCTTTCTTTAAATGATTTAGCTAAATCAAATCCTGAATTAGCTAAAATGGATGCTGCACAAGCTCAAAAAGTTTTAACTAAAGCAATTGATTCAAATCCAGAATTAAGAAGCAGTTTAGGAAAAACTTTAGTTATCAACGGAAAAGCAGAAAAATGTCCATTAAGAGATATTTGCAACTTAGCAGTTACATTAACAAAAATGTTTGCTGGTGATGCTATCTGTGCTGCAATCAACGTTACTACAATTCCTGTAGTTGGTGGTTTATTATGTTCTTTAGTATTGAATTTAGGTGCTGGTTTATTGACTGCAATTTGCAATGCATTGCCTTGCTAATTTTTTCTAAAACTAAATATATTACAAAGTCTTTTCCTTCTGGAAAAGACTTTGTTTTTTTATAGTAAATTATAGTAAATTTGTAGCAAAAATTACACATGATTTTATCAGATATAGAGATATTGAAAGAGATTGAAAAAGGTAATATTCTCATAGAACCTTATGATAGAAAATATCTCGGTACTAATTCTTATGATGTACATTTGTCTAAATACTTAGCTGTTTATGAAGATAAAGAACTCGATGCTAGAAAGCATAATAAGATTAGAGAAATTCTCATTCCAGAAGAGGGTTTTGTCTTGCAACCGGGTACACTTTATTTAGGATCAACTTTAGAATATACTGAAACACTTGCACATGTTCCTTTTTTGGAAGGAAAATCCAGTATGGGACGTTTAGGTATTGATATTCATGCCACAGCAGGAAAAGGAGATGTCGGCTTTTGTAATCATTGGACTTTAGAGATTTCATGTATTCACCCAGTTCGAGTATATGCAGGAATGCCAGTTGGACAATTGATTTATTTTTGTGTTCAAGGAGCTATTGAAAATCTATACAATAAAAAATCAAGTGCAAAATACACTCAACGTACATCAAAGCCTATGGAAAGTATGATGTGGAAGAATAATTTTTAAAGATTGATTGTATAAACTTATCCAAATAAATTTGGTTCAACAGGTAATTGCCAATTGATTTCAGATTTTCCTTGCTGTCTTAAAATTTGATTGACCTTTTCAAAATGGTTACAACCAAAGAATCCATTGTGTGCCGAAAAAGGTGAAGGGTGTGCTGCTTTCAAAATATGATGTCTGTTTTCATCAATTAAACTTGCTTTTTGTTGTGCGAAATTTCCCCAAAGTATAAATATTATACCTTCTCTATTTTGTGATAATTTGGAAATACTAGCATCTGTAAAATGCTCCCAACCTTTCTTTTGATGAGAAGCTGGTTTATTTTTCTCGACTGTTAATATCGAATTTAACAAAAGTACACCTTGCTTTGCCCAAGTCTCTAAATTTCCATGGTTTGGAATTTTAAAATTAGGGTAATTATTTTTTATTTCTTTATAGATATTCACTAATGATGGTGGAGGTTTAATACCATATTGCACAGAAAAACACAAACCATGTGCTTGTCCAATGCCATGATATGGGTCTTGTCCAATAATAACCACTTTAACGTCATCGAATGGTGTAAAATTATACGCATTAAAAATTTGCACAATTTTTGGGAAAAATATACGATTTTCAGCTTTTTCTTGCGCTAAGAAATCTATTAAGTTTTTAAAATAAGATTTTTGAAATTCATCAGCTAATTGTAATTTCCAAGTAGCTTCTATCTGTATTTCGGTATTCAACATAATTTTTTAATAATCAAATGTATAAAATTAACTAAAAACTTAATATCTTTGCAAACCAAAACAAGGTAGGTCGCGTAGCTCAGGGGATAGAGCAACTGCCTTCTAAGCAGTTGGTCGCACGTTCGAATCGTGCCGCGATCACAGTAAAATAAGGGTTTTGGCGGAATGCTGAAGCCCTTATTTTTTTTATGTGACCTCAAATGTGACCTTAATTCGGTTAAATAAGTGAAACTCCACAACAATTAAAGGAAAATAAGTAGATGGGTTTAGGGTTGCCGGTTGTCTATCATTAGCAAAGGCGGACTGAGATTTTAGTTTAATTGCTTGAAAACAACATCAAACTGTAATCCCATATACTGGCAAAATTCATCAATAGTAACAACTTGATGTTGCTCTTTATTGAAGTACTCCTTAATCTTCTTAATAAGGTATCTGCCATATCGGTCACTTTTGCCTGTGATTATCTGAATGTCTTTCGGATAGATACACAGTCTATTCATTGTCAAATATTCAATTTATATGTAAAGGTAATTAATTTTTCACACAGACAAAAGTGTGTTAGTTGGCATAATTATGCAAAATCGGAAAAGTCGGAAGCACATATTTTACAAGCGTGATAATCGTATCTATATTTGACATATGATTCGAGCGATGAAGGCAATATCAATCCTATTAATCTGTGCTTTTGGCATGAAAATGCAGGCAAACGATTCAGCAAGAGTTGTTAAAGTATTGGATGGTGATACTTATGTTTTTAGAAAAGGGAATAAGGATTTCACCGTTCGGCTTAACAATGTGGATGCTCCTGAGAGTAAACAGCATTATGGGTTTCAGTCTGGATTATATACCAGTCAGACGATACTGGGGAAAGTCGTTAGATATGACAGCACCGGGACGGATGTTTATAAGCGTGTTCTTGCGGATGTGTGGGTGGATAATAAAAGGTTGGATAGCCTGTTGATAAGAAACGGATGGGCTTGGCAATATGTACAGTATAGCAATGATTTAGTCTTGAAGAACTGTATGCAGCTCGCGATGGATGAAAAGATAGGATTATGGAAATGTGGCACTATGGCTGTATGTCCTCCTTCACTATGGCGGAGTTATTCAAAGAAAGACAGAATTAGATTTTGTGACAGATGTAAATAATTAATTAAACATAAAAATTTTTAAGTTATGGCTAAACAAAAAGGACCTTTGAAGTATGTTGGAACTATCGGTGACATACGACATTTTAAGATTAAGGGTCAAGAGGGATATTTCGCCGGCATGGTTGGCGGTCCTACCGATACGCAAGTAAAGACTGCTCCTGAATTTGCAAGGACGCGGGAAAACATGAATGAGTTTGGCGGTTGCGCTAAGGCGGGTAAATCCGTGCGTGTTGCCTTGTCTGAGGTGCTGAATGGCATGACAGACCCGCAGTGTACAGGTCGTTTGACTTCGATCATGAAGAAAATCAATCTGGAGGATGGCACAGAAGCGAGGGGTGTGCGTAAAGTGGAAATCAGTACGCAGCGCACTTACCTGCATGGCTTTGGGTTCGATAAGAATATTTCTTTCGCCAGCGTGTCATACGTGCCGTATGCGTCCACGCATTCTGTTGACCGACTGACAGGTACCCTGACTACTTATGCGGCAAATCCTGCCAATTCTATCAATGCGCCTGCAGGTGCTACGCATTTCCGGTTTATCAATGCGTTGGGTGTTGTTTCGGATTTTGCCTTTAACAGTTCTACCGGAACTTATGAGCCAACCAGTCCGGAATTGAATGAGCTGAGCAATACCACTTTTGGGGCGTATAGTCCGCTTTCAGCTCCGTATGCTGGCGAGGTGTTGGATGTTTTGCTTCCTGCTACCGTCTTGACTGCGGATGTGTCTGTACTGCATTGTATCGGCATAGAGTTTTTTCAGGAAGTGAACGGGAATTACTACAGATTCTCCTCCGGTAATTGTTTAACGATTGATAACGTGTACTAAGATGGTAAAACCTGTAAAAGTACATCGCAGAGCAAAACGTGATGGGCGCAACCCATCGACTGGTGCTTGATTATTGACTACTAATTGGAATCCCTGCCCGTGTGGCAGGGATTTTTTATTTACAGCGTATTTATTTATATAGGCGAATCAGGGGTAAAATAGGTATGCCTTATGTATGGCTCATGTATGCCTTACCCATCCTTATAAAAAGGACCTTCGGTAAAACATGGCGCGTCGGGTGTCGCGGATGAGTTGGAGGTTTTTCTCATAGAGTGCTTCCAGGCTATCGAGTTTTTGAAAGAGCTGGATGGACTCTTGCAAGCTTTGCGGGTTTGCAGTGGCTTTAATGAGCGATTTTGCGAGCTGCTGCTGTGCATCGCTGATGGTGAGAAATGGAATTACAGAGCCTCGCAGGTGGCTGTGGTAGGCTTTTGCGTGCCATAATCCGAAAGAAAGCCAGTACAGGAGTTCTTTTTCCTGCTCGGACTGGCAGATGCAGACGAAACAATTCGGGCAGGGAGATTTCAGGGGCTTGCCGCTGTTCATTCCTTTGGATAGGATGAAGAAAAAATGACCTTGATAATTTTGGTCTTTGCTGAACGATTTGATTTGTAGTGTACGCATAATGAGAGCATTTAAATGATATGCTCCGCTGCGCTCCGCACCCTATCAACCCAAAAGAAAAGAAGAAAAAAAAACGGCAAAAAAAAAGAAAAAAAGAAAGCCACTTCTTTAGGGGGCGAGGTTGGACTGTCAAGGTTTTTTGAAATAAAAATACTACCTCATAAGGAATGAGAAGTGGTTGGGGTGGTATGCTGACTGAGGTGGAGATTTTTTTTCAAAAATTCATTTTAACCTTGACAGGACAAAACCGAGCACCCTTATCTTTGCTTTCTTTTTTTATTTTTTGGATTGATAGGGTAATTCCCTTATTCCCTATTAAATAGGGTATTTTTTTGATGATTGGCTGATTTGAAATCGGGATGGGAGAAGGTGCGATGGTATGGAATTTTCGAGAGGATATTTTTATTGCGGATGGTTTATGGAATACCATCGTACTTTCTCTTTTGCATGCTGAGGGGGCTGATGGAATGTAGCTTTAGCGGAATGGAAGAAGCGACCGCAAGCATGGGTGATGCTGCCTTTGCAGGATGTTGATTTGCTGAATTGATGCAGAATGATTTTTTATGGTGGAATGACCGAGCGTGGCAGGGTGTGCAAGGGTGCGGTGGATGCATGTAGGTATGATGATAGGTATTCAGTGGGGCAGATGATTTTTAAAGGATTTAAGATTTATATGGTTTACGTAATGTGGAATTGAAGAATAGGCTGACAGTTGGCGGGGTGTATAAAATCATCTGCCGCTGAAGACCGGGCAGTATGATATTTGCATGCCATCGCACGCTTGCTTTTGGTGCTGAGGGGGCTGATGGAATGGAGATGCGATGGAGTGGAGGGGTCGGGAGCGGATGAAAGTAGCGACCGCCCGACACGGAATGCATCGGAATGGAAGAAGCTCCCGCAAGCATACTTCGGTATATGTAGGCTACGGCATTTTAAACAATAATGTTTCCATTAGCACTAAGGTATAAATGCCGACTGTGGTGGCGGCTATTTAACATAATGGGCTTATGTGACAGCCATTGCCATGCATGATAATGAGGGTGGCATGGCTGTGCGGAGCGTACACATAAGAGCACATTATGTTTAAGTAGCTTCAGACCATTTTCCTGGCGTGTCTTTTTGTTTTAGCGAGGGATGGCTTTTTGCTTTTTTTCTTTTAGGCAAAGGATTAGATGCTGAAACAAGTTCAGCATGACGATTAGCTGTAACAAGTTCAGCATGACGTGCTGCTGGGAAAAAAGCAATGTGCCATAACGAGCGGGGCACAAAAAGCATGACAGGAAAATGGGCTGCGACACCACAGATGCAGTATTTGATTTGGCTTTAGCTTGGCATACTGCATAAGCCTACATTATAAGAAGTGGGAAATAAATGGACGGATTTATAAGCTATACTATTACTGTAATATAATTCAGTATTTTCCAATAGTAGCATGGAATTTGAATATGATAGTAAATTAATATTTTCATTAAGAATTTTATTCATCTACACCAATATCTAAAATATAAAAAACATAAATAATACTAATAAATGAAATCAAAAACAAAATTCGCTACCTTTTTTCTGTTTGCATTACTGGCATTGACGCTAAGCAGCTGTAAAAAATGTAAAAACGAGCAACCTGCCGCCCGAATTATCAATAATGGAACAAAAACTGCAAGTGTCCAGATTCAAACTTCTAATGGTAATACAGTAAATATTAATAATGTTGATCCAGGTACTTCATCTTCTTACAGTAATTACGCTGCCGGTCAAGTTAAATTTACCCTTAAAATTAGCGGTGTAGACTATGAAGAAACCGTTCTACTAAGTAATTGTTTCTACTATGATATTGCAATTGACAGCAATAATAATATAACTACGGTTGCAATTGACAGGAATTAGCAGGCTTATTTAGTTTCAACAGCCCCGACTTAAATGATTCACTTCTTCATGTTAGTGGCATACCAGGTTATAGCTTCCACTATTTACAGCATTCTTTTTTACGGATAAAAACAGCTTTGAAAATCTTTTTCAATATGCTTAACAGCCTTTTACTTATTCTAATTAATGTTTGTTTCATGCCATTATAGCTTTATACTTCTCAATCTTAATGAATTTACTATAACCGAGACAGAACTGAAACTCATGGCTGCTGCTGCTATCATTGGTGATAATAACAATCCAAATACCGGATATAATACACCCGCGGCAACAGGAATGCCTAATACATTATAAAAGAATGCGAAAAATAAATTCTGCTTAATATTTTTCATTACTGAATGACTTAAATTTTTAGCTTTTACAATTCCCTGTAAATCTCCTTTAAGTAAAGTAATTTCTGAACTTTCGATAGCAACATCCGTACCTGTACCCATCGCAATACCAATATCTGCCTGTGCCAGTGCAGGTGCATCATTTATACCATCACCAGCCATTGCAACAATTTTGCCTTCTGCCTGAAGACGTTTTATTTCATTCAATTTATCCTGTGGCAAACACTCTGCTTTAAAGTTTGCTAAATGTAATTCATCTGCTACTGCCTTTGCCGTGTTGTGATTGTCGCCTGTCAACATTATAACTTCCACACCTTGTTCCATCAGCGCTTTAATTGCCTGTTTACTTGTCGCTTTAATCGCATCTGTAATGGTTACATATCCCTGAATGACTCCATCAACAGCAATGTAAGAAACTGTTTTTCCTAAGATTTGCTCATTTGTAATCTGTGTACCGATTTTTGAGGAAATAACTGCCTGTGCCTGTTCCATTAGTTTCTTATTTCCTAAAGCAATTTTTTTATCAGCGATTGTACCTATAACTCCCTTGCCTGCTACAGCCTCAAAATTTATAACCTCCACTATGGATACTTCTTTTGATTTTGCGTATTTAACTACTGCTTCTGCTAACGGATGCTCGCTGTATTGATTTAAGGATGCACTATATTTCAGCAATATATTTTCATCAAATGTATCGAATGCCACCACTTTCTCAACCGATGGTTTGCCTTCTGTTATAGTACCTGTTTTGTCGGTAATTAAAACATTTATCTTGTTCATATTCTCTAATGCTTCCGCATTCTTTATGAGCACACCACTTTGCGCACCTTTGCCTACACCTACCATAATTGACATTGGCGTTGCTAATCCTAAAGCACAGGGGCAAGCTATAATTAATACAGCGATAGCATTCACAAAAGCAAAAACATAAGGAGATTCTTTGCCGAATATCGCCCAAGCAACAAATGTAATTATTGAAATAAAAATCACTACCGGTACAAAGTATTTTGAAATTTTATCGGCTAACTTTTGAATTGGCGCTCTTGAACGACTTGCAGTATTTACCATTTCAATAATTTGTGCAAGCAATGTTTCCGCACCAATTTTTTCTGCCTTCATTACAAATGATTTCGTTCCGTTGATAGTACCAGTGCTAACTTTGTCGTCTTTTTTCTTTTCTACAGGAATCGGTTCACCCGTAACCATGGATTCATCTATATTACTACTTCCCTCTACAATAACTCCATCAACCGGTATTTTTTCACCGGGTTTTACACGCAACAAGTCACCTTTTTTAATGTCATCTATAGCAATAATTTTATCTATTCCATCAATAATTAAAGTAGCTTCTGTAGGTGCTAATTTCAATAATTCTTTTATGGCTCCATTCGTTTGGCTATGTGCTCTTGCTTCTAATAGTTGTCCTAATAAAACTAATGTCAGAATAACGGTTACCGCTTCAAAATATAGAAAAACAGTTCCGTTATGGCTTTTAAACTGAGCAGGAAAAATATCAGGAAAAAGCATTGCAATCACACTAAAAATAAATGCAGCACCTGCGCCAATCCCTATTAATGTAAACATATTCAAATTCAGGGTTCTAAAGGAAGTCCAAGCCCTCTGAAAGAACATCCAACAAGCATAAAAGACGACAGGTAAGGACAAAACAAATTGTAACCAATTCCATGCTATTTGAGGCATTAAAGATGTCAGGTGTACACTCGGTATCATTTCCAGCATGGCAATTAAAAAGATTGGAACTGTAAAAGCTGTTGCAATTATCATTTTTTTAGACAACTCTTTATAGGTGTTATCTTCTTCACTTACTGTTGTTACTATTGGAATTAAATCCATACCACAAATGGGACAAGCACCTGCAACATCTCTAATAATTTCAGGGTGCATCGGACAAGTGTACTGCGTTTTATGTACAGTAAGCTCAGGTACTTTTTCTAAATTCATTCCGCATACAGGACAATTACCCGCTTTGTCATACATTTTATCACCTTCACAATGCATCGGACAATAATATTTTCCACTACTGTTTTTAGGAAACGGTTTTACTTCTGTTGTTTGATTATTGTGTGATGAACAACATGAATTTGTTTCATTAGTAGTTTCTTTTTTATCAGCTGTGTTTTGATTGATAGAGATTTCTATTGTATAATTACCAGCAGCAGTTAAAGCGATTTGCAGTTGTTCAACCGGAATATGCTTTTCCATTGTAATCGTTGCAATTGGTGGTTCTAATGTAACAAGAGCAGAAATACCATCAATATCATTCAATGCCTTTTCAACTTTTGAGCGACAACCGTTACAAGTCATTCCTGTAATTTTATATGTGTGTGTCATTTTATTTTATTTTTATTTACATTTTCATCCCTTCCATAGGGTCGCTACCTTTACGGAACTTATATTCACTATTAATTGCATAAGCCCCCGATATTACAATTTTCTCTTCTTTGTCAATTTTTGATTTTATCTCTATCATACCATTAATTTCAGCCCCTGTTTCCACCATTTTATTTATAAAAACGCCCGGTCTTTTCTCTATCCAGATATAGGTTGCCTTTTCTTCCCGAATGACTGCATCCGTAGGGATAAATAAACCATTAATGTCAGGTTGTTTCAGCTTTATCATAGCCTGCATACCCGGTTTTAACATTACATTCTGATTTGGCACTTCCAAGCGTATCAATAACAATCTTGTATCGGTATTTATTTCAGGATTGATAAATGTAATTTTTGAATTAATTGATTTATCAGGAAAATCAGTAAAGTAAATATTTGCAGACTGCCCGATGCTAATCTGATTTGCATAGGTTGCATTTATTTGTGCTTCTAACCAGAGATTACTCAGGTCTGCTATTCTGATTAAGCCTGAACCCTCCATGACATAACTGCCTTCCGTAACATCTATGACTGTAATGTATCCACTAAACGTACTGTAAAAAGTGGTGTAAGGTGAAACTTCTTTGCTTTGCTGCAGGCTTTCAATCTGTTTTTCCGTTAAGCCATAAAACAAAAGTTTCTGTTCTGCCGCATTCATCAGTGTCTTAGCATTCTTACCAAAATCACCCGGAATTTCCAGTTGTTTCCATGCTGCCAAATAATCCCGTTTTGCAATGGCAATGTCTTCACTGTACAGTACATATAAGGGGTCATTCAACCTGATATAATTACCTGTGGTTTTAAAAAACAACTTTTCAATGCGCCCCATAGTCCTTGCGGAGATTGTCTTTATATTATTTTGATTATATGTCAGCATACCCGTATAGGATTCTTCGCGTCTGTTTTTTGTTTCTTCAATGGTTTGCATTGAAATATTTCCAAGTTTAATTTGCTGCGCGCTTAATGCAATCTCTTCAGTTTCCAATCCGTTATTTTTGACAGGAATTAAGTCCATTTGGCAAATTGGACATTTGCCGGGTTTGTCCACCCTGATTTGAGGATGCATAGAGCAGGTATAGTAAGCAATGTCACCCGAATTATGACTGCTATGGTCCTCCGTATTTTTATTCTGACAAGCAGTAATCATTGCAACCAATGCTAACAGTATGCCTAATATTTTATATCTGTTCATCTTTTTCAGTTTATCTGGTTTTAATAAAACTTTCGCTATCAATTAAATATTGGGCGTTTGCAGCCACGGTATCATTTTTTGTAATGCCTTTTAAAATCTGTATATAATTATTGATTGTAATACCTGTATTTATTTCCCTTGCTTTAAATCCATTCTCCAGCTTTACAAATACCATTTTCTTAGTACCGATGCTCACCATTGCCTGCTTTGGCAACCAAAGGGCTTTCACCGGGTTTGCCCTGACAGTACCCTGTAAGCGCAAACCAACCGGCAGTTTCAGTTTACTATTGTTTAAATATACTCTTACTCTGAGGCTGTTTTCTGACTGATTTAACTGAGTTTCAATAAAATCTATTTTTGCATATACCGGTTCTGAGTCGTTTATTTCAGTAGTAATAACCACTGTCTGATTGAGTTTGATTATACTTCCATAACCCTGCAATACATTGAAAACAGCCCAGACTTTATCCGTGTTCGATAATTTAAAAACCACGGCTCCTTTTTGAATATAATCACCTTCTTTTATTTTTAGTACATCTGTACTGCTAACAGCATTTTGCATACTATTACTATTTACAGTTTCTGTCATTTTATCTGTACCCTGAATAATACCATAGGCAGGACTATAAATTGAAATAATAGGATTTGTCTTTTTTGTTTCATTGAGTGATTTTAACTGAGCATCCGTTATTCCATAGAGCATCAATTTTTGTTTGGAAGCAGCTATCAGTGATTCATTTTTAGCATCATTCGTTATTAAATAAATATAATTCTGCTGTTCGGTGAGCAGTTCAGGGCTATATATATCAAATAGTTTCTGTCCTTTATTTACTTTTTGAAATTTATAATTTACGTACATCTTTTCAATCCTGCCACTCACTCTTGCTGCTATATTTACGATTGAATTTGGATTGTATTCTACAGTACCCGGTAAATATAGTTCTGTATTTATTGAAGTGTCAAGAGGGGTTATCGTTTGATATTTACCCACAATGAAGTTGTCTGTGGGTTTAAGTAAGTTTTCAGATAGTGTTGTATCCACCTCCATACTGTGGGTTTCCAGTTTAATTAATTTCATTCCGCAAATCGGGCAATTTCCCGGTTTATTTTTTCTGATTTCAGGATGCATTGAGCAAGTATAAACTTCCTTCTGATCATGGCTACCCATTATTTCATGCCGTTTCATCACCAAGAAATACACTCCGGCACCTATTGCAGAAATTAATAAAAGAATCAGACTATATTTTAGAAATTTTTTCATGCTTATTTGATTTCGAGTTGTTTTTCAATTTCCACCTGTGTTAAAAGAATAGCCTGTAATTTGTCCAATGCATCTATCTGTGCCATATTTAAGGCTTCCCATGCATCCAGTACCACAAATAAATCGCCTGTATTGTTTTGCCATGCAATTAAAGCTGTTTCATAATTTCTGCGTAATGCAGGAATTATGCTATTTTGTGTTATTTCGTACTGTTTATTCAGACTTATCAATTCGGTACTCATGCCTGAAATCATACCTGTGGCTTCATTTAGAATCATTTCTTTCTGCCATTTTAAACTTTCATTCTTTAATAAATAACTACTGGCATTTGCCTTATACATTTTAGATGACCAGGGCATAAACGGCAAGTTTACCATCAGCATTGCTGAGAATTGCTGTGGCTGTTTGCCAAAGGCAAACATGTGTTCATACCGGAGACCAAATTCCGGTAATAATTTAGCCTTTTCCGCCTTTGCCTTGAGCTGATTTGTGGTAATAGATTTGTCGATAGCTTTAATTTCACTTCTATTTGCGGCAAGCTGTAAAGAATCCGTTTTTAGGTATTTGAGGTCATTCAAGTTATACGTTGTGTCAATGTCAAAATATAAATTTTTATCTCTTGCCATCAAGGTATTTATCATGATTCTTTTTTGAGTCACGTCATTTCGCAGCATGACAATCATATTCTGCAATTCACTGTATTGAGATTTTGCTTTGTAGTAAGTGGGCAGTTTATCCATATTGTACTGAAAACGAATTTCCATGCTTTTTATCATGTATTCCAGCAGCAATAAGTTATCTTCTGCGATTTTAATTTTTTTGTTTAAAACCAACCATTGATAATAATTAGATTTTGCCGCAGCATACAGCTGATTAATTGTGTAGTTCTTATTTTCTTTCTCTACGGCAGACATAGAACTCATATAGCTAAAATCCGCTTTGAGCTTTTTTGCATTGGGAAACATTTGGGTAACTCCTAACATATAGGAACCCATGCCATCATTCATATCATCCGCTTTCCACATTTTAGCATTGTATGGTGTCATAAAGAAACCAGTATTTACCTGAGGAGGCATCCAGCTTTTTGCCCCTTTTGCCGCAGCATCCATGCTTTGTATATCTGCATCGTACATTTTGAGCTGCGGGTTATTCGCTTTTATAACTGCCAGCACTGAATCTAAATGAAGCACCTGAGCCTTTAGGTTTGCAGTAATCAATATGCAACAACCAAGGATGAGAAAATATTTATTCTTTTGCATCTATAATACTTATTTTACCTTTTGTTTTTAATTCACGGAGTTTTACGATTTCAAATACTACCGGCGTAACCAATAGTACATAAATTGTGGATGTAATTGTACCGCCAATGAGCGGTACCGTAATAGGCAGCATAATATCTGAACCAGTGCCGGTAGCCCAAAGAATGGGCACTAATCCGAATAGGGAAACGGAAACTGTCATCAGTTTTGGCCTTAAACGTTTAGCAGAACCATCGATAATAAATTGCCTTAAGATATCTTCGGTAATTACCTCTTTACTGTTGCCGTGTTTGGTTATCATCTTATTCATTGCCTCGTTCAAATAAATCGTCATTAACATGGCCGTCTCTATTGCCATACCGAACAATGCAATAAAACCAACAGCCACGGCAACAGATAAGTTAATACCATAAAAATATACCATAAAAATTCCCCCGATAAGCGCAAACGGCACCGTTATCATAGTGATAATGGCTTCTTTCATGGAATGATATGTAAAAAACAGAATAAGGAAAATGATAAGCACCACTATGGGCATTATCAGCTTCAATGTTTTGTTTGCTCTTAACTGGTTTTCCCATTGACCGCTCCATTCCACATAATATCCTTTTGGCATTTTAGCAATCAACTCATTTAATTTTTTCTGCGTATCTTTTACCGTACTTCCTAAATCACGCTCCCGGACATTAAATAAAACACTACCTCTCAGCATGGCATTTTCGCTGTTTATCATCGGAGGACCATCGCTTATTTTTATATCAGCGACAGCTTCTAATGGAATGGGGCCAAACTGCATGGTTTGCACCTGTAATTTTTTTAATGCTTCGAGACTGTTTCTGTATTCCTGCGCATATCTTGCATTTACTGAAAATCGCTGTCTGCCTTCGATGGTTGTGGTTAATTTCATTCCTCCAATAGCTGCTTCCACCACGTTGTTTATATCGTCTATGGTTAATCCATATCTGCCAATCACCTCCCGTTTTGGCTGTATATCGATATATTTACCTCCGGTTATCGGTTCTGAATACAAATCTTTTACACCATCCGTACCCTCCAATGCTTTTTTGATTTTTTGAGATAACACCTCTATGGTATCTAAGCTTTCCCCGTAAATTTTTATCCCGACATCTGTTCTTATACCCGTTGACAACATGTTAATCCGATTGATGATAGGTTGAGTAAAGCCATTGGTCACACCCGGAATTTGCAGCTTATTGTTGATTTCAGTTATTATATCATTCTTAGTTAAGTTGCTTCGCCATTCGTTTTGGGGTTTTAGTAAAATGATTGTTTCTATCATACTCACCGGACTATTATCAGTGGCTGTATTCGCTCTCCCTGCCTTACCTAAAACATGGGCTACTTCCGGCACCGATTTTATCAATTTGTCCTGTACCTGTAATATTCGTTTCACTTCTGAATTTGATACATCGGGCAAAGTAACGGGCATAAAGAGTATAGAACCTTCATCCAAAGGAGGCATAAATTCTGAACCCAAACGTGTATACATAAATACACCAACTAATAAGGCAATAATATTAACTGCTAAGACTGATTTTCGCCATTTTAAGCAAAACGTTAGTACAGGAGTGTATATTGATTCTAATTTTTTATTAATTGGATTCTTTTCTTCAGGACGCAGTTTGCCCTTTAGCAAGAAACTAATCAAAACAGGAGTTAGGGTAATGGCAAAGAACGCATCCACAATTAGTATAAATGACTTTGTGTATGCCAGCGGACTAAATAATTTTCCTTCCATGCCTGTAAGCAGAAACACCGGTAAGAATGACGCTATTACAATAATGGTAGAATAGAATACACCAGGTCCCACTAACTTTGAAGAAGCTTCAATTATCTTTAATTTTTCTTCATCAGAAACAGGGTCGTGTTCCTTTTTGAATAATTTTTTGATTTTATCTATCATTCCGTTTCTGTTTTATTGTTATCAAATTCCTGCTGCCGTTCGGAGATACTCCGGTAGGCATTTTCTACCATTACAATCCCGTCATCCACCACCACGCCAATTGCAAGTGCAATACCTGTGAGTGACATAATATTAGATGAGATACCAAATGCTTCCAATAAGATGAAGCCAACCGCTACCGATATAGGCAGTTGAATGAGGATAATCAGGGCACTTCTCCAATGAAACAGAAAGAGCAGTATGACTATGGAAACAACAATCATTTCTTCCAATAAAGTGCCTTTTACAGATTCTATCGCTTTTTCTATCAGTTCGCTTCTGTCATAAGAAGTCTTAAAGGTTACACCGTCCGGCAGCCCTTTCTCCACATCTTTCATTTTTTCTTTTACCGCTTTAATTACCTTATCCGCATTTTCCCCATACCGCATCACCACAATTCCACCTACGACTTCCCCTTCACCATTCTGGTCGAAAATTCCTAATCGCAGATCACCACCCATTTGTACAGAGCCAATATCCTTTACTCTAACAGGAATGGAGTTGTAATTTTTAACAGCTATTTCTTCTATATCAGCTATATTTTTAATGTATCCTAATCCTCTTATAATATAAGACATATCACTCATTTCAAATTTCCTGCCGCCGACATCGTTGTTGCTGCTTTTTACAGCATTCATTACTTCCATCATACTAACATTATAGTACTGCATTTTTAAAGGGTCTAATACCAACTGGTATTGTTTTTCAAAGCCACCAAATGATGCTACTTCCGCTACACCCGGAACGGTTTGCAACGCAAATTTTACGTACCAATCCTGTAACGCCCTTTGCTCCCCTAAATCCATACCATTGGCTTCGAGGTGATACCAGAAAATATGACCGACACCTGTACCATCAGGACCTAATGTCGGGACTACATTCTGAGGTAATAAACGCTGTGCATAATTGAGCCTTTCCAAGACACGGGTTCTAGCCCAGTAGACATCCACATCATCTTCAAATATGATGTAAACAAAGCTCATTCCGAACATAGAAGCACCACGGATGTTTTTTACTTTTGGTATTCCCTGCAGATTGGATACCAAGGGGTAGGTAACCTGAGATTCAATTACCTGCGGGCTTCTGCCCATCCATTCGGTAAAGACGATTACCTGATTTTCAGACAGGTCAGGTATGGCATCTATCGGATTTTGCTTTACACTGTAAATTCCCCAACCTAATAAGCCGGCTGATACAAGTAACACAATTATCCTGTTTTTCAGTGAGAATGCGATTAGTTTTTCTACCATAGAATTTTACTTTACTGATTTGATGAGAGACTGTCTGTTGTTTTATTTGCCCAATTAATAATTGATAATTTATTTTTCTCTGTTAAAGCAGCATCCTTATGAAAAAGAGTGTAAGAAGGTAAAGGCATTTTATCATCCTGAATCTGACTGACCATAGATTTTAATTTACTTAATTGCCTTCTTCGAGAATATGCACCAAAATCACTAAAATTCAATTTATCTTTTCCATTCTTAACATGATTATTCAGCATCCAAGCAACAGGTTGAAAATTGGCGTAAAAAGGATAAATTGTATTGTTGCTGTGGCAATTGTAACAAGATATTTTTAATGCATCCAATACGCTGTCAGGCATATTGAATGTCATTGTTATATCTGTTAACAGTACCTGTTCGCTTTCGTTGCGAACAGGTCTGATAAATTGAATACCCACCACAATAATCAGCAACACTAACAATATCATTTTAATGATACGCATAATGATTATTTCAATTCTTCTTTAACAGAACCACAAGTTTGCATTGATTTTCCAAAATATGGATTTTTTATTTCCTTCGTTTCACTTAACCAAATTGCACCCTTGTTGTCGTTATACATTGGACAAAAATCTTTGTATAAAATTTGACCTGCACCCAATGCTTTCACTAAATCGTACATATCTTTACTCAATAAATCAAAATGTTCTCTTTGATGTGCAATTTTACCTGCATTTGCACCAATATGTTCTGCGTGTTCTCTTGCATCGCTTTCAATGTCTTCATACGTTTTCTTTTGTTCTGCTGTTAGTGCAGTCTTATCAAAACTTTTAAAGGCAGCTTCTAATGCTTTACCTGCTGTTGCTGCATCATCCGTATTGTCATTTGTCAACGCGTTTTTTAACTTTAAATAATTGCTTACTATCTCTTTGACCGCGATGGTTGCTTTTGTTTCTTCAGTTGCCTGAGTGGTCGTTGCATTCATATCTACCAGTACGGATAATTCCATGCCGCATTTAGAGCATTTATCGCCCTTGTTACCCATCACTTCAGGATGCATAGGACATGCGTACATTACAGAAGAATTTTCTGCAGAGTTGCCTGCAGTTTCATTTGTCGTTTTATTATTACAAGCTGTAAATGCAATAAGGATTGCAAAACTTATAAGGATTAATTTTTTATTCATTGTTTAAGTTGTTTAAGTTGTGCTAAAGAATACTTTGTATTAAACGATTTCATTATTGTTTAATGACAATACCATTTGGTTTTTTGCCGTTTACATCTTTCAGTTTTACCGTTGCCGTTACGTCTTTATTTGAATATGGCGAGTCCTTTTCATCTGTAATAAACAGATATAACTTACCGTCCATTTTCATCAACTGTGCCTTTAGTTCCAAATCTGACTTAGTGGCTGTTTGAGCATTTGTGAATGCCATGTTCATTATCATCATTATTATAATGAATGATAGTCTTTTTAAAGAGTTCATTTTTTTTGAATTTATAGTTGAATAATATCTTTAAAGGTTTCTATGTGTGAAACTTTAAGATTTCCTGAGAGGAAATAATAATCAACTACTAACAACGGAAGATTTGCAACTCAACAGGAGTTGGTCGCAACAGGTATTTTATAGTGTATAGATTATCGGGAGGTGGAATACCTGTAATGTATCTATCGTAATTAAATTGATAACTAAATACGGATGAAATTACCCAGTAATCATTTACAATTAATTTTTCGAAAGGTTTTAACTCTATTTGAGTTGAAGTGTAGCCTTCAATTGGCAGTTTTTTGAAGAATTGCTTGTGTTCGCAGCAATCTTTTTTCTTTACTGCTTTTTCCGGACAACAGGTAGCGACTTGCTTCTCCATTCCACAATCTGCTTTAGAAAAAAGAGCAAAATCGCGAGAGTGCGAAGTGTTACAAATATGTACCGATATTGCAAAGCCATTGCTTGTTACAAAAACAAGTAATGCCATGAATAATGCCGGTATGTTCGTTTTGAACTTCATTTCTACTGCCAAAGTTAGACATAATTTCAGTTATATGCAACACAAAATAGTTTAAATATTGTTAAATAGTAATCATATAAAAATTCATTTACTGTATACCTGTTACAATTTAAGATAGCCAAATGAAGTTGTATAACTATTTTACCAGTTTTAGTGCTTCATTTAATCTCTGTGCAACATTATCCCAGTTTATAATATTAAATAGTGCATCTACAAAGTCTGTGCGCTTATTTTTGTATTTTAAATAGTAAGCGTGTTCCCAAACATCGATTACTAATATGGGAACTGCTCCCCATTGTATTAATTTCTCGTGATTTTCACATTGTAGAATTGTAAGACTGTTTCTATATGGTTGGTACGCTAAGATTCCCCAGCCATTGCCATCTACATTTTTAGACGTTTCGGCAATAAGAACTTTTAACCTGTCGTAACTACCAAAATCTTTTTCTATGAATTTTAAAAGTTCGCCTTTTGGTTGTGTTTGCTTGTTTGTTAGGTTTGTCCAAAATATGGAATGTAAGATGTGTGATGATGAATGATAAGAAAGTTTCTTTGTCCAAAAATCAACTATTTCTATATTATTGTCATCCAATACTTTTTTTATCATCGATAAATCCTTATTTGCACCTTTTACCGCACCACCATGATGAAATGTATAATGCAGGTGTAAGGTTTCAGCATCCATATATGGCTCTAAAAAAGTTTCATTGTATGGTAATGGTTGTTGAATAAAATTACCATTAGCATCAGCTAATTTATCAATATTATTGTTGGTCAAATTTTGTGCAAATGCATTATTTGAACTAACAATAGCAGCAGCACCCAGTAATGCTCCTGATTTTAAAAAATCTTTTCTGTTCATAATCTTAATTTATTAGATATTACTTCAAACTAATTATTTATTTAGACAAGGACTCTTTCTTATTGCATTTCTTTTTCTTATAAATATTTGCTTTTCTGCATCACTTAATTCTGATTTGATATAATTAAAATCCTCATTCTGTTCGTCTAAAATATACTGTAATTCATCAAATTTTGGTTTGTATTTTTCTGTGATAATTTTATTTTGTGCTGTAATTTCTTCTTGTATTTTTAATTGCTTTGCTTTTCCTGATTGGTAGGCTATATTTTTTTCTATTGTTACTTGTAGGGTAGTAATTTTATCATCTATAATTTTAACAGCAATATCGCTCATCTTTGTATTCTGTTCTATTTTTCTTTCATATGCCGGAGTTGAAATATGACCATAGATATCGCTGTGTGCATTGGTAATTTTTCTGTATTCGTCTTGGTATTTTTGAATTGTCTTTTCTTTTTCTTCATTCAATAAAGAAATAGAATTTTGTATTGGCTTATTTATTGTTTCTATTTCATTATTTATGATTGTTAATTGATAACTGAATTTCTCTGTATTTTTTAATGTGTCTTTACTTACTTCTTCTTCTAAAGAAAACCACTTACATTTTATTTTCTGATAATCTTGTAACCAATTTTCTTGTTTGCTTTTACAGGCAATCAGAAGCAGAGTAATCAGTATTAGTAGAGTTGTTTTATACATTATTTTTATGTAATTGATTTTATTGCCAACCCTAATATAGCAGCGACAAGTATTATATATGGTTCTTGAATTTTCTTAATATAAATCAGAGCGAGTATTGTAGCGATTGCAATAAGTGCAGTTATTATATCCGTGATACTACGCATACCTATTATAACAACAGCACCTACTAAAGCACCTATAACAGTTGCAGTAATCCCTTCAACAAATGCCTTAATTGATTTATTATTGCCGTATTTTTTAAAGTATGGTGCAGGTATCACGGTAAATAAATAACACGGTAGAAATGTTGCTAAGGCTGCAACGCTTGCACCTGCAAAGCCATTTACCAAATAACCGATAAAACCAACTGTAATAACAACCGGACCAGGGGTAATCATGGCAACCGCAACAGCATCTACAAATTGTTTTTCATTAAGCCAATGATATTCTGTTACAACACCACTATGTAAAAACGGTACAATAGCCAAACCACTACCAAATACAAATGCACCCGCTTTAGTAAAAAATAATGCTATTTTTCCAAGTGTTCCTATATCATATTGCCAAAACCCAATACCTGCCAAAATAACCATGTTTGTTGTCTTAGGTTTTTGTATCCACGCGGGAGGTGCTTTAACAATCATGTAAATTAATCCGGTTGCAATAAATAATAGAACACTTTCTGATTGAGTAATAATTGTAACAATAGCAGCAATAATATAGAATATCCATAACAGCCAATTTTGCTTTATGGATGGTATATTTATTTTACCTACTGACTTAGTAGTAAGTTTATAACTACTCATCACTATAATTCCAATAACTGCTGCACCAACACCATAAAAAACCGCTTGCATCCATGATAATCCACCGTATAATTTATAAGCAATACCTAAAGCAACTACCATAATAAAAGATGGTATTACAAACGCAATTCCGCATAATGTTGCTCCTAAAATACCATAGTGAACATAGCCTAAATATATGCCTAATTGTGCGGCTAAGGGACCCGGTGCAAGTTGCGCAAGCGCTAATCCTTCTTTATATTCTTCTTCTGAAATCCATTGTTTCTGTTCCACTAAATCACGGTGCATATATCCAACAAGCGCAACAGGACCGCCAAAGCCTGAATAGCCAAGTTTTAAGAAATATAAAATAAGTTGCCGTAACGTATAATGTTGTTTTAATTCTTCTGTCATATTTTTAAATTTTGATTCCAATTGTGTTTTTCATCTGAAACATATTTTGCCCAACTATAGAGCGCATCGTATATTTTCATTCCTATCTCTAATAGTTCAAAATCATCCTTGAAATTATAAGAGAGCCCCGCTGATATTGCCCATAATCCTGCCGATTGTTTGGCTATATCAAATCGGTCAGTATCAGCACCGCGAACTATAACGGCTATTTGCAATAATGCAGCGTCTGTAATGTTATGTTTTTTAATGATGGTATCGAAAGTGCAAAATTCTCCATCATGTGTATATTCTACTCCGGGAATATCATAAGGAATAGCATCTGCTTTTTTTGCCTTTTCCAGAACCTGATTTGCAGGGACATATAAAAACTCTGCTTCTTTATCAACAAAGTTTTTGATTAACCAAGGGCAGGCTATTCTATCAATCTTTGGCTTTTCTCTGGTTATCCAACGCATATTATATTTTACGCTGGAAAATTAGTGTAGTTTACCAAAATGAAATAGAACAGATTTAACCTTTTGTATTTTTTTTACCTTTTAGGTGGATTTTTTTGATAGATAGAAGGATTCTTACCTGTGTGTTTTTTGAAAATCCTATTAAAATGACTTTGGTCTGAAAAACCTGTTAGAAATGCAATTTCTGAAAGCGAATACTTTGATTGTTCCATAAGCTGAATGGCTTTCTCAATACGGAGTTTCCGGATATATTCACCAAATGACAAATCATCAAAGTATTTTGAAAATTCTCTTGAAACATAGGAAGGATGAATGCTCAATCCTTTTGATACTTCCTTTAAACTTAAACTAAGATTCGTATCTATTTGATCCTGGATAATCTCTTTTAATTCTTTTGCCCAGACAGGTGTCTTTCTTCCTGTGCCTGGTTTTTGTTTTAAAAATTTATTATACACATCCATCAATAAATGTTCAATAGGATTTTGTGTGTGCTTTTCCTTTTGCAAATATTTTGCCCATGTATAAAGTGCGTCATACACTTCCATGCCTTTTTCAAGCAATTGATAATCGTCTGTAATGTTACGAGAAAGACCTGCTGAAATCGCCCATAATCCCGAAGCCTGTGATGCAATATCATGCCGATCTGTATCAGCACCTCTTACAATGATTGCCATTGTGTGTATAGCCGGGTCTTTTATCTTGTATTTTTTTACAAAGTAATCAAAAGTACAATTATCTCCATAATGTGTAAATTCAACATCCGGCACATCAAACGGAGTTGCATTGAATTTTTTTGCTTTTGTTTTTACATCATCAAAAGGAGCGTATATAATCTCGGCATCTTTATCAATAAATCTTTTTATAAGCCAGGGACATGCTATACGGTCAATCTTTGGTCGTTCTCTTGTTATCCATTTCATATTTCTAAAAATTGAACAAATCTTTGGATAAATTTATAAAAATTACTCATCATCTGTGTTTTTCATTTTCATTAATAATGAGTATGCACCTTTTGTTACTATATTTTTATCAATAATGTCATCTGTTGAAATGATTTCTGTATACCCATTTTCGCTATTGCCAATAGTTACTTCTTTCATTTCATATTGCTTGTTACCATTCTCAATAAAGACATAATCCTTATTTTCAAATTTTACTATTGCATCGGATTGTATAGCGTTTGAAGTATTGTTGTTCAGGTCAATTACCGCATTCATATACATACCCGGCAATAATGCTTTGTCGTAATTTTCAAAATGACAATGTACTTCTGTGCTATGGTTTTCTGTAAAATCTTTACCTATTAAAATAATCTTACAGAGATATTTCTTGTTTGGATTGGTATTGGTGTAAGCCGACAAAGATTGTCCAATAGATAACTTGTTTATGTCTTTCTCAAAAATAGTGAGCGCTAAATGTATGTCGGCAGGATTTATGATTTCAAACAATATATCACTTGGATTTACATACTTGCCGATGTTTACATTTATTTTAGAAACATAACCGCTGATAGGGGAATAGATATTGATACTTTTAGAGATTTTATTAGCCGATACATTATCGGGATTGATACCGGCAAATCTTAATTTCTCTGCATACGATTGTAATAAAACCGTTAGTGAGTTGTATTCCGTTTGTGCCTGCTGATATACTTTGTCGCTACTGGATTTTGTCTGGTTCAATTCTTTTTGCCTTTCGTATTCTGATTTTGCATATTCAATTTTGGCTTTCACCATTAAATAATCTTCCTGCAGTTGTATGTATTGTTTGTCTTCCACAACGCATAATGCTTGTCCTTTCGCAACAAACATGCCTTCCAATAAATTAGTTGACTTAAGATATCCGCCCATCGGTACACTAATGGAAACGAGGTTTTGCGGCGGGACGTCTATTTTCCCATTTACTTTTATGGTAGATGAGATCTGTCGCTTTTCAATCTTTCCAAGCTGTATGCCTGCGTTTTTTATCTGTGCGTCTGTGAGTGTGGTGCTGATTTCTGACATTGTTTTCCCTTCAGCCTCTTCTTTTACTTCTTTATTCTTACAGCCCGGCAGCGCCAATAATAAACATGTAATGCCAAGTATATTGAGCATGCTTTTGGTATGATTTATTGTTTTTCTCATTTTGTTGATTTTATTTTTTATTAAGTATTTTGTTCTCTTTCTTTTGTTTTAATTTTTTATCTACTTCGTCATGGTTTTGATAAAGCCTGGAGAATCCAAATTTTTTACCTAATCCAGTGTAATCTTTTCCATAGCGTTCAGGCAGATAGGCGACAAATATGATGAAAATGGTTACTATAAAAGCTGCAATTGAGAGGCTTTTAATCTGTTGTGATGTTAAGTTTTGTTGTGGTTTCATGATTTATTATTTATGAGTTAAAGAAGCCTTTTAATTGAAAAATCATTAACGCAAATCCTGCGACCATAAGCGCAATATTTGTTACCGTTGAAAATTGTTTAAAAGACTGATAATTTCTCCAAATGCTGATTATAATCAGTATATATAATAATGCAACGAATTGACCTATTTCTACACCGATATTAAAACCTATCAGGTTAGTTATCAAACCTTGTTTACTGAAGTTAAATTCCTGCAGTTTGGTTGCCAATCCTAATCCATGAAAAAGACCAAATGTCAATACCGCTAACCTGTTATTCGGCTGCACATTGAAATATTTAAAACCACCCAAATTATCAAATCCTTTATAGATAACGGATATGGCTATTATTGCATCTATTATATAAGCATTGACTTGCAGGTTAAGAATAACACCTGATAACAATGTAATACTGTGACCGATAGTAAACATACTCACATAAAGTAAAATGTCTTTTGGTTTATATAAGAAAAATATGATACCCACTAAAAATAACAGATGGTCGTAACCGGTAAGCATGTGTTTCGCCCCTATGTACAAAAACGGTACAAATGCCGAACCATTATTGTCCATTAAAAATACTCTTGTTTTGTCATCTACCCCATGTGCAAATGCACCAGAGCAGATGCAAAGCAACATTAAGGTTGTACCTAAAACGGTTATTCTTTTTTTTGTTTTCATTCTAAATTTTTTACCGGTTAATTAATTTTTCATTCATATTTAACGAGGGCCTGAAAATAAGTATTGCTATAAGACCTAAAGCCATAGTTGCAATACCACCGTACAGGAAATCTGCTTTCGGAAAATTAGTTCCTAAATACCCTGCAATTGGATAAGCAATCGCCCACCAGAGATGTGAAAATGCAAAGTGAGAACCATATACCTTACCCTGATTATCTGATTCAATGTTTTCTGCTATTAAGGTTTCAGATGGCATTTCTGCAAGACTTTGGCCTAAACCTGCGAACAACCAAAATACAATAAGGGCTGTATAAGGAACATAGTTAGCAAAACTTATTGAAACGCCTAACAATAAAGCACCGCTTACCAGTGATATGCTTCTGGTTTTAGTTTTATCCAAACTGCCTAAAAGAAATGCTGCAACCGCTGCACCAATACCAAATGCAGCCATTAACCAACCATAGTATTTATCGCTTAATAATAAGTTGTTTTTTACATGGCTGATACTATTTACTAATATACATGCTCCGGCAATGGCTGAAATAAATTCAATACTCAGAGCAAAGCGAAGTGTCTTATTCCCGAACAAAAATTTGATGCCATTTATTACATCATTCCAAGTTGTTTTTGAATCCTGGGCTTCCAACGAAACGCCTTTTTGCAACTCCGCACCCGGTATTGAAAGAATTAACATAGCAGCTATTATAAACGACAGACCATCTAAAAAGAAAATGTCCCGTGCGCCGAACCAGACAGCTATGATTCCAGCAAATCCAGGTCCTAATATTCCTAATATCTGGAATGTTGCAGTAGATAAACCGACTGCTTCACGGAAATATTTACCTTCTATTATTTGAGGAATGATAGCACGATAAGTTGGCGTAAAAAAAGCATTAAATACATTTAGCAAAAACACCAGCAAATAGATATGCCACTTAGCCGTAATAAATGGCAGACAGCATATAATAGCCATTCTGATAAAATGAGTCATATACAATATCTTTTTTCTGTCCACTTTGTCAGCTAACACTCCTGCAAAAGGCGAGAAGATGATAAATGCAGTTACTCTCAATGTTAGTGCCGTCGCTAAAATCTTTGATGAGTTTTCTTTGTCTATCTGGTATGCCAACAATGCCAATCCAACCCACGAAATCGCATCGCCTAACAAACTAATGGTTTGTGATACATATAGCTTTGCAAAGGTTTTATTCTCTAATGCTTTGAATGGCTCAATAAATATTTGTTTCACTTTGTCTTTCAGCATAAAGGATCATTTATTGACCAAAGAATTAATTTCTTCAATAGTATCATTCAATTGCCTTACCGTTTCCATGTAATTACTTTGAATTTCTGTAGCCTGATTGATAAGCATTACCCATTCTATATAATTGATGTTTCCATTATCAAACTGTTTGTTGGCCGTTGATGTGATAACATCAGCATCCTTTAAAACAACATTTTCATAGTACAAGACTTTCTGACTGTATTTTTGATATTGGCTTAACAATAACCTGTACTTAGTATTGAGGTATTGTTTTTCCATCTCCACTTTATTCAATGTAATCTTGTTAGCGAATGTGTAGGCATTTATCTTATGCTTTAATGAAGAATTAAATAAAGGAATAGAAAAACCAAACTGACCATAAGTGCCTAAGTTATTAGATTTGAACGCTGTATTATTGCGGAATGTCTGTACATATACACCACCGATCAGGTCTGGTAATCTTTTTGATTTTTCCAATACTATTCTGGCGTTGTTTATATTGATTTCATGCTCTAAGAGTTTTACCGCCGGCTGTAATGCTATAAAACCCGTATCAATATTGCTGTCAAAATTTAATTTAAAATTTTGTGCCGAAGGTGTATAACTTGTGTCGGTGTTTAATAAGTAATCAAATTGAATCTGCAAGGACTTGTAATCTGTTTGTAAATCTTTGAGTTGTATCTTGATTTGACCTGACTGCATTTCGGCTGTTGTTTTTTCCAAGATATTAGATTCGCCTTTTTCAAAACGAAGCGTTGATTTATTTAGAAATTCATTATATAGAGAATCAGTTCTTAATAATAGTTTTTCTTTTTCTTTCAGGTAAAGCATTTGATAAAATGCAGTTGTTACCTGCTTTTTCAACTCTCTTTTTTGTAATGCCTCATTCCATTCACCCACTTTAGATTCTTCTGTCAGCAGTTGTTTTTGTTTCCTGTAAACAGAAGGGAATTTAATGCTTTGCGAGATGCCGATTTTTCCATCAAAATAATTAGTGTTGAACTGACCAAATTCCGTACTGATATCTGTATTGGGAATGTCGTAAGCGGTTTTAGTGAGCATTTTCAGATACTCAGATTTAAGCTGCTCATTCTTTGTTTTCAGATTGTTGGCAGCAGCAATTTCTATCGCTTTATCTAAGGTGATTTTTTCCTGTGCTTCTGCATGTTGCCATGAGAGTACTGTAAAACCAATAACGACTAAGGTGGAGATACCGGTTTTGTCCTTACCCTTTATCTTAATTCCTTTTTCAAAGATTACATACAATACCGGTAACACAAACAGGGTAAGGAATGTTGCGATTAGTAAACCACCAATTACAACAGTAGCTAATGGCCGTTGCACTTCTGCGCCATTGCCATTGCTTATCGCCATAGGTAAAAATCCTAATGAAGCAACAAAAGCTGTCATCAATACCGGTCTCAATCTTATTTTAGTTCCTTTTAAAACAATTTGAATTAAGTCTGTTTCCCCAGAACCTTTTAACCGGTTAAATTCAGAAATCAGTACAATTCCATTTAATACAGATACACCGAATAAAGCAATAAAACCGATGCCTGCGCTGATGCTAAACGGCATTCCGCGCAATGCTAAAAACAAAATCCCCCCAATGGCTGACATTGGAATGGCTGAATAAATCAATAAACCTTGTTTAATCGAACCAAACGCAAAGAAGAGCAATAAGAAGATCAATAATAAAGAAAGCGGGACGGCTAAAGACAGACGTTTTTTTGCTGCCACTAAATTTTCAAAAGCACCGCCATAACTTACATAATACCCAGCAGGCAACTTCAGCTTTTTTTCAACCTGCAACTGCAAATCTTTTACAATGGTCTGCACATCCCTGTCACGAACATTAAAACCGACAATAATCCTTCGCCTTGCATCTTCACGCTGAATCTGATTTACGCTTTCCTGAATAGAAACATCCGCAATGGAACTCAACTGAATTTGTGTACCCATCGGAGTAGGAATTAACAGATTCTGTACATCTTCTAAGTTTTGCCGTTTTTCCCCGGCAAGGCGCACGACTAAATCGAATCGTTTTTCATCTTCAAAGACCAACCCACTGCTTTGCCCTGCAAATGCCGTGTTTACAACTTCGTTGATGTCCCGGATATTTAGCCCATACTGAGCTATCAGATTCCGATTGTATGTAATAATAAGCTGTGGAAGACCATCAATTGGTTCTACATAAATATTTTGCGCCCCTTCCACTTTAGAAGCAATATCACCTAATATTTTTGAGTATTTAGAAAGTGTGTCTAAATTCTCGCCAAATATTTTACAAACCACATCCTGTTTAGCACCCGTCATGAGTTCGTTAAACCGCATCGCTACCGGGTATTGAAAACTATAGGTAACGCCGGGCACATCTTTTAATGCTTCACTCATTTTTTCTGAAAGTTCGTTCCATGATTTTGCAGAAGTCCATTCCGATTTATCTTTTAAAATAATCATCATGTCACTTGCTTCCATTGGCATAGGGTCGGTTGGTATTTCACCACTGCCTGATTTGCCGACTATTTTTTCCACTTCAGGGAACTTTGCCAATAAGATATGTGCTGATTTCATAATAGCTTCCGAAGAGGTAGTAATGTTACTGCCAGTTAAGACCCTTGTTTCTACGGCAAAGTCACCTTCCGGTAATTCGGGGATAAACTCACCACCCATATTTGATAAAACAAACAGTGAGAGCCCTAAAAGCAACACAGAAGCAGTGATAATCATTTTTTGGAAATTCAATGCTTTGTGCAAATACTTCTGATGGATATTGATAAATAAATCCATCATCTTATCAGAGATGTTTTTCTTGTGTCCCGGATCTTTTTTAAGGAATAAGGCACTCATCATAGGTATATAAGTAAGTGAAAGTATAAATGCACCGAGCAACGCAAAAGCAACCGTCTGTGCCATCGGTTTGAACATTTTACCTTCAATACCTTCGAGTGTAAAGATTGGCAGATATACAATAAGGATAATTATCTGCCCAAACACGGCACTGTTCATCATTCTGCTCGCTGAATGATTTACTTCATTATCCATTTCGTCCTGGCTTATCTTTTCACCGGTTGTACGTTTTCTGCCGTGCGTGAGGCTGTGCATTACGGCTTCTACTATAATTACAGCACCATCTACAATCAATCCAAAATCCAATGCACCTAAACTCATCAAGTTTCCGCTTACACCAAATAAATTCATCATGATTATGGCAAATAACATAGCAAGCGGGATTACGGATGCGACTAAAATACCTGCCCTGAAATTCCCGAGAAATAAAACCAACACGAAGATGACAATCAATGCACCTTCGAGCAAGTTTTTAGAAACTGTTCCGATAGCACTATTTACCATTTTAGTCCTGTCTAAAAATGGTTCTAATTCCACCCCTTCAGGCAGTGTTTTTCGTATTTGAATAATCCTTTCCTTTACATCACTTATTACCCTGCTGCTGTTGTCACCTTTCAACATCATTACCACGGCGCCAGCCACTTCACTTTCATCGTTGTATGTAATGGCACCATAACGTGTCGCATTTCCAATTCTAACTTCTGCCACATCTTTTATTAAAAGCGGGATTCCGTTAGCCGTATTTTTTACTACAATATTTTCAATATCTGCCATACTTCCTATCAATCCTTCCGCTCTTATGTATAATACCGTTGATTTTTTTTCGATGTATGCACCCCCTGTATTCTCATTATTTTTCTCCAAGGCGGTAAAGACATCATTCATGGTAATATGTTGAGCATTCAAATTGTCTGCATTGACCGCAATTTCATATTGCTTTACCCTTCCACCAAAACTGCTTACGTCAGCAACGCCCTTCACATCAATCAATTGCCGTTTGACGACCCAGTCCTGAATGGTTCTCAGTTCAGTAGGATTATATTTTGTTTCGTATCCTTTTTTAGGTTTTAAAACGTATTGATAAATTTCGCCTAAGCCGGTTGTTACCGGTGCCAACTCGGGCGAACCAACCCCTTTCGGTATCTGCTCCTCCGCAATTTTCAATCTTTCGGTCACCTGCTGTCTTGCCCAATAAATATCTACCTCATCATCAAACACAATTGTAATTAATGATAAACCAAAACGAGAAAAACTACGGATTTCCTTCAGACCAGGTATATTACTGTTGGCTTGTTCTATTGGAAATGTAATCAGACGTTCTACATCGGGCGCACCTAAGGAAGGTGTGACTGTAATTACCTGTACCTGATTGTCTGTAATGTCAGGTACCGCATCAATAGGTAATTTTTTTACTGAATAACTTCCATAAGCTATCAGCACAAGTGTAAGCATAATGATTACAAACTTGTTCTTTATACTAAATTGTATGATTTTGTTTAACATGTCTAAGATTTATTAATCGTGAATAATGCAGTATTGAATAAATCAATAAGCATAAAAAGCATTACAACGTAATGCATCAAAAGAAACGATTAAGAAATTTTAGGTGGTTGCCAAATACTGGCACTAAATTGAGAGATAAATGTTTGATTGTATATTGCTATACTTTTATTAAAGGTTTCAGGCTTTAAAATAGTTTGTGCAACTGGATAATTAATTTTACTAGTAACATGCTGACCGCAACAAGCACAAATACAAAACGGTGTACAATTTTCGTTTTCGTGTTTATGATTATTATGAGATTTCTCTGTTTTGCTGCGCTCACCACATTCAATACTATCTGCACATGGAGCAAAAGAAAGCACCAAAATATATATGCTGAATATGATTGTAAAAAATTTCACAGCATAAAGATAATAAAATAATTGAACAATTTTATACCCGAATTAAAGTAAATCTTACTCCCACCTGCCAAAAGTATAGCTTTTAATATTAATTTTTAAACTAAATAGCCCCATTAAATCAGCTAAAAATGCTTGTTCTTTCTTAAATTTATAAAAACCACAGGTTTTCTTTTCCGAAATCGGGCAGTTTGTCGTGCTGAAAATAGGGGTAGATTTGGGCTACCATTTCGGGGTATTTGATAGTGACCGGCAGGCTTTGCTGGTCGGTGCTTTTCCAATACATACGGCTGAACTGATATACCTGGTCTATTAGTTGTTCTACCAAGTCCATATCATCTAACATGTCTCTTTCAGAACATGCCAAAGAGATTTTTACCGGAAAGTGGTATTCTTTTTTCTTTGGAACTGAATTTTCATCGTAGCGGGTATTGTTGAACAGGAGGTATTCCTTTCTTCCAACCTTTATAATCGTACCGCTGTATGGCATCAGGTTTTTTGTGTCTGTGGTGTCAAATCCCAGCAGTTCTTTGCTTTCCGTTTTATTGATAGTCAAAATAATGACCGGTATGTTTAACCCTAATTTATGCAGGGTTTCCATTATTGGTCTTAATTCCTTTTTGCCTATGTCTTTATAAAAATGGATGATTAACCTGTCTGCTTTATGATTGGTCACTAAAAATTTCAGTACCGCTTCACGTATTGAGCCTGCCAGGCTCGTGGTGTCGTTTGCGTTGAAACAATCAAAACCTTTAAAAATACCTTCGTTATTGAAACAAAATGCAGAACCTACAAATCTTGTTTTTTGAGATACTGAGAAGAATGCGCCTACGCCTACGATCAGCTCGTTTGTAGTGGGTCTGTTTAAACGCCAGGGGATACCACCCAACTTTGCCAACATTGCAATTTGCAAGTGTGGCAAAAATGTGTTGAAATCATTGTTTTTGTATCCGTTTCTATGGATGTGTTCTGTTTTAATAACCTGTGATAAGATTCCTTCATTCAATAATATCTCTTTCAAGCGATAATAAATGGCATTACGACCTGCATCCTTATCGGCTTTCGGTACGGGATTTATGTATATAGCGAGATATTTGGTATCGGGCAATTTGTCTTTATTCTTTATCGCTTTATGAACGGTACTAATTGCTTCATTCAGGTTTTCGTATTCTATATTTCCGGTTACATCCAGTTCAAAGGGTAGCCTGATGTAATCATTCATGCTTGGAAACGGAAATCTTTCGTGGTAAAATCCATTCTTCAAATAATTGTAGATGGCTTTAACGGCTGTTTCCTTGTCGGATTTCTGATAAATGAAAAAGAACTTTACATTATTCGGCGGCGGCACGGATTTGAACGGACCTTTGGATTTAAAGTCTTTCTTAGGGTCTCTGCCTACTTTCCCGTTTGAATACTGCAACTCGTTTGATTCGGGATCTATTATACGGACAGTATCAGCGGGCGGGGTGAAGTATCCTTCTTTTGCCAATGGTAATATTTTACGAAACTCCTCTGTGTTTAAGTAGTTGTTGTAAAAGTCCTCCAATATCTTAAAATATTTGGGGTAGCGATTTTCAAATGTGGGTAAATCGAATTTAATACCGAGATGCGGTTTTAAGGTGTTGCTGAGTACCGGATAGTTCTTATCATGGTTCAGTTTCTGTTTATCGGTTAAGTATTTCCATCTGTTCAGCACTCCATTGCAGTTTATCCAATTATAATATTGTGTCTGGAAATCGGCAATTTCTGCAAGGCTCTTGTTGTACACCTTGGTAGTGCCATCGTAGGATACGACCAATTCGGGACCATCCGTTAAACGGCTGTGCTGTACTTTCAGTGTAAACTGATTATAGACTTTGTACAGGTTGTCGTTCAGTTGTTTGTTGTGGAAATAGACTTCAATTTCTTTGGTGAAATTGCTGTGCATTATGTCTGCCTTGCCTGAAAAGTACTTGCGAATAAGATACCTGTAATAATGCAGGGAAAAGTAAATATTATCATACAGGTTTACCCTAATGATTATGGCGTTTTCTTTTGGTGGTTGAAAATCGGTATAGAGCCATTGTCCTTCGTGTAATTCGCTTTCGTCGATAATATCCTCCAACAACTCATTTAAGTCGTCTTTGTGAATACGGTAATAGTTATCAGGATTGGTTGTATAGAATGCAATTTCTATTTCTTCTGCGGGCACGTCAAAAGGAATGACGTTTAGTTTTATGGTTTGTTTCATCTCTATAAGTTTTTATGGTATTTGTACTAAAGACAAATATAAGAAAATATAAGACAGAAAGGGATGTTGTGGACAAAATGGCAAAGGTTGCAAAGTTGCAAAGGTTGCAAAGTTGAAATCTTACAATTTATATTTTTTCGAGCATTTCGGACTTTACCATTTGATAAGCTGCTTGTTGGTCGTAATTTTCCGTAGGTCTGATTAATCCTGCTATATCTCCTAAAAATTCAGGGTCCTGCATCTTTGCTTCCATATTTTGCAAATACAATTTTTGTATAGGTGGGTTGTCAACGGCAAACTTTATATACTCATGATAGCATTTTAGCAGCGCTTCTTTATCTAAGTCGGGTTGGTTTACCAGAGCCTTATACATATCGTATAAATCTCTGCCTTTTCTGCGTTGATACAATGCCCTTAGTTTAGTGCCCAGCAATTCCTCTATCCGATATGTGGTAATATTACAAGCACCTGTAAACCATGATGATTTTACTTCAAATGGAAATTGCTGATAACCCAACACCGTGAAATGTTCGCGGCAATTGGTTTCTACTTTCAGGCGAAGGTTTTGTACGGGTGGGAACTCCGATTCAAAACGGTAATGCAGCGTAAAGTTGTTTTCTTTCTGCTTACGTATTGGTTCTCCCAAAAAGGCTAAGCGTTCTCTCAGCCTATCTACTACAGGGCCGAATGGCTCTGCTGTTATCTGCACTAAATCAATATCTTCAGAATAACGAGGTTGTGGATGTAAATACAATTTGTGCAATGCCGTACCACCTCTAAAAGCCAGACTTTTAGACAGAAAGTCATCTGAGAAAATCTCCACCAATGCACGGCAAATGACCAGGTCTTGCTCTACCTGTTCGTTGGTTTGCCATGGCACGTGGTTAGCCCATTCTGTTATGTATGCCTGTGGTATCATTCGTTTATTTATTTCGTTTAATGACTCGACTAAAAGTCAGTTTCTATTTCTGTATTTACAATCACTTTCCATCGGTTTTCGGATGAGAAGCCTTTTTTGCCGGCTGATGCCTTTAGCGGAATACGAAACAGTTTTGCTTCGTTTATTTTTAATGAATGAAAAAGAGCATCTGCCAGGATATGATTCTTAAATTCATATTCTAATAAATAACCCAATCGCTGTAAAGCTGTAACGGGCGTATTTTGTAACAGGTATCGGTTAAACACATCGGGCTTTATGGCTTCTGCCAATTCATTTAAAACGGTAGCCACCCTGTTGATGCCACCTATCCTTTTTTCGTATTGGATCAGGTCTGTAGCTGTCAGTATGGGATTGGATATTTTTAGATATCCTGCTTCCGTTTTTTTTGTTTCCAATAAATTGACCGGTAATTCTTTTTTACTGATGTAGTTTACTTTCAGTCCTTTTTTGTATGTTGGTCTTAAAACAGGAAAGGTCGTGATTACAAAAAACTCCTGCGGCTGCTGATGCGATGCTCCGTGATATGCGGCCGCATTTAATAATGCCAAATAATATGGACGATTGAGTTCTTTCATAAAGGCATCTAAATACAAAGACGGCGGTAAAATGCCTTTCGATTTGTATTGTGGCGGAATGATTAAATAATATCCTTTGTGAATAGAAATAACCAACCCCTTTTTTGAAAGGCGACCCAAAGAACTTTTAATGGCTATAGCTGAAAAGCCAGATAATTGTTCCTGAATTAATGCTAATGAAAATGCATATTTACCCTGTGATTGAAGATTTTCAACCCAATTATGAATCTTTATTTCTACTTGCTCACCCATTAAAAGAGTTATTCTATGCGAAAGGTACTGAAAAACGGTGCTTTTTGCAAATTATTTACCTTTTAATTTTAAATAAAGTAAGGTTATAGACTGTCTAAATATAGCTAATGCCAGAAAATCAGCATTTCAAATATGTGCCAGATTTGATTTTAGTCAAGTTTTTGCCTATTGAAGTTTTCAACATTTCGTCAATGGTACGAGTACCTAAGCTGAATTTTTTACCTGTTTCAACGGCTTCTTTACGGCTAAATTCTTCCGGCAGGGCATCAAAGAGTTTGCGCTTACCATCGCCGGACAGAAATTCCATCCTGTCGTTTTGCTTTGGCAGATTGTTGAACATTAAAATATTGTGCTGCAGGTAGGTTTGTGTAATCATCAGGGCATTATTAAAATCTGCCTGTGTGCAATACATGACATCTGACATTTCCGCATTTTCTACCTTGCGCATTGCTGAGAATATCATGCACAAGCGGAAGGTAATCAGCCCCAAGCGGAATACAATACTTGCTGCATCTTCGCCGGTGAAGATGGTCACGTCTGATAGTCTGCTTCTGAATGTGCTGTTCAAGCTATCCCATTGGTCGGCACTTAACAGTATTTCTGTGGGGGAATGTTCTAAAAAGTCAATGCTTTGCATTAAAACATCCGCTAACTTGTCAAAGTGGTCGTTGTAAATGATTCCCTTGTTTTGAGGTGAAGGGTCCTGCCATTCTATTTCGTTTTTATAGGCATAGAACATAAAACGACTGAATAGTCCGTCTTCGGCAGATGCTATGAGTTTTGGTGCCTGTGCCGGTGTACCTGTTATTGTAATAGCCAGACGTGGTTCATTTACTTCTATAAATTCATTGTTGGTTTTACGGGATACGGAGATTTTTTCGTGGTGGAATGCACCTCGCATGATAGACGAGTAATCCCCCCAATCCTGCTTTTTGGTGCTGCTCATGGTATCTGCTTCGGTTTCGCAGATAATGCCTTGTCCGTCATTGGCTTGCAAATGCTCGATAATCCTTGCCTGACTGCAATTTGCAGGAATAAAGACTATTTTGAAAGGCGGTTCTTCGGGTTTCTCGGGCAATGGTTCTCCTTTTTTTACCTGATGCTGCTTGTTTTTGTAATCCAGCATTTCCAGTTCATGCTTCTTTTGTGCGCTTCTGCTTTCCTCGACCACCTTCTGATGGTATTTATCGGCTAAGCGTTTTGCATTTTTCAATACTCCTTTACCACTGGCGGCAGGTGCAATAATAAAAGTGTACAGGTGCGGATATACCCTTTCCTGTGCATATACTCCCGTAACCTTGGGCAGACAGCCGCTCAGGATGGCGATAGCCCCTGAAAAAAAAACATCCCGTTTACGGTTGTCTGTAAAGGCTAATGCGCCTTCTCTGAGTATATCGGGAAGGGTGTCGTATACTTCATCGGGAATGACGGGTGTAGTTTTTAAAAAATCTTCCTCGATTTCATTTTCTCCCTCTTTTTTTTGCAAGTTTGCAGAGTTTGCATGCTTGCCAAATTCTGCAATATGGTGGGTATAGGCACTCTTTACAGCTGTTCTAATTTCTCTTTCAGGTAGGTCAAAATGCTCCAGGCAATATTGAAGAGTGTCCAGTTCTGACAACCCAGCGCGATTGCAGTTAGATCCCAGCAGATACATGAAATTATTCCTGTTTCCATTTGTGTAGTTTATTTTATTGTTAGTGAATTGGATTTGTTGATTGAAAATAAAAGCGGTGTTTAGGTTTTCCGGCTCTTGAGTTTGCTTTTGTTCCTGATATTTTGAAACAGATAATTCATTCGGTGCATTTCTGTTTTCGGATTCCAGTTCCTGTACTTCTACCTTGAATTTTTGGTAATCGAGGTTTTTGTATAGTTCAGGGTGGTAACTCATAAAACACAGGCGTGTGATGTCTTTGCAACTCGGGTCGGCTTTTAAGCCTACGGCTTCCTCATAGAATTTTTGAACTTGACGGTAGGCTGTTTCGTGGTGTTCCATACCTGTGTCCACTTCGATGAATACTTTCAGCCCGTTTCCGCTTGGACTGACAAAGCATATAAACGTATATGGAATGCCTGAAATTACGTGAAATGCCTGTTCCAGTTGCACGGGAGAGAGTTTGTCAAAGTCGAGGTGGAGGAATCCAGTATATCTTTCCAAATATGGCATTTGCCGTTTTTCTTTAAATATACCGGATGGCGTGAAGGCGAGGAGCTGCTTCTTTTTGTCGGATGCTTCCTCGAATTTACCTTGCTGTACCAATGAACGGATTTCCTCGATTTCGGTTTTGAAATTACCTTCGGCAATCCATTTTGAAATGATTACTAAGGATTTGTCTTCTACGGGTACAGTAAAGTTTTTGAATATGGTGCAGGCTGACATGTTACTTGGTTTTAGATGATGAATTGTTTTTGGCTCTGGTTACCCGTGTGAAGCTGTCTGCCGCGGTTTCCTGTAGTTCTTCTTTTGTGAGTTGCCGGTTGCGGAGTAGCCAGGCATCCAGTTCATCCCTGCGGAAATAGAGTTTTTTACCCTGCGGGCAAAAGTGGGGGATGTGCCTTGCACTGGTGAGCTTGTAAAGGTGTGACTGACTTAAATCTAAGTAGGCACATGCTTCGTTGAAGTTGAGGACTGTTTTTTGAAACAGGTTTTGCTCGGTTAGCTTTTCTGCTATTTCTGTGAGCTTGTTTAAGATTAATTCTTCGTTTGCCATGATAATGCATTTTAGTGATTGATGGGACAAACTTCTAAAATGCAAGCAGGGTAAGGGTTAAGGGGTTAATCCCTTACTCATATTACTGAATAATCTTACTGTTTTTTATTGCAGTTGTTTGAATATTTTATCAATGGTTGACTTTTCTTTAGGGGCAATTTTACTTTTTGAATTACTTGCAGATAGATTATTTGCAGTAATCAAGGTGTCCTTCTTTGAGTAAAACAGCTTTGATTTTTCTATGTTGGCTAAACTCAAATCAGTGAAGTATGGCTGGAACTTATCTATTGCATATCTGAAATGCTTTGTTTCACATCCTATTTGAATCTTTACACTGCCGGGCAATATGTTTTTCGCTGTTAAAATCCTTATGAAATCGTCTGTATCTGTTACATCTTCATTTAAAAGTTCTATTTGGAAGCATAATTGATTTACTACAGTTTTCAGTTTGTCCATATCATCCTTGAAACCAAAACTAAGTTTCTCCTGAGTTGAATCTACTGCCTTTTCTGATTTATCAGTTTCAACAGGTAGTTCTGCTTTTTCTAATTTCACCATGCCTGACAAAGGCTCTTCTAAGTCTAAGAGGTAGAAGTCTTCCAGTGTTGTAGTTTCTTCAAGACTGTCTTTAAATTGCTCCTGGATGCTGAAATAAAGCTGTATGAGGGAATGTTTCAGACAATAGATAGCGTAGTTTGATGTTTCAACTTGTGCTGCTGTGCCAGAGAAGCCCATCATATCCAATTCAATTGAAGCCTGTTTTGCTAATACTTTAGCATATTTTAATGCTTTTCCTGTATGAAAAATAAGGTCTATTTGACTGGTATAGATTTTTGAAAATCCTAATACTCGATTGTAAATCCGTTGTGCTTCTAACGTAATAACTAAAAAATAAAAATTAGTAACGGCATTATTATACATTGGTAAACCGGTACTGAAGTAAAGAGGTTTGAGTGTTTTTTCTGATGGTAATTCCGTTTCCAATACTTTTTGTAATGTAGGGTAATCCGCTAATAAGTTGTAAAGTTGCAGATGTTGTTCTATGCAGGTGGAGGGATTAACTTTCTTAGCTGCTTTTACCAATTCGGTAAATCTCTTGTTGTTTGAGGTATCCAACTTCCAGGGCTTCAGTACGCCGTGCATTATACTGTCTAATATTCTTAATTCCATTATGCTTTCAGGTCTGTTAGTAAATTTGCGTATTCTAATTTAACATCATCGGTAAAGCTGTCTAAGTAATTTTCTGTGGTTACTAATGAACTGTGCCCTAAACTTTCTTTGATAAACTCTGATGAAATTCCTTTTCTCTTTAAGATTGTACTAAATGAATGACGGGCAACATACGTGCCTAATTTCTGGTCTATCTTTAATTCGGATCTGATATTTTCCATTCTCGTATTTACCCATCTTATTAGTCTCTTGGAGCGGTGCTTCTTTGTCACAGGACTTAGGTTGGGTTCTAAGAATGGAAACAGATATGGATTTTCAGGATTTGTATTTTTGTATTTTTCTATTATCTCTATTGCTCTCTGATTTAAGCCGACTTTGATAGGACGTAAGTCCTTCTTTTTTGTTCGTTTGGTTTTCTGCCTTACGAATTGCAGCAGGTTACCTTTTATATCTTCAGGTTTCAATTCCATAATATCAGCGAAATTCATACCGTTACACAAATAGGAAAGAATCCAGAGGTCTAATGCTTTCTCTTCGTCTTTCTTTTCAGGTTTGTGATTCAGTAATTTTGCAATATCACTTTCATTAAGTGCCTTTTTTACATTCCTGCCGGATGGAATCTCGTATTTTCTGAATGGGTACATATCAGCAGGTAGTACGCCAGCAGTGATAGCCTGGTTTAAGATTGTCCTAATTTGACGCATGTATATGCTGATTGTACTGACGGATTTCTTGCTGCTTGTTAAATGACTTTCGTAGCTTTTTAAAAGAGCAGGTGTTATGTCCTGTAAATTTAAGCCTTTTTTAAATTCATCAATAGAGTTCTTTGTTGTTCTATATAAATGTGCAGTGCCTATCTGTCCATTTTCTTTGAGTTCTTTTATGTAGTTTTCAAACCAACTTTTCAGGTTCTTAGTCTGGCTTTTTGATGCCTTATTAAAGAATCTTTCTTCAAATGCTACAAATGAGAATGGGTTTAGCTCCTTGATTATATTTGATGCTTTCTCTTCTATTCCGTTTAGTTTCAGTTTAATTTCCTTTAAATCTTCATTTTTGAGGTGAGAGCTATTGAGTTTTTCCCATTCTTCTTTTGTCACATTGTGACCTGTACCATATCTTTTTTTGTCCGGTTTGGAATAAATGTTTAACTTTATCAGGCATTTTCCATCAGCATTTGGGCGTGATGCATCTAAAAAGAATGAGATGCTAACCTTATTTTCTACCATAGTTTTAGTTTGAAATGTGACCTTGAATGTGACCTAAAGTTACTAAATAAGGGTGAAAAAAGGAAATAAAAGGAAAGATATTTTGAAAATAAGTGTTGTAAATCAATAGATTAACAAACAAAGGAAACTAAAAATAGGGTATGGGTAATGCCTTCTAAGCAGTTGGTCGCACGTTCGAATCGTGCCGCGATCACTTAGTTATCAAGGGTTTTAGTGAAATGCTGAAACCCTAATTTTTTTAATATCACCTTAAATAAATAAGTGAAACTCCATCACTGTCTTGTCCAGAAATAGGTTTACACATTAATAACTAAAAAAAAGCAATGTGTTATGAGCGTTAGCATACAGCACACAAAAAGTATGACTGAAGAAAGTACTCTGAACCATAGCATGTTTTGGTGCTGTAGTTTGGTAAAGTACTAAGCCTACAATTGAAGGATATCTTATTTCAATCGAAAAATATTATCTTGCAATATCTTTATCTCTATCTTTAATAAATGTTTCAAATGAAATTCTCTGTCAAAATAATATCTATATCTTCACTTTTAGTAATATCTATTATGTGCAGTATTGAATTAAAGGCACAGAGCATTTATGAACAATACCAAACAATTGCTACCTCTTTTGGTAGCGATAAGAAAATACCTAAACTAAGTATTGTAAATAATGATAAGATTGTAGCACAATTTATTAATGGAGTTGAACCGAAAATACAAATCAGCAAGAAAGCAATTGCTGTATGTCAAAGTATGAAAAAAGATTCCTCTAATGCTTTGGCTATTATTTTATCACATGAATTGGCACACTATTATCTTAACCATGCGGATTGTTTTAAATATTTTGCAGGAAATTCTATTGCACTAAATAATAGTTCAGTACTTAATGAGGCAGAAGCAGATAGGACTGGTTTAGTACAAACCTTAAAAGCAGGTTATAGTTCTACAAAAATATACCAGACATTATTGGATAATGTCTATACAAAATTCAACTTAAATGAGAACTTGAGGGGGTATTTATCTCTAGAAAAAAGAAAAGAGCAAGCTACACAAATAGCACAAGAGGCAGAAGATCACTATCGAATATTTATTGCTGCTAATTTCCTAACAACTACAAAGAATTATGTTCCAGCTTTTATAATGTACGATTTTATTACTTCAAAATATGCTTTTAAAGAAAACTATAACAATGCTGGAGTTGCTAGATTAAATACTGCTATTGAGTTATTGTTGACAAATAATCCAGAAAAAATGCCTTTTTTGTTACCCATCGAACTTGATGCCCTTTCTCGTTTAAGTTTTTCTGTGGAAAGGAGCGATGCTACTACTGATAATAGTGAAAGATGCAAACAATTATTATTGGAAGCTAATGACAAATTTTCGAAAGCTATTTTACTAGATAAAAAATATGCATTGGCATATCTGAATATGGCATGTGCGAATATTTTATTAGGCAATCCTGATGCTGCATTAGGAAATATAAAAGACTTGGAAATAAATGGTGTTAAAAATAAGGATTCTTATACTGTAAAAGCAATTGCCTATTATAGCAAAGGCGATAAAAAAAATGCAATGAGTAATTTTGAGCTAGCAAAAAAATACAATGCTACTAATGCTGATTATAACTTAAAACTAATGAAATCTAAAGATAGTTTCTGGAATTTTTTACCTGATTTTAGCGGATTTATAGATAAGTATTTTAGCAATAAGAAACCAGTACTTACTTTGGTTAATCTACAAAATGAAACTAAGCAGTTTGGAATGCAGGACTTAAAATTGCCAGTTTATGCTCGTTCCATTCAAATATCTACCAAACCAAACATTGAAGTTTCTTATACAGAGAATAAAAGCTATGATGCTATCAAGATAAGCACACCAACCACTGATTATTATTTATTAAAAACGACTCCATATTCTACTTTTAATACAGCAAAAGGTATAAAGAATGGTAATGCAACATCAATGCTAACAAAGACTTATCAACAACCCAAGCTAATTACTGCCGCAGGAAACTTTAACTATCTACAATACGACCATATCATCTTTACAGAAAATTATAAATCAATCATCTGTGAATGGATGCTATATAAAGGAATTAAAAAAACCGCCAACTAAGTGGCGGTTACTCATAACTAAAACAAAATGCTTACCATTGTTTTATGGTTCCTATCTTACCTGTATATGGATTGACATTTGGAAAAGTACTCCAGTTATTTGATTTGGTGTTGTCAGGAGCAGTACGATAATGACTATCTACAAATGTGCCATTTGATTTAATATAAGAGTTAACTTTTACAGGTTCAGAATAGTAAGAGTTTGAAGTGGAAGGCGGTGAATAGCTATACGAATTATAACCATACGATTTACCTAAGATGTTGTTTTGTGCAAGTGAAGTTAAAATAGTTGCACTGATGATTGCTGCGAATAAGATTAATTTTTTCATGATACTAAATTTAATTTGTTATTGAATTTTATTATTAATACCGGATTATTTAAAAAGGTAACCCGAAGTGAAGATTTATTTTAATTTGCCATTTCTAAAGTTGCTAAAACTGGTTGTACATTGCCAAATATGACAGACATGATTTTCTCGTAATGATCATCTACAACACTTAGAGCTATTCTTAACGTACGAACAAAAACCTCCTCTTCTAGATAATTTTCTGTTGTCATAAAGGATTGCTGAAAATACATTTCACCATCTTCCATGTCCACGACAAATGCACCAAAAATGAACTGATGATTAAATCGGTTAAACAGTTCTGCTATAGCAATCTTTTTAGATGCTGGTACATTATTGGGCAGAACGCAACGAATGGAACAATATCCTTTTGGTTCATTGCAAATAATTAATAATCTGTAACTACCACTATCCAATTGAAATTTTACTTCTATAAAAGAAAATTTTTCGTAGGTAGTGAATTTCAAAGATTCATTTGTAAGAATCTGTTCGGCCTGTTGGAGTAAACTTTTCATATTGCTTTGTTTTAATTGTGATTAATATTTGTATATTAATACCGGATTATTTAAAAAGGTAACCCGAAGTGAAGATTTTTTTTAATTTGCCATTTCCAAAGCTGCTAAAATTGGGTGTACATTGCCAAATATGACAGACATGGTTTTCTCGTAATGGACATCTACAACATTTAGAGCTATTCTTAATGTACGAACAAGAACCTCCTCTTCTAGATAATTTCCTGCTGTCATAAAGGATTGCTGAAAATACATTTCGCCGTCTTCCATATCCATCGCAAAGGAACCAAAGATAAACTGATGGTTAAAGCGGTTGAACAGCTCTGCTACGGACAACTTTTTGGAAGCCGGAGCCATGTTGGGAAGGATGCAGCGAATGGAACAATATTGCCTTTCTTCGTTGCATGCGATTAAAACGGTAAAAATTGCGCTGTCCAAACCCATCTTCAGTTCTATCATGTTAGAACTTTCGATGACTCTGAATTTCAATGCTTCTTTTTCTAGAATAGCTGCGGTTTGTTGGAGTAGTGTTTTCATAATGTTCAATTTAATGGTGAGTGATATTTGAACATTAATACCGAAGCAGTGAAAAAGGTAACCGGATAGATAAAATTATAATTTAAAAAAAATACGAATTTCTATATCTTTAACATAAATTCCTATTTATATCTAACATGAGAAAATTTACTTTGATAATATGTTTGTTGATACCAATGAGCTGCTTTTCAGAGCAAATAAGTATTAAAAATATACTATCTATATTGCATGATTCATCACAGATGAGTAAAATAAATGCATATGCTGAGTGCAGCTTATTGGCTAACAGCACATATTATTCATACATAAATGGTTATGACACAACACGATTAAATAAAACAAGAGATTCATTGTTTTCTGTTATAAATTGGGATGGAAATTCATACTGGTGTTATGTGTACAGCATAAATAATAAATTTGAAAGCTACTATAGAGAAAGAAATATTCGCTTACTTATATCTGCGTTAGATGAATCAATAAAAACAATCAATCTGATTGCAGAATTAATTGATAAAGATTCAAGTATAGAAAAGAAAGAAGATTATTATGGTTTATTAGGCGAATTCAGTACTAATATTGGTTTGTTTGTTGCAAAATATCAGTTAGCTATTGGATATAATAAAGAGGCGTATAAAACATTCAAATACTATTTTTCTAACCTTCTAGCACAAGGATTAAATAGTTATTCAATAGGATTGGTATCTAATATGTATTCTGCATTGCAAGAAGAGTTTATAGGATATTATAATGAACTCGAATATGAACACAGAATTTTACCTGTATTAGATTCGTTTTATGCAAGATATTATCTAGAAAAAGACAATATCAATTTTGAAAGTGACAACTATAAGAATTTACTCCCGTTTTTTCATCCATCAACACAAACATACTATGAGAATAAATATAACATTAGGTTTGAAACTTATTTTGAAACATTACTGACAAAATTAAAAACAGAAAACAGATTGCCAACCCAAAATGAATTAAAATTCGTGAGCAAATGTTATGACTATTTTGCGAGTATTAACGACCTGCTAATTGGTTATTCTGGGTATACACATGAAAAATTTAAGACAAAATTTAAAACAGTATATACAACAGATACTCTCAATTACATAATGGATGACATTGCAAATGTACATGGATTTCCTGAAGACAAATTGCATTTGTTATATAATGATGATTTTGCATTTAAATATTTATTTCAAAAAGAAATCATGTCACTTAGATATCATAATACAATAGAGATACAAAGAGCGCAGTATTTTAAAGAAAATTATGCGGCTAAAAAATTAAACATTAATAGGTATCTAATGAATCGAAGCATTACAGACTTTGACAAGATTGATTATATTATTACCGATCTAATTAACACTTATAAACATATAGATACATTTGATGGGACTATTGAGTCTTATAATATATCAGAAATGGGCTATAGAAATATTCTATTAAATGATACTGTTGAAAAATTATATGAAAGACATTTTGAAGTTAATGCATTCAGTGAAGATTTAGGAAAAGGAGAGCTTTTTTTGAGTTACAGTAGAATTAAGAAAGAATATGATGCAAGGGGAATCTATGACTTTAACCCTAAAAAGAAAAATGATTTTAATGATTTTCAATTATTGTTATATCTGCTACTTTCTGAATATAAAAGAGATTCAGTTTATAGTGCTTACAAATACGTTAACTATGCAAAAGTTGAAAAAGATATGATACATAGGATTATTGATATATTTACAAAGAAATACCATAAGTCAAACAAAAATACAGATATATATTTAAGCACAATGAGAAAAGATGAAAAATTTAGATCATTCTGCTTAAAGTTAAAAAATAATAGTATACCAGAAATACCATCTTTCTCTGTAGATACTAAATTCGATAAAAAGAATTACCACATAAGCAATAAAGTTTACAAGTTGATTAAAAATAGCAATAGAATATATACATTCAACGACGACATAGGGATTGCAATTAATAACAAGACAGGTAATTATTTAATGTTTGATTTTGAAATCCACAAAATTTCATCTCTTACGGATTTTTTCTGGAATAAGTATAATGATTCTATTGCTACAAGTAACCAATTTAATAATGATACTTTTAAAAAAGAGGCGTTATTGATATATAATCCAAGTTATTCTTATAAAGAGGACCTAAGTTTCGCTCAAAAAAGAGAAAGAAGCGCAACAGAAGACTTAAGCTATTATATAAAAGATGAGATTGGAAATACTACAACATTTTCACAATTACCGGCAACTTATAAAGAAGGCACTAGTGTGGAATCTATTTTAAGGAATAACAATATATTGGTTAATTCATTTTCAGGTGATAGTGCGACAGAAGATAAATATTACAGAGTCAAAAGCCCATATATAATGCATTTTGCCACTCATACTTATAGATTTAATACAGATACAATGGATGCAGCTGTGTATTTTAATAATTGCTTAGTCTTTGCTAATGCCAATAACTCAATTCAGAACCAAACTTTTGATCCATACAGGGTGAAAAATGATGCACTACTTTCTGGGTTTGAAATATTGAATCAAGACTTACATAATACAGAACTTGTTGTATTGAGTGCTTGTGAAACAGCTATCGGAACTGAGAATAATATATTTAACTATGATTATCAGAATTCTCTCCAACGAGCATTCCGACTTGCAGGCGCTAAAGCAGTTTTAGCCAGTAAATGGAAAGTGCCAGATAAGCAGACACAAGAACTGATGGTTGAATTTTATACTAATTGGTTAGAAAAGAAGATGACTAAACATAAGGCATTGCAACAGGCACAACTTACTTTAAGTAAAAAATACCCAGAGCCTTATTATTGGGCTGCATGGGTACTTTACGGTGAGTAACAAGTCTTCTAATTACAGGACTTAAACAATAAGGAAATAAGATTGATAACTACTATTGCAATAACCAGTTGTATGATACCTGAAATACAGCCGGATGTTGCTGCACTAACCACACCTTTCATATCCCTGATGGTTTGTTGTGCTAAAGCTACTGCCTGTTTTTGTGCATTATCCATCCATCTTTTCAGTATATCATCTGCAACTGTATAATCTGTAGTAGTATGTTGTCTTTGTTTTGTCTGTTGCTCTTCTTTTTGTCTAGTTTTATCCTTTTCTCTTTGCTGTTCCTGTTGTTGCTGGAAATAATTGAAACGCTGATACTCTATATCATAACGTGCCCTTGCTTCTGCATCTTTTAAAATCAGATAGGCTTCATTAATCTCCTGCATTTGTACGGTGGTATCTACATTAGGATTTCTGTCAGGATGCCAACGTATTGCCTGATTCCTGAATGCTTGCTTTACTTCTTCAGCTGTAGCATGAACAGGAATATCTAGTATCTTATAATAGTCCTTAAACATCAGTCTTTATTTAGGTTCTGTCCTTCATTATCTTCGTTTTTGTATGGATTGTATGCAAAAACCGCATACATTATTGCAAGCCCGATAATGTTTTTAATAAGTACAGGCATCCCTAATTCTGTTCCGATAGTCATAAGAACGAGTACTGTCATAATGACAACGATTTTGATAATCCATAAGATTGCTTTGTTCATGTTGTTTAGATTTAATTGTTTAAAATATTGTTTATTAATTTCCTTACTTGGCAAATTGTATCATCACATTTCCATACATCATCTTCAACCCAATTTCTTTATCATCAAAGAGTTGAAGTCTGAAAACTGTTCCATCTTCATCTAATGCTTTTATGGCTTGATAATTTTCACCACTATTTGTAGATCCTTCTTCAACTTTAGATACATTTTTATAGATTACAGTTTCTCCACTTGCTTTATAATGTGCTATATCGCCATTGTCATTTATATTGAACACAAAAGTATTATCACCATCTTTCCACTCACTCCATTTTTTTGTGTCAAAATTATAGATGGAAACAACGCTATAATCTCGTCTAAACTTGCTTGGTTCTTCATGTTGTTTTAAATCATTCAAATCCAAACTTTCAGTTAAAGAAATTCCATAAAAATCCCAACTCCCGTTTGCACCCTCAATTAAATCAAACGTTTTTGTCGTGGTAGGTAGTTTCTCAAAGTATGCTGAAAAATAATAAAATTCTTTGGGATCTGCAAAAGTAATACCATCTTTACTGGCAATGTTTTCTGTGCTAAGTAATTTGTATATTTTTCCATTCGCTTTGATATACAAGGCATCTGCACTTCCAGGTGTGTTTAAAAAGAAATATTGACGTTTGTCTTCCGTTCCATTGTAATACACAAAACTGATTTTGGTTCTAGTAGCAGTAGTTTTTACTTCTGTGATTAGAATATTTTTAGCAGTTTGCTTCACCACTTTAGGATGTTGAATGGTTTGAGCCCTACTATTAAATAAACCTAAAATGAAAATTACTGTTAATAGTAAAATGTTTCTTAGAAAAGTTGGGTTGCTGTTTTTCGTTTGGTACTGTTGTGATTTCATATAATTGTTTAACATGAATACCTATAACCAAAAAAAGGTAACCCATGTAACCTATTATTATTTATTTTTCATAAATTTGGTTACCTTTTACTAATATTTGGAATTAATGACTGAAAGAAGATTATATAACACAGATGAACAGTTATTGCAAGGCTTTAGGGAAAATGATGACAGAGCATGGAGTATTGTGCTTAACGATATAGATTTACGGAAAATGATATTTAGTTTAGTCATAAAAAATAGTGGAAATGAAGAAGATGCAATTGATGTGCTACAAGATGCATTGATAGTATTATGTGAAAAGGTGAAACTTGGAACTTTTGAACTCAGTTCAAAACTTAGTACATACTTATATGGAATAGCTCGAAATATTTGGTATAAAAAACTACGAACATCAGGTAAAGCGTTAATTAATATGAATGATAATTATCCAGATATACCCGATATAGATGAAGCATTATTACCTTATAAAAATGAACCATCCGGTAAACTGAATAAATTGTCTAATGCTTTAGAGGAAATCAGTGAGCAATGCAGGAATTTACTAATGGCTTTTTATGGTGGTGAAAAACTAAATACCTTAACAGAAAAATTTGGATATTCAAGCTATGAATCTATCAAGAACAATATATCAAAATGTAGAAGTAAATTAAAAGGAGCATACAATGTCCAAAAATAATATTGAAATACTTGAGTCTTTTTTAAAAGTTGATATTTCTGTCTTAGAAAGTAATAGTGCTGAAATTTTACAAGTTTTATCTTCTGTTGTAGATACATATCTCGAAGGAGAAACAGAGGACGTTTTTAATAACCGAATTGAACAGATTTTATCGGAAGATAATAGCCATGCAGAATATCTGAGGGATTTGATTGCAGATATCTATTTTGAAGAAGATACAAATAATAATGTAAAATCTAAGATTTTAATACTTAGCAGTACCCATCCATTAATAAAACAAGAATTAGAATTCAGAACAGACATCAGAAAATTATATTTACTAGAAAACAGAACAGCATTTAAAGAAAAATTACAAGGGCTTACAAAACGTAATTTGGTAGAATCTCCTGCTGCGAATGTAAATAGGGGAGTTTCTTATTTTAAATCTTTGGCTATAGCTGCAAGTGTTTTATTAGTAGTAATTGTTGGTTATTCTTTATTCAGAACTATTCAACCAACTCAAATTGCTAAGGTGGAGTACAAAAGAATACCAATATCAGTAATTGGTATTGAAGAAATTCAAGGATTTGCAGGAAATGAAACACTTGATATAGATAGTTGTATAATAGCTATTGTAAAAGATAGCGTTAATTCATACAAATATTGGAATGACACCTTAATTCTTAAAACAAATATTAAAGTGGATAGTTTACAGATAATAAGAAAAATAAAAGATGATAATAGGGAAATAACAGATACAAATTCTATATCACAAAATACATCATCCGCATTGCAAGATAAAACGTATCTAAAAATTAATGATAAAGAATATCAGATTGTTGAATCTGAAGTGTTTCTGAAAATTACTACAGAATAACCTAAATAATATTTGCTCAGAATTTATTTGTAGAAGCTTAAATTTACTCTGACAATTGAGTTTTTTTTAAAGATGTTTCGATAAAAATAAAAGTGAAAAATGTCATTACTGTTTCGCTTTCAGGCAAGAGAAATCTCCTGCTAATCTTATAGTGAGATTCCCTTTTAACAAGGCATGACATTCTTATGTCAAGCACTCATATTAAATAACTAAAATATTATCTAAAAATATATATTAAAATCAATAGACATTAATCGCCTTGCTTTTTGTTGTTGAGATAACCAAATCACTTATAGAATTTTCTACGCCTTCTAGGGTTGAAAATAATTGATTAGTGAACTTTCATTTGTATTTTGTCTAAATTTTTTCAGCAGTTGGTCGCACGTTCGAATCGTGCCGCGATCACTTAATTATCAAAGCGTTATGATGTTTTTCATTATAACGCTTTTTTTATTTGCACAAAATTAGTCTTTTTATTTTCTATTTTAGGATTCATCGATTTAGTACATCACCGCTGATATTTAAAAGCTCATTCAACCTTGTTGTATAACGTGGAGAACGTAACATTGCTTTGCTTTCCCATAGTTGTTTGTTTAAGCCACTTGTTGCCAATCTGATAGTATCTTGTTCGTATTTTAAATTTAATTGGTCAATTACTTTTTGCAAATTGCTATGTTTGGGATTGTGATTCACAAACAAATTTCCTTGTATTGAATTGTCAGGATATAATCCAATCAAAGAGATACCTACTCTTTTATATCTTAAACCATTTTTAAAAATTCTATTTAAGCCATCAACCGCATTTTTGACTAGGTAAGTGGTGTTATTACTTGCTATTGGTAAAGAAACAACCGTTCGGTTATAATATTGTTCATCTGATGTGCTAAATGAATTGGTTTCTAGAAGTACTACAATTGCAGAAGCAACAGAGTTTTGTCGTCTTAATTTTCCAGCACAATATTCAACATAGCTACTCGTTGCTTCTTTTATTAATTCATAGTCAGCAATGAGCTTTCCAAATGCTTTTTCTGTACCAATGGCTTTTTTAGGTTCTTTTATAGTTTCTAGTTGCAAGCAAGATTTTCCTTCCAATTCATGCTTCAATCGTAACCCAACTACTGTCATGTTTTTTAGTACCCAGCTATCTGTTAATTGTGTAAATTGGTAAGCATTTTTAATATTTAGTTGTAATAATTTTTTAGCAAACCCTGAGCCAATTCCCCAAACATCGCCAATAGGCAGCCATTTTAAGGCTTTAACTCGTTTTTCCTCAGAGTCAATTACATAGACATTGTTGGTGCGTTCTGTAAATTTCTTTGCAATTTTACTGGCTACTTTACAAAGTGCTTTGGTGGGTGCAATGCCAATCCCAACAGATAAGTCTAAATTTTTAAGAATAGTTCTTTTGATGAGTTGCCCATAATCAGTAAAGTCTATGTTTTTTATATCTAAATCTAAAAAAGCTTCATCTATAGAATAAACTTCTACTTTGTCTGTGAAAAAGCTTAATTCTTTTATAAACCTTCTGCTCATATCAACATACAATTCAAAATTAGGAGAAAATCTTAATACATTATTTTTATTAAGCACATCTTCTAATTGAAATGCAGGAGCATACATTGCAAAGCCATTAAGTTGTTTGGCTATTTTATTGGCAGCAATAATACAGCCGTCGCCATTGGATAATACAACCGCAGGTTTGTTTCTATCTGCTGGTCTGAATACCATTTCCATAGCAACAAAAGCACCATTTATATCTACCAATGCATACATCATTCTTTATGTAATATCCACGTAACCACACCCCAAAAAATATCGTCAGTATTCACTAAATAAGGTTTTAAATTACTATTTGCGGGTAGTAAATAAACCAATCCATCTTTCATTAATAATCTTTTTACTGTCCAACCTTGTTCTTGTGCAATCCATACAATAACTTTTTTTCCATCTTGTAGCGGCAGAGATTTATCGACAATTACAATATCTCCATCTTGCAATCTTTCATCTTTCATACTATCTCCATTTACACGACAAAGAAATGTGCTTGATGGTCGTGTAATGAGCAATGGCTGCAAATCAATCCATTCAATTACAACATCACTAAACAATCCTGTAAAAGTGGCATTTAATCCATTTTCAGCAAAAGGTACAAGCAATTGTCGTTCTGCATCTATCTGAAAAAAGCTAAATATAGATTTCTTGTTGGATTGCATATTCTCAAATATAAACGAATTTATGGAGCTTCAGATGTTAATTTTTAGAGTGGAATGTTAATGCTTTAATCCTGTGATTGTTAGAAATTAGAATAAGTTGCTTATTTTTTTATTCACTAGATATTTTTGCTGAATTGGATAAGGAAATGTTTGTTTTTGCTTTATTGGGTATAATTGGTTATGATGCTAACCTTTTCTTTCTAATCAAACTATTAAAGTATTTCGAAAGAATAGAATATAGTACTATTGAACCCGAATTATGCAATAGATATTCTATTACAATCGAAAACGCCTGCAAAATATAACGCTACGCTAACTTTTGTTCATTCACCATAGAGGGTTGCTATGTTTCAATCGCAAAAGTTAATATTTTATTGGTTTTTTCACTTTCATAACAAATCCTATTGCATAATTCGGGTTGGAATCATAAATCTATGGATATTCTAACTTGAATATAAAATAATATTGTATATTGTACGGAATAAATTAAAGCTTTATGGCAAATACATTTTTCGATAAATATGGCTCTTGGGCTGTGATTACTGGAGCTTCGAGTGGAATTGGTGCAGAATATGCTAAACAAATTGCTACTAAAGGATTGAATATTGTTTTGGTTGCAAGAAGGAAAGCAAGAATGGAAGCATTAGCATCAGAATTAGAGCAAAATTTTAAGATTCAAACCAAAATTATTGAGTGCGATGTTGCAATTGATGGTTTCCATGATATTATTTTGAATGCTGTTAAAGATTTAGATATTGGCTTACTAATCAATAACGCTGGTATAAATTGTGAAGGACAGTTTTTTAGAGGCGACTTGGCTCGTAATACACAAATGATTCAAGTGAATGTAAAAGCACCTTTTGTTTTAGCTTATGAATTTGCTAAGAAATTTGTTGAAAAAGGAAAGGGAGGAATTATTTTTACATCTTCTATTAGTGCATTTAATGCTCACCCATATCTAACACATTATGCTGCTACAAAAGCTTACATTTTGTCTTTGGCAGAAGGTATGAATTATGAATTTAAAGATAAAAACATTGATATTTTGGCACTTTGCCCTGGAATGACTAAGTCAGAAATGACAAAAGGCATGAAAGATAGCTTGATATTAATGGAAGTTCAGCCTGTTGTGGAAACAGCATTAGCCACATTAGGAAATTCTGCTGTTGTCGTTCCCGGATTTATTAATAAATTCCAAACTTTTGTAAATAGCAGAGTTTTAGGTAGAATTTCGGCTCGAAATTTCTCAGGTGCTTTATTAGAAAGAGTATTACCAGGTGTAAAATCTAAAAAAGGAAAAAGTAAATGAGAAAAAAGATAATTGCAGGCAATTGGAAAATGCATCTTAATAAAGCTGAAGCCATTGAATTGGTTGAATCGGTGTTGGTTGGTTCTAAAGATTTAGATCTAGATGAAAATAAAATAGTCGTTTTCTCACCATCTTTTGTTTATTTGGATACGATTGTAAGTAAAATTGCTTCTTTGTCAAATGTATTTGTTGCAGCTCAAAATTGTAGTGAATATGAGCAAGGTGCATATACAGGAGAAGTTGCTGCGAAGATGTTACAAAATGTAGGTGTACAATTTGTCATAGTTGGACATTCAGAACGCAGACAATATTTTAATGAAACCAATATAGTTTTACATCAAAAAATGAAACAAGCATTTGTACATAAATTGCAACCAATTTTTTGTTGTGGAGAGCCTTTGGAAATTAGAGAAAATCAAGAACATTTCCTTTTTATCCAACAACAATTAGAAAATTGTTTGTTTCTACTTTCAGAAGAAGAATTATTGCAAACTGTAATTGCTTACGAACCAATTTGGGCAATTGGAACAGGAAAAACAGCCACACCAGAACAAGCACAAGAAGTACATCATTTTATAAGAAAATGTATTGCCGAAAATTACAATGCAACAATAGCAGACCAGATTAGTATATTATATGGTGGCAGTGTAAATGCACAAAATGCAGCACAATTATTCTCTCAAGCAGATATTGATGGTGGTTTGGTTGGTGGAGCATCTCTTAAAGCTCAAGATTTTAGGACGATTATTTTATCTATTTAATGTAATACCTCGTGTAAGATTTTTGGAGTTTGCATAGTTCTAAATTCAGGAATATGGAAACGATAATAATTCAACCAAATTTCTAATAAAGCTTGTTGTTCATTGGCAGTTATTTCATGAATAATTTGCTCATTTAGACAATGAATATAATCAAAAAAAAGTTTAGACGTTCGAGTATCTAAACAAAGTTGAGGAATATAATCTTGTTCAAAACTCCCTTTTTCTAAATTAAAATAGGAATTTATAAATTGATTTCCAATGAAAGGCTCAAAGCCTAAAAATTGTGAAAGTTCATATAGGAGAGTTAAAGGATATTCTTTTATTTTATGTTCTTCATTATCTAATTTTAAAATAAAATCTTTGATATAAAAAAAGATTTCTTTATTAGGATGATGTTCACGTAAAACATTCAATAATAATTCAACAATAAATAAAACAATACTTTGTTTACCGATGTTTTGAGCAATGCTTTGATAGTTATAAGCAACTGCATAATCTTTAACCTGAAATAGTTGTTTATTTTCTCTGTAGTAAATATTCAATTCCAAAATATATCCAGGTTGAAATAAACCAGCATTATTTTTTTTGCCATTTCTGATGCCTTTTAAAATTACAGGAATACAACCAAATTTTTCAGAAAATAGTTTAACAATCAAACTACTTTCGCCATATTTTGTGGCTTTTAGAACAATAACTTCAGTTTTTTCTAGCACAAATTAAACTTCTGGTTTCCATTTAATATTACAACCTAAACTTGGGATTTGCTTTTCAGGAATTGGTGTATCATTTAATATGCAATCTAATACATTTCTAATATCTTTTCCATCAGAAATACTATCATTTTTTGGTCTAGAATCATCTAATTGCCCTCGATATACACATTTTAAATCTTTATCAAAAATTGAAAAATCTGGTGTGCAAGCCGCATGATAGGCTTTTGCAATTGCTTGTGTTTCGTCATATAAGTAAGGAAATGGATATTTTTCTTCCTTCGCAATACTCGTCATCTTTTCAGGAGCATCGTCAGGATAATTTTCAATATCATTACTTGAAATAGCAATAAATGCAATGTCTTTGGGAATATAATCATTGGCTAATTGTACCAATTGTTGATTAACGTGCTTGACATAAGGACAATGGTTGCAAATAAACATCACAACCGTAGCCTTTTGACCTTTTAATTCTTGTAGCGATTTTAAATTGCCACTTATTGTATCTAATAATGTAAAATCTGGTGCGGTATAACCCAATGGGATATGTGTGGTTGGTGTTGCTGCCATAATAATTATCTTTGATGATTAAAAAACAAAAATAGCCTTAATTAAACTTTTGGCAAAATTTTTAGTCTAAACTTGTAAGTCTTAGCGAATGGAGAATTTGGTAGAACAATTACAACAATTGGAAACAAAAGAAAGTGCCTTTAAAACTTTGATGGATTTATATCAAAGGAAATTGTATTTCCATATTTTTCGTTTTGTTAATAATCATGAAGATACGAATGATGTTTTGCAAAATACCTTTATTAAAGTTTGGAGAAATATTGGAAATTTTAGAAATGAATGTTCGTTGTATTCTTGGTTGTATCGAATTGCTGGAAATGAAGCGATTACATTTATCAATAGTAATAAAAAAAGAATTACAGTAGATGTTGATACAAAGAATGTTGCAAATATTGGAAATGTTGATTCAATAGAAGGTGATAAAATTGAATTGAAATTACAAGCTGCCTTAGAACAATTACCCGAAAAACAAAAGCAGATTTTTATTTTGAGATATTATGATGAAATGCCGTATAAGGAAATGAGTGAGATTTTAGAAACATCAGAAGGCGCTTTGAAAGCTTCTTATTACCATGCAGCAAAAAAAATTGAAACTTTTTTATTAGAACATTAAACCTTTAATTATTTAATCAGTCTAAATTATAGAACAATGGAAAATAATAAAGAAATATTAGATGAATTAAATGCAGTAGCACCACTTTTAAATTCTTTGAAAAAAGAAAGTTCAGAGGTAGTTATTCCTGATAATTATTTTGATAATTTTCAGACAAGTGTTTGCTCACAAGTTAAAGAAGAGCGTACTAATGTCGTTTCAATTAAAAGAAATCCATTTAGAATTATAAAAATTGGAATTGCAGCTTCAGTATTTTTAGCAATATTTTTTCTAGTGGTTCATTTCAAGAATGCTAATAATCAGGCAGAAATTATAGTAAAAACGCCTGCATCTTCGACAGAAATACAACATTATATTACTGAAAATATTAACGATTTCACTGTCGAGGAAGTGGGACAGTTTGTCGCTATGCAAACAAATAATAAAATACAGACTGAAGCGATTACAACGTCATCAAATGCAGTAATGACAGATGAAGAAATTAATCAATTTGTAGAAAATAACCCAGTTTATATAAGTGATTTATATGATGATGAAACAGCAACTATTTTTTAATTATAAATTTTTAATCATGAAAAAAGTAATTTTATTTTTTAGTGCAATAGTATTGTTTAGTTTAACAATTATGGCACAGCCACCACAAAAACCAATGTATAACAAAGGTGGAGGCGGAGCTTATAATAAAGAAAATATTCAAGCAATGAAAATTGCTTTTCTTACTAAGCATTTAGCATTGACAGAATTACAAGCTACAAGTTTTTGGCCAATCTATAATAAGTATGAAGCCGAAAAGAAAGTACTTCGAAAAAATACAATTGGAGAAGAAAAATTAAGTAAGAGTTTAGATGAAATTTCAGATATTGATGCGAATAAAGTAATTGATAATTATTATTCTTTAAAAACAAAAGAATTGGAACTTTCCAAAAAATATACTGAAGATTTTAAGAAAGTATTAGAACCGAAACAAGTAGCGAAGTTAATTACTTCAGAAGCTCAATTTAAGAAAATGTTGATGCAAGGTCATAATGGATATAACAAACAAGGACCTCCAAAACCTCAAATTCAACCAACAAAGCCTGTAACAGAATAATTTCAAAATTACTAAATAAAATAGCCGCCACTTGGTGGCTATTTTTTATATGTCCCAAACTGGATTTCTTTTAGTTTTAACCATGTGTTTTAAATTCAAAACAAAAGTTAAAATTAGATAAATAATAATAGGAGAGCCTAAGGCAATAAAGCTGGTATAAATAAAAAACAAACGAACTTTTTTAGATGGGATAGACATCTTTCTGCCTAAATACGAGCAAACGCCATAAACACTCATTTCAATAGCATCACGCATACTATGTGATTGAAATACTTTAATTGGTTTCTCTATAAAATTCAATGTCTATAATTTGTATGCAAGTTAGGCATTTCTTATTAATTCTTGCCTCTGAAAATGTTTATTTTTTAATATTTTGAATCCAATTGGACAATCCAAACATCTTTTTGGAGAGCAATATGCATCATATAATTCAATCAATACTTGACTGTCTAAAGCACTCGGTTTAGAAATGTTGGTTTTAAAATATTTGATTTTGTGATTTTGTTCAAAAGGTAATGTTTCATAATATTCAATACAAGTTTGCAAAACATCTTTTTGTTCAAATGTTGTTTGATAGGTATAAAATAAAGGAATATTGTAATTGATAAGAAGTGCGTGTATGCTGGATTTGCCAATATGTTTTACTAATAAATTACTTTCTTTACCAAATTGGTAATGCCTATCCCAATAATTAGATGCGGTAATATTTGCTAAGAATACTTGTGCATTTTCGATATGCTGCATTTGATATAATTGTGGAGATGCATGAATTAATGCAGCCAACAAAGCGATTTTTATAGTAGGAAAACTAGCAGGTCGCATTCGCATAAAATTCCAAATTGTTTTCTTCAAACTAACAATATTGTACTTACGTTGTAAATATTGAAATTCTTTTTTTAGATTTTCGTAATAATTATCTTGAATATCATCTTCCAAAAAACCAGCTGTTCCGAATAGCAATGCTTCAATCTGGAATAAGTTATCAGCATGTTTTATTAGTATTTTATAGTCTAATCGAGTAGCTAATTCCGTAAAGCCAAATTGATTGACATTTCCGCCAAAATATTTCAATAATAAAGCATATTTGGTTTGTAACCAATCATTGTTACAATATTGCAAGGTCATTAATATCTTCTTCGATTTGTTATTTAATCGTTCTAAGATAAATCTATCCTGAAATGCAACTTGCTCTAAACGGGTTAAATTTTTCCAATCAAACTGACAAGGAACTGGAAGTTTTGATTGCATCAGTTGCCCATATTGTTGTAAAATATATGGAGGTATTTTTCCGTTGAGTTCTAAAGTAGGAACGTTTTCTAATGGCTCATCATCATTATATACAATATGTAAGATTACATTGTTGTATTTTTTATTATGCTGATGTTGATGCTTTCGCCAATCAGAGGAATTGATATGAATTTCTATATTTCCAACGAAAATTAATTCTCCAATTTTGATTTTTGCATCTAAGAAATCGGCACTTTCATTTTTATTATAAGTGCCTGGATGAATAATTTCAATAATATCTCCATTGGTAGTTTCTAATCTATCTGGATGTACTAATTGATATCTCCAAATAAAATGCAATAAGGCTTCTTTCATAATCGTATTTAGCTAACATAAACAATATTTTACTCCATTAAATGACGAATTATATTCTATTTTCCATAAAATCAATTAAAAAATACTTGTAAATACTTATTTTTAAACCTAAATTATATTTACGATGACAATATTTTCTAAAATCATTTCAGGCGAAATACCTTCTTATAAAATTGCTGAAGATGAAAACTATTATGCATTTTTAGATATCAGACCATTAAATGCGGGACATACTTTGGTTATTCCAAAAGTGGAAATTGATTATATTTTTGATTTAGACGATGATATGCTTTCAGGCTTAATTTTATTTGCTAAAAAAGTAGCCAAAGGCATTGAACGAGTAGTGCCTTGTGAACGAATTGGCGTTGCAGTCATTGGATTGGAAGTACCACATTGCCATATTCATTTATCGCCTATTAATTCTGTACACGATTTAGACTTTAGAAATACCAAAAGTATTTCCAAAGAGGAAATGCAAAGTTTAGCTACAAAAATTAGTCAAGAAATAGATTTGTAATTACGCCTTTTTTTGCTCTAAAAATCCGATATTCACAAAAGAATTAATTGTATATGATTTTATTGTTTAATGTAGTAAGTTTAGAAAATATAAAAGAGTTTTGGTGGCTCTATCTGTCAATGCCATTTATTGCCGCAATAATTGGTTACGGAACTAAGATTGTAGCTATAAAAATGATGTTCGAACCAATAGAGTTTTTTGGTATCAAACCGTTTTTGGGTTGGCAAGGCATAATACCTAAAAAAGCTGCAATAATGAGTGCGATAGCTTGTGATACTTTAACTTCAAGATTGATAAAACCAGAAGAGATTTTTGCAAGATTAGACCCAGAACGTGTTGCTCAAGAGTTGGAAAAACCGATGCTGCCTATCGTGGAAAAAATTACACATGAAGTAATGACACATTACCAACCTGGTTTGTGGGAAAGTATTCCTGAAAATGCAAAACGTTTGCTCATCAAACAAATTCAAAGAGAATCTCCAGATATGGTGCGGCAATTGATGCAAGAAACCAAAGATAACTTGAATAATGTTTTTGATTTGAAAGATATGGTTATCACTAATTTAACAAGAAATAAAAAATTGTTGAATAAGATATTTTATGAGAGTGGAGAGAAAGAATTTCAATTTATCAAGCATTCTGGAATTTATTTCGGTTTTATGATAGGTTTGGTACAAATGATAGTTTGGATGCTTACGCAAGAACCATTGGTTATGCCTATTTTTGGATTATTTACAGGTTGGTTTACAGATTGGTTGGCACTAAAAATGATTTTTGCACCACAGCAAGAAAAAAAGTTTTTAGGGATTTTTAAATGGCAAGGTTTGTTTTTCAAAAGACAACAAGAAGTGGCTTCTGCCTATGGTGCTTTAATTGCTAAAGAAATTCTAACACCAAGCAATATGATAGAATCCATTTTGACAGGAAAACTATCAGATAATTTGTTTAATATGATTCAGAAGAATATACAGCAAATGGTTGATAGCCAATCAGGAATTTTAAAACCAATCGTAGTTTTTGCGGTGGGTTCAGATAAATATAAGGCAATGAAAAACTCTATTACTGAAAATATGATTAAACAACTTCCAGTTGCCTTAAAACATATTGAGAAATATGCTGAAGATGCGATGGATATTCAAAATACTTTGGTGACAAAAATGCAAGAATTGACACCAGATGAATTTGAAGGCGTATTAAGACCAGCTTTCAAACAAGATGAGTGGATATTAATTACAGTAGGTGCTGTTTTGGGCTTTATGGTTGGGGAATTACAAGTGCTACTAATGGAATTTTTTGTATTGCATTAGAATTTGTTTTTATTGATAAAAACGCTTTATTTTTAATTTTAGGTCTGATTAAAATACTTAATTAGATTTCAACAAAGAACTGCGAAGCGATGAACATATTATCTGAATTAAAAAAAGAAAGAGCTTTTAAAGATTTATTTGCGGATTACTTTAAACTAATTAAAAGTACCTTTTTTCATTTTAGTATAAATTTTATTTTATTAGCATTGCCGCTTTCTTGGTTTATCTCTTTTTTATTGATTGATATAGGACCAATTGTGCTAAAAAAAATAATATTATTTTATTTTAATAGACATTTTAATGAATACCTAATTTATACGATTTTATCACTTCCACTTATTATTGCTGCTTATTGTATTCAACTTGCTTTATGCATCTTATTTTTTTCAATTTATAGCGTAGAGTATATGTTATTGCTAGAATTGCGAAAAAGTAAAAATTTCAATATAATGCATGTTTTAGTAAATAGTATAAAACATTTGCCGAATTATTTTTCCTTCTTATTATTGGTAATTCTTGGGTTTCCGATACTTGTTTTAATTTTTGGAATACTGAGTTGTATTCCTTTTTCGTTTATATTTATTATTCCTTTTTTACTATTGTTTTTTAATAGCACAGTTATTAATTCTATTACTAATAAAAAAGGATTGTTCCAATCTTTCTTTTCTATTTTAAAATTTTTAAAAACCCAAAGTTTGAGTAATCTCTTTGCTGGATTTCTTATCCTTGTGATTTTTTTTACTTTTGAAATACTTTTCTTTAATTTTTTTCCTAATCTATTTAGTTCTCTTGGATTATCTTATGAACCATCAAGTGTTCATAAAAACATCGAAAAATTAAGCTATTTAAGAATTATTCCTTTGGGTATTGTAGTGATTTATATTGCAAATTTTATTAATCAATTTTTTATCTTACAATACTTTAGCATTGATACAAATACAGAAGACAGAGTATGAAATTTAGATAAGCACTGCACTTACGATATCTTGCAATATTTTTTCAGCACTATTCATTGTATGGATATTCTCGTAAGTAAGAATTAAATTATTGCCATTTTGTTTGAGTATGCAACGTTTTTTGCCTTCTTGAATATATTGCATTACTTTTCCAAAATTACCGCTTTCGTAATAAGGAGAATTTGGATTGTCTAAAAAATAACATCGTAGTTTATTGCCTTTAAGAATAATACGTTCAAAACCTATCTTTTTAGCTAACCATCTTATTCGCAACCCATCAAATAGTTCATTGACTTCCTTAGGTATTTTCCCAAATCTATCATTTAAGTTTTGTGTAAAAGTAGTAAGCTCAGCTTCATTGCTTATTTCATCAAGTTGTGTGTAAATTCTTAATCTTTCTTCAGTATTTTGTATGTAATTATTTGGAATCAACATCTCCAAATCGGTATCAATACTGCAATCTCTTACAAATTCAGTTTGTGCTTCAATTTGTTCCTTAAATACTTCTTTAAATTCTGTATGTTTTAATTCTGTAATGGCTTCGTCTAATATTTTATGATACATTTCAAATCCAATATCTGTAATGAAACCACTTTGTTCGCCACCTAATAAATTTCCTGCCCCACGAATATCCATATCTCGAAGAGCAATTTGAAAACCTGAACCTAAATCTGAAAATTCTTCTAATGTTTGTAAACGTTTTTTCGCTTCTGATGTTAATGAACTTTTTGGCGGTGCTAATAAATAACAAAAGGCTTTTTTGTTGCCACGACCCACACGACCACGCAATTGGTGTAAATCACTTAACCCAAAATTTTGAGCATCATTGATGATGATTGTATTGGCATTTGGGATATCTAAACCCGATTCAACAATATTAGTAGAAAGCAAAACATCAAATTCTCCATTGATAAATTCCAACATAATTTCCTCTAATTTGTCGCCTTCCATTTGTCCGTGAGCTGCATTAATTTTTATATCAGGCATCAATCGTTTCAATAAGATATCAATTTCATGCAAATCTTTTACTCGATTGTGTACAAAGAATACTTGACCACCTCGATAAACTTCATATTCAATTGCTTCTTTTAGAAATTCTACATTAAAAGTATGTACTTCAGTAGTTACAGGAATTCTATTGGGTGGCGGTGTCATAATATTAGACAAATCTCTCGCACCCATCATAGAGAATTTTAATGTACGAGGAATTGGTGTGGCTGTCAATGTTAAGGTATCGACATTTGTTGCCATTTGTCTTAATTTTTCTTTTGCAGCTACGCCAAATTTTTGCTCTTCATCAATAACCAATAAGCCTAAATCTTTAAATTTTATTTTCTTATTAAGAAGTGCATGTGTACCAATTAAGATATCTATTTTTCCTTCTTCTAATTCTTTTAAAGTCGCAGTTTTTTCCTTAGCAGTCTTAAAACGATTGATAAAATCTACTTTTACCGGCAAATCTTCTAAACGCTTAGAAAATGTTTTGAAATGTTGCCAAGCTAAAATAGTTGTTGGCACTAAAACAGCAACTTGTTTGCTATCGTTTACCGCTTTAAAAGCCGCACGTATTGCGACTTCTGTTTTCCCAAATCCAACATCACCACAAATCAATCTATCCATAGGATGTGGTTTTTCCATATCCTGTTTGATGTCTAATGTTGCTTTAATTTGGTCAGGTGTATCTTCATACATAAAACTAGCTTCTAATTCATCTTGCAAGTAGGTATCAGCCTGAAAAGCAAAGCCTACTTCTACTTTTCTTTTGGCATATAAAGCAATTAGTTCTTGAGCAATATCTTTTACTTTCGCCTTAGTTTTTTGTTTGAGTGTATTCCAAATATTTGTACCTAATTTATGTACTTTTGGTATAGTGCCTTCTTTGCCAGTGTATTTTGAAATTTTGTATAATGAATTGATATTAACGTACAAGATGTCATTATCTTTATAGATAATTCGTACCATTTCTTGTTCAACGCCATTGGTATTCATAATTTGCAAACCTGAAAACTTACCAATTCCATGGTCGATATGAACCACATAATCTCCAGGATTTAAGTCTTTTAATTGCTTTATGCTTATGGCTTTGTTTCTAGTATAGCCTTGTTTGGTTTTGTATTTAAAATAACGCTCAAATATTTGATGGTCTGTATAACAAGCAATTCCTAAGTTTCTATCTACAAATCCTTGTGCTAATGGAATATATACAGGAATGAATTTTATATCTGCATTTTTATCTTTAAAAATATGCTCAAAACGTTCAATTTGTTTGGCATTTTCAGAGAATATATAATTGCTGAATTGTTCTTTTTGATTCAGTTGTAAATCTTTTATTAATAAATCAAAATTTCTATTAAAAGAAGGCTGTGGTACTTGTAAATAATCTATGGTAAACCATTTTTGAGTATCAGATTTTAAAAAATAATTTTGATTAGTTTTAAAAGCTAAGATATTTTTTTGTTCAATATGTCCAAAAAGTGTTTCAGGCAGAACGAATAATTGTTGTAGTGTCTTCTGTTTAAAATGATGTTCTTTAATTTTAGAATTTTCCTGTATGGCATAAAATTCGCCCAATGCACGTTCAAAATACTTTTCAATTAATTCTACAAAAATGCTTGTATCATTGAACCAAATTAAGGTTTTTTCTGGTAGATATTCAAAAATATCGGCATGTTGCTCATCTGTAAAATGCGTTTGAACATTAGGAACTATCGTCAATTCTGAAATTTTTTGAATAGAAATTTGAGTTTCTACTTCAAATGTTCGCATACTTTCTACTTCATCATCAAATAATTCAATTCTGTATGGTTGCTCGTTTCCAAATGAAAAAATATCTATAATTCCACCTCTAATGGAAAATTCACCAGGTTCATAAACAAAATCGGTACGTTCAAAGCCATATTCAATAAGTACATCTAAAATAAAATCAACATCAACTTTTTCGCCAACTTTTAGAGCTAAAGTATTTTCTTGTAACTTTTGGGCATGTACAATTTTTTCGAGTAATGCTTCAGGGTATGTAACAATAATATTGCCGTCTTTTTTCTGTCTTAATAGTGCATTGAGCGTTTGTGCTCGAGTCAGAATATTATTATTGCTTAACTCTTCAAAACTATTTTGTTTACGATAAGAAGAAGGTAAATAAAGAATTTGTGTTTTTGGAAGTATATTTTGCAAATCATTCAAAATATACATAGCTTGCTCTGAATCGTCAGCAATGAAAAGATGTGTATAATCTGTTTTTTGAAATAATGCAGTCAATACAAAAGCGGGAGCGGAGCCAATACAATGCTGCAACAAAATTTGTTTTTGAGTACTTAGATTTTGTAAAATAGAGTTGGTTCGTTCATCATCACGGAACAACTCTAAGAGATGTTGCAAACTCATGCGAATGCAAAGATACGGAAATTTGCTCTTAGGATAATTGGTTTGATATTATAGAAAAATAAACTTCTTGAAGAATTAAAATACATATTAAGACCGTTGCAAAAGTCAAATTACAAAAATATTTAAGGCTTTCATTTATTTTTACACCGCAGATATCACATTGATAATGAGGATTAAAAATAAATGAGTAACGAAGAAGATTGAAGGAATTTGGCTTGAGATTTATGAATAACGATTACCTTGCAACAGTCTTATATTCTAAATTGAAGAAAATTAATTATATTTGTCAATAAATGACAAGTCTAATGAAAGAAACATTCGGAGAGTATATTAAGCGATTGAGAACCGAAAACGGTTTTACGCTTACTCAATTGGCGGCTAAATTAGATTTAGATTCTGCTAATCTTAGCAAAATAGAAAACAATAAAAGAGAATTTGATGAAAGAAGATTGACTCTCTTGTCTGAAGTTTTTGATTTGAATATTGACAAATTAAGAACTGAGTTTTTTAGTGATTTAATCGCTAAAAAAATCTATGAAAATAATTGCGATGAAGAAACTTTGATTTTAGCTGAAGAAAAAGTCGCTTACTTAAAATCTAAAAAATCCCTATTGATATGAATATAGTATCTTTTTTTGCAGGAGCAGGAGGTCTTGACCTTGGTTTCCAAAAGGCAGGATTTAACGTAATTTGGGCAAACGAATACGACAAAGAAATTTGGGAAACATATCAAAAAAATCATCCTCATACCATTTTAGACAAACGAAGTATAGTAAATATTCCGTCTGACGAAGTTCCAGTATGTGATGGAATAATTGGAGGACCACCTTGCCAAAGTTGGAGCGAAGCTGGTGCAATGAAAGGAATTGAAGATAAAAGAGGTCAGTTGTTTTATGACTTTATCCGAATTTTGGAAGCCAAACAACCTAAATTTTTCTTAGCAGAGAACGTAAGTGGAATGTTATTAGATCGACATTCAGATGCATTAAAAAATATCAAAGAATTGTTTAGAAATGCGGGTATTGGTTATGAACTTTCTTTTGAAATGGTAAACGCTTGCGATTACAATGTTCCACAAGATAGAAAACGGGTAATTTTTGTAGGTATCAGAAAAGATTTAGGTTTTACTTTTCAATTTCAACAACCAAATTTCAAAAAACTAACATTACAAGATGCTATTTTGGATTTAAAAGATAATGTACTTCCTGCTAAAATAAACAACAAAACAAATGGAAATAGCTGTGAAATTCCCAACCATGAATATATGACTGGTGGTTTTTCTACTATTTTTATGTCAAGAAACCGTGTAAGGAGTTGGGATGAACCATCTTTCACAATTCAGGCAGGTGGTCGTCATGCTCCTATTCATCCACAAGCTCCAAAAATGAAATTTATAGAGCAAAATATTCGTGTTTTTGTTCCAGGAAAAGAAGGTTTGTATAGAAGATTAAGTGTTAGAGAATGTGCAAGAATTCAAACATTTCCAGACGATTTTATTTTTCATTATGACAATATTTCAGCAGGTTACAAAATGATTGGTAATGCTGTTCCTGTGAATTTAGCTTACTTTCTTGCCAATAGTATTAAAGTTCAATTGCAACAAAATGAAACAAATCATCAAATTAAAAATATTAATAAAGAAGCTGTAGCCGTATGACAAATATTTTAGAAGCCATTGTAAATATTGCTGAAAGTCCAATTTATGAAATCAGAAATCATTATTCAGGTAGAAACAGAATGAATAATGTAGGCGAAGCTTTGGAAACCTTCATCAAAGATGCTTTTGCAAACACCATTCAGACTGAAAGTGAAACGGAAAAAATGCGAAGATACAATGAGGAATTTTCGTGGCTAGGTAATCAAAATCATCCACCCGATATTATGATAAAAGGTGGAGATGCTATCGAAGTTAAGAAAATCCAAAATGAAAATTCTGATTTGGCATTAAATAGTTCTTATCCAAAATCAACAGTTCAAGTAAACAGTACGATGATTACTCAAGCTTGTAAAACTTGTGAGGATTGGACTGAGAAAGATTTAATTTACTGTGTTGGACATACAAATGACTACAGTATAAAATCTTTGTGGATGGTTTATGGCAACATTTATGCAGCCAATCACAAGATATACCAAATCATCAAGCAGAAAATAACAGAAGGAATTAATGAAATTCCAAATGTTGAATTGGCTAAAACTAATGAATTAGGAAGAGTAAACCGAGTTGACCCTTTAGGAATTACAAACTTGCGTATTCGAGGAATGTGGCAAATTCAAAATCCAAGACGAGTATTTGATTATTTGTTCGCATCTTCTGAAAGTAGATTTGAAGTTATTGCAATAATCCCAACTTCTAAATATGATGGATTCCCAACAGAAAGTAAAACAAAACTTGAAACTTTAGAAAATTCAAACATAACCATACAAAACATACAAGTGAAAGACCCAAATAATCCTGCAAATTTAGTTGATGCAAAACTAATTAAGTTTACAATAATGGATTAGTGTAGAATTATGATTTTGGTATTTTAAAGCAATAGAATGTTTATATTAAAACTCATTCAATAATCTTTAAATCTTCCTCCTGACTTGTCCCACTTTAATTTAGTGCGGTTATAATTCATTGATATTCAGTATATATTCTTATTTTTATACAAAAAATACCGCACTAAGGATTATTATAATATGAAAATAAGAGTAGTTCAGACCGCATCAAAAGCCAAAGCAGTACAGGTTATCCGCTACCAAAACAATAAAAGAGTAGTAATGCGGCATATTGGCTCTGCCCATTCCGAAACAGCACTAAACGATTTGTTGCTTTTGGCTGAAGAATGGATTAGGGATTATCGCTTACAACTTTCTATTTTTCCTGATGAAAACCCAAACCAATTATTACATCTTAACTATAGTAAATTCGTAGGAATTAAATACCGTTTTTTCTATCAACAAATTGAGTCATTGCAACAGCAGGTAGGTTTTGATATACTTCCTATTTTACTTCGTGATTTGGCAACTATAAGACTATTTGAACCAGCATCAAAACTTCGTTCTATAGACTTGATGGCACAATATTTTGGTATCCACCATAGTCGTAAAACTTACTACAAAATTGCACCTGAATGTATTCAGCTTAAAGACGTTGTAGAGCAGAAGGTATTAAACTTTGCAAAAGCCCATTACTCATTTAATTACGACCTTTTGTTTTACGATGTAACGACTTTATACTTTGAAACATTTGAAGAAGATGAACTGCGTAAGAATGGATTTTCCAAAGACAATAAATCTCAACAACCACAAATACTAATTGCCCTTATGGTCAGCAAAGAAGGCTTTCCAATTGCCTATGAGGTCTTTTCTGGTAACACCTTTGAGGGGCATACTTTTATACCTGTTATCAAAGGTTTTATTCGTAAGAATGAGGTAAAAAGTTTTCCCGTTGTTGCCGATGCAGCCATGATAAGTACCGAAAATGTAAATCAGCTCAATGCAAATAATATCAACTACATCGTAGGAGCAAGATTAGGAAATATATCTGCTGATTTATTGAAAATTATTGATGAGAAAATTTGTAGAGAAGACGGCAAAAACATCAGGATTAAAACAGAAAACGGAGACTTGATTTGCAGCTTTTCGACAGTAAGATATCGCAAGGATAAATATGAAATGGAAAAGCAAATCGAAAAAGCTAATCAGGTAATAGAAAAACCTTCAAAAGCTAAACGCCTCAAATTTACTAAAACAGAAGGAACAAAAGTATCCCTAAATGAAGCATTAATTGAAAAAGCCACAAAGTTATTTGGTATTAAAGGATATTACACAAATTTAAAAAGCACAATAGTTGACAATGCCACAATTATTGAAAGGTATCACCAACTCTATAAGATTGAACAAGCCTTTCGCATCTCCAAAAGCGATTTGCAAACCCACCCTATCTTCCATTTTAAAGAGCAACCCATCAAGCTTCACATCTTAGTCTGTTTTATAGCTTTAGTGATAGCTAAGCATATTGAACTTAAAACTGGGGTTTCTATCCGCAAGTTTATAGATGAGGCAAAAAAAGTAGTTGATGGCGAAATTCTAAATCAAATTACCAATAAAGTGGTTACTGTAAAAGCAAAGCCAACTGATAAAATGGAGGAAAATATCGCAAAATTATTCGCACCGCACTAAATGGGACAAGTCAGGAAAACTTGAAACTTTAGAAAATTCAAACATAACCATACAAAACATACAAGTGAAAGACCCAAATAATCCTGCAAATTTAGTTGATGCAAAACTAATTAAGTTTACAATAATGGATTAGTGTAGAATTATGATTTTGGTAATTTAAAGCAATAGAATGTTTATATTAAAACTCATTCAATAATCTTTAAATCTTCCTTTTTGTTTAGCGTAATTTGAGGAACACCTTTGTATTGTGTTACCTTTCCAAATATGCAGATTTCTTTATCTTGTAATGTGTTTTCTGGTTTATAACCAAGAAAACTTCTAATTTCTTGTGGAATGAGTACAGTAAAAATTTGGTTTGGAAATGCTTTGTCTATATTCAAATAGGTAGGATTGGTTTTATTGTTTTCTACAAATTTTGTACTTGCCACCTTGCCACAAATAGTACAATATTTACCAATATTTTCTTGTGCTTGGTAGGCATTCAATTTACCTTTTCCGTAATCTTTTTTATTGAGTGTTTCTGTATATTTCTGATGATTTGGATTCCAAGCATAAATATCTTTTTCTTTTTCAATTTTAGATTCAATTTTATCTTCTAATATTGGCAAGAAATCTAGCTCAGTTAAACTTTCAATACTATCAACAGAAACAATATATTTATCTATATCATAAATGATATTTTTGTTGGGCATCAAGAATGCTATAGCTTTAGGTTGTTTTAAATCATAAAGTATTTTATAGAAATATTTTGGAATGGAAACACTATATGTTCCTTGAGGTATTTGTGCTAACTTTTGATTCAATACAACACCAGTTACGACATAAATTTCATCAGCATCAATGGCAAATTCTCTTACTTGAGTTTCCAATTTTGCCCATGCTCCACGATTGAAATCTTTGTTCTGTGTTGCAATATTGGTATAATAAAAGGACTCTCGCATGGCTTCTTTATTCCATCGAAAATCTGCGGCAGGAGCTAAATGTCCACGGTCGTAACCACTTCCCCAAAAGTCTGTACTATCAGCAGTATTTAGATACAGACTATCTAAAATAAAACCATCGTTTCGGGTATAACTTCCGTATAATACATCTTTAGGCACAATATGTGAAACCCAATAAGGTTGCTTATGTGTACTGGAATATGCGGCATAAAAACCTTTATGTTTAATAAGAATGGCATCTTTTGGTACTGTGTGCGTTGTTAAGGAATCTAGTTTTTTAGAGATGTACTCTAATTTTTCATTTTCTAAATCATATAAAACTTGAAAGGGACTAGGAGATTTTGGTTTATATTGAGTTTGAGCAATTGAAATAAAATGCAACACAAATAAGCAAAATAGAACAGTAGTTTTTCTAATAGACATAATTATAAAAGTACAAAATTTATTCCAATCTAATTTTGAGGATAATTTTAGCCTTCCTTAAGGTAACGAATTTATATTTAAACTTTTATTCTGAGTCCTGACATTCAAATTTATTCAAAACTATTTTTCGAACTACGAACTAGCCAGTATTGAGGTTCGATTTTGTTAGGCGTTTGATTATAGAGTTTTATTTTTTTAATATTTTGTACTTTATGTAGACAATCATCCGTTGTATAATTGTCTACATATCACAATCTTTACACAATGGATATTAAGAAAAAATTTGGGGAAAAGGTTAAGTTGTTACGAACTAAAAAAGGTTGGTCACAAGAAAAGTTAGCATTGTCAGCAGATTTAGACCGTACATATATTCCAAGTATAGAAAAAGGGGAAAGAAATGTTTCTATTTCTGTGATTGAAAAAATCGCAAAAGCATTTAAAGTAAGTATTAGTGAATTATTTAAAGATTGATTATGGATAGTATACTTAAATTTCCAGTTATACCAAAGGCTATTTACATTGAGTATCGAAAGTTAAAGAAAACGCCTGTTTCTAACCATGAAACATTTAAAAAATTAATTACTGGATTGGTTAGGGATGCTAAGTCAAATGGAACAATGACATCTAAACTTGCCAAGTTAATTTTATTTGATTGGAAAAGCTATATTAATCATCCTGCGATTTATAAAGAAAAATCTACGGCTAGTGCTTTAGAGAATAGGATAGCACTTTTAGGTCACGGAAATACTTCAGATGTATTGCCCAAAAAGGATCCTTTAATTTCTACTCTGTTAAGTAAAAATGAATACGATAAATTGCCAATAGAAGTTCAATCAAAAATTTGCTCAAATTTCAGAGAAAAGGGCGATGTAATTTTCTATGATTCTAAACTTAATTCAAGTTATAAGGTTTCTATTAAGTCTTTAATATTTGACAATAAAGAAATTAATTTCGGAGCATTAGAGTTTGCATCTATTATTAGAGGTATTCTGCCTGATGAGTTTTTGGCACTCGGAGAAAGGAGAAGTAAGATTAACAAAACTATTGGTAAAAGAGACTATGAAATTGGAAGAGGGTCTAGACAACAACTTGGAGAGTTTTTTGATTATATAAAAGCAGATGGGAAATGGAAAATATTTTTAGAACGGTGGAAAATTGTTTTTTCTGGAATTTTTAAGGAAGATGTAATTATTTATATTAAAGAACACGAAAAATTGAAATTGTATCTTATCAGTAACAAGTCTTTTGTTGAATGTATTTACAATAGTTTGGTCGATACAAAAGATGGCTACACGAATATGATAATAAATAGATGGGAAGGAAATTCGATAAGAGTCGATAGAGATTTATTAATAAAACATGTTGACTTCAAAGTTGAAGAGTCATTTGATAATTTTTTTGATGAAAATAGCATCAAAATAAAAATGCAAGAAATGGAAAATTTAAAATATAAAAAGCTTTTACAAGACTAAACCAATAATAATTCGGCTTGAACATTACTTGTTGCTTTTTTATTTTTCAATTTACCGTCTTCAAAGTCCTTTAAAACTTTTCCTAAGTGTTTTGCAAATTCAACTGCAACAGCATTTCCGATTTGTCGAAATTGTGAAGACACTGAACCATAAAATTCAAAATTATCAGGGAAAGATTGAATTCTAGCGGTTTCTCGTACCGTAAATCTTCTTTTGCAATTAGGATGTACTGCAATAACAGGTCCGCCTGTTCCTCCGCCTCTTCCTACTATTGTCGGTCCAGGTTTGTCCCAATCAAGCTTTCTGTTTCCCATATAGCCATTAATTTTAACCTTATGCTTAGTGCCGTAATGATTTAATATTTTTTCGGCTTCTTTAGTGTCAGGTTCAGGTAAATCGCCAATAGCCTCTCTTAAAGTCTTGAACGGGTTTAATTTAGGATCATAACTATCATGTGTTTTTATAGGTGGAAAATTTTGAAATAAAATTTCTCTTTTTTCTTTTTTAATTTCGTTTGATACGCCAAGAAAAATAACACGTTTTCTACCTTGAGGAACACCGTAATTTGCTGCATTTAATAAGTACATTTTAACATCATAACCTGAAAACCCGTCTGCGACTCCAATGCTTTTAAAATCATTTAAAATCATTTTGGCAATCTCACCTTTTCCAAGACTCAATAGTCCAGGAACATTTTCCGCTAAAAAATATTTAGGTTTTGTTTCTGAAATTATTCTTACAATTTGTAAATAAAGTTCATTTCTTTTATCAGAAGCATCTCTATATAGATTAGCAACTGAAAAGCCTTGACAAGGAAACCCCCCTGTAAGAATATCATATTCGGGTAGTATACTTGTATCTAATTGCTTTACATCGCCAAGCCAAAAGTGTTTCCCAATATTTTTCTCATATGTAATTTGGCAGTCTTTGTCAAAATCATTTGCAAAAACAATTTTATGCCCAGCATTTATTAAACCAAGGTCTAAACCACCGCAACCTGCGAATAATGAAACTACCTTCATATTATTTTTTTTGTTTTTAAGTATTTAATTTTTTGTTCAGCAACTTTTAAAATATCTATATCAGCGTCTGCCTCTATTATTTTGTATGCTACTTGGTCGCTCAAATGTTCTCTGATTAATTTGTTTTCATCAAATTTGAAAAACTTGGCAACAAGTTTTATTTGTTCTTTAGTAGGTTGTCTTTCATCTCGTTCTATTTTTCCGAGCAAAGATGTGTCAATTCCGATTTCTGTTGCAACTTCACGTAATGACAGCTGTTTATGTTCGCGCAATGAACGAAGTTTTTTACCAAACGAAGAAATCATATTCTTAGATAGTGCCATCGAGGACTAATTTTGTCCAAATATAATATTAAATATATTCGAGGACTAATTTTGACCTTAAAAGTTTTCAACAGTCTAAGTTGAGGTATTTTTCCTGTACTGATTAAAAAATATATAGATTAAATTGTTATCGACTTATATTGTAATCTATTTATACTTACATCTAGCAATTAAATAGTAACAGATTCAAAACCTGCGTATTCTTGGATAATCTCCGTTAATATTTCATTGATTTCATCAAATTCGTTAGCCATTACTAATTTTGCTCTATAAGGTTTTATATTAGGCAATCCTTTTAGATAATTGCTGTAATGTTGACGCATTTCCAGAATACCCAAAACATTACCTTTCCATTCTACAGATTTCTGTAAGTGTGTTCGTATAGTTTTTATTTTTTCCTCGATAGAAGGTTGCTCAATAAGTTTGTTTTCAAAAATATAAGCTTTAATTTGGTTGAAAATCCAAGGTGAGCCAATTGCTGCTCTGCCAATCATAATGCCATCTACACCATATTTGTTTTTATATTCCAATGCCTTTTGTGGAGAATCAATATCGCCATTTCCAAAAATTGGAATATGCATTCGTGGATTGTTTTTTACTTCTCCTATTAAAGTCCAATCAGCCTCGCCTTTGTACATTTGTTTTCTTGTTCTACCATGAATACTTAATGCTTGGATGCCAATATCTTGCAATCGCTCAGCAACTTCAACAATGTTTTTGGAATTATCATCCCAGCCTAAACGTGTTTTTACAGTAACTGGTAAGTAGGTAGCTTTAACAACTTGTTCTGTCAGACGAATCATTTTTGGAATGTCTTGTAAAATTCCAGCACCAGCCATTTTACAAACTACTTTATTAACAGGACAGCCATAATTTATATCTATTAAATCAGGTTGCACTGCTTCAATAATTTTAGCAGATTGTACCATTGCATCTTCTTCGCCACCAAACATTTGAATACCCATTGGTCGTTCATAATCAAATATGTCTAGCTTTTGAATGCTTTTTTTAGCATTTCGAATCAATCCTTCTGATGAAATAAACTCAGTGTACATTAAATCTGCACCATATTGTTTGCAAACATATCGGAACGGAGGATCGCTCACATCTTCCATTGGAGCGAGAATTATTGGAAATTCACCTAAATCTATATTTGCAATCTTTGGCATTATAGGACAAAAGTACGATTATTATTGTGAATACTAATAAGCTTCTTATTAGGGAAAATGAAAAAGGGTGAATAGCAATTACTACCCACCCTTCCAAATTAACAACTATAAATTATTTATTAAAAAGCTTACCTAAGATACCAGCACCCATTTTTAAGGCATCATCTACCATATTACCATCTTTATTTTGGTCAAATAATTGAGATAGCATATCGCTAGCTTGAGGGTTTTGTTGCTTTTGAGAAGTTGCGGCACCTGCCAACATACTTACTAAGCCACCAACCTCAAATCCTTGTTGTTGCTTTTGTCCACCTAAAGCATCCATTACAATAGGAGCTAAAATTTGTAAGAGTTTGCCTATTTGCCCAGCTCCCAATCCTGAATTTTGAGATAAAGCATTTTCAACTTGACCTTGTCTATTACCAAAAATATGGCCTAATATTTTTGCACCTTCGCCACTTGCTAATGCTGCTTGTGCTAAGCCACCAAGGTTGCCTAATGATGAACCATTGTGATTGCCTAGAGCATTAAATAACGCATCTGCACCTTCAGGTTTGCTTGCATTATGTGATAAGGAGCTTAATAATGTAGGTAAAGCTAATTGTATTGCAGAAGCTGCTTGTTGTTGGTCGATGCCTAACTGTTGTGCTACAACTTGTTGCGCTTGTTGTCCTAAAGCACCACTTAATAAATCTTGAATATTCATTTTTTAATTTTAGAATATTAAAGGTATATTATTTCTATTAAAAAAAGAAAATAAGACTTATTAACTTTAACTAATCTGATATTGTAATTTTAGTAGGTTGTTATATACACCATCACTTTTTAGTGAAAGCTCATTGTGATTACCTTGTTCTACGATTGCACCTCTGTCTAAAACAAAAATAGTATCTACATTTCTGATGGTTGATAATCGGTGTGCAATGATTAAAGTTGTTCTGTTTTGCATTAAATTATTAAGTGCTTCTTGTACTAATACTTCTGATTCTGCATCTAAGGCACTTGTTGCTTCGTCCAATAATAGAATTGCTGGGTCTTTTAATATAGCTCTTGCAATTGCAATTCTTTGTCTCTGTCCACCAGATAATTTAATGCCTCTTTCTCCAACTTTTGTATCTAATCCTTCTGGAAATTGACTAATAAATTGCCAAGCATTTGCTTTTTTTGTTGCATCAATTATTTCATCTTCAGAAGCATCTAGTTTCCCATATAAAATATTTTCACGGATAGTACCACCAAATAATATTACTTCTTGAGGAACTATTGCAATATTGCCTCTTAATTGTTTTACAGTAATTTCGTTAATATTTTTATTATCAATAAAAATATCTCCATTATCAGGTTTGTAATAACTCAATAATAAATTAAAGACAGTTGATTTTCCAGCACCAGATGTTCCAACTAATGCAATTTTCTTCCCTTGTGCTACTTCAAAATTTAGGTTTTTGTAAATTTCTATATCTTTTCTTGATGGATAAGCAAACTTAATATCTTGGAAATGGATACTTCCGTTTAATTTAATTGGTGTGTAATCTTTAGTATCTGTTTCTGGATTCAAGTCTATTATTTCTAAAATTCTTTCAGATGCACCAAGTGCTTTTAAAATTCTTCCAAAAGCATCACTCAAACCTCCGAGTGCCGCACCAATAAATACGGTAATGATTAAAAAAGAAACCAAATCGCCTTCAGAAATTCCTTGTGTTTTGTCTAGTTGATAAGCTTGTACCATACCTGAACCATACCATAAAACAAACATTAAAGCACCAAATGTAGCAACAATAATAAATGAGATAAAAGTTCCTCTGTATAATGAGTTTTTTAATGCCAATTGCAAAGTATCATAAACTTTTACATAATATCTTTTGCTTTCATAAGCCTCATTGGTATAGGCTTTTACCATATTGATGTTTTGCATTGTTTCCTCAGCAATTATATTTGCTTCAGCCAATGATTCTTGTGTAAGGCGAGAATTTTTTTGAATAAACTTTCCAAAAACTACGGCTAAAAGCGTTACAATAGGAACAGAAACTAACATTACAAGAGTTAATTTTACAGAGGTAAAAAACAACATAAAAGTACCAATTACTAAAATGGATACTTGTCGAAATGCCTCAGCAAGTGTTAGGGATAAAGTATCTTGTAGTGAAACGATATCATTTGTAATTCTACTGGTTAAATCGCCAATTCTTCTTTCTTCAAAAAATGGAATCGGCATACTGATAATCTTATTGTACAAATCTTTTCTGATGTTTGCTAAAGCAGGTTCATTAGCACGAGCAAATAAATATACTCGCAAAAAAGAAAGAAATCCTTGAAGTATAAATACGGCAATAAAAACTAAGCCTAAGGTATTTCTATTTTCTATCTTATAAAAACTCTTTCCTGTTGATACATCTACTAAGCCTCCAATTAATTTGGGTACTATCATTACGGTTGAACTAGAAAATACTAAAGCAAATAATCCTAATCCAAAATACCATTTGTAAGGTTTAAGGTAATTGAAAATCTTTATGGCTTTAAAAAAGCGTTCTTTTGATATTTTTTTTTCTTCGTCCTTTTGCACTTTTATATTGTTGTAGCTCAAAAATACAAGTTGTTGTTGTATTAATTGAATTATATTAGATTAATTATGAATTAAGGAAGGTTTATTTTTCTTTACTTAAAATTTTACTGTCTGTATAAAAAATACCAAAAGGAATAAAACTAGCGATTAAAATTACCTTCAACAATTTAGACCAACCCCAATTTCTTGATTCACTAAAAAGATAAGCCATTATGATAAAAGCTACAAATAATGCTCCGTGAATAGGCCCGATAATTCTAACTAATAATGGAAAGTCTGCCATGTATTTAAGCGGTACAGCTACAAAGTATAATAGTATTAAAGACATACCTTCTAAGAATTCAATAATTCTAAGTCTGCCTATTTCAGTTTTTAATAGTGTTGTCATTTTTTAATTTTAATGAATTGTATTTTTCAATCATAAAATGAAAAGACCAAGTCAAATTTTGGCTTGGTCAATTTATTTATTTTATTGTTCTTTAGAATATATAAATTTATTAGAAAGGTAAATCATCATCTTCTTTTGACGGTGCCACAGGTGCTTCTTGAACAGACTGAGGTGTTGATGGTGTTGAATTGGAATAGCTTGGAGCTGAAGGAGCTGGATTTTCTTGTCCTCTTGAAACTTTCCAAGCTCTAACATCTGTGTACCATCTGCCACTATATTCTCTACTTTCAATATCTATAGAAACAGTTACCTCTTCATTTTCTTTAATTGCGAATTGGTCAATCTTATCTGACCATGCTGAAAAACAAACCTTTTTTGGTGCAAAACTACCATTAGGCATTTCTAAAATATATTCTTGTTTTTTCCAAGCACCATTCTTTCCTTCGCCACTTACTATTGGCATAATTTGAATTATTCTTCCTTTAATTTCCATATTACAAATATAGTGATTTGGCTATAATAAAAAAATTAACCTTTCTTAATTTTGATGTATGAAAATATGTTCATATATTTGTATGATAGAATGAAGCAACAAGAAAATTCAATACAAAGATTAGAAAAGGCTGCACTAATATTAAAGACAGTTGCACATCCTGCTCGATTAGCAATTATAGATTTGCTAAAAAGACATCAGGAATTGACTGTTTCAGAAATTATTCAAGCAATAGAATTAGAGCAATCTTTGACCTCTCATCATTTGACTAATATGAAGGTGCGAGGTATTTTGGGTAGTAAAAGAGTAGGGAAGCAAATCTTTTACTATTTAAAAGAAAGAGATGTTGCTAAAGTGATTGATTGTATTGAACATTGTAAACCAAATTTTTAGTATGATGGAAATGAGTTTAGATAAATTATTCTGGGATTCCTTATGGAAAAATAATTTAACAGCTTGGGACTTAAAAAAAGTATCTCCACCGATAAAAGACTATTTTGATAAGATAGAAAATAAGGATATAGCGATTCTAATTCCAGGTTGTGGTAATGCTTATGAAGCTAAATACTTATTAGAATTAGGCTTTACAAATGTTACTATTATAGATATTGCACCAACAGTTGTTGGAACTTTATTAAATGAACTTGATGCCTATATTGGGAAGCAATTAAGTGTAGTTTGTGGTGATTTTTTTAAACATTCTGGTCAGTATGATTTAATAGTAGAACAAACTTTCTTTTGTGCATTAGATAAGCAACTTAGAAAAATGTATGTTCAAAAAATGAAATCTCTTTTAAAAACAGATGGTCAATTGGTTGGCTTACTTTTTGATATTGATTTTGGAAAACCACATCCACCTTTTGGAGGCAATAAAGAAGAATATGTTGCATTATTTAACCAAGAATTTGCAATTAATTATATGGAAACTGCAACAAATTCTGTTAAACCACGGTTAGGTAATGAGCTTTGGATAGAATTAAATCCTTTAAAATAATTTGTTATGAAAGATATATTATTTAAAAATTGGCACGTAATGCGTATCATTAGATTGGTACTGTCTGTAATATTATTAGTAGAAGCAGTGCAGATGAAAGAGCCATTGTTAGGAGCATTTGGTGGAATTTTTTTACTGATGACTTTGTTCAATGCAGGTTGTGGAACAGCATCTTGTTGTGGAACAAATGACAATTGTAATACAACACCTGCAAAGCAAAATACAAATAAGGAAATTGAATTTGAAGAAGTTAAATAAAAAAAGAAGTATGAGTGCATCATTTCAAGAAATTATTAAAAGTGAAAAGCCAGTGTTGGTAGATTTTTTTGCCACTTGGTGTGGACCATGCAAAGCAATGTCTCCAATTTTACAAGATTTAAAAACTCAAATTGGTGATAAAGCAACTATTTTAAAAATTGATGTGGACAAAAATCCAGCTCTTGCACAACAATTGAGTATTCAAGGTGTTCCCACCTTGATATTATATAAAAACGGTCAGATTGTATGGCGGAAAAGCGGTGTAGTAGATAAAAATAGTCTTGCTAGTTTAATCAATCAGCATAGCTAATACTTGAAATATCATATTGAGTAATAGTTTCATTACTTTTTATTAAAATTAAGCTATTCCTTTTGTTCGGGTTAGTAGTGCTAAATTTGTAGCTTTGTTTGAACAATCTACTATATGGAAAAATTAATTTATGAACCCTGGCCTTGGTATTTAGCAGGTGTATTAATTACAGTCAATGTCTATTTACTTTTATATTTAGGAAAAAAGTTTGGTATTTCAACAGGATTTAAAACATCTTGTAGTGTTTTGGGTGCAGGAAAAGTTGCTTCATTTTTCAATTACAATTGGAAAGAAGAAAGATGGCTTTTAGTCTATATCTTAGGTACTATAATTGGTGGTTTTATAGCATTCCAGTTTATGAATGGTGATGCTCCAGTGCTAGTTTCTGAAAGTACTAAACTTGCATTAGAAAAGTTAAACATAGTTCCTAATCAATCTTTTCTGCCGAGTGAAATTTATGGCTTAGAGTTTTTTAGTATCAAAAGATTATTAATATTGGTTGTTGGTGGTTTATTGATAGGATTTGGAACACGATGGGCTGATGGTTGCACTTCAGGTCATGCAATATCAGGACTTTCTAATTTACAATTACCTTCATTAGTTGCTGTAATAGGCTTTTTTATTGGTGGTTTATTGATGACATTTGTTTTTATTCCCTTAATTTTTAAATAAACAATACGATGAAAAAGGATATTAGATTTTTATTAGTAGGTATATTTTTCGGAATTGTTTTAACAAAAGCACAAGTTGTTTCTTGGTTTAGAATTTATGAGATGTTTCGATTTGAATCTTTTCACATGTATGGAATTATTGGAACGGCAGTAGTTACAGGTATCATTTTGGTACAGTTTATTAAGAGAACCAAACACAAAAGTGTAGATGGTTTGGAAATTTTCATTGAAGAAAAACCAAAAACTTATAAAGCAAATTTATTAGGTGGAATTATATTTGGATTAGGTTGGGCATTAGTGGGTGCTTGTCCTGGTCCTCTTTATATTCTAATAGGTGGTGGTTTTTTTGCGGTTATAATAGTTATTCTTTCTGCAATCTTTGGAACATTCTTATATGGCTTATTAAGAGATAAATTGCCGCACTAATTATTAGAAGATTATAAAATTAAGTTGTTGAATTTTACAAATCCAACTCATTATTTACACCTAATCCAAAAAGGGCAAAGTCATATTTTACGGGATCTTGTGGGTCAAATTTTCGTAAAGTAGCGTCTAATTCTTGTAATGCTTTAAGGTCGTTATTTTTTCTAGTGATTAATCCTAAGGCTCGTGCAATATTTCCAGAATGTACATCTAATGGACAAGATAATTTTGACGGATGAATAGCCCAAATACCAAAATCTACACCACAATTATCTTTTCGACACATCCATCTTAAAAACATATTGATACGTTTTGCTACACTGCCTTTTTCAGGATTTGCAATATGCTTTTCTGTACGAAATTCGTGTGACAACTCAAAGAAAATAGAATGAAATGCACTTATAGCTGGTAATAAACTAGTGTCTGACTGATGTTGGATAAATATACTTTCTAAGCCATTATGCTTAGTGTAAATATTTCTAAGAGATTGAATAAAATATTTAAAATCTACACCATTAAATGTTCGATGCACAAAAGTATCTAATCTATCCAATTGTTTTTTATTGTGCGATAAGATAAAATCATACGGAGCATTGCCCATCAATTGGAGCATTTTTTTACCATTTTTGATAATCATTTTACGGTTGCCCCACGCAATTGTAGCTACCAAAAATCCAATGATTTCAATATCTTCTTTACTTGTAAATTGATGGGGTAGTTGTATTGGGTCATCGCTGATAAAATCTAATGTGTTGTATTGTGCAACTTTCTCTTCTAAAAATAATTTCAAGCTTTCATTATCCCACTCCATAAAAGAATAAAAATAAGCATTTATGCGAAATTTGTTGTAACTTTAATCTATGTCTTCAGTATTTAATCAAGAATTGGCAAATAATACTTTGCTTTTATTGCAAGATGAAAGTATAGTTTTTTCTACGAACGAAGAATTTAGAAACTATATTATTCAATTCATCAATAGATTGATAACTGAAGATTTTAATCATCTACTATTTATTTTATATAGAATTGATGTGCATGAAGATAAAGTGCGAACACTTTTAGCAGATAATAATGGTGAACATGCAGCTGCAACAATTACCGATTTAATTATTGAAAGAGAAAAACAAAAAATGATTACTCGCCAACAATTCAAATCCCAGCAAAATATCTATGAAGATGAAGAGTGTGAACTTTGGTAAGTTAATACTAAACTGCTTTTAAATTTGCAATCGTTGATTTATTGACTTTCTCTTCTGCATAGGTTCTAGTTAATTCAAATTTATGAATACTATCATCTGAAGGTAAGTCGTACATAGCTTCGTTGAAAATAATTTCACAAATAGTACGCAAACCTCTGGCTCCCAATTTGTACTCCAATGCTTTTTCAACAATTAAATCTATTGCATCGTCATTGATTTTTAGTTCAATATTTTCGATAGCAAAAAGCTTTTTATATTGTTTTATCAGTGCATTTTTTGGTTCTAATAATATAGATTTTAATGCAGTTTTATCTAAAGGATTTAAGTGAACTAATACAGGCAATCTTCCTAATAATTCAGGAATTAAACCAAAAGTTTTAATATCCTGATGATTGATAAATGGATAAAAATTATCTTTTATTGATTCAATTTCAGCGTGTTCTTCTCTTTTCTTAAAACCCAAAGATGCAGCTTTGGTACGTTTTGCAATGATTTTTTCAATGCCATCAAACGAACCACCACAGATAAATAAAATATTTTTAGTATCTACTTTAATTAATTTCTGTTCTGGATGTTTACGACCACCATGTGGCGGCACCAAAACTTCAGTGCCTTCTAATAATTTCAATAAAGATTGTTGCACCCCTTCGCCACCAACATCTCTAGTAATGGAAGGATTGTCGCTCTTTCTAGTTATTTTATCAATCTCATCAATATATACAATGCCACGTTCAGCTTGAGTTACATCAAAATCACAATTTTGCAATAATCTTGATAAAATACTTTCAACATCTTCGCCTACATAACCAGCTTCAGTAAATGTTGTGGCATCAACAATAGTAAATGGAACATCTAATTGTTTAGCAATTGTTTTAGCAATCAAGGTTTTTCCAGTTCCTGTTTGACCAACAACTAAAATATTTGACTTTTCAATTTCTACTTCATCATCACTTACTTTTTGGTTCAATCTTTTATAGTGATTATAAACAGCAACCGCTATCGCTTTTTTAGCCTCATCTTGTCCAATAATATATTGGTCTAAAGCCTCCTTAATGGCTTTAGGTTTGCTTATTTTTAGTCTTTTAGTTGGTTTCTTCTTTAAACGCACTAATTCTTCATCTGCTATAATTTTTGCTTGTTCTGCACAGGTTTCACAAATATGTGCATCTAATCCAGATATTAAAATTAGTGCCTCTGATTTAGGCTTTCCACAAAAATTACAAAAATCTTGAGCTCTTCCTTTTGCCATTTTTTAGTATTCTTATTAGAAACCAAATGCAATCTTAAAAAGATTGCATTTGGAAGTATTTTAAAATTTGAATGATATTTATCGCTTGTTTTTCAATAAAACTTCGTCTATCATTCCGTATTCTTTTGCTTCTTCAGCAATCATCCAATAGTCTCTATCACTATCATGTTCAATTTTCTCAAAAGGCTGTCCAGAGTGTGTTGCAATAATCTCGTACAATTCTTTTTTCAATAATTGAATTTGTTTGTAAGTAATTTCTATTTCAGATGCCTGACCTTGAGCACCGCCCATTGGTTGGTGAATCATTACTCTTGAGTGTTTTAGTGCAGAACGTTTTCCTTTTTCTCCAGCACATAATAAAACAGCTGCCATTGATGCCGCCATTCCTGTACAGATAGTTGCCACATCAGGATTGATATATTGCATTGTATCATAAATTCCCAAACCAGCATAAACACTGCCTCCAGGAGAATTGATATAAATTTGTACATCTCTAGTGTTATCAGCAGATTCTAAGAAAAGCAATTGAGCCATGATGATATTAGAAACATAATCATCAATTGCTGTTCCCATAAAGATAATTCTATCCATCATTAATCTGGAAAAAACATCTAAAGCTGCAACATTCATGGGTCTTTCCTCGATAATATTTGGAGTAAGATTAGTAATGTTCTTATCAATAAATTGATCTACATATACACTTGATAAGCCATGATGCTTAGTAGCATATTTTCTAAATTCGTTGCCTAAATTCATATTTTGTTATTTTGTTTGATTTACGTAATCTTCAAATGTAACGACTTCTTCTGAAATTTTTACTTTTGATATCAATAAATCAAACAATTTTTGTTCCAAAGCTGCATCGAATGACTTTCTGACATGGTCTTCTTTTTTTAGCATATTGTCATTAAGCATATCTAAGGTTGCATCATCTATGCCACCACCGCCATACATAGCAAATTGTCTTTTGATTTGTTCTTTAGAAAAAGTTCTAACATCTTCCATCTCAATTTTAATGTCATTGTCTTTGGCAATTCTTGTACTAATGATATTCCAAGCCATACCTTTCACAAAACTTGGGTATTCTAAATCTATTTGTTCATCAGAAACTGGCTTCTCATTGGTGTTTTTTATAAATCTTTTCAAGAATGTTTCTGGAAAATCTAATTGAATTTTATCCATCAATTCTTTATAGATATTTTCTTTAGCTGTATTTTGGTAGATTTGTTCTGTATGGTTTTCAATCTCTGTTTTTATTCTATTTCTAAAATCTTCTTCAGAAGTTACATTCCCTTCGCCATATACTTTGTCAAACAATGATTGGTCAATTGCTGATTGTTTTAGGCGTGTAACTTTAGTAATTGTAAATTGGAAGTTTTCAGGTAAAATAGTTGGAATATTTTCTTTAATACCTAAAATATTTTTTGCAACTTGTTCTCTGTCTCTATCTACTAAAGTAAATGGATTAGCAGTAAATGAATCGCCAACCTTTTGTTTTGCTAATGCTTTTCTTACTTTTTTATCTTCAATCATATCTTCATTCAAAACAGTAGTGTTTTGAATGCCACCTTCTTTTATTGCTTTCCCTTCTAATTCTTTCAACTCAAAAGTGATGATATCTTTTTCTTGAATAGTATCCGTGATTTCTTCCGCATCTCCATATCTCAAGCTAATATCGTCTATCTCTTTATCAATATCTTTTTCTGAAACTGTTATTTTTTTTGCACTTACTTGGATAGAAGCTAATTCAGGAACTGAAAATTCAGGAACCATACCAATTTCAAATTCAAAAGTAATATCCGCTGGTTGATTAATATCAATTACCACTTGATTGTTGTCAGCTTTAGGTAGAGGTTGTCCAAGAATATCTAGCTTTTCTTCTTGGATATATTTGTTCAAAGTCTCAGAAGTTAGCTTATTGACTTCGTCAAAAAGGATAGCATTGCCGTACATTTTTTTTACTAACCCTGCTGGCACGTGTCCAACCCTAAATCCTTTGATACTTACTTTTTTTCTGTAATCTTGAAGCATTTTATCCACTTGTGGCATATAATCTTCCTTTTGGATATTTACAGTAAGTACTGCATTTACATTGTCGGTGTTTGTTTTTGTAATATTCATTGAATAAAAAATTGATCTATCTAAAAAATTAAATGTTGAACAGCAGTGCGAAACTAACCATTCAACATTTGTTGTTTTGGTGCGGGTGGAGGGACTCGAACCCCCATGGTTGCCCGCTAGATCCTAAGTCTAGTGCGTCTACCAATTTCGCCACACCCGCATTTGGAGTGCAAAGATAAAATTCTTTTTTCTAAAATTAATATTAAATTTTGTCGCATTGTTTTACTAGATATGGGATTTTGAGAAGTGGGAGATATGAGCTGTGAATTCAAAATAAATCAATTTTCGCCTTTGTCAGGTATTGTCACTTGCCAACACACATAAATAAAGTGGTCTATAAAGTTGAGTATTGAGAAATTCTGCAATAAGAAATAATACCTTTTGAGAGGAATAGTAGATTTTTGACAAAATTGATAATTCCCATCGATTTATTTTTACATTATTTAATTCCCTCATTAAATGATTATCTTTGTTTAGTGAATTATCTCGATATTATTAAAATTGCTTTTCAGGCTATTAAAACAAATTTAGTACGAACTATAATTACTTGTAGTATTATTGGTATCGGTATTATGGCATTGGTGGGTATTTTGACTTCTGTAGATGGACTTAAAATGTATATGACGAATAGTTTCAGTGCGATGGGTGCAAATTCTTTTAAGATTAGAAATAGTAGTATTGGGTTTAATTTAGATGGTGATAATGTTGCACCTAAAGTATATCCGAGTATCACTTATTTGGAAGCCAATAATTTCAAAAAGATATTTGAAAACTATAGCACATCTATCCAATATATTGGTTCAGGAGGATCGACTTTGAAAAATAAAACGACAAAGTCAAATCCTAATATTATGATTATTGGGACAGATGAAAATTATATTGAAAATGAAGGCTATCATTTAGAATACGGACGAAATTTTAGTTTAAGAGAATTACAACAAGGAATAAATGTGGCAATTCTAGGTTACTCTACTGCCAAAAAATTATTCGGTTCTAATTTTTCTTTAATCCAAAATAATCCTTTTATAAAAATTGATGATATTCAGTATAATGTGATTGGTGTTTTAAATGAAAAAGGTTCTAGTTTTATTACAACTGATAATATCACATTAATTCCGATTGTGAAAGCAAGACAAGATTTTGCAAGTGCGAAACCATCTTATATTATTAGTGTAAAAAATGGTACAACGGATAGTCTTGGTGCAGTAGTAGATAAAGCAATTGCTGTGATGCGAAATGTTAGAAAGCTAAAACCAAGTAATGAAAATAACTTTGATATTATGAAAAGTGATAGCATCTCTGGTATGTTCGTAGAAAAAATGGGAATGGCAACCATAGCTGGATTTATTATTGGATTAATAACATTATTTGGTGCAGCCATAGGGTTAATGAATATCATGATGGTCAGTGTAACGGAACGGACTAAAGAAATTGGCACACTGAAAGCTATTGGTGCAACAAACAAAAATATTTTAATACAGTTTTTATTTGAAGCAATAGTTATTTGTCAATTAGGAGGACTTTTAGGTATTATCTTAGGTGTTTCAGTGGGTAATTTAGTTTCTATTTCGATTGGCGGAACTTTTATGATACCTTGGAATTGGATATTATTAGGTATTGCTTTTTGTTTAATCGTTGGTTTGATTTCGGGAATTTATCCAGCGATAAAAGCCGCCAAACAAGATCCTATTGAAGCTTTACGATACGAATAGCAATTCTCACTATGAAAACAATTTTATTATTAATTATTTCTAATACATTTATGACTTATGCTTGGTATGGTCATCTAAAAAATCCTAATTGGTCATTGCCTAAAGTTATTTTAGTGAGCTGGGGAATTGCCTTTTTTGAATACTGTTTTTTAATTCCTGCTAATAAAATTGGCTATCAGGTATTCTCTGTATTTCAATTAAAAATTATTCAAGAGATTATTTCTATCTCTATTTTTATCTTATTTGCTTATTTCTTTTTTGGTGAAAAATTGAAATGGAATCATTTTGTAGCGTTTCTCTTTATTTTTTTAGCAGCTTGGTTTGCTTTCAGGAAATAGTATAGTTTGGATTAATTACTCGCCACTTCGTAAATTTCTAAATCAAAATATTTTACGGAAGAGAATAAATGATCAAAGATATCACTTACAATATTCTCAAATTCATTGGCTTTGGTAGTATTTGTAAACACATATAATTCCAACGGCAAACCAATACTAGAAACGGGCAATTGACGCACCATTAAGGTCATATCTTGTCTTACTTTCGGGTGATTGCGTAAATACCATTCTACATACTGTCTGAACAATCCTAAATTCGTCAAATTTCTATCATTAATTCGAACATTCCTATCTGCACCAATTCGTTTATTATGTTCTAGAATTTCCTCACTTTTTTCTTTTATGTAATTGGATATTCCCTGAATTTGATTGAATTTTTCTAGCTCTGTATCTTCCACAAAACGAATAGATGATTGCTTGATATAAATAGGTCTTTTTATTCTAGTAACACCAGCCTTTTCAACACCTCTCCAGTTTTGAAAAGACTCTGAGGTTAAGGCATAAGTTGGAATAGTGGTAATTGTTTTATCAAAATTTTGAACTTTTACAGTCGTTAAATTGATTTCAGTTACATTGCCATCTGCTCCAAATTTACTCATTGTAATCCTGTCGCCAATCTGTACCATATCATTGGTGGTAACTTGTATACTTGCTACAAAACCCATAATGGTATCTTTAAACATCAATAACAATACAGCTGACATTGCACCCATTGCAGTAAAAAATGCAACTGGAGATTTGCCTGTAAAGATGGAAAACATAATGATAGCACCAAATAAAAACATTATCATTCGTAATACTTGAAGATAACTTTCCAAAGGTTTCTGTCTATATGCAGGATTTTCTTTTAGTAATTCAGCAGCAGATGAAATTAAAGCCATTATCATCCAAATAATCATTAAAACCATATAGGCATCAGCAAATTTATCTAAAATAGAAATCCATTTCGGAAATCCTATAAATACTATAGGAATAGAATTTTTTACTAAACTAAATGGGGCAATTAAAGCAAAAAAGTGAGCAAATCTTTTGTTTAATAAATAACCAAAAAATGAATATCCAGTTCTCTCTTGAGCTCTCCTTAATACGCCTCTGATTATTCCTCTTACTATCAATTGTAATAGATATACTAAAACACTCAAAATTAAGAGCAATACAAATACATTGAGGTGCTTTGCAACAGCTTCAGGGACTTTAAAGTCCAATAGCAGGTTAAAAGTAAATTGGCTAATCTCATAGGCGGTGCTATCTTTATCTATACTTACCATTGTAGTTCATAATTATGATGCAAAGATATTGAATCCAATACAATTAAAATTCAAGGATATATTGTAAAATGTTAAATATCTATGATTTACACTAACTTATTTTCAACACAATACTTACTTAACTTCTATTAACCTAAACAAAATAAATAATCCACCGAAAGGCGGTGGATTTTTTAATATATTATATATTCTAAGTCTATTGAGCTATCGCTTTTGCATAATTTTCAGCTACTTTATTCCAGTCCACTACGCTGAAAAAAGCATCTAAATAAGCACCTCGTTTATTTTGATATTTTAAATAATAGGCGTGTTCCCAAACATCTATTCCCAAAATTGGCGTACCTGAAATATCTAAACCAGGCATCAATGGGTTATCTTGATTTGCTGTAGAACCCACTTGCAATTTTCCTTGTTTATTGACAAACAACCAAGCCCAACCTGAACCGAATCTTTTTGCACCAGCTTCTTCCAATTGCTTTTTTAAAGCATCAAAAGAACCAAAGGTCTGATTGATAGCTTCTGCTAATTTTCCTGTTGGCGTTCCGCCTCCATTTGGACTCATCGTTGCAAAGTACATTCTGTGGTTATAAAAACCACCACCATTATTGCGTAATGCACCGTTTGACATATCTAAATTTTTTAGAATTTCTTCTATGGATTGATTAGCTATGGATTTTCCTTCAACAGCTTTGTTTAAATTATTTGTATAACCTAAGTAGTGCTTTGAAAAATGAATTTCCATTGTTTCTTTATCAATGGCTTTCTCTAAATCCGCATAACCATATTGTAGATTTTCAATTTGGAATGGACCACTTGCCGCTTTTACATCTGCTGGATTTCCTACTTTTACTTCCGTAGGTTTCACACAAGTAGTAGCTGCCTTTTTTTGACAACAAGATTTCTTTTTTCCTTCTTTTGCAGTTGCAACACTAAAAGTTAAGCCTGTTGCACACATTAATATAAATAATTTCTTCATAAACATAAATTTTTCCAAAATTAGCTAATTGTATAAGGCTTCCCTAATTTTTAACAATTATTATCATTAGTTTTGAGAATGGAAGAACTAGAAATTAAACTGACTCAATACTCTCATGGGGCTGGTTGTGGTTGCAAAATTGCTCCTGCAGTTTTAGATAAAATATTACACAGTGATACAATAAAATTTACTGATAAGAATTTATTGGTAGGAAATAATGAAAGAGATGATGCCGCTGTTTTAGACTTAGGAAATGATACCGCTCTTATTTCTACTACTGATTTTTTTATGCCAATTGTTGATGACCCTTACAATTTTGGGAGAATTGCTGCCACCAATGCAATTAGCGATGTGTATGCAATGGGCGGAAAGCCAGTTTTAGCAATTGCTATTTTAGGTTGGCCAATACAAAAACTAGCTCCAGAAGTGGCACAAAAGGTATTGGAAGGTGCAAGAGCCGTTTGCACACAAGCTCAAATTAGTTTAGCTGGTGGACATAGTATTGATAGCCCAGAACCTATTTTTGGCTTATCTGTAAATGGAATAGTTTCAAAAGAAAAATTAAAGAAAAATTCGTCTGCTGTTGCGGGTTGTAAATTATACCTTACAAAACCATTAGGTGTCGGTATTTTATCTACCGCCCAAAAAAAAGGCGTCTTAAAGCCTGAAGATGCTGCCATTGCACTTAAAAGTATGACTACCCTAAATGATTTAGGTCTATTTTTTGCTGATTTTGAAGGGATAAAAGCAATGACAGATGTTACAGGATTTGGTTTGTTAGGACATCTTACAGAAATGTGTGAGGGGAGTGGCGTTTCAGCTGTTGTTGAATTTGATAAAGTACCCGTTATTCCTTCTGTTTATGATTATATAGAAGGAAATTGTATTCCTGGCGGAACGAATCGTAATTGGCAAAGCTATGGACATAAAATTTCTAATCTTTCAGAAAAGCAAAAGTATATTTTAGCAGACCCTCAAACTAGTGGAGGTTTATTGATTGCGGTGGAGGAAGTTTTTAGTAATGAATTTGAACAAATTATGCAGAATAAACAAATGCCACTGCAATCTTTTGGGCTTTTGGAAAAAAAGAATGAAAATTTTTTAATTATATTGAATCAATAGACTGTTTTTTGCTCCATTTTTGACCACATTGTCTTAAAAATAATCTTCAGTAACACAACTTATTATACTAAAGTATGTAGCATAAAAACCTAATGGAGAACTTTATATATTATCTAACAGGCGATACACTCCATTCCTCAGGCAATCGATTATCATCCATAATCTTAGCATTGCAACTAATTGGGTGAGCAATAGCAGAACTACCTCCAGCACGTTGAAAACCGATTGTAGCACTTTGTCCGTTAGTGTTTGGATCTGCTACTCTATATGACACTTGGATAAGACCACTTTCATGAATTTGAACTACTCCATCTACATCATCACCTGTGTTATAATAATTACTGTCAAAATCAATTACAAATGTTCTATTGGGGGAAGTTCCTTGGCTAACCCAGCGATATCTTGTTTGCATATCATCCCAATACCAAAATAATGTAGGTGTACTTACACTACTCGTTGGCAAGCAGGTATTCGTATAAGTTAATGTAGCAGTAGTAGAGCCAAAAATAATAGCACCATTTGTGGACATAGAAACTGTATTGTAATCCACCCCGTCTATTCTAATACTAAACGGCATAGTGGCACCCCATTGCCCTTCATCTGTTGAAGTAGTCCATGTCGCTGAAATATCATCTGGACTTGAAGATAGATTAGATGCTATGGACCATTGCGAATTATCTGAATTAGTAGAACCAGTTTTTAAAACACCATTTGCATCAGCATAAACAGGACGATTGCCAGTTCCTGCAAGATTGCTTGATAATATATTTCCAACAACATGTAAATTTTCTGCTGGAGCTATTGTGCCAATGCCTATTCGGTTATTCGTTGCCCAAGAAAGTACAGGTGTTTTTAAGGCATTGGTACCAGTAGCACCATAACCTAAAGACCAAACCCCTGCAGCATCATTTTGTATATTCCCCCAATTTGCACCACCAGAGTTTAAAAGTATTTGAGAAACTCCAGTTTGGTTATTGTAAAATTGTGCACCAGAAGCTGCTATTGCATTTGCAGTGTTAAAAGTAGCACCTGCAGAAAATGTACCTATATTACTCCAAGTTTTATTACCAGCTGCAGTTTGGTTTGTGGTAAGATCTACATAATTACCTGATAAGTTTGGTATATCACTTGCAGAAAGTGTTGTGCCACTCGTTACCTGTCCTTGTGCATTGGTGGTTACTTTAGTGTAAGTACCTGCAGTACCAGCATTTGATAAATTAAAAGTATAACCCGATAAATTTAAACCAGTACCTGCTGAATAAGTCGTATTAATAGGTATTTGCCAAGTGCCATCACCACGTAAAAAAGTTGTTACAGATGCTCCAGTTGGTAATTTTGCAATCGTTACTGCATTGTTCAAAATCTTGGGAGTTGTTATTGCATCATTGGCAATAGTTAAAGTACCTGTATTATTAAGCGTTGCATCACCGCCTATTGTTTGCTCTGTAGCAATGTTTGAAGTATTTCCAATCCAAACTTTTGTATTAGATAAGCTTGGTGTTTGAACGGAACCATTGGCTACTCTTGTCCAATTTGGGCTAGAAGGAGTTCCTGCATTGTAATAATAACCAGGTGTCAATCCACTTCCTGTTGTTGTGTTCCAAACAACTAATCCAGTTGCTGGACTTGTTAATGGTGCAGCAGCATTAATACCTGTAAGTGCGACATTCGGAAATAAAACCCTTTATTGTTAGAATTTATATCTAAAATTGAGGAGGCATTAGGTGTATTTGTACCAATACCAACATTGCCTTGTGCAAAACCATTAAATAGCGTAATCGCTGTTGTAAACAATAATAAGTAAATATTCTTGTTTGTTGTTTGTTTAATTTGTTTCATAAAAGTTAATAAATTACAACAAAGTTAATAAATATTTAAATAATGAGGTGCTTTTATGATTTTTTTTAATAGCTACAACTAATTATTAGAGAATAATAATTATTTGTGTAGTTTATAACTTTCGCAAAATCAGTAAATTTTGGATATTATTCTTTTACAGGTCTTAAAGTTGATATATAAATACTCAATTTTTTACAATAATGTGGACAAGAATTGAATTGATAAATTATCTGTACATTCTAATCTTTATTTGAAATATTTTATTATAGATTTATCAAATTGTTTTCAATTATAAAGAAATCAAACTACAGTATAAAATTGTGCAATTATTAAGAAAGTTGCAAAAGTCAAATTACAAAAATATTCATTTTTACACCCCAGTTATTACATTGATAATGAAGATTAAAATAAATGAAAAACGAAGAAGATTGAAGGAATTTTGATTGAAATTTATGAATAATGATTATTTTGAAGCGGTCTTTTATTGTATTTTTATTTTGCTCTAAGACGTTTAGTATTGAATCTTAAATTTTTTTTGAGAACGTTTAAATGAAGTAGAAACCTTGATAAAAGTTGTATAGATAGATAGAAAGTGTCAGATAATCTATCTTTAAAACGCAATAGAAAGACATATTGTCTTGTTTTTGTTATTAAAACAGACAATTTGGCATAAAATAATGCTTGGTATTTTATTTGTTTAAGGATAGTCAAAATTGATTATTAACAATTAAAACAAATAGATATGAGAACTTTAGTAAAAGCAAACAGACACAGTCATCCGTCCAACTTATTCTTTGATGATTTTTTTGGCAAAGACTTTTTTAATTTTCCAGCAGTTGAAAGAAAAGCAGAAACCACTGTACCAGCAGTAAATGTTAAAGAAACAGAAAATTCTTTTGTAGTTGAGGCTGCCATTCCGGGTGTAAAAAAAGAAGATGTAAAAGTAGAATTGAATGAAAATGTATTGACTATTTCATCAGAAACGAAAAAAGAAGAAAACGAAAGCAATGACAAATATACTCGAAGAGAGTATAGCTATTCTAGTTTCAAACGTAGCTTTACTATCGATGAAGATGCCATTAATACGGAAGGAATTGATGCTAAATTTGAGAATGGAGTATTAGCAATAATATTACCAAAAAAAGAAGCCAAAGCGCCAGAGCAAAAAGTAAAAACTATCAATGTAGTTTAGTTTTATAAGAAGTGTTTTTGGAGCGGTCAGTAATGACCGCTTTTTTATTTTGTGCTGTATTGGTATAGTTTGTACACATTTATTAATTGAATTAGTACTGATTTTCCAATAGGTTATTTATTTTTGTATTTTATAATTAAAGAATGAATTTTTTAAATAATAAAACGGTACATGAGCTTTTAGAGTTTGGAAAGGAAAATCATGAAGCCTATATTAATGCAAAACCATTTCCAAGTGGTTATTACGATAATTTGTTTAATCCAGAAATGTTGCGTGAAATTATTGCAGAGTTTCCTGAAATTGGCAAAGTAAAAGAAGATATACAATACACAAATCCTAATGAGTTGAAATTAGCCACCAAAGGAGAATATCGTTTTGGTGAGAAAACGAAAGCATTTATTCACTTTCTAAATTCGCAACCATTCTTGGAATTTTTACAAAATTTGACTGGAATAAAAGAAACACTTATTCCTGATCCATATTTGGAAGGTGGAGGATTTCATGAAATTAAACCTGGAGGTTATTTGAAAATGCATGTTGATTTTCATAAAAACCAGAGGACAAATTTGGATAGACGTTTAAATATATTAGTTTACTTGAATGAGGATTGGAAAGATGAATATGGCGGACATTTTGAGCTTTGGGAAAAAGATATGAGCAAATGTGTTACTAAAATTGCTCCACTATTTAATCGATTAGCGATGTTTTCTACAACAGATTTTTCTTGGCATGGCTTACCAGACCCACTAACTTGTCCGCCAGATAGAAGCAGACGTTCAATCGCTTTATATTATTACACCAACGGACGACCTGAAGGAGAGGTAAATGTGGGCGATAAAGGTAGAATTACAACAACCTTTGCCACAAGAAAAGGTCAGGATTCTACCAAGATGACTATTTTTAATTCATTTGTCAACTTTGCAAACGATATTTTACCTCCATTTTTAGTAAGATTAATCAAAAAATTCAGAAATACTTAAACAAGAAATTCATGTTCAAAAAGTTCTTAAACTTCTTCATTTTTGCTTATGCAAGAATACAAAACTTACCTTATTTTTGGTTTTCAAGATTAATCAATAAAGGCTATCATATTATCGTTCCATCAGCGACTTATGCACCATGGATACATGATAAATTTTTTCTAAAAACATTTGCTGAAGCAAAGAAAAATTCGCTATTGAATTTCTATCAAGCTTGGGAACTTTGGCAATTAGCAGAAAATACTTCTGGCAAAGAAGGTAATATTTTAGAAGTTGGCGTTTGGCGTGGTTCAAGTTCTATTATGATGGGAACAAAACTAAAACAAATTGGTAGTAATAAAAAAATATTTGCCTGCGATACATTTGAAGGAGTGGTTAAAGCTGGAACTAAAGAAGATAATTTTTATGTTGGTGGAGAACATAAGGATACATCATTGGAATTTGTAAAAAATCATATAGAAAACAATTTTCATTTGAGTAATGTTCAATTATTAAAAGGTATTTTCCCAGATGACACAGGACACTTGGTAACAAATGAAAAATTTTGTTTAGTGCATATTGATGTTGATGCCTATATTTCAGCAAAAGATATTATGACTTGGGTTTGGGACAGATTAACAATTGGTGGTGTAGTTGTTTTTAATGATTATGGATTTCCACTTACAAAAGGTATAACACTTTTAGTTAATGAATATTTACAGCGAGGTGATGCAGTAGTGGTACACAACTTAAATGGCAATGGTATTATTGTAAAAATAAAGTAGTATAATGGAAGAATTACAAGCTTGTCCGTGTTGTACCAGTAAAAATTTTAAACATAATATTGAGGTTAAAGATTATTACGTTTCCCAAGAAACTTTTTCAATTGCTTTATGTAACGACTGTGGCTTTCAATTTACAAATCCAAGACCAGAAGTTGATAAGATAGGGAAATATTATGACTCTGTTAATTATATTTCCCATAATTCGAATGATGATTCTTTATTTCATAAGGTTTATCGTTTTATCAGAAATATCATGACGAAAAAGAAGATTAATACACTTCGTCAATATGTACATAAAGAAAGTGCAGACCTAAGTTTATTAGATTATGGAGCAGCATCGGGAGATTTTTTGGCAGCTTGTCAGCTCAATAATATCACAAAAGTCATCGGAATTGAACAAGATGAAACTTGTAGAAATAACGCAAAACTAAATTATAATTTAGATATAAAATCTCCTAAAGAGTTAATGGATATTCAAGCTGAAAGTGTTGATATTATTACACTTTGGCATGTTTTGGAACATGTACATAATATTGATGAAACCTTATTGCATTTTCACAGAATTTTAGATAAAAATGGGGTTTTGGCAATTAGTGTTCCGAATATAATTTCTTATGATTCTATATATTATAAACAGTTTTGGTCAGCTATTGATGTGCCAAGACATATTTATCATTTTGAACCTAAAACAATTGAAATTTTAATGCAACGTTTAGGGTTTCAATTAATGGGTACTATGAAAATGCCTTTTGATAGTTATTATATCAGTTTACATAGTGAATATTATCAAAAACGTAGTGGCATAATGGCAATCATTCGTGCAATTGTTATAGGATTTATTAGCAATTGGAAAGCTAGAAAAACAAATAATTATTCAAGCTTAACTTATTTTTTTAAGATAAAGAAAGTATAAGAAATGTTTATTGCCTAATTGTCTGAATCAGGATTTATAGGATTTGAAGATTAGCAGAATTTTTTTAATGATTAGTAAATTAATGTAATAATGAAATAATAAATTTCTCAATACTCACTACTTTCTACTTAATACTCCATAAAGTCTTGATTCTTGGCTCTAACAATCTTGGCTCTAACTACTGCGGTCCCATTGGATTGCTTACTGGTTTCTTGTTTTTTTGAGGTTTATTGCTATTCATATTTTTAGTTGTCGTTTCTTTTTTATTGAAGTTATTATAGAAATCATTTGGACAACCAATCCCTTTATTGCAGGAAATAACAAATAGAGTAATTATCATTAAGTAGAAATGTTTTTTCATTGGGTAATTATTTAAGATAAATATAAAAAATATTTGAAAATAGGCTAAAAAATATTTTTATTCATTGTTTTTAATATCAAGTCTAATTCAAAACCTTTTTGCTGTGCAAAAGCAACAAGTTTGTGACGGCGTTTAAAACCATCTTTCTCTTTCAATAGTCTATTCTTTTTTTGTAATACAGCAATTAAAGTTTGCTCATAAATATTCGCATCAATTTGATTTAATTCTTGTTCTATTTGGATTTTATTAATTTGCTTAGATTCCAATTGATATTTAATTTTAAACTTACCCCATTTCTTGATATTTAGTTTGCCTTGTGTGAATTTCTCAATAAATCTTTTTTCGTCAATAAATTTATTTTCTTGTAAATGAGTAATATAAGCTTGTTCTTCTGAAGGCTCAACGCCCAATAGCCGCATCTTTTTTTTGACATCAGCCAAACATCTTTCTTGATAAGCACAATAAGTTTCTAGTTTCAGAATAATTTGCTCTTCTGATAGTATAATTTTATCGGTTGTTTTTGTTGCTTTCCTCAAATGTTTTATTGTGCTTTGGTTTTATTCAAATATAGTAAAATTAGTTGTTTTTAGATTTTAATTTAAAGAATAATATTCAAATGAAATTGAATTTCCAAAGAATAGAAATTGTAATTTTGTGTTATGCAATTTGCTGAACATCCATTGAGAACTTTTATTCTAAATTTGCCTGATTTATCTGGTGTTTATAAATATTTTGATAATAATGATGTTATTATTTATGTTGGGAAAGCAAAAAATTTAAAGAAAAGAGTGAGTTCTTACTTTACAAAAGATGACCATCCTGCGAAAACTAAGTTGCTTGTAAAGCAAATTCAAAGAATTGAATATACTATTGTCAATACGGAAAAAGATGCACTTTTATTAGAAAATTCACTCATCAAACAATTACAACCCAAATTCAATATCAATCTAAAAGATGATAAAACTTATCCATATATCAAGATATTTAATGAACGATTTCCAAGAGTGATTTTTACTAGAAATAAAATAGATGATGGAAGTGAATATTTTGGCCCTTATACTTCTGTTTTTAATGTTAGATATATTTATAACTTATTGAAAGAGATGTATCCAATTCGCACTTGTTCTTATAATTTATCTAAAGAAAATATTAGGAAAAAGAAATTTAAAGTTTGTTTAGAATATCATTTAGGTAATTGTTTGGGACCATGTGAAGCCCTGCAAACTGAAGAAGATTACAATAGAAATATTGAACAAATTAGAAATATTTTGAAAGGTAAAACTCGAGTTGTAAAAGATATTTTGCGAGAGGAAATAGAAATTTATGCTCAACAATTAGCATTTGAAAAAGCTGCTGATTTAAAGAAAAAACTTGATGCATTGAATGAGTATATTGAAAATTCAATCGTTAGTAATTTAGAAACCGAAGATGCTCATATTTTTGGCTATGTAGAAAATGAAACTAAGGCATTTATAAATTATTTGTACATCTATGATGGTAATATAGTTCAAACAAAATCTTTTTTTATTCAAAAAAATATTGAAGAAGATAAAGAGGATATTTTAACTATGGCAATTGTTGAACAAATAGGTTTGTTGAAAAACAAAGCTCTAGTATTATTGCCTTTTGATATATCTTTTAGTGATGAAAGTTATCAGTTTTTTGTTCCGAAAATAGGAGAAAAGAAAAAGTTAGTAGAGTTGGCACAAAAAAACGCTTTTGTACAAATGCAAAAAACAATTGCTCATACTAAAACACCAAAAAGTGAACGTATTTTGGAATTGATGAAATCTGAACTAAAATTAAAATCATTGCCTGTTCATATTGAATGTTTTGATAATTCTAATTTTCATGGAGATTATCCTGTTTCTGCTTGTGTAGTCTTTAAAAATGCACAACCTAGCAAAAAAGATTATCGACACTTTCATGTTAAAACGGTTATTGGTCCAAATGATTTTGATACCATGAAAGAAGCCGTTTTTCGCAGATACCATCGTTTGTTAGAGGAAGATGCAGATTTGCCACAACTAGTTGTAATTGACGGAGGAAAAGGACAATTGAGTGCTGCAATGGAAAGTTTGAAGAAGTTGAATTTAGAAAATGAAATACAATTAATTTCGATTGCCAAACGTTTGGAAGAAATTTATTATCCTAATGATAGTATTCCTTTGCATTTGAATGTTAAATCTGAAACTTTGAAAGTGTTGCAACATATTCGTGATGAGGCACACAGATTTGGAATTACTTTTCATAGACATATTAGAGATAAAGGAACTTTACAAACTGAATTGACCAAAATTAATGGAATAGGAGAGCAATCTGCACAAAAATTATTAGCAGAAATTGGTTCTGTAGAACAGATAAAATCAGCAACTCTAAATCAATTAGAAAAAGTGGTCGGAAAGCGTATTGCAAAAAAGGTTTATGATTATTATCTTCAATAAATTCTCTGCCCTCAAAAGGTGTTATCACCTTTTGTTGCAATTCTCTATTCAACACTAAATAATTTTTTTTGTGTGTTGGCAGGAGATAATACCTGCCAAAGGCGAAGCGATAAATTCGTGATTTTTATTTTGAAATTAAAAAATCTACAAAGAAAAACTTTCCCCACAAGAGCAAGTTCTGGAGGCATTGGGATTGTTAAAGTAAAACCCTTTGCCACTCAATCCTTCCGAGAAATCTAATTCTGTTCCTAAAAGATATAATAAGCTTTTTGCATCAACAACTAATTTAATGCCTTTGTCTTCAAAAGCTTCATCGCCGGCTTTAAAATCATCATCAAAGTTCATATTGTACGATAAGCCAGAACAACCGCCACTACTGACAGAAATACGAACAAAATGATCGGCAGACAGTTTGTTTTCCACCCAAAGATGTTCAATTCTATTTTTTGCAATATCACTTACAGTTATCATACTTAAAACTTAAAGGTAATAATTAAGACAAATTAAAAGATAATAAGTTTAAAATGGTTTGAAGTCTTGACATTTTTGCTCTACTTCATCATTTAATTGTTTCTTATAAGCAATAATTCTATCTAAAAGAGTCGTGTCTTCAGTGGCTAATATTTGTGCAGCCAAAATACCAGCATTCTTTGCACCGCCAATGGCTACAGTCGCAACTGGAACGCCACCAGGCATTTGAACAATAGATAGCAAACTGTCCCAGCCACTTAAAGTCTTGGATTGTACAGGCACACCAATTACAGGTAATGGTGAAATAGCAGCAATCATTCCTGGAAGATGAGCAGCCCCACCTGCACCAGCGATAATTACTTTTACACCATTTTTATGTGCATTTTCAGCAAATTCATACATTTTGTGAGGCGTTCTGTGTGCAGATACAATCGTATAGTCATAGGCAACACCCAATGTATCTAATATTTTTGTAGCTTCACTCATAGTTGGTGAATCGCTGTCAGAACCCATTACAATTGCAATTTTAGCCATAGTTCATTTTTCTATTTCAGCTTTTAAAGCTTCAAAAATAGATTCAATTGTGCCTACGCCGTCTAAAGCAACAAATTTATCTACTTTTTTATAGTGGTCAGCTACTTGAGCAGTTTCGTTCAAATATATATTAAATCTATTTCGGATGATAGTTTCATCTGCATCATCAGCTCTACCAGAAGTTTTTGCTCTTTCTAAAATTCTTCCAACAATTTCTTCTTCAGGAACATCTAATGCTAAAACCTTAGTAATTTCTGTATTTTTTAAAGTTAGTAATTTATCAAGAGCTTCAGCTTGAGGTTCAGTTCTTGGAAAACCATCGAAAATAAAACCATCTACTTTGCCAATATTTTCATCAACTTTATTTGATAACATACCAATTGTAACTTCATCAGGAACGAGTTCTCCTTTGGAAATGTAGCTTTTTGCTTCTAATCCAAGAGGTGTTTCATTTTTCATTTCATTTCTGAATAAGTCTCCAGTAGAAATGTGTAATAAGTTAAAGTGTTCAGCTAATTTTACAGCTTGAGTTCCTTTTCCACTTCCGGGAGGTCCAAATAATATTAAATTTATCATGTCGTTGTAAATCAATTAAGTTACAAAAATAAAGGTATTTATGTATAAATGTGTTGATTTATGATTAAGAATTTGAAGAATAGGCGTTTGGAAAGTATTAATTCTGTATTATTCATTGAATAAAGTAAAAATGAAGACCTCAAAAGCCATCAATCTTTTTAGCTACAAAGTCAACCAAAGATTGAACATTTTCAGTAGAGAAATCAAATTTCACACCTGCTGTTTCATACATGGTCGGAATGGTTTTTGTATAGCCTAAACTTAATGCTTTTTTGTAATTCTGCACAGTTGAGGCTTTGTCGGTTAGATAGTTTCTATACATTCCAATGGAGCCTAATTGTGCGATGCCATATTCAATATAATAGAATGGAACTTCAAATAAATGTAATTGTTTTTGCCATACAATATCTTTAAACATTTGATAATCGCTCCAGTCTGTTACCTTACTTGAAAATCTACTAAAAAATTCATTCCAAGTAGCGGTACGCTCTTCAACACTATGATGTGGGTTGGTATAAATCCAATGTTGGAATTTGTCAATCAAAGCAATCCAAGGCAACATAGAAATTACGCCTTTTAAATGGGTTTGTATGGCTTTTCTTTTATCTTCTTCATTGTAGAAAAAATTTAGCCCATCATACGTAAAAAATTCCATACTCATTGAGGCTAATTCAGCTATCTCAGAGGTAATTTCTCCATCAAAATTATAAGCTAAATCTCGCATTAAGAAAGAGTGAACAGCATGTCCAGCTTCGTGAACCATTGTTTCCACATCTCGTTGAGTACCAGCTCCATTCATAAAAATAAATGGTATGCCAATTTCTGGTAAGGTCATATTATAACCACCTGGAGCTTTTCCTTTTCTGCTACTCAAATCTAAATAATCCATCTTATCCATTATGCTGATGCATTCAGCAAAATAACTATCCACCGAATTTAAACAAGCAATAGATTTGTCTTTAAATTCTTGCTCTGTTTGATAAGGATGGAGCGGCGTTCCACCGTTTTCATTCACATCTAAATCATAAGGTTTGAGTTGTTCTAGATTTAGATTTTGTTTACGCTTTTCATAAATTTTATTGACAACAGGAATAACAACTTTCTCTATAGATTCATGAAAGGCTTCACAGTCTTTTACACTATAATCAAATCGACCTAATTCGGCTAATTTATAATCTCTGTAATTTTCAAATCCAGTATTTAAAGCAATTTTATGTCGAATTTGTACTAAATCAGAAAATAGTTGTTGCAATTTATCTTTATCTTGAAAACGTCTATTTTGGATTTTTTCATATACCGTTTGACGCAAATTTCTGTCTTCATTTTGTAAAAAAACTGCTGCTTGACTAAGTGTAATATCTTTTCCATCATGCTCAATCGTCATTTGCCCTGAAATACTGCCAAACTCTTGTGCTTTCAATTGCTCTTCTTGAAATAGCGGAATATTTTCTTCACGATATAATTCTATGGCACTTTTTAAGCCTCTTTTGTAAATGAAAAATCTATTTTCATCTAATTGATTGAATGCTGGAGATTGATATACTTTTAGGTTCAGTTCATTAGAAACCTTCATTAATTCAGGCATTGTATCTGTAATGAAAGATTCATAAGCGTTTTTGTAAACTTCGTTTTCTGTATCACAGGTCATCTTCACATAAAACCAACGATAAGCCTCTTCAACAATTTTGTCTAATTCACTTCTTTTAGCAATAAATTCCATTAAAGAATCTAAATGCTCAACTGTTGAGGCTTGCAAACTTGCATAGAATTCCTGTACCGATTGCCAATTTTCAAATACTAAATCATTTGGAAAGTATTGTCTATCCGGTCTTTTTACTGCTTGAATTGTCATTTTTTTATTTTTTATTCTGCTACTTTATCATCTTCTGTTTTGATGATATTGTATGGATTAATGATTTCAAACCATCGCACCAATTTTTTTATATCGCTTACTTTTACTTTATCTCTATCGTAATTAGGTAAAATTTGAGCCATATATTTTTTTAAATCTTCATTAGAAGAAGTACTGCTGATAACAGGAATTGTTGTTTCATTTTTCTTTATCATACCCAAAACCTCACCAACAGAAACCATATCATCATCTGTATATATAGAAATATTATCTAAAGGAGAAAATAAATGCGTTCTTGACGGATAAAATTTCTTATTTGTGTCGTCCAAATCAGATAATATTAAACCATCATTTCTATTCGATACTAATTTTTTCAATCCAGATACACCAGTTACAGCAACGATATCTTTTAATTCCATAAATGTAATTTTTTGCGTAAAAATAGTAAAATAATAGCAATTGCAATTCTAAAATAATCTTATCAATAAAATCACAATAGATTTTAATGCATATTCTGCATCTTTAATTTCTCAGCATTTTCCTCAAAAATTAATTTATCGATGATAGGATTCAAATCGCCGTTTACAATTTCTCCTAAATTGTATAATGTCAAATTAATTCGGTGGTCAGTTACACGACCTTGAGGATAATTATAAGTTCTAATTTTTGCACTTCTGTCTCCAGTAGATACCAACGTTTTTCTTTGTTTAGCAATTGCATCGTTGTGTGCATTGATTGCTGCTTCATACAATCTTGTACGTAAAACTTTTAAAGCACTTTCGTAGTTTTTAATTTGTGAGCGACCATCTTGACATTCTGCTACAGTTCCTGTTGGAATATGCGTTAAACGTACTGCCGATTCCGTTCTATTAACGTGCTGTCCACCAGCACCACTTGCTCTATAAACATCTCTTCTAATATCACTTTCTTTAATTTCAACATCTACTTCTTCTGCTTCTGGTAAAACGGCAACTGTTGCAGCCGAAGTATGTACTCTTCCTTGCGATTCTGTTTCAGGTACACGTTGCACACGATGTACACCACTTTCATATTTTAAAATGCCATAAACCCCATCACCATTTACTTCTACCACTACTTCTTTAAAGCCACCCGAAGTACCTGGATTCTCATTCATGATTTCTGTTTTCCAGCCTTTGCTATCGCAATATCTAAGATACATTTTTAATAAATCTCCTGCAAAAATACTAGCTTCATCTCCTCCAGTTCCAGCTCTAATTTCTAAAATAGCATTTTTGTCATCTTCAGGGTCCTTTGGAATTAATAATAATCTGATTTCTTCTTCCAATTCAGGTAATTGTGCCAATTGCTCGTCCAATTCCATTTTTGCCATCTCTTTCAGTTCTTCATCTTTTTCTTCTGCAACGACTTGTTTGTTAAAAGTGATATTACTCAATAGATTTTTATATTTTTCGTAAGCATCAACAATAGGTTCTAAGTCTCTATATTCTTTACCAACTTTTCTAAATCGTTGGGCATCAGCCACAACAGCAGCATCTGATAATTGTTGTTCTAAATCTTTGTATTTTATCTTTATCGCTTCTAATTTGTCTAACATAGCAGCAAAAATACAATTTTATTATTTGGCATTCAGTGTAGTAGCACAGATGCAAAGAAAATTTAACAAAAATTGGAATGAAATTTGTCTAATTTTGATGAAATAAATTTTTTATGAAGCAAATATTACTTGCAGTCTCTTTATTAATAGGCATTAGTACATTTTCTCAAAATGTTATTGTTGGTTCAAAAGCTCCAGAAATTGAACAAGCAAAACCTGATGGAACGATGTTAAAACTGTCTTCACTTACAGGAAATGTAGTTTTAATAGATTTTTGGGCATCTTGGTGCTATCCTTGTAGAAAGCAAAACCCAAATGTAGTTGCATTATACAATCAATATAAAGGTAAAAAATGGATAAAAGGAACGAAAGGTTTTACTGTTTTTAGTGTTTCTTTAGATAATAATGCTGAATCTTGGAAAAAAGCTATTGAAGCAGATGGTTTGATTTGGCCAAATCACGTGAGTGATTTAAAGGGTTGGAGTTCTGCACCTGGAGCAGTTTATGGTATTCGTTCTATTCCTCAAACATTATTAATAGATGAAGGTGGTTTTGTAATTGCCAGAAATCCTTCTTATGATTTTATTCGTGAATTTTTGAACAAAAGACTAAAACAATAGATTGTTTTTTGCTTTAGAAGTAAATGAGATTTTCTTTTATGTCAAAATGTCCTAATTATCTCATTGGCAAACTTTTTGACCAATAAGATAGAAATAGGGGAAATTATGCAACACGAAGAGATAAAATCGACTGAAGAACAGCAGGAAAAAGTAGAAAATACAACTGAAAACAATTCAATTCCTGAAGAATTGGTATCGAATGAAGTTGTAGATAAGGAAATAGATACAACGAATGAAGAGCCAGTTTCTGCGGTTTCTGAATTAGAACAATTACAACAAGAATTAAACGAGCAAAAAGACAAGTATTTACGTTTGTTTGCAGAGTTTGATAATTTCAAAAAGCGTAGTGCTAAAGAAAAACGAGACTTCACACTTGTAGCAGCACAAGATATTATGAAGGAATTATTGGCAGTTATTGATGATTATAAAAGAGCCAATAAGTCATTTAGTCAAGATGGGAACAAAGAAAACTTTGCTGATGGGTTACAACTTATTTTTGATAAATTTAATAAGATTTTAGCGTCAAAAGGCTTGAAAGAAATGGAAAGCATTGGCACTGATTTTGATTTTGGAAAACACGAAGCTATTGCAGAAATTCCTGCTCCAACTGAAGAATTGAAAGGAAAAGTAATTGATGAAGTGGAGGCTGGTTATTTATTAAATAGTGTCATCATTCGTTATGCAAAAGTGGTTGTAGGCAAATAACATAAAACAGAACAATCTATTAAATGAAAAGAGATTACTACGAAATATTAGGCGTTAATAAAACGGCAAGTGCCGAAGAAATTAAAAAAGCATATCGAAAATTAGCGGTTCAATATCACCCAGATAAGAATCCTGGAGATAAGGCTGCTGAAGAGAAGTTTAAAGAAGCTGCTGAAGCCTATGATGTTTTAAGCAATGCTGATAAAAAAGCAAAATACGATCGTTTTGGGCATCAAGCATTTGGTGGCGGCGGTGGCGGCGGCAATTACGGTGGCGGTATGAATATGGAAGATATTTTCTCTCAATTTGGAGATATATTTGGTGGCGGTGGCGGCTTTGAGTCGTTTTTTGGTGGCGGTGGAAGAAGAACCGAAAGAGGTAAGGGACAAAGAGGTAGTAATTTGAGAGTAAAAGTGAAGTTAGATCTGAAAGAAGTTGCGAATGGTGCAAATAAAAAAATCAAACTTAAAAAGTATGTTACTTGCGATTCTTGTCATGGAAGTGGTGCCAAAGATAGTAGTTCATACCAAACTTGTGGAACTTGTAATGGAAGTGGTGCTGTAAGAAAAGTTACCCAAACCTTCTTAGGACAAATGGCAACAACATCAACTTGTCCTACTTGTCATGGCGAAGGTAAAATAATTACAAATAAGTGTACAAAATGTAAAGGTGAAGGTAGAATGTATGACGAAGAAACCATTAGCATTGATGTGCCTGCTGGTGTAAGCGATGGTATCCAATTGTCGATGAGTGGAAAAGGAAATGCTGGAATTCGTGGTGGATATGCTGGAGATTTATTGATTGGAATAGAAGAAGTGCCACACCCTGATTTGAAACGCATTGAGAATAATGTTATTTATAATCTATATTTGAATATTGCAGATGTAGCTTTAGGTACTCAAGTTGAAGTGCCAACAATTGATGGACAAGCAAGAATAAAAATTCCAAAAGGTACTCAAAGTGGGAAATTATTCAGATTACAAGGCAAAGGTATTCCAAGTTTGAATGGTTATGGAAAAGGCGATCAAATTGTAGAAGTCAAAGTTTTTACACCAGTTGATTTAACCTCTGAAGAAACAGCATTGTTGGAAAAATTAAGAAGTTCAAGAAACTTCAATCCTGATGCTCAAAAAGAGAAAAATAAAGGTTTTTTTGATAAATTATTCAACTAAATATTTTTAGTTATCATTATTAGACGGTATCTTTTTAGATTGATACCGTCTTTTTAATTTAAGGTATCTATACTTCAAATAATTGATAACAACACCAAAAAGTAATACAATTCCTGCGATAATAAGTGCATATAATTGTATTTGTGAATAGGTTAAGCCTCCAACAATTCCACCTATAAAAAAGGAGGAAATAATAGCCATTCTAAGTCTAATTGATTTTAGTAATCTGGATTGTTGTGATGATTCTTTATAAAAGAAAAGTTGTGATAGCTCAATACCCAAATCTGTGAATAGACCTGTTAAATGTGTGGTTCGAACTATAGATTTTGAGATTACTGTAACTAAAGCGTTTTGTAATCCCATTGCAAATAATAATAAAAATGCTAATAAATTAGGTAGTTTGTAGATAATATATTGTCCAAACAAAGCAGCTCCAAAAAGGATAGAACATTCAATAGCTATTGGTAAAAGATACACATAATTACTATTGCGTTTTAAATTTAGTTCTACTAAAAAATTTGAAGTAAACGAACCGAATAGAAACGATAAGATATACAAAAATAGAAAAATAGCTTTAGTGAAGTTTGATTGATTAACTTCTTCAATTAAAAAGGCAAAATGTCCTGTAACATTAGTGGTCAATTGATGAACGGATAAATAACCAGCGACATTAACAATACCTGCCACAAATGATAATAATATGGCAATGCTTAAATTGTGTGTGAATGTTCTGCCTCTACCTTTATACCGAAACATTTGAAGTTTTGTTATTCATTAACGATATCAAAATTAAATTTTATTTTCTGAAATATAATATCGGAAAAGGAAATATACAGATAAGGCACATAGGATGTGCCAAACGCCGTGCAATTGGAAAGGAGAGTATGGAAAACAAATGCAACTACCATCTCTACCAAAATTCCAAATAATAAATGCAATGATAAAAGTAAAGCCACAAAGCACCGCATACTTAATTTCTGCATGTACAATTTTTTTGTTGTGGTATAAAAATTCGTGCAATAAGCCTAAAAAACACATCAACCCAAAAGCAATATTTCCTATAAAGAAATTGATACTAATAATCTTATGTAACTGAGGAGAAGCATTTCCAATTATCACGCAAATAAAAAAAATAAGGAAGAAATATTTTATATCTAAATTATAAAAACGAACAAAAGAATAGCCTACCATAAATCCTGCAATAAGATACATACTATTCATATCAAAAAGTCCACCCAATGAGGTTTCTGTGGCATGCATAGCCATAGAACAAGGACCTAATAAAACCATTAAGCCACAGATAAATTTGGCAAAAAAACTATTTTTATAAAAAATATTATTGTTTCTAATTTTGCCATAAGTTATTTGCCAAGAAGCATATAAACCAGCTGTTACAAATCCAATATTCGACCAAGAATTTACGGGTTGCAAAATTAAATTTCCAGTTCTTGATGCTTCACAAAATACAGCACCAGTTCCATCTGTAATTCCGAAGCCACCATATACAATCATTAATCCAATGACAAAAGATGAAATGATAAATACTAAAACGGTAGAATAAAAAGTGTTAATTTTCAATAGGACTATTTTTTTATTATAAAAATCTACGATACTAAATAATATATAAGTTAAAATTATCGTACTTAATCCTAACCATTTTAAAATAAAAATCTGTGGAATACAGAGTATTAAAAATACAAATCGTAATTTATTTTCTTTATAGTTTAATGGATTCCCTTTTAAGCTAAATAGCGGTAATTCACTGATCATCAATAATGAAATAATTACAGTTGAAATAATTAAAAACCATTCCTGATATATAAAATTAGATATGCCATATTGAGAAAAATAATTAGCGTAAATACCTAAAATAAACATTGCACCTGCAGGTGTCGGAACGCCAATAAAATTAACTGTTTGTCGAGTATCTATATTAAACTTTGCTAAACGTAAACAAGCACATATTGCATATATAAAACTAAGTAAAGCGATATAGGAAAATATGACTTGCGAAGAATTGTTGGCACGATTAATTTCAAATGCTAATTGGTTATTTTTTTCCAAAAGTTGTAAAAGCATCAACATCATCACACTTGGTAAAACACCAAAAGTGGTCATGTCTGCCAAGGAATCCAACTGAGCACCCAAATCTGATTTTACTTTTAAGGCACGTGCCACAAATCCATCTAGAAAGTCAGCTAGAAGTGCTGTAAAAATAAGATAAGGAACATATTGATATTGGTTATAAAGGCAAAATACAATACCACAGCAACCGCAAAATAAATTAAGTAAAGTAAGTGAATTGGGAATGTGCTTTTTGATTGTCATTGGTTCAAAATTAAGAAAAATATTGAATTGTAAGGGTATATTTAATATTCTGTTTTATCAGCCTTATTTTGCCATTTATTAAAAACTAATTTGGCTTCCTGATTGCTCAAATTTATCATTGGTATTTTACGTTGATGCATTGCCAAAGGAATTTCATCATAAATGAAAGAATCATCAAAGCCAATGGCTTTGGCATCTTCACGTGAGTTGGCATAGTAAATTTTTTCTGGTCTTGCCCAATAAATAGCACCTAAACACATCGGACATGGTTCGCATGAAGTATATATTTCACAACCTTCTAATTGAAAAGTATTTAAGTTTTTACAAGCATTGCGTATGGCAACAACCTCTGCATGTGCAGTTGGGTCGTTTGTCGAAGTTACTTGATTAAATCCTTCGCCTACAATTTTCCCATTTTTGACAATCACACAACCAAAAGGACCACCATTGCCAGCTTGCATTCCCATTTCAGACAATTCGATAGCTCTTTGCATAAATTTTATTTCTTCCATAAGTAAAATATTAATTGTAAGCGTTTTTCCAAAGATGAGCATTATTTAAGATAGAAACAACAAGGTAACATTAAAAATAGCTACATAAAATATTCTTTAATTATCTTCGCACATGGAAAAAGCGATAATACTTTCTGGTCCATCAGGTGTAGGCAAAAATACATTAGGTGATTTTTTGTTAGCTAAATTCCCACAATTGGCTTATTCCGTTTCAGCAACAACAAGAAAGATTAGAACGGGCGAAAAAGAAGGTAAAGATTATTACTATATCTCAGTGCCAGAATTTGAAAATAAGATTCAAAATAATGAATTGTTGGAATGGCAAGAAGTTTACGAAGAAACTTATTATGGCACTTTAAAATCAGAGTTGGATAGAATTCATCAACAAGAACAATTTCCACTTTTGGTAATAGATGTTTTTGGAGCTATCAATGTGATGAAAAATATTGAGATAGAAACCCTTACAATTTTTATAGATATTGTAAGCTTAGAAGAATTAGAAAAAAGATTGACACAACGTGGAACTGAAACTGCCGAAAAAGTAGCCAAACGAATGGAGAAAGCAGTTGTTGAAGTACGAGAAAAATCAGCTTTTGATGTTGTTATTGTAAACAATGATTTAATTACTGCCCAAAATGAATTGGCTACAGTTGTTGCTCAATTTATAGGTGCTGAATACTCGGATTTAAAATTGTAAATTTGCATTTTGGATTAATTATTCATAGGTGAAAAAAGAACTTTTAGTATATAAAATCGGAACTGCTGGAATTACCAACAAACAAGGTCTTATTGATATTAAAGTGTTGCAAGAAATTGTTAGACAATTAGCATTGTTGCACAAAAATTATAATATTCTAATTGTATCTTCTGGTGCTGTTGGTACTGGGAAAAAATTTATTAAAGATTATTCTGGAAAAATTGAAGAACGAAAAGCTGCAGCTGCAATTGGTAATCCAATTTTAATCCAAAAATATGCAAATGCATTTGCAAAATATGACATCGCAATTGCTCAGAGTTTGTGTGAAAGAGAGCATTTTTCCAATAGAAAAAAATTTCTACAACTTCGTTCTACTTACGAAGAATTATGGCAAAATAATATCATTCCAATTGCCAATGAAAATGATGTGGTGAGTTCATATGAATTGAAATTTTCTGATAATGATGAATTGGCTACCTTATTGGCAATTGGATTAAATGCAACTAATTTATTGATTGCAACAAGCGTTGATGGTGTTTTAGATGCCGAGAATAATGTTGTTTCAACAATAACGAAATTTGACCAATCTATACTCTCATTAGCTCGAAAAGACAAGACAAACGTAGGTTTGGGAGGTATGCTTAGTAAGCTGACATTTGCAAAATTAGCAAGTTCATTAGGCATACAAGTCAATATTTTTAGTGCAAAAAAAGAAAACTCTATTCTTGATGCTTTAGAAAATAAAATAGGAACTTTCATTCAAGCAAAAACTGTTGCCCAATCGGCAAGACAAAAATGGCTAGCAAGTGGTAGTAATGTGATTGGTTCTGTTGAAATAGATACTGGTGCGAAAAATGCTTTATTGAAAAGAAAAAGTTTATTAGCAGTCGGTGTTCAGAATATTTTACATCAATTTGGAAATGGCGAAGCTTTTGAAATTGTTGATGAAGAAGGACATGTTGTTGCGGTAGCTAAATCAAAAATTAGCTCTAAACAATTAGCAGATTCTAGCAATAAACAAAATATAATCTTAGCTCACGCAGATGAAATTGTATTGCTTTAATTTATCTCAGGAAATAACTAAAATAATTATTTAGCACGCATTCTAGTAGGTTTCTTTCCACCCGAAACAAAGTAGCTTTTGATTAATCTAAATAATGTTTGATATGGATTTTCATTAGGGACAGGATTTTCTCCATTTCCAATTCTTTTCATTTGATCTGCATACCATTTTATTTCTAATATACCAGAACTATCAATCATTCTTATACCAGTTGTGCGTGGTTGGATAATATATTGTGGTTCTTGACCTTCTAATAAACGATTGGGTAAATCAGGTTCAATTGCCAAAGAACGAGCAATGCCCACAAAATCAACATCTTTAGAAGATATTGCATTTGCCATGCCATTCAAACTGCGGAAACCTCCAGTAACGACTAAAGGTGTTTTGATTTGCTTTCTTACTTTTGTCGCAAAGTCCATAAAATAAGCTTCCCTACTTTTAGTACTTTCTTTCATTTTGTTGACCACCATCATCTCAGGTGATTCATAAGTGCCACCAGATATTTCTATTAAATCAATACCTAAATCTGATAAAGTTTTTATGGTTTCCATAGATTCTTTCTCAGTAAAACCACCTTTTTGGAAATCTGCTGAATTTAATTTAATACCAATCGGAAAATCCTTGCCTACTTTCGCTCTCATTGCTTTATATACCTCTACTACAAAACGTCTTCTATTTTCGGCATTTCCACCATATTCATCATTTCTTACATTATGATGTGGAGATAAAAATTGACTTACTAAATAGCCATGAGCTCCATGAATTTGAACACCTGAAAAACCAGCTTTTTTTACAATGGCAGCAGCAGTTCCAAATCGTTTTATAATATCTTTTATTTCTTCTATCGTTAATGCACGTGGAGTTGCAAAAACAGCACGCATATCTGTTCTAAAAGGAATTGCTGATGGTGCTACATTCTCTTTATTTATACCTCTTGGCGATTGTTTTCCTGGGTGGTTGAGTTGCACCCAACAAGCTGTATTATTTAATGTTGCAGCTTCCGCCCAAGCTTTCAATTGTGCTAAATTATCTTCATTTTCAATAATTACATTACCCGGTTCGCCTAAATATCGCTTGTCTATCATTACATTGCCAGTAACACAAATACCTAGCCCACCTTCTGCCCAAACTTTATATAAGTTAATGAGTGATTCTTTTGGAGCACCATTTTTATGACCTTGACCTTCACTCATTGCTGATTTAAAAAGTCTATTTTTAATAACAGTTCCATTAGGTAATTTAAAATTTTGTGCTAAAATATTTTGAGGTTTCATATACTTTAATATTGGTTACAGATAATTCTTGTGCAATATAATATTTATTGATTGAAGAATAGTACTTCAAGAAACTTATTATTAAAGGTTATTTTGCAGAATTAAAATGCTGATTTTTTTTATATCTATAAGAATGTTGTGAACTAAGTTAAAACCTGCCGAACAAATATTGACCCTAAACATAATCTGCAAATTATTTTTTGTAAATTTGACAATATGAACTATTGGGTAGAATTAAGTATAGAATATGCAAGTCAGAAATCCTATTTGGACGATTTGTTTCAAGTATATCCGACTATACCCGAAGGAATTAGAGAAATTAATCAAGAACGTTGGACAAATATTGAAAAAGCATTTGAGCAAAAAAACAATGACTTACTTATTAGAGAACTTTTAAAACTAGAACTTTTTCCTATTAAAGACAGTTACATTGCTTACCTCAAACGAGACGGGAGTGCCATTGCCCGAAATCCTAAAACTATAAACAGAATTAGTGGACGATTGTATGAAATGGGGCTGGACAAAATTTTTGAACGTTGTAGCGAGCCTAAAGAAACAAATAGACAAATTGGACCTTTGTTCAGACGTTGGCTTAACTCAAAAGCATTGGGAATTGAACCAGTTTCTTACGAAGAATTTATATCAAGTAATGATGACGCTATTTTGAATGGAAGCGATGCTCAACTGATGAAATTTGCAAACGAATTTCTAAAATACGAACATCCAAAAGGGTTAGATTTCGTTGGAAGGTTTAACGGAAAACTTGTCATTGGAGAAGCCAAGTTTTTAACTGATTTTGGAGGGCACCAAAATGCACAATTCAATGATGCAATCAGTACGATAATGACAGACATCAATGCCGTTAAAATCGCAATTCTTGATGGAGTTTTGTATATCAAAGGAAACAACAAAATGTACAAAGACATTACAGGAAAATACAAAGATTTGAATATTATGAGCAGTTTAGTATTGCGTGAATTTCTTTATCAACTTTAAAATTTTGAAATTGTGCAATTAGATTACCCTAATAAAAAAACTGAACAGCAAATTTTTGATAGTATTCCAAATATTTTTTTGGAGCAAATCAATAATTCAGATAGCTCCAATTTGCTAATACAAGCCAATAATTTAGTGGCATTAAAACAACTTATAACACAACATAATTTAGCAGGAAAAATTGATTTAATTTATATTGACCCACCGTTTGCAACAAACAATACATTTACCATTACAGATGGAAGAGCAAGTACTATCAGTAATTCTAAAAATGGAAATGTTGCTTATTCGGATACTTTAAAAGGTTTTGATTTTATAGAATTTATTCGTGAGCGTTTGGTTTTACTCAAAATGTTGCTTTCTGATAAAGGTTCAATTTATTTACACATTGATTATAAAATCGGACATTATGTAAAAATCATAATGGACGAAATTTTTGGAATTGAGAATTTTCGAAATGACATTACAAGGGTAAAATGCAACCCGAAAAACTTTGCAAGAAAAGGTTATGGAAATATCAAAGACATGATTTTGTTTTATTCTAAATCTGACAATTTAATTTGGAACGAACCGAAAACACCTTACACCGATGAAGATAAAATCAAACTTTTTCAAAAAACCGAAAAAGACGGAAGAAGATATACAACAATTCCGCTTCACGCACCAGGCGAAACGCAAAATGGAAAAACTTCACAAGCATTTAAAGGAATTTTGCCACCAAAAGGGAGACATTGGAGAAGTGATGTAGCTATTTTGGAGCAATGGGACAATGACGGTTTAATTGAATGGAGCAACAATGGAAATCCGAGAAAGAAAATCTATTTTGACGAACAGGAAGGTAAACGTATGCAAGATATTTGGGAATTTAAAGACCCGCAATATCCTGTTTATCCAACCGAGAAAAATGCTGATTTATTGGATATTATTGTTAAGACTTCATCGAATGAAGATAGCATTATTTTAGATTGTTTTGCAGGTTCTGGAACTACTTTAAAATCTGCACAAACTAACGGACGGAAATGGATTGGAATTGACCAATCGGAAGAAGCTATTAAAGTAATAATTGCAAAACTTGATAGAGTAGAGCAAGATTTATTTATCGATAAATCAGAATACAAACACATGACTGAAAATCAACTTAATTCACAACAAGGAATTGATGTAAATGAGGAAAAAGTTCTTCGATTAAAAGGTAATATAATTTCTGAATCTTTGAAGTTGTATCAATGATAGTATTGAAAAGTCGTCTGCTATCGTTAAATTACGAATCAAACTCTAGTATTTAATTTTTATCATTTTCTATTTATTTCAGTTCAAATTCAGCTAAGTAAAACGACTTTTTGAATAGAATTTGTTCCTTTTTTGAGTAAAAACACAGAAATCCTGCCACTCACTCCCACCAATTTTTTAGAAGTTTTCCATAAAATTAATTTTTGTTGATTAACGTTTGTTGATAAACAATATAATAAAATTAGGCATCTCAGCTTTATTTTCACATCGTAGTATTACTTATATACAAGATTATCCACATATTTTCAATTATCCACACTGTTTGTAGTAGGAATTTTATGCAGAAAGTGGCAGAAAATGGCAGGTTTTATATAATTTTGTATAAGATATACAGCAATGCTCATTTTCACAGGACGATATGAAATTAAAATAGATGCAAAAGGCAGACTAAAACTGCCTGCGGATTTATTACGTCAAGTGCCTGAGGAAACAAGAACAACGTATGTTTTAAATAAGGGATTAGATAATTGTTTGCGATTGTATCCTATCCAACAATGGAAACAAATCACTGAAGAAATGGCAAAACAACTAAGCTATTTCAGAAATGAAGACAGACAGTTTTTAAAATATTTCTATCAAGGAGCTATCAATGTTGAATTAGATGGTAGTGATAGAATTTTAGTACCTAAACGTTTGCAAGATTTAGTAGGTATTAAATCAGATATTGTGATAAATGCCTATCATGATGCTATTGAAATTTGGGGTAGTGAAGCATACTATGCAGATTTAAAAGAACCTGAAAATTTTGCAGATATGGCTGATGCGATTTGGAGTAAATTAAGTAACAAATAATCGGAATATAATGAATTATCACCAACCGGTTATGTTGCAAGAATGTTTAGAAGGATTGAATTTACAGCCTGATGGTATCTATGTTGATGTAACCTTTGGCGGTGGTGGACATTCAAAAGAGATTCTAAAAAGATTGGGAGAAAATGGGAAATTATTTGCTTTTGATTTAGATGATGATGCTCAATATAATAAAATAGAGGATAAACGATTTGTGTTGATACAAGCTAATTTTAGACATTTAAAAAGGTTCTTACGACTTCATAATATTACGAAGGTAGATGGTATTTTAGCTGATTTTGGAGTGTCCTCTCATCAAATTGATGCTGCTGACAGAGGCTTTTCTATTCGTTATAATGCCGATTTGGATATGCGTATGCAACAAACTCAAATGCTTACTGCTAAACAAGTGGTGAATACCTATTCTGCTGAGCAATTGCAAAATATTTTAGGCTTTTATGGTGAGGTGCCGAACGCTAAGACTTTAGCAAATGCAATAGTTCAGGAGCGTGAAGTAAAGGAGATAGAAACAACTATGCAATTAGTGGATTTGTGTTTGAACTTTTCAAGAGGGAAGGAACATAAGTATATGGCTCAAGTTTTCCAAGCGATACGAATTGAAGTGAATGATGAACTCAATGCGATTAAAGATTTTTTGGTTTCAGCATTAGATATATTAAATGTTGGCGGACGATTGGTTACGATGTCCTATCATTCATTAGAAGATAGATTGGTCAAGAATTTTATCAAAACTGGCAATGTAGAAGGAGATGTACAAAAAGATTTCTATGGAAAGATAGCTAAATACTTTAACCTAATTAATAAAAAACCAATTATTGCAACTGAAGAAGAAATAAAGGAAAATTCAAGAGCAAGAAGTGCAAAATTGCGAATAGCAGAGAAAATATAATGGAAGATGAAAAAGATATAGCAACTAATTCAAACATTCTACCTGTTGAGAAATCTAAAGTACAACGGATTGTAGAAGGAATACTCAAATTATTGGGTTTAGATGAATTTGTAAGTTATATCCAAGTATTAAAGAATGCATTTGTAATTATAGTTATCGTGATGGTTGCAATTGTTGAAATTTTTAATACGCATTTGGCAGAAAGAATGACTAGAAATATCAACAAAAAAAAACAACATATAAAAGAACTGAGATGGGAATACATGTCTGCAAATGCTGAAAAAAATGAAAAAACTAAACAATCAGAAATACAAAAAATAATAGCTCCAGAAAGTGTAAAGGCATTACAAGAGCCACCAAAGAAAGTTGAACTAGAGAATTAAAAAGGAATACATTGAATATTAAAACCAACATATTATTAAGAATATATATAGTAGGCATTCTGTGTGCTGTATTTGGTTTTGTTGTAATGGGTAGGGTTTATCAAATTCAAACAGAAAGAGATGGTTATTGGCGAAATATTGCAGACTCTTTGACAACAAAAGTTTTTACAATTCCCGCTGATAGAGGAAATATTTATTCTGCTGAAAATGAATTATTAGCAACAACAGTACCTTACTTTAATTTATCTATTGACTTTGGTTCAACAGCCATGAGTGATGAAATTTTCAAAGCAAATATTGATTCTTTAGCTTATTATATGTCTGTAACTAAGAAAGATAAGTCTATACAGCAATATAAAAAGGATTTAACGACAGCAAGAAAATTGAAAAGAAGGTATTATCCAATTTTTAAAAATATAGAATTTGTACAACTCAATAAGATTAAGCAATGGCCGCTTTTTAGAGAAGGAAAATATTCTGGAGGTTTGGTTGTCGAAACACTACAAAAAAGACATAATCCTTTTGGATATATTGCAGGAAGAACGATTGGATATATTAAAAAAGATGGTCCAAGTGTTGGTTTGGAAGGTACTTATAATTCTTATTTAGCAGGTGTTAGTGGCATAATGCCTAAACAACGAATTGCTGGTGGAACATGGATGCCTATTCATAGAGCAGGAAGTATTGAGCCTAAAAATGGAAAAGATATACATACCACAATTGATATTTCGGTTCAAGATATTGCTGAGACTACATTAATGGATGCTGTTATTAACTACAATGCAGATTTTGGCTGTGCTGTTGTTATGGAAGTAAAAACTGGTGCAATTAAAGCAATTGCCAATCTTGGTAAAAATAAAAATGGAACTTATAGTGAAACTTATAATTATGCTGTGGGAATGGGTAATGAGCCGGGTTCTGTTTTTAAATTAGCTGGATATTTAGCATTGTTTGATGATGGTTATATTACCTTAAATGATTCTATTAATACTAACCACGCATCAGCTACTTTTGGGAAATTCCGTTTGACAGATGATGGACATAATACTCAATATCAGTTTCTAAAACCAGATAAAGCCATGGCTATTTCCTCAAATGTGGCTATAGCTAAATGGGTAACGCAATTTTATGAAGGAAATAAGAAAAAATATTATGCAAAATTGGCTCAGTTTGGATTAACAACAAAAACTAAAATAGAGCTTTCTGGAGAGCCAACTCCATTTATAAAATCGCCTGATAAATGGTCGATTTATTCTTTACCTTGGATGGCACACGGTTATGAAGTAAAACTTACACCTTTACAAATTTTAGCTTTCTATAATGCAGTTGCAAATGGTGGAATTAGAACACAACCACATTTAGTGAATTATATTTCTGAAGGAACTAATGTTATTAAGACTTTTGATTATACAGATGGACAAAGAATTTGTTCTAAAGAAGCCGCTTTATATGCAACAGAAATTCTTAAATCAGTCGTAAATGATCAAAGTGGAACAGGAAGAAATATTCGTACGCCTTATTATCAAATAGCAGGTAAAACTGGAACAGCAAAAATAAGTTTTGGGAAAGAAGGTTATTCTAATAAAAATTTATCCACCTTTGTAGGCTTTTTCCCTGCTGATAATCCATTGTATTCATGTATTGTGGTAATGGGAAACCCTCAAGGTTTGGTAACAACTGGCGGTTATGTTGCTGCACCAGTTTTTAGAACTATTGCTGATAAAATTATTTCTTCCAATGTAAAAAATAATCTGGCAATAAATAAAGATACATCATTGAAAAGCATCAATCCTCCTACATTTATTGCGAATACACAACAAATAAAATCTATTGCAAAATTATATGATGTTAAGGTAGATGCCAATCATTTAGATGCAGAATATGCTTATGTAGATATTGACCCAGTTGATAAAAAAGTTAAAGTTAGAACTATAAAAAATGATCCGACAATCATACCAAATGTGAGAGGAATGTTGTTAGATGATGCTATTTATTTATTAGAAAGTATGGGCTTTAAAGTTGGCTTTACAGGCAAAGGAAAAGTGCAGACGCAATCTATAGAATCAGGACAGAATTTTATGAAAGGAAGTTATATCCATTTAACACTAAACTAAAAGAATTGAGCATATTAAATGAAATATTATATGGATTGAACTACAAAATGGTAGGGCGTGATACTATTGAAATTCGTGAATTAAAAATTGATTCTAAAAGTATTCAACCAAATGATGTTTTTATTGCGATTAAAGGAACAAATGTTGATGGTCATTCATTCATTGATACAGTTATTCAAGCAGGTGCCAAAGTTATTGTTTGTGAACAATTACCAGAAAATATCAATGATACCATAACTTATATTCAAGTGGAAGACGCAAGAAAAACAGCTGCTTTATTAGCCTGTAATTTTTATCATCATCCTTCTAAAAAAACAAAACTTGTTGGTGTAACTGGAACCAATGGAAAGACAACAATTGCTACATTATTATATCAATTATATAGAAAAGCTGGTTTTAATGTTGGTTTGATTTCTACAATAGAAAATAAAATCAATGAAGAAATTATTCCTGCAACACATACGACACCAAACCCAATTGCATTGAACCAATTGTTGGATTTAATGATACAACAAAATTGTGATTATGTATTCATGGAAGTAAGTTCACATGCGGCACATCAAGATAGAATTGCAGGTTTAAATTTTGCAGGAGCAATTTTTTCAAATATTTCTCACGACCATTTAGATTATCACAAAACATTTGATGAATATATTAAGGCAAAGAAAATATTCTTTGATCAATTGCCATCATCAGCTTTTGCATTGGTGAATATTGATGATAAACGTGGTGAAGTAATGTTGCAAAATACATTAGCTAAAAAATACACTTATGCTTTAAAATCATTAGCTGATTTTAATTTTAGAATTTTAGAGAATAATATATCAGGTTTAGTCTTGAAATATAAACATCAAGATATTTATACGCATTTAGTAGGCAATTTTAATGCATATAATCTATTAGCCATTTTGGCAACGGCTATTTTATTGGGAATGGATGAACAAGAAGCACTTGGTCGTATTTCTGAATTACAAAGTGCTGAAGGTAGATTTGATATTGTTAAATCTAATCGAAATAATATTGTCGGAATTGTAGATTATGCACACACGCCTGATGCTTTAAAAAATGTTATTGATACTGTAAATGCAGTAAGGACAGGCAATGAATCATTGATTACTATAATTGGTTGTGGAGGTAATAGAGATAAGACGAAACGCCCAGAAATGGCTTTGATTGCAGCAACGCTCAGTAATAAAGTTATTTTGACATCTGATAATCCTAGAGATGAAGAACCCGAACAAATTATTGCTGAAATGCAAGCAGGTATTCCGCCTCATTTAGCTAAAAAAGTAGTTACCATTTTAGATAGAAAAGAGGCAATTAAAACAAGTGTTTTATTAGCTCAACCGAATGATGTCATTTTGTTGGCTGGTAAAGGACATGAGAAATATCAAGAGATAAAAAGCGTAAAATACCCGTTTGATGATAAAGAAATATTAAATGAAGTATTAAATAATATATAAAAAATAGAAGATGCTATACTATTTATTCAAATACCTAAAAGAACATTATGATTTTGTTGGTGCAGGTTTATTCCAGTATATCTCATTTCGAGCATCTATGGCAATTTTATTGTCTTTGATAATTACGATGATAATTGGTAGAGGAATAATAAAATGGCTGCGTAAACAACAAATTGGAGAAAGTGTGCGTGATTTGGGATTAGAGGGGCAAACACAAAAAAAAGGCACACCAACAATGGGTGGAATCATCATTATCGCGGCTATTTTAATACCTACTTTATTATTTGCAAAATTAGACAATATTTATGTGTTGTTGTTGATATTAACAACTGTTTGGATGGGAGGTGTAGGCTTCATAGATGATTATATAAAAGTATTCAAAAAAGATAAAGAAGGATTAAAAGGAAGATTTAAAATTATTGCTCAAGTTTTATTAGGATTGATTATTGGTGCGGTTTTATATTTCCACCCTTCTGTAAAAGTTAGAGATTTTAATAATGTCTTCGTATATAAATATGAAAATGGTCAAGTAAATTGGAGAGAGCCAATTGAGGTCAAACCAACTACAAAAATTATATATGAAAGTCAAGGTGTTCAAGATGGTGAATACTTATATTCTCACGAGACAAAAACAAGCAAAACCAATGTACCATTTTTTAAAGATAATTTATTGGATTATGGTTATGTCTTAAAACCATTTGTAAATGATTACCACAAATGGGCTTGGATAATTTTTATTCCTATGGTTATTTTTGTGCTTACTGCCGTTTCTAATGCCGCAAATCTGACTGATGGAATTGATGGTTTGGCATCTGGCGTTTCCGCAATTGTACTAATTACCTTAGCAATCTTTGCTTATGTATCTGGGAATATTAAAATTGCAGATTATTTGAATGTATTATATATTCCTAATTCTGGAGAAGTCGTGGTGGTTTGTGCTGCCTTAATTGGTGCTTGTATTGGTTTTTTATGGTACAATGCCTATCCTGCAACAGTTTTTATGGGCGATACTGGCTCTTTAATGTTAGGTGGGGTTATTGCCACGATAGCTATAATCTTAAAGAAAGAATTATTGATTCCTGTTTTGTGTGGAATTTTCTTAGTAGAAAATTTATCGGTAATGATACAAGTTTCTTATTTCAAATACACGAAGAAGAAATTTGGTGAAGGTAGAAGGATATTCAGAATGGCACCTTTGCATCATCATTATCAAAAAATGGGTTACCACGAAACAAAAATTGTAACTAGATTTTGGATAGTAAGCATTCTACTTTCAGTGCTTACATTTTTAACATTAAAAGTAATATAAACGATAGTGAACAACAATAGAAACATAGTATTATTAGGTAGTGGCGAAAGTGGAGTTGGAGCGGCAATTCTTGCACAAAAGCAAGGATATGGTGTATTTGTTTCTGATTTTGGAACTATTAAAGAGGTATATAAATTAGAATTGAATAAGCGAAATATTGAGTTCGAGGAAGGACAACATTCTGAAGAAAAAATATTAGCAGCTGATATTATAATTAAAAGTCCTGGCATTCCTGATAAAGCTCCAATTATCAAAAAAATAAAGGAAAAACAGATAGAAATTATATCTGAAATTGAGTTTGCTTATAGATTTACAAAAGCTAAAATTATTGCAATTACAGGTTCTAATGGGAAAACTACAACAACATCACTAGTCTATCATATTCTGAAGAATGCAGGGTTAAACGTTGGTTTAGGCGGAAATATTGGAGATAGCTTTGCTAAGCAAGTGGCAGAAGAAGATAAAGAATATTTTGTATTAGAGATTTCTTCTTTCCAATTAGATAATTGCACAACTTTCAAACCACATATTGCCATCTTAACCAATATTACTGAAGACCATTTGGATAGATACGACTATAAGTTTGAAAATTATATTAGCTCTAAGTTTTCTATTGCTAAAAATCAAACAGAAGATGATTTTTTCATCTATTGTTTAGATGATGAAGTAAGCAAAAAATACTTAAATCAATTCGATATAAAAGCAAAACTTATTCCATTTTCTTATTATCAAAAATTAGAAGAAGGCGGATACATTGAAGATAAGAATCTCATTATTAATATAAACAAAAACAAATTTACCATGCCAACAAACGAACTTGCATTACAAGGAATCCACAACACGTATAATAGTTTGGCTGCCGGAATCGGAGCAAAACTCTTTAACGTAAGAAATGAAAAAATTAGAGATAGTTTTCAGGATTTTAAATCTTTAGAACATCGTTTAGAATTTGTTGCAACTGTCAAGGGTGTTGATTTTATCAATGACTCAAAAGCTACAAATGTCAATTCAACTTGGTATGCTTTAGAATCTATGATTAAGCCAACAGTATTGATTCTTGGTGGTGTGGATAAAGGAAACGATTATACGCTTATTAAAGATTTAGTCAAAGAGAAAGTTAAAGCGATAATTTGTTTGGGTAAAGATAATGAGGCTTTACATCAAGCATTTGCTAATGAAGTTGGATACATCGTGGATACACAAAGTATGGAACAAGCTGTAAATATGGCTTATAATATTGCTGAAAAAGAAGAAGTCGTATTATTATCACCTTGTTGTGCAAGCTTTGATTTATTTGAAAATTATGAAGATAGAGGCAGACAATTTAAAAGAAATGTTTTGAATCTATAATACTAGAAATTGAAAAACTAAGTAATGTTTAAGAATTTAATCAATAATATAAAAGGAGATAAGTATATATGGTACATAGCTGCCATATTGGCTGTCTTTTCTATGTTATTGGTGTATAGTTCTGCTCGAACGCTGGCATATAAATCAATGCATGGAAGTACAGAAATATTATTAGTAAAACACCTAATGAATTTAGGAATTGGTTTTGGCGTTATCTATTTAGTTCATAGAGTAGATCATCGATATTTTTCTAGGATAGCACAGTTAATGTTGATACTATCGATATTTTTATTGGCTTATACGCTGGTTTTTGGAATTAGTACTAACGATGCAACTAGATGGGTTAAGATTCCTGTAATTGGTTTGAGATTCCAATCATCAGATATTGCACGTCTAGCTTTGATAATGTACACTTCAAGAACAATATCTAAGATGCAAGGTGTAATAAAAGATTTTAAAGAAGTAAGTATTTATTTGATGGGTCCAATTGTGCTGATTTGTGCATTAATTATGTTAGAAAATTTATCTACTGCTGCTATCTTATTTATGACTTGTATTGTTATCTTATTTATTGGCAGAGTGAGTACTAAATACATCTTGTTTATATTTGGTGGAGGCCTGCTTGTTGGCGGTATGTTATTCGCACTTTCTTTCTTTAAGATTGTAGATTTTGGTAGAGCGGATACTTGGGTGGGTCGTGTTGATTCTTGGTTGCATCCTGATTATAGTAGCGATGACCTATTTCAACAAAAACAAGCTAATATTGCTATGGCAAAAGGTGGCTTTTTTAGAATTGCTCCAGGAAAAAGCACACAATGTAATTTTTTGCCAGAGGCTTATTCGGATTATATATTTTCAACTTTAGTGGAAGAATATGGTTTAGTTGGAGCGATTTTTATTTTGTGTTTGTATTTGTTTTTTCTGTATCGGATTGTTGTATTATATAATAAAAGTACAAAAGCATTTGGTGCTTTAATGGCTGTTGGATTAGGTATTAGTATTACGATGCAGGCTGTGATGCACATGGCTGTAAATACGCATTTATTGCCGAATACTGGAATAACTTTGCCATTAATAAGTTGGGGAGGTACAAGTATAGTCGCTAACTCAATAGCCTTAGGTATTATTTTGAGTGTAAGTGCTTATGTTGAAAAAGCACCAGCAACAAATTCAGAAGTTGGTTTAGTAAAAAAGCGAAGTCCTAAGAAAAAGGATATTGTTAATGATATTCATGGATAATAAATAAAAGGAATTGGGAGAAAGTAAAAAATATATTATTGCAGGAGGAGGAACTGGTGGACATATCTTCCCAGCTATTGCTATTGCTGATGCGATACGCCAAAATAATGTTGACGCAGAAGTATTATTTGTTGGAGCAAGCGGAAGAATGGAAATGGAAAAAGTACCACAAGCAGGCTATAAAATTATTGGATTAGAGGTTGTCGGAATTCAACGTAGATTGACAATTGAAAATTTATTAGTGCCAATTAAATTATTGAAAAGTTTATTGCATGCACGTAAAATTATTAATGATTATAAACCCAATGCATGTATTGGTGTAGGTGGTTATGCATCTGCACCGGTATTGTTTATGGCAGCTTTGATGGGCATTCAAACATTTATTCAAGAACAAAATTCTTATCCTGGTATTACCAATAAAATTTTATCCAAGTTTGCAAATAAAATATTTGTTGCTTATGACAATTTGAATTTATTTTTTAATCCAAATAAAATAAAACTTACAGGAAATCCTGTAAGGAAAGATATTTCAGGAACTTTGCCATCAAAGAAAGATGCTTTAGATTTTTTCCAATTAGATGAATTCAAAAAGACGATTTTAGTAATTGGTGGAAGCCTTGGAGCTAGAACAGTTAATGAAGCAATTGAAGCTAATTTAGAGTTGTTTGTAAAGCAAGATTATCAGGTCTTGTGGCAGACAGGAAAAGCCTATTATACAGGCATTATTGAACGAACAGAAAAGTTGGCTATTAAACAAATTAAAATCCATCAATTCCTCAAGGAAATGAATTTAGCTTATGCTGCTGCAGATGTGATTGTGTCGAGAGCAGGAGCTTTGTCTATTTCAGAACTTTGTATTGTTGGTAAGCCTTGTGTCCTAATTCCTTCACCAAATGTTTCTGAAGACCATCAGACTAAAAATGCAATGGCATTAGTCCATAAGAATGCTGCTTTGATGATAAAAGATAATGAAGCGATAAAAAAATTAGGGAACGTACTTGTTGATTTATTGAATAATGAACAACAACAAGACGCCTTAGCAGTGAATATAAAAATGTTAGCAAAATCAGATGCTGCAAATGAAATCGTTAAAGAAATTATTAGTAGTAATCAAAATAAATGAGTTATTTAGATGGAGTTAGATAAAATAAAAAACGTTTACTTTTTAGGAATTGGTGGAATTGGAATGTCTGCTTTAGCTAGGTATTTTAATATCCTTGGTAAAAAAGTAAGTGGCTACGATAAAACCCCAACTGTATTAACGCATGAATTAGAGCAAGAAGGAATTGATATTACTTTTGAGGATAGTGTTGAAACTTTAGATAAACAAGCCGATTTAGTTGTTCTTACACCAGCAATTCCAAAAGATAGCAAACAATTAGCATATTATAATTCATCTGATATTTTAGTTTGGAAACGTGCAAAAGTATTAGGATTAATTGCAAATTCAGGATTTAATATTTCGATTGCGGGTTCGCATGGAAAGACTTCCACTTCTACATTTACAGCACATTTACTTAAAGTTGGCAATAAAGATATTGCGGCGTTTTTAGGTGGAATTTCGATTAATTATCAATCCAATTTTATTGAAGGCAGAACCTATATTGTTGCAGAAGCTGATGAATTTGATAAGTCGTTTTTAAACCTTACTCCAAATATTGCACTCATCACTTCAGTGGATACCGATCACTTGGATATTTATGGAAATTTAGATGCAATTAAAGCTTCTTTTAGTGCATTTTGTAAGCAAATTAGACCAAATGGAATTTGTATTTACAATAAACAAGTAGATACTAAAATTCTAAATCCTGAAGTCAAAAATTTGAGTTATAGTTTGTTGGATACGACTGCAGATTTCTATACTGAACATCTTAGCGTAAATAATGGAACTTATGTATTTGATGTTATTCATCCAAACGGAAAAATTGAAAATGTTATTTGCAGCTATGGAGGCAGGCACAATATCGAAAATGCATTAGGTGCGATAGCTATTGCTTTGCAAGTGGGTGTTGATATAGCAAAAATTAGAACAGCTATTGCTAGTTTTACTGGTGTTAAAAGAAGATTTGAAACACATTTTAAAAATAAACGTTTTGTCTATATTGATGATTATGCACATCACCCAAGAGAAATAGATGCCGCGTTGGCAGCAACGAGAGAATTATATCCAAATAGAAAAATAACAGCTGTTTTCCAACCACATCTATTTTCAAGAACTAGAGATTTATGTGATGAATTTGCACAATCTCTTTCTAATGTAGATGAACTGATTTTATTAGATATTTATCCTGCCAGAGAGTTGCCAATTGAAGGTATCACGAGCCAAATTATATTAGATAAAGTTACGATTCCAAATAAGAAAATTATTTCAAGAGAAAACTTATTGAGTTATCTAGGAAATGAAATAGAAAATATTGACGTAGTAATTACAATTGGTGCTGGAAATATTGATACAACAGTGCATTCAATTACTGAATTATTAGAAAATAATAGTAAAGAAATTAATGAATAAGCAGACTAAAAATATTATTATCCGTTTGGTTGTATTGCTTCTAGTAATAGGATTCTTTACCGTTTCATTGATTGCAAGAGCAAGTGTCAATAATTTTAAAGTGGCTGATATATCCATTTTGATTGATGAGTTGGAAGATAATTTTATGATTTCAAAAGATGATGTTTATTATTTAATCACTAAAAATTTCAGTTTAAAAAACCAAGCAATAGATAATAAAACATTGTTTGATATTGAACAAATGGTAGATACAATTTCGTGTGTAGAATCGACTCAAGCATTTATTGATAAGAATAAAAAATTATGTGTTAGCATAAAACAAAGAACACCAATTGCAAGAGTTTATAATCAATTAGGACAAAATTTTTATATAGATAAATTTGGTATCAAGTTTATGCCAAAGCAAAATGGAACAATCAAAGTGCCTATTATTACTGGTGTTGTTACTGAAACGCTTGGAGGAAATGATACAATAAAACAAAAATCATTAATTGAAACATTAAAAGTATGTCAGTATTTAATACAAGAAAATACTTGGTATAGTTTAATTGGTCAAATAAATATTAATGAGAAAAAAGAAATTGAATTGATTCCAAGAATTGGGAATGCCCTTATTTTATTAGGCAATTCAAATGATTTAGAAGAAAAATTCAATAAACTCAATGTTTTCTATTCAGAAGTTTTGGATAAAGTAGGGTGGGAAAAATATAGAGTTATCAACATAATGTATAAAGATCAAGCTATTTGTTTAAAATAAAATTCAGAAATATGCAGAATATATTATCACTAGAAATGAACGAAGTAAAAATTGATTCCGAAAAAATTGTATGTGCTATTGATATTGGAACATCAAAAGTTGCAGCATTAGTTGGAAAACGAAATCAGTTTGGTAAAGTAGAAATTCTAGGCGTTGGATTAAGCCAATCTTTTGGTGTACAACGTGGAGCTGTTGTAAATATTACCAGAACTGTTGAATCTATTATCAAAGCAGTTAGACAAGCAGAAGCAAGTTCAGGCGTAAAGTTTGAAAAAGTGCATGTTGGTATTGCAGGGCAGCATATTAAAAGCATTAAGAATAGAAGTCAGGTAAATAGAGCGAATACGGATACGTGGATTACACATGAAGATGTTCGTTTGTTAAAAGAGGAATCTAATAAATTGGCATTACCTCCAGGGGATAGAATTATTCATGTTTTACAACAAGAATTTATTATCGATAATGAACCGAATATCCAAGATCCAGTTGGGATGATGGGTGTGAAATTAGAAGGTAATTTCCATATTATTACTGGTGGTATTTCTCATATAAAAAATATTGAACGTTGTGTAAATGCAGCAGGCCTTGAAGTTGCAAGTATTCAATTAGAACCACTAGCTTCTGCAGATGCTGTTTTGTCTAAGCAAGAATTAGAAGCAGGTGTCGCTTTGGTAGATATTGGTGGAGGAACAACGGATATTGCAATTTTTGAAAATTATATTATTCGTCATACTGCTGTTATTCCTTTAGGTGGAAATATTATTACTGAAGATTTAAGAGATTTTAAAATTCTCCGTGAGCAAGCTGAAAGATTAAAAGTTGAATTAGGTTCTGCTATAGCAACAGATGATTTAAAAGACCAACAAGTTCGTATTAAAGGAATTCAGCCAGGAGCTCCTGGGATTGAATTAAACTTACAAAGTGTTGCTAAAGTAATTGGTGCGAGAATGATTGAGATTTTGGCGAATGTAGATCATCAAATTAGATTGTCAGGATATGATAAAAAATTAATTGGAGGAATCGTTTTAACAGGAGGTGGCTCTCAATTAAAACATCTAATTCAATTAACTGAATTAGAAACTGGACAAGTGGCGAGACTAGGTTATCCAAGAGAACATTTAGCACCATCAAAAATTAAAAATATAGACAATCCTATTTTTGCAACCGGTATAGGTTTATTGATTCGTGCATTTAAAATGTATGATGAAGAACAACTCATTGCTAAAGAAAAGAATTTAATAAGTACTATTGTTGAAGAGCCGATTGCACCAGTAAATGTGGTAGAGCCGATTGTAATTGAACCTGTGCAACCTAAGGCAGAAGAAGTTCCTGTAACAACAATAGATGATGAAAAAACGGATTCGACTAAACCATTAAAGAAACCATCTATTTTTTCGGTATGGGGAAGGAAAATTGAAAATTATATGAAAAGCGATAATGACTTTTTAGATGTTTAAAAATTAAAAATAATTAAAGATTAATAAAAATTAAAAAATATACAATTATGGAATTTGAAATATTTAACGAAAACAACTCTATCATTAAAGTATTAGGTGTTGGCGGTGGTGGTTGCAATGCTGTGAATCACATGTTTGCAGGTGGTATTCCAGGTGTGAACTTTGCTGTTTGTAATACAGACAATCAAGATTTACAAAAAAGCCCAGTTGCTACCAAAATTCAATTAGGAAAAGATTTATTAGAAGGTTTAGGTGCTGGTGCTGATCCTGAAGAAGGCAGACGCGCTGCTTTAGAAGCTGAAGAAGAAATTAGAATGTATTTATCAAATAATACAAAAATGGTTTTTGTTACAGCAGGAATGGGTGGTGGAACAGGTACTGGTGCAGCTCCTGTTATTGCAAAAATTGCTAAAGATTTAGGTATTCTTACAGTTGGTATTGTTACTTCTCCATTTATGAATGAAGGTAAACCAAAAAGAGAAAAAGCGAATAGAGGTATCCAAAATATGAAAGAAAATGTAGATGCCTTAATTCTAATTTCTAACAATAAATTATACGAAATTTTTCCAGATTTAGATATTGATGAAGCTTTTGGTAAAGCTGATGATATCTTAACTACAGCAGCAAAAGGTGTTACTGAAATTATTACCAAACCTGGTAAAATCAATGTGGATTTTAATGATGTTAAAAGGGTCATGCAAAATAGTGGTGTTGCAATAATTGGTATTGGACACGGAAGTGGCGAAAATAGAGCCAAAGATGCGATTGAATCTGCCGTTAATTCGCCATTATTGGAAGAACAAGATATCTATGGAGCAAAAGGTGTTGTATTGTATATAAGCTATGGTTCTGATTTTAAAATGAAAGAATTGGATATGATTATCCAAAAAGTACAGAACGAAACAGAAACCGATTGTGAAGTTATTTGGGGTGTTTGTAAAGATGAAAGTTTAGGTGAAGATATTGCAATTACTTTAATTGCAACTGGATTTGAATCTGGCGAATCGAATAAAGAAAGAAAAAAACAGTTGGAGCAAGAACAACAAAGAAAAGTTCAGGAAGAAAAGAATAGAGTAGTACATACTTTATCTAATACATCAACAAATAAACTGCCTGAAGTGAATAGAGAAGAGCCTTCAACTAATGAGCAAAATACTGTTGAACTTGAAACAAAAAAAAATAATATACAAATTGAATTTGAAATAGAAAATCTATCAACTCAAAATGAGGCAAAGATTGAAGAAGAAGATTTTGAAATAAAATTAGTAACAAAGCCTCGTATTTCTATTGATGATGATTTTGTTGTGGTGAACAAATCAAACCAAGCGGATTTATTTAAAGAGGATACTTTTAGCAATGCTAATAGAAACCTTTTTTCAATGGAAGATCAAAGTTTAGAAAGAGATTTAATAAAGAAACGTATTGCTTTAGAGATGCAGAAAAATGAAGTTAGTCTGCATGAAATGGAAAAACAGCCGGCATATAAAAGATACGGAATACATTTAGACCAACCAACATCTGCAGAAAAATCTGAAATTTCTAACTATGTTATTTATCAAAATGAAGTAAGCAAAAGTATTGAAATTAAGCCTAATGCGATGAAGGATATTACATTAGACTAAATTAAAATGTAATAATCTATAATTTAAGCGAACCTTTTAGGTTCGCTTTTTTATTTGAAAACTTAATTTTTTCATTTATCTTGAACATCGATGAACGATTTTTTGAGTAGTTTTTTTCAAGGAATTTATGCAACAAGTTATTGGGAGTGGCAAGCCATTATTTGTGGTATTTTATATCTCTATTTTGCTATAAAAGGTAAAGTAATCTGTTGGATTTTTGGATTTATTAATGCTGCAACTTATGTTTATGTTTGTGCTGATGCCAAATTATATTTAGATGCCATCTTGCAAGTTTTTTATGTTATAATGGCAATTGTTGGTTATTTGAATTGGAATAAAAATGATACAACTCAAATTCATACATGGAATTTAAAACAACACTTTTTTATAATAATATTGACTACTATTTGTAGTTTAATATTGGGATTTATTTTTAAAAAATATACCCTTCAAGCATCACCTTTTTTAGATGCTCTAAGCACATGTTTTAGTTTGGTTACGACTTATATGGTTGCTCGTAAAGTATTGGAAAATTGGATATATTGGATTGTAATAGATAGTATTTTAGCATATTTGTATTATACAAGAGGTTTAGAAATGTCAAGTATTTTGATGCTAATTTATACTTTTATGGCTTTGAAAGGATTCTTAGAATGGAAGAAAAATTATCATGAACGATTAGTACAAAAAGTATGATACGAATAGCTATAACAGGTCCAGAATCTACAGGAAAAACTACGCTTTCAAAAACCTTAGCACAAAACTTTAATTGCCATTGGGTACCTGAATTCGCACGTATTTTTTTAGAAAATACAAATGGATATTATACGTTTGAGGATTTAGATTTGATTGCAAAAGGTCAGTTAGAAGCTTGGCAAAGGCATACAAATGATGAACTTTGTTTTTATGATACAGAAATGTTAGTAATGAAAATATGGTCATCTTTCAAATTCGGAAAAGTAAGTGATTTTATTCATCAAGCATACCAATATCAAGCAATAGATTTGTTTTTATTATGTAAGCCAGATATTGATTGGGAAGAAGATGAATTAAGAGAACATCCTGAAAAAAGAGATGAGCTATTTGAATTATATTTTAATGCATTAAGTGAAAATAAAATTCCCTTCAAAATTATTGAAGGGAATTATGATGAACGAATTCAATTAGCTATAAAAATTGTTAGTGATTTTTTACATAAATCTATCAAAAAGTAATTTTAATCTGTTGATGAACCAAATTTCATCTTGTTAATCCATATAATAACACCAGTGATTGGTAAACTAGTCGCTATTAAACAAACAATAAAATAAAGTATTTTTGAATATAAACCATAAGTAGTGCCAACATGTAATCCACGAATTTGTTTCATAATTCTTTCGCCCAATGACATGTCATTAAATAACTCTATTTTCTCAATATTTCCAGTTTCGGAATTGATGAATAATTTATCCGCTGCTTCAACATTAAATCTATCCTTATTGAATTTTGTTATTTCATAAGGACTACCATCTTGAGCAATTTTACTAATTATTGTTTTACCTTGATAAACTAATTTTGCATTAGCAATAGCAATGGCTTTTTCATAAGAAATTGCTGGAATTATTAATGATTCTTGAGTTTCAATTGCTTTATCTTCTTTTTTATCTTTACCTTTTTCTCCCTTATTTCCTCTGCCGCCACCAGGACCTCCTTTCTGTTCCATTTCTTTCCCTGTGAGCAATTTATACAGTCCGTTATTGTACCATTCATACGACCAAGTCAGTCCAGTTAATGTCATTATTAATAAGAAAATTAAACTATAGAATCCTAAAACATTATGCAAATCATGATTAATTCGTTTCCATCTTGCACGCCACATAATTGTAAAACCTGGCTTAAAACTTCTCCAACTTCTAATTTTTTTAGGTAGCCAAATAACAAATCCTGATAGGCATAAAAATAAAAAGATAAGTGTTGCTGCTCCAGTAATTGGTCTGCCTTTTTCTATGTCTAACAATAACCATCTGTGTAATTTAAACATTGTAAAAAAGAATTCTGATGCTGGACCTTTTACATCACCAATTACTTTCCCAGTATATTGGTTCACCATAAAATTAGTACCTCTTCGGTCTTCTGCATTTTGCTTTACATTGATTTCATAAGGTCTAGTGTTTTCTTCTGTATAGACTACCCTTGATACTTTTCCTTTTGTTTCTTTTTCTGTATTTGCAATTAATTTTTCAATAGGTATAATTTGCTGTTTAGCCTCGATATTATATTTATTAGGTTCTATCCATTCTTCAATTTCAGTTTTGAATACATATACTGTTCCCGTAAAGCAAATAACAAATAATACAATGCCACTTGCAACACCAAGCCATAAATGTAAATCTCCTATAAGTTTTCTAAAAGTATATTTTTCCTTTTTTTTCATAAAATAATTTTTGCTTTAAATAAACAGACATCTTCCTTGATGAAGATGCCTGTCGTTTTGGATTGGATATGTTTTTTAAAATTTATAACTAATTGAAAGAGATGCGTTGATAGGTTCAGTTTGATTGATATAACCACCTCTGAAATACGAATTCAATCCTATTTTATTCGTAAGATTATTCATATACAATCTTGCTGAAAATGCTTTATAAGTATAGCCAATTTGAGCATTCAAGGTTGTATAAGCGGGCATATCAAAAGGCTTTTCACCACCCATGTTTCCATGTCCATCAGGCGTTAAGCTATATTCATTCACTGGTCTTTTTCCTACATAATAAACACCAGCACTTAAACTTAAACCTCTTAATGCTCCTTGACTGAATTGGTATTGTAGCCAACCATTTGCTGTGTGTGTTGGGGCATTCATTGGAGCTGAACCATTTACATAAGAAGGTGAATTTTTATAACGTGCTTTTAAAAATGCATAACCCACCATAACAGTTAAGTCTTTTGTAATACGTCCATTCAATTCTGTTTCAATTCCATCTCTTAATAAATCTCCAGCTTTGAAATAATAGCCAGTGGGTACATTTGTTCTTTCTATATATTCTGAATTAGATAAATTTGCTGTATAAATGTGAAAATAAGTTAAATTATAACGAAGTCTATCTTTGAACCAAGCAGTTTTTATACCAGCTTCAAATTGTTGAGTTCTAGATGGTCCAATTTCTTGTCCGTTACTCATTAAATTACTTGCAGAACGTAAACTTGTAGAGTTGGTATAAGAACCAAAAATATTTATATTTTCTGTTGGAGAAAGCATTAAACCAACACTAGGATTCCAAGCTGATTGTCTTTTGCCTTTCGTTCCTAATGGGTCTTTTGTATAAATTTCAGAATATCGAACACCAATAAATAGTTTTAGGTATTTGTGTAACTCAATAATATCTTGTGCTAAGATACCAAAAGTATGATATGTAGATACAACAGGCGTTTTAGGATTGAATACTACATTGACACCTAATTTCTCATTGCCCATATTATCGTACTTAACTACTTTACTTAAATCATTTGTAAAGTCTCCATAAATATCAATAGTATCGATAGTTACGGCATCAAAAGAAGTTGTCGTTGCATTGGCAGATCTATAATCGAAACCAGTTTGAATCGTATGTTTAAATGGTCCGGTTTTTATATTCTGAGCAATGAAGTCAAATTGTAATGTTGAGTTTTTATCATCTCTCAAACTTTTTGTAACATCACGTTTTCTTAAATTAAAATCTTTGTTTTTAAATGCAGCATTTGATGAAGTTGAGATATTATCTACTTGATAAGTTGAGAAACCATAAGCTGCACGAATCATTAGTTTATCATTAATGTTGTGGTCAAACCTTGCCATAAAGCTTGACATCTTAGTATTGTTATTATCAGTATTAAATCCTAAGAATTTATCTTTCGGAATAATGTATAATGCATTTTCTCCTTGACCAGGTGCTAAATTTACTGCATCATTTTTTGGAGTACGATTGTCATTAAAATAATCACCTTCGATTATAAAACTTGTTTTTTCTGATACTTTCCAAGCAAAAGATGGATTGAAATAGAAGCGATGTGCACTTGTTCCTTCTCTAAAAGTTTTGCCATATTCATATACACCATTGAAACGAATACCAATATTTTTCTTTTGTGTTAAAACTCTTTGGATATCAAATGAAGGACGGACTTGATGCCAGCTTCCATAACGAAGACTCACATTGCCTAAATTTGTAAAGTTGGGTGTTTTCGTAACCACATTGATAACACCACCAGCATTTCCAATATCTGTTATGACACCTTGAGTAATCGCAGCAGAGCCTTTTATCATCTGAATAGATTCTACGCCTTGCATATCTACAACACCAGATGCTGTTTGAAATTGTGAATCCATACGGATACCATTTTTCAAAACAGGCACACCTCTAAAACCTCTTGTGGACATTGATTCCTTTACGCCACCATAACTTCCGAATAAGGTTACACCCGGAATATTACGAACAGCGTCTGTAATAGTCAATGCTCCTTGTGCCTCTATTACTTTATAAGAAATTACCGAAACAGTTTGGATATTGTCATTTGGATTGATAGGCAAACGTGTAATCATTTCCAAACCTTTGGGTTTGTCATTACGTTCCCCAAAAATTTCTACATTATCTAAGTTCAAAATTGTATCAGTTGTTAGTGTTACAGTCAAGTCTTGTTCTTCTTCGTTTAAATTGACAGTTGTCGTATAAGGTTGGTAGCCAGGACTCAAAACTTCCAGCTGATAGGAACCATAAGGAATGTTTGATAGCAAAGCAACACCATCTACGTTAGCAACAGTGTCTTTGTCAGCTTCAATTAAACTTGCTTGAAATAGGGTAATGCCATTTTTGTCCCCATCAATACTTTTGATTTTTAAGTCTGCTGTCTGTGCATGCACGAATCCATTTAGAGATAGTGCCACGAATAATAATTTTAAGCGATTCATTTTGTTTATTTAGACTAAGATTAAATAATAATAATGACGCAAAAGTATAGTGATAAAAGGCATTTTGCAATACCTAAATTGGTTAATTTCATACCTAAATTTGGGTAAATGTGAAAATAACTTAATTAAAATGAAGTTTATTCGATTTTTTTATAAGCGAACCTTGTTTTTATATTTTTAAATTGGCATTATCCTGAAAAATTTATTTAATAGAATTTAATTCAGTATTTTTGGCATTATTTTTAAATCAGTTATAATTTTAGATGAAAACTACAGCACTTACGGATACACATATTGCACTTGGAGCAAAAATGGTAGATTTTGCAGGATTTAATATGCCAGTTCGTTATACTTCAGATATTGAAGAACATAATATTGTTAGAAACGGAGTAGGCGTTTTTGATGTATCACACATGGGCGAATTTATAGTGAAAGGAGTTGAAGCATTACCATTTTTACAAAAAATTATTTCTAATGATATTTCAACTTTAGAAATTGGAAAAGCGATGTATGGTTACTTGCCTAATGAAACTGGCGGAATTGTAGATGATTTATTGGTGTATAAAATGGCTGACGAAGAATATATGTGTGTGGTGAATGCTGGAAATATTGATAAAGATTGGGCTTGGTTTACACAACACAATACCAATAATGCAGATTTAGAAAATATATCAGATAATATTGCTTTATTGGCAATCCAAGGACCTAAAGCAACTGAGGCATTACAAAGCTTAACAGATGTAGATTTGAATTCTATTCCATATTATCATTTCAAAATTGGGAAATTTGCAGGTATCGATAATATTATTATTTCTGCAACAGGATATACAGGTGCTGGTGGTTTTGAAATCTATTTTGACAAATCAAATGCAGCAACTATTTGGAATCAAATTTTTGAAGCAGGTAAGCCACAAAACATACAACCAATTGGTTTGGGAGCTAGAGATACATTGCGTTTGGAAAAAGGTTTTTGTTTGTATGGAAATGATATTGATGATACCACTTCACCATTAGAAGCTGGATTGGGTTGGGTAACAAAATTCAATAAAGATTTTATTGCAAAAGATATTTTATTGAAACAAAAAGAAAATGGAATTAGTAAAAAATTAGTTGGTTTCAAAATGATTGATAGAGGTATTCCTCGTAGTCATTATTTGATTAAAGATGCCGATAATAATGAAATTGGTCATGTAACATCAGGAACTCAATCACCAACTTTAGGTTATGGAATTGGCTTGGGTTACATAGATTTAGCACACTCAAAAGTAGGTACTGAAATTTTTATTGAAGTAAGAAACAAATTAATAAAAGCAGTAGTTACAAAAATTCCTTTCCTATAAAATAGTATTAAAAAATTAAGTAGAAATATAATATGGCACAAGCGACCGATAGTTTACAGAAGATAGTAGCTCATTGCAAAGAATATGGCTTTATTTTTCCTTCATCTGAGATATATGATAATTTGGGAGCTGTTTATGATTACGGCCCATTTGGTGTAGAATTAAAAAATGCGATTAAAGAATATTGGTGGAAAAGTATGGTGCAATTACACGAAAATATTGTTGGTATTGATGCCTCAATTTTTATGCACCCAACAACTTGGAAAGCATCAGGTCACGTAGATTCTTTTTCAGACCCATTAATTGACAATAAAGATTCAAAAAAAAGGTATAGAGCAGATGTGCTTTTGGAAGAAAAGATTGATAAATTTAAAGAAAAGGGACAGAAAGAATTAGAAAAAAAAGGCATAGATAAAAATGCTACTGAAGAGGATAAAGCAAAAGCAAGTAGAGATTATGCCAAAGGTGTAGAATTGGAAAAAGCATATACTGAAGCTGCACAAGCTAGTGATTTTGCACGTTACAAAGCCTTGATTGAAGAATATGAAATAGTTTGTGAGATATCAGGCACTAAAAATTGGACAGATGTCCGTCAATTTAACTTGATGTTTGGAACACAATTAGGTTCAGTTGCTGAAGAATCTAACACAATATATTTAAGACCAGAAACCGCACAAGGAATTTTTGTAAATTTCTTAAATGTGCAGAAGTCTGCTCGATTAAAAATACCTTTTGGAATTGCTCAAATTGGTAAGGCTTTTAGAAATGAGATTGTTGCAAGGCAATTTATTTTTAGAATGCGTGAGTTTGAACAAATGGAAATGCAGTTTTTTATCAAACCTGGAACTCAAAAAGAGTGGTTTGCAAAGTGGAAAGAAACACGTTTAAATTGGCATTTGGCTTTAGGAACAAACCCTGAAAGTTTACGTTTTCATGTACACGAAAAATTAGCACACTATGCAGATGCTGCTGAAGATATACAATTTCGTTTTCCTATTGGATTCAAAGAGTTGGAAGGTATTCATTCAAGAACAGATTTTGACTTAGGAAACCATCAACAATATTCAGGTAAAAAAATGCAATATTTTGATAGTGAAATCAATGAAAATTATGTACCTTATGTGGTAGAAACTTCTATTGGTTTAGACCGAATGTTCTTGCGTGTTATGAGTGAAAACTTAAAAGAAGAAACATTAGAAAATGGCGAAACAAGAACAGTATTGAGTTTACCACCAGCTTTAGCACCAATAAAAGTAGCTATTCTCCCATTAACTAAAAAAGATGGTTTGCCTGAAAAAGCAAGAGAGATTGAAGCGAAATTAAGATTTGTTGGAAGAACTTTCTACGAAGAAAAAGATACTATCGGGAAAAGATATAGAAGAATGGATGCAATAGGAACGCCTTATTGTATTACCATAGACCATCAAACACTTACAGATAATACGGTTACTTTACGAGATAGAGATACGATGCAACAAGAGCGTATTAGTATTGATAATTTAGAACAATTTATTGCAGATAAGGTAAATATGAATACTCTACTTAGAAAGTTAGTGTAAACATGATTTAGTTAGGTATAGGGATTTTTTCTATACGAACCAAGAGTTGTTTGTAAGCCGTACTTATTTTGACATCTGGATTCTGAGTACCTTGAATTATTTCATTCTTTGTTCTCTCGTAAGTTTGCCTATTATTTAATCCTTTTTCTAATGCAACAACTAAAAATGAATGACCATAATAAGTATCTCCATTTTGATAATATAAATAAGCAGCACTTTCATAAGGAACATACCAATCAGGGTAAGTTTTACTAAGTTTTTCTAAAAAATTAAATGCACTATCTCTTTTGCCATTTTGCACTAAAGCATTAGGATATTTATAATATACCGATTCATTGCTTTTCTCTAATCGATAGACATTAGCATAACATAGAGTAGCACTATCATAATTTTGTCTTTTAAAAGTCATATCTCCCATCAAATCCCAACTCACAACTGAAGTATCAAATTTCTTTATAATTTTTAAAAATTGTTTTTCAGCTTCAGCAGTTTTTCCTAAGCCATAATAAGCAATACCTTCGGTTTCTTGTGTATGGATATCATCAGAATTTAGTGCATTTGCTTGCTTTGCATATTGTAAAGCTTTCATAAAATTACTTTCCTGTTCGCTTGGGTTTCTACTATTCATACCCACTTGAGCATAATGTGTAGATGCAATTCTATTGGCTTCAAAAGATTGTTGTAAATGTGGCATATCTGCTTCAAATAAAGATTCTTTGCTAAACCAAGCATTATTTCTTGCTTTTACAAATGGGAAATATAGCAACATTATTAAAATTGTAATTACAATAGGAATATGTTTTGCTTGTATTGTTTTGGACAAATTAGCAATTTGCTTTTCAATTTTTGAGGGCAAAATATCAACAATTAAAACTGCAAATGCAAAAATAAAACCTAAACTTGCGATAAATACATATCTATCCGCAACAATGCCTTGCACTTCAGTAACAAAGTTGGCACAATACAATAATGAACTATAGAAAATTAGAATACCTAGTGTGAAGTGCTTATTTTTTTTGTACATAATGAAAGCAGCCAATAAAGGCAAGATAACCACCACTAATTGTACTAATGTAATAGGATTTAAAATTGATCGCAATGGAATCATATTAAATCCAAAATAGAAATAATAACCTTTTGGAATGACCATAAATTTTAAATAGTAGAGGTAAGTAGCCACACTCATTCCCAAACGATTAAAAAATGTATTGTCAGCAATTAATGGATTTTCTGTTATCATAAAACTTTTCTCAAACACTTTAGCATTAAATGGAATTAATAAATCTATTATTGATGTAGATAAAATTATTAACATGAATAATCCTACGAAATAGAGTAAAATATCTTTTTTTAAAGAGCGATTATAAACAAAGAATGCAAGTAAAGGCAAGATAAATATTAAGTTATACGCATCTCTCTTAGAATAAATACCCAATACAAAAAATAAAGCAATGAATAGAAAATAAAACCTCTTTTTCGTTACTTCATAATTGATATAACTATTAAGTGCCAACACAATAAACAACATACTGAACAAACCATCTCTACTTTTTAGATTATTGACAACACCAGCGTGAACGGGATGAACTATAAAAAGTAAAGTAGTAACTAATGCAATAGGAATAGCATTTTTTATAGGCAATCTTTGTAATACATAAAATATAGTACAACATAAAATTACATAAATAAGTAGGTTGATAATATGCGATACCTTTGGATTAATACTGCCTTGTATAAATTGTTCTAAAGCAAAAGTAAACATCGCAATTGGACGATAATCAGAAATGTCAAAACGTTTAGCAAATACACTAAATATATCTTTAAATGATGAACCTTCAGCTGGAATGTTATTAAAAATATATTGGTCATCTAAGCTATATCCATTTTTTATAGCAGAAGAATAAAAAACAAAAGTGATGAATGTAAATAATAAATAGTATATTATGTTTCTCTTGGAAAATATCATACGATAAAAATATAAAGTAAATTTGTCTTTTCTAATCTATTTTATCATTATTTTGTAGTTTGTTGAATAGCTATGAATTCAAAGTTGAATAAATATATTAAATCTATTGAATATTTGCGATTAGATGAGCGTTCGGTGGCTATATTCAGAATTGTTCTTGGAATTAGTATTTTATATTCTCTTATTATATTAAAATTACCCTATACGGTTGAATTTTGGGGAGAACATACTATTATTCCAATAAACATTTTACAAAAAGCAAATGGAATAGGAAGCTGGTCTATTTTTGATTATGTACGAAATGATGGCTTTGCTTATTTTTGGATGAGTGTTTCTATAGTTTTAGCCGTACTTTTTACAATCGGTTGGCAAACTAAAATAGTTTCTTTTTTATTGCTTTTTTTCTTTTTCAATATATTACAAGCTTATACTCGTTATAATACAGGGTTTGATAAATACACATTCCAATTATTGACTTGGGCATGTTTTTTACCTTTGTCAAATTTTTTTAGTATTAAAAATAATACACAAAAGATTAAAACACCGCTTTGGGTTTCGGTTATTGTTATTGTTCAAATTGCAATGGTTTATTTTATTACAGGATTAGCCAAAACAGGCGATGCTTGGAAAAATGGTTATGCGGTTCAAGTTCTAACTTCTGATCTGTGGATGCGATACACAACCGCTGAAATCTTTAGAGATAATGCTTGGTTATATATGCCATTAACCTATGCCACACTTTTATTAGATTATCTTTTTCCATTTTTTCTCTTTATAAAGTTTAAAAATAATGTGTTAAGGTATTTCGCAATTATTTATCTCTTGGGTTTTCATATTAGTATATTTTCTTTAGTAGATGTAGCGAATTTCTCTATAACTGGTGTGGCTGCTGCCATGATAATTATTCCGTCATCATTTTGGGAGAAACTTAAAATACAACAAGGATTTAAGTTTTATAGTACAATTAAATCGAATTCACAAAAGATGATGATTTATGGTTTTACAATATTTGTACTTTATACCATCGTTCAAAAAAACTTATTGTTTTATACTCGATTAGATGTATATAAAACCAAACACGAAAGTATTGCTTACAAATTTTTCAATGCAATTAATATTCCTACTGTTGTTCAAAATTCATTTCAATTTCAATATTGGAAGATGTATGCACCTAGCCCAGCTAGTGAAGGCGGTTGGTTGAGTATAGAATACAAAGGAGAAGATGGCTTCTTGTACGACTATTTTACTAAAGGTTTATTGTCTAATACTGAACATAAAATTTCATTTCGACCCAAGGGAATGGAAGCGTTTTTATTATTTAATGGAAGGTCATTTAAGTATGAAGACAGATGGTATTCTGCAATATTTATGAGGTATTGGTTGTCCTATCAGTTGAAAAAGAATAAAATTCCAGTTTCTAGTTATAATAATTATTATTTAGCGGTTTATTCACTTGATGTATCTCAGCAAGATGCAGATTTATCTCAAGTTCATAAGGAAATTATTCCCTTAGATGTGTTAGAAACATTTGTAAAACCTTATGAGCAAAATCTTCTAAAAAAAAACAATGAAGAAACCAACTAATAAAAACTACTACGGTCTGTTTTTCTCCAATAAATAGTGACAATAGCACCAAAAATTGCTCCTCCAATATGTGCATAATGTGCAACATTATCTAATCCATATTGAGCGAATCCAATATCATAAATTAAAATAACCAGCGGAATCATATATTTTGCTTTAATTGGAACTGGCACAAACATAAACATCAAAGGCGTATTTGGAAATAAAATACCAAAAGCTGCCATCAATCCATACAACGCACCAGAAGCACCCACTAAACCAGGAAAATAAATTTCTGAAAGTGTTTTATTGACTTCTGCCATTTCATAAGTAATCATTACCGTTCCAGCAGTTTTATAGGCCATTATTGCACTGATTAATAAATGAAAGGCTATTGCTCCAAATCCAGAAATAAAATAAAGTTGGATGAATCTCTTTGGCGACATAATTCTTTCTAACACGGAACCAAAAAGAAACAACGCATACATATTAAAAAGGATATGCATAAATCCGCCATGTGCAAATAAATGCGTAAATAATTGATAAGGTTTAAATGCAGGATTGCTCGGATAATGCATTGCCAACAAATCTGTTACCTGAGGAAATATAAATTGGATAACAAAAACAATGATATTGATTAGGATAATATTTTTTACGATAGGGGTAAGGTTTTGTAGAAATCCAGAGCGTCCAAATTGTGTCATAAACTCATCTATTTTATCGCAACAAAATTAAACGAAATCTTGTTGTTGGATTGTTAATATTTTTTATTTATCAAATAATAATTGAATATCTTCTATCGTGTATGTCGTAAATGTTTTTAACCCAACTGGATTGATGTTAGGTTGCTTACAAGCAAATAAGCTATCTATAATATTTTGCATACTTTTTTCATCAAGTATTGTAGATGGTTTTATGGCGGTATGATAGGCTACTGATTTTGCAATTTGTTGGTGTTGAGATAAATTATCCGTTTGCAAACTTTCTTTATAATGTTGTAAGATATTTTCAATTAACGAATGTTCATCTTCATTAACCAATTCGGGTGGTAAACCATGAACAATAATGCTATTATTTCCAAATGGTTCAATATCCAATCCAATTTTTCGTAAATCAGGTAATATTTCTTCCATATATTGGTAATCTCCAGCACTTAAATTGATAGTACGAGGAAATAAAGTTTGTTGCGAACTACTTTCTTTTGTTTCTAATCTTTCTAAATATTGTTCAAATAAAATACGTTGATGGGCTCGATTTTGGTCTATCAATATGAACCCTTTTTTTACCTGCATCAGAATGTATTTCTGATGAATTTGGATTGGTTTAAATGTCACTTTAGTCTCTAAAACTTCATCATCTTCGTAATCCAATTTACTCTGAAGTGTTATAATTTTTTGTTCAGTTTCAGCATCTAATTGATATAGTTTTTCCCAATTATCAAAAGCAGGTGCATGTCTTACCTCGTAATGTTCAGAATGAAGCTGCTGATTCATTTCAGTTTTATTCATTCTTGAACCTAAGGTCTTGAACTCATTTTCGGCACTGCTTTGAGGATTAGTTAGAAAATTGATATTTGCTTGATGTTCAAAATCTAAGGTTGGCATGATGCTATATTGTGCTAAAGCATATTTTGCTGAAGCACGTAATAAAGCATAAACCGATTTCTCATCTTCAAATTTTATTTCTTGCTTATTTGGATGAACATTAATATCTATTGCAGAAGGTAAAATATCAATAAATAAACAATAAAATGGATATGTTTTATCTTGAATTAGGTTTTCATAAGCACTCTGAATCGCATGGTTGAACAAGTTACTTTTAATAAAACGATTGTTTACAAAGAAGAATTGTTCGCCTCTTGTTTTTTTTGCTAGTTCAGGTTTCCCAATAAAACCATAAACACTTACATATTCCGTATTTTCTTCAATTGGAACTAATTTGTCATTGTGATTTTTGCCAAAAACACTCACAATACGTTGTCTTAAATTGCCTTGTTTTAAATGATAAATTTCAGAACCATTATTATGCAATGAGAAAAATATGGAAGGATTTGCTAAAGCTACATGCAAAAACTCATCAATAATATGTTTGGTTTCAATTTGATTGGATTTTAGAAAATTTCGGCGTGCTGGAACATTGTAAAATAAATTTTTTACTGAAATTGAAGTGCCATCATTTGTAGCACAAGGTTCTTGTAAAATAATTTTAGACCCTTCTATAATAACGCAAGTACCGACATTTTTATCCTGCATTTTAGTCTTTAATTCCACATGAGCCACAGCGGCAATAGATGCCATGGCTTCGCCTCGAAAGCCCATTGTATGTAAGCTAAATAAATCGTTGATATTACTTATTTTAGAAGTCGCATGACGTTCAAAACACATACGAGCATCAATTTCTGACATGCCACTTCCATCATCAATGACTTGTACCAATGCACGACAGCATCTTTAACAATTAAGCTTGATGTTTTTTGCTCCAGCATCAACAGAATTTTCTAATAATTCTTTTACGATAGATGCAGGACGTTGAATAACTTCTCCCGCAGCTATTTGATTAGCAATTGCATCTGGTAGTAATTTTATCTTTTCAGACATAAAGCAAAAATACACATTTCCAGCCAAATCCACCTTTACAAACCAATATTAATTATCGACAAAAAATCAACATCTCCCTTTGCCATTGTTGGTTTGTAACCAACAACACAATAAAAATGTTATATATTAAATAAAAAAAATAAGATTTGAAAGCAAGTGAAGATGAGTAATTGCACAATGAAAAATAAGTTTGTTGGTTGCAAACCAACAAAGGCGAGAAAATAAGTTTGCTTACTAAAAACTATTGTTTATTATCTCCTGGCTTTCTGTTTCGTCTATGATGATTGGGTCTATTATTAGACTTTTGTGGTTTTTGTTCTGAATTTTCCGTAGGCGTATTTTTCTTATCCTCATTCTTTGCAATAGTTTGTCCTTCTTGCTTATTTGAAGCATTTGGGTTGGGCTTATTGCGTTGCTTATTATTATCCTGTCTAGCTTTTTGTTTTTTTTTTTATCACTTCGTTCTAATGAAGATAAAGAAATCTGACCAACTAATTCTACAAATTCAGCATTGTCATTTTGCTCTTCAGGAGCTTCTGCCAAATCAGTTAAGTTCACGGGTTTCTTTCCTGCTTTATTCATTTCAAAAACAGATTTCGCATTCTCAAAAGTTAAAGTGTAGGCTTTATTGGTTTCTTTCTCAATATAAGTCATTAATCCTTTTAGAATATCGGTCTTGATTAACTTTGCAACACCAACTTCACTTTCAATAAATTCAGCCTTTTGAGGCATATCTCTCAATGCATCTAAATAGGTATCCAATTCAAAGTTTAAACAACATTTCAATCTTCCACATTGCCCAGACAATTTGGTTTGGTTGATAGATAAATTCTGATACCTTGCCGCTGTCGTATTCACAGATTTAAAACTGGTCATCCAAGTAGAACAACATAACTCACGACCACAAGAACCAATACCACCAACGATAGCAGCTTCTTGTCTTGCACCCACTTGTCGCATTTCAATTTTAATCTTAAATTCATTGGCTAATACTTTTATCAATTCTCTAAAATCGACTCTGCCATCAGCAAAATAATAAAAAGTAGCTTTTTTGCCATCAGCTTGATATTCTACTGCTCCAAGTTTCATGTCTAAGCCTAAGTTTCTTGCCAATACTCTAGCTTTTAACATCGTTTCTTTTTCCAAATCACGTACTTTGTCCATCAATTCCAACTCGTGGTCTTTTGCAATTCTAAGTACTTGCTTGAACTCATAAGTTTTTTCATTGATTTTTTTCTTACGCATTTGTAGCTTAACCAATTCTCCTTTTAGATTGATACGTCCAATATCATAGCCTTGAGTAGCTTCAACAACTACATAATCGCCTACAAAAACCTCTAATGGTTTCTCTAATTTATAAAAACCCTTGCGCGAGCCGTTTTTAAAACTGATTTCAAATATATTGTATGTTGAAAAATTATCTATAGAAATATCTGCCAACCAATCATACACCTCAAGTTTTGAACAACCACCACTCGCACAATGTCCGTTGTTCTTACACCCATTCGGAGTAGAAGAACCACAACCTGAACATCCCATAATTCAAAAAATTTATTTTATCAAAGGTAAGTATTTTAAATTTATTTTTTGAAAGCAAATGTTATCATTCATTTTTTTACTATTTTTGATAAGAATATTTATGTTATGAGTACAGTAATTGAAAGCCAAGACCCCAATCTTCAACCTAAACCAAGTATTTTCCATAAAGGAAAAAAGGCAACTGTTAGTTTCTTTAAAAAATTATTTTTAATCTTATTTGCTTTCTTAATTATTGGCATTGTAGGATTCTTTGCTTGGGCAAACTTTACACGCAGTTCAGGAAGTAGGGCAGGTGTCTTAATTACTTTTAATCAAGAAGGATATCTTTTTAAGACTTATGAAGGCGAATTAAATTTAGGCGGAATTAATGCACTTCCAGGGAATACAATTGCCAATAATATGTGGAAGTTCTCAGTTAAAGATGCTAATGTAGCTTCAAAATTAGATACATTGCAAGGTAAAAAAGTTAGATTACAATATAAGGAAAAAGCCAAAAATTTCTTTTGGCAAGGCAACACAAATTTCTTTGTAGATGGCGTTGAAGTTATTCCTTAATTATATAACCACCCACTAAAAATAAAAAGAGCCAAGATTATTAAAATTTTGGCTCTTTTTTTATATACTTACTCTAATTAATGAGATTCTAACATATTTTTAGGGTCTAAAATTTCATCTAATTTATCTTGAGACAATAAATCATGTTCCAATACTAAATCATAAACACTCTTTCCAGTTTCTAATGCTTCTTTAGCAATTTTGGTAGAATTTTTATATCCAATATGTGGGTTTAATGCGGTAACAATTCCGATACTATTTTTTACTTTATTAAAGCAAATTTCTTTGTTAGCAGTAATGCCTACCACACATTTTTCTTCTAAAGCTACTAATGAATTGCATAAAAAGTTAATACTTTCCATTATGGCATGACACAAAACAGGCTCCATTACATTCAACTGCAATTGTCCTGCTTCGGCTGCAAATGAAACCGCTAAATCATTGCCTATTACTTTATAACATACTTGGTTCACGACTTCAGGAATTACAGGATTTACTTTTCCTGGCATAATAGAAGAACCAGGTTGCATCGGTGGTAAATTTATTTCTGATACTCCAGCTCTTGGTCCCGATGATAGCAAACGCAAATCATTACAAATCATTGAAAGTTTCAATGCTAAGCGTTTTAAAGCTGAAGAATAAGATACATAAGCACTTGTATCTGGAGTGGCTTCAATTAAATTGCGAGATAGGACAATAGGAAATCCAGTTATTGAAGCTAAATTATCAGCACATTTTTGAGCATATCCTTTTGGTGCATTTAAACCAGTTCCAATGGCAGTCGCACCCATATTGACCTCACACAAGCCATTTGCTGCATGATTTAAAATTGGAATATCATTTTCTAATGTTGTTGCAAATGCTTCAAACTCTTGGCCTAATGTCATAGGAACAGCATCTTGTAATTGCGTACGACCCATTTTAATAACATCTGCGAATGCTTCGCCTTTAGCTCTAAATGCTTTTAAAATTGAATTGGTTTGCTTAACTAATCGTTCATTCATTAAAATTAAAGCAATTTTAATCGCTGTTGGATAGGCATCATTGGTAGATTGAGATTGATTGACATGGTCATTTGGCGAACAATATTGATATTCACCTTTTTGATGACCCAAAATTTCTATTGCTCTATTAGCGACCACTTCATTAATATTCATATTGATAGAAGTTCCAGCACCACCTTGTATCATATCTACTGGAAATTCTTGGTCAAATTTACCAGCAATAACTTCATCGCAAGCAGCAATCATTGCTTTATAGATATTTTCTTCTAAACCACCGAGTTCAAAATTGGTTTGTGCTGCTCCTTTTTTTGTGTAGCCTAATGCTTTAATAAATTCAGGATAAGCTGATAAATATTGATTCGAGATTTTAAAATTATTAATTGCTCGCTGTGTTTGTACGCCATAATAGGCATTTGAAGGAACTTCTAATTCTCCCAATAAATCACTTTCTTTTCTAAATTCCATAATAACTAAATTATTTTTAAAATAACTTGCGAAGATACAAAATTTATCCTAATTCTTGAAATAGTATTTTTTTAGGAAAGCATAACTTGCTATTTATCTGAAATCTGTCATTTTTAAACTAAAATTTGAGCTATACATTTATAATATTATTACTTTTGTAGTATATTTAGTTTCGATTGTATGAAAACTCTGCCAACGCATTCATTTATAGGATTACTAAAACAATTTGGTCCAATTTCTGATGACGCAGCTGTCGCATTTACAGAGCAAATTGAAATATTTACCTATCCCAAAAAGACTATCATTTTAAAAAAAGGGAATATTTGTAGTTATCTATGTTATATAGAAAAAGGTTTAGCACATCTTTATTCAGATGAAGGTAAGAAAATGTTTACGAACGATATCGTTAAAAATGGCGAAATCTTAACATCTTTCACTAGTTTTGTTTCAGAACAACCCTCCAGTGAAAATATTGAATTATTAGAAGATAGTGTATTGCAAGGTATTAGTTTTGAAAATTTGCAATTATTGTACAAAAAATATCCGGAACTAGAAAGGATAGGGCGTTTAGTGGCAGAATACCATTATAATTCATTAGCCGCTCAAACGCATAGACTTCGTTTTTTTACAAGTGCCGAACGATATAATTATTTTTATGAATCCAAATTTGAGTTAGTACAAAGAGTGCCTCTTGGTATTATCGCTTCTTATCTAGGTATGACTTTAGAAAATCTTAGCAGAATTAGGAGTAAATAAAAGTTTCTTATTATTATTTATGAAGGATGAATTTTGATTGGGTACAATAATAAATTGTACCCAATCAAATTCCAATTTTGCTTTAAAAAGAATAAAAAGCACCTATACCAAACTTTAACAATAATTGACTGTCACTAATCCGATTGTGTGTTCTTGCTTGTTTACTGGTATTTAAGAAATAATAATTAAATCCAAAAGTTGAACTTATTCCAATTCCTTTTTTAAATTTATATTGATAATTTAAGTTCCCTGAGAATCCCAAATCATTATATTGTTCAAATGATGTAATTGGATATAACTTTTGATAATTATTTTGAATTGAATCAGGATACAAATAAACAGCTCCGGTTGTAATAACATCGGTAATGTTTCTATATTCGATACCCAATCCAATTTTTATTTTGTGATTTATTTTATGCAAACAATAAAAATTTCCACTCATACTTAATAGAATACTTGAACTCAGACTTGGATAATCTGCAATCCCCTCTGTAAAAAAACGATACTTCCAGTCATTTAGTTTCGTCTTGGCTCTATTGTATCCAAATGATGTTTGCAATCCAAACCAACGATTAAGTACACGTTCATAATAAACATCTAAGATAAATCCAGGCTTGAAGAAAAAATAGTTATTATCTGTGTTGTAATAAAAATTAGTACCCAAATTGTTATATTTATATTGGTTACTATCTTGAGCAATAGAAATGTTATTATTTAGGAATAAAATTATTAAATAAATAATTATGTATTTCATACTAGTAATTGTTTTTATAAGTTACTTTTAAGCTTGTATTATTAGTTGATTTTCTATAAGGTAGTCCCATATAATTAAATCCCCATCCCCAATTGTTTTTTTGTTGAACATTGTAAACAAAAGAACTTCGATACATTTCATATTTGTCTAATAAATCATCTTTACGAGAAATTTTAGAGTTAAAGCTAATATTTACGACAGGAACACCTAGTAAATTAGCTTCTATTCCAATACCAGAAACTACTTGATTGTGAATTAAACCCCCATCTTCTTCATAAGTTCCAATAAGACTTCGAAAGTCTATAATATGCCAGTCATCGTGCAGGATATTACTAATATAATTTTTTACTTCAATATCTTGAGTTGTTTGTGAAGCACTGGCTGTTAGATTTAGACTTAATATAGTTGCAAATCCATATTTACCATTAGTATAACTAGTTGGACTATTTCTAAAAAATCGAAGTTCTGGACCACCACTTCCGTCTAACGTACTGCCTCCGGTATTAATGGTTTCTAATCTAAATCTATCAAAAGGTACTTGTTCTATTTTTGCATTCTTGTAATCGTTCTTATTCATTAAATCATAAAGCCAAATATAGGGTTCTTTAGAATAGTACGATGGAGAGTTATTTTCAAAATCCTCATTTGGTCGTATAATAAGAACTGGATTATTTTTCAAATAGGTTCTCTCAATAATTTTCTCTATTCCATCAAAATTTACACTATAATGTAATAAATCGTAATTATTATTAACATCTTCTTCCTCATTTATTGGATAACCTATTTTAGGAATTGTAACACCATCCCAATTTTCAATAAATTCCCAATAAATTGTCAAATCATATTCATCTATTAACCTTTTGAAGTCTTCAAAACTTATCTTGTTTATTTTTGTTAAATTAGTATATAATTCTTGCTCAAAGTTAAAGGAAGATTCTAATGATTTATTTAAATCATTAATTGTAATGTTTTCATCCCTTTTCTTGAGGTAAATTGCTTCTTTTAATAGATTTAAATTTTGTTGATTATTAAATATAGGTGTTAATGCTTTTGAAAATGATGCTAATTCTTTGCTTATAGTTTTAATATGAAATTCTTTAGCTAATTTCAAATTTGAGTTAATATTGTTAGTTTCTTTCTCACAACTTAAAGAAAATATTAATATTATTAAAGTAACTATCGGGTATAAGTTTTTTTGAGTACTCATTTGTTATAATTTATTTTTATTTTATCATTTTATGTTTATTCTCTTTTGGTAATTAAAAATATTAAGGAGGTATAAATAAAAATAAACTTACAATAAATGTTATATGTATGTATGTATGTATGTGATAACATATAATCCTTGTTATATTGCAAATGTATATAATAAAAATAAATTATTAAAATAAAAGCCTTACATATTTAATGTTTTGTTATCTTAAGTTAATCTAAATAATAAAAAGAACTTTTTCTAAAATAGATTTATTATTTTAAGAAATATGTTTTGCCTATTCATATAAGAGATAGCATTTTAGATTTTATTGAGATGAAGATACTTTATATTGGAAGAGATAAATATATATGACACTAATTTATCTGCACAAGATTATTTTTAATCTTCCAATTCTCTATAATTTATAGCTACTACAGCGAGGTGCAAAGCTACCCTATCTTCCATTTTAAAGAAGAACCTATCAAACTTCACATTTTGGTATGTTTTATGGCACTAGTTGTAGCTAAGCACATCGAACTAAGAACAGGATGCTCTATCCGAAAGTTTATAGATGAGGCAAAAAAAGTAGTAGATGGAGATCAAAGGTAATGTGGTCAAAAATGGAGCTTTTTTCGGATATAAATAGGTTTTAATTTTACTTATCCATTTGAACAGGAAGTAGGCTCTGTTGGAGAACAACCTACCAGCAATAAGATGGATGCAAATATGGTAATGGCAGTCTAAATTATTAGACTGCTTTTTTTATTACCAGTTTGCTTTATGGTTAAGAAAATTTATTATGGATTATTTTTAAAATGCAGATACTATTTTATGAAATTCGTCATTGTTTTTTCATCATCAAAGATAATATCATTGAAATTACTTTAAATGATATCGTCTAAAATTATCGTAGTTATTGATTTAAAACTCTATTCTTTGTTCCATTTTTGACCACATTGTCAAACCAAATCACCAACAAAGTAGTTACTGTAAAAGCTGACCCAATTACTAAAATGAAGGAAATTATCACGAAATTATACGCACCGCACTAAAAGGGACAAGTCAGGAGAAAAGTACCGCACCACTACCGACAAATGGCTCAATGCATGTAAAATTCGTCTGCGTTAGGTTTGGCGACAAAGTCCGTTCAATGTCAGAAATGAGTTGTGTTTTCCACCTGCTCACTTCAAAAACGGTTTAGTAATTTTGTTTTTAGTCATCCTTATTTTTTAATATGTTGTATGGTTCAAATTTACAATTTTAATTCCGATTGATTGGTATATCAGAAGTTGAAATTTGGCAGACTGTTGATTTTTGTACATCAGTTTGGGTATTGCCGAAGGCGAGGTGTTTTAGCACTAAACTTTGTTCGGAGAACTGAACTTCCACCTTGCACAAATGTGTCTGCGAAGCACGGAACCCCGCTATCGAAAACCCCTTGTTATAGCCAGTTTTTCTTTCAGTCTGTGTCCGTAATGTCAATAATAATGATTTCATATTTTCTCTTGTCGAAAAGTAAAATTGAACTGTCCCAAGCAATGTCATGAAACCATTGTGCTGCTTCAATTACAAAGTCATAAGTGTTGAATTCTTCAAATCTGTTTTCAAACTCGTCTTTAACAAAGTCGTTAGCAATAGTCCAAGCGTGTCTTTGGTCGATACTTTTGTAAGCACCACCAAGACCCATAATTCTTGAAAGTCGTCCCGGTAGTTCGTAAATGTCTGTCCAGTATTTTACAATTTTAACTTTGGGCTTATTGCCTTTTATTTCTAAGTCAGACCGATAATCTTCGAGGTCAGTATGACTAAATATGTTTTTGAGAAAGTCGATTTCGTACAAACGATTTCTTTGTGCGAACCAGTCAAAATGTTGATTAGCTGAAATTTTGTATTTGTGAATTTGTATTCCACCGTTACAATGAGTTTCAGAAATTTTTTCTTTCAAAGTGTCTGTTGCCAAAGTCCAGTTGTCAAGTCGTGTAAGTTTTACAGAATACCAAAGTCCAGCCAACTCTGATGAAGTGGGTCTTTCTTGTTTCCAGTCTATTTGTAATTCGTCCATTTTTTGCTGGTTGTGGCTGTCGTCCTAAAGTGTCGGCTAACGGCAGTCTGTGAAAAAAATAACTCACAAACTCCATCAAAGTTAGGATATTTTTCTGTATATTTATACATACCATTTACACAAAATTTATGCCCACCATTACAGGACTAGACCGCCATCAAATCACTTTTTCAAGCTTAGAAAACCAGATAACAAATGATAACGAAATCCGAAAAATCATCTATACCACCAATTTAATCGAAAATCTAAATGGGAAAATACGAAAATACACCAAAAATAAAATGTCTTTTCCTACCGATGATGCTGTCTTGAAATCAGTTTTTCTTGCTCTAAAAGAAGCTGCCAAAAAATGGTCAATGCCTATACAAAATTGGGGTATTGTTTTAAACCAATTTATCATTATATTTGAACACAGAATTAAAATCTAAAAATTAAACTTTTCAAAATTACACACTTTTTGGGATAGTGTCTTTTTTTTACTAAAAACAGACTTTATATAAGCCATTTTATGCCTGTCCATTTTTTACAACACAATATTGCCGCTTAAAAATAGCTGGTCTTAAAAGCCAAAAGAATGCTCCTGATTTAATTTTAGAAACTGTTTTTTAGGAGAAACCGACTTTTTTCACAGCCTGACGAGCGGTTTGGCGCTTGGCGAAGAAGCGGATTTTGAAGCACTAAACTGTCTGCCAACACTGACTTGATACGAAGCACAAAACTTCATTTAAGCACTGAACCCGCTTTTTTGCCAAACGCCTGTTATAGCCAGTTGTTCTTGTCATCTCGTCCAATATATTTCTAATAATTCGTGGGCTGTCTTTGGTATTTTTTGTCTGTCGTCTTTACTTTGTCCGCTTACTGATTGCAATTTTTCTTTAAGGTCAACATAAATTGGGTGTTTTATACTCGAAAGTAAAAGTCCACCTTTATTGAGTTCTTCTGTTATATCGGTTTTCAGTTTTTTCTTCTCGGTTTGCAAATCGTCAATGTAGTCTAAGCCACGTTCGACAATTGAATTCGATATTAGTCTTTCAACTTGTTTGTCAAGGAATGGAAGTCCGTATCTTTTAAAGTCGCCAAAAATTTCTTTCACAGTTTTAGTTGTCGTTTCAACTTGTCCGTTGTGGAAATAGTAAGCGTCTTCAATATTTAAAGCACCAGAATTATGTCTCAGTACTTTCAAGTCCTTGTGCGGATTTAAAAGTCCAATGTTGTATTGGTTTGAAAAAATGTATTCTGAATTTAGTCTTGAAGCGATTGAGCAAGCAAAGTTTTTGTCTTTAAGTGTAAAAATTACGTGAAGTAGTTCGTGAACAGTCAAGTTATTTACCTGTCTTAGTCTCTGAAAAGTGTAGCAACTGTTTTTGTAAGTCAAAAACTCAAAGTCGGGCAAAATTTCACTTGCTGTCTGAATAAGAATTTGTTTAATCTCTCCTTTTTTCAGTTCAGGTGATTTGTCCTGTTTGGTTGTCAACTTTTTTATTTTGTCTATCCAGTTCAATTTGTCTGTTTCTTTTGCGGTGTGTGTCGTTCTACATTTGCATCGTCCTAAAAAAAGTTTACACTTTTCTGTTTAAATCCTACTACAAATTTACATTTTATTTTAATCCTAAAATACATTTACATTAAAATATTATCCTCTATTTTTTGAGCAATCTTACTATAATAATTTTTCCATTTTTGATTACCTTTTTGTATTTCTCCAGAATGTACTTTATATGGAGTTAAGTTCCCGATAGACATGTGTGGACGCTCATTATTATATAAGTTTACTACACTTTCTAAAAGTTCCTTAGCATTATTAAGATTATCAATCTCATAGTATTCTAAATACTCTTCTTTTAAAATACCATTTACACGCTCTGCAACGGCATTTTACTCATTTTATTGTTATTTATTTTTAATAGAGTTCGTGATTGCTTCGCAATTCTAATGGGTCTCCAGATTCTGTCATGCTAATCTGTATATGATAATCCTGTAATAAATTTACATATTTAAAACTACAATACTGACTTCCTCTATCTGAATGATGGATTAGATTTTGTATTGAATAATTCTCTTTTAATGCCATTTTTAGTGCCGTTAAGCTTTCTACAGCTTCCATTGAATCTGCCAAATTGTATCCGACTATTTTATGACTAAATACGTCGGTTATCAATGAGATATAGAATACTCCAGTCTTAGTTTTCCAATAAGTAATATCACTTACCCATAATTGATTAGATGCCGTTGGAATTAGTTCTCTAATCAAATTAGGATATTTTTTCATCCAATGGTTGGACTGGGTAGTACTAATCCTTCTCTTTCTTCTTCTAATCAGTAATTTATGCAAGGATAATAGGTCAAACAAGGCATCTCTACCCATTTTTATTTGATGCTCTAGCATAAAGGTCTCTAACATAATATATAATTTTCTTGTTCCTATTCTTGGATGATTTTTACGAATAGAGATAACCTCTTTTAATATTAATTCTTGTTCTATTTCTACAAATTCTTCTCTGTAAAAACTTTGGTAATATGCCTGACGAGTTACACCAAACAACCGACATAATTTGCTTAATCCTATTTTAGATTGACGCTCTTTCATCTTAAAGATTGTTTGGTATTGGACTTTTTTCTGATACTAATTTTTAGCTCTTTTTCAGCAACTTCTATCATCGTATCATAAGCAGTAGCTCTTAATTCTGAATTGAGTAAAGCTTTTTCTAATTGTCTGATTTTTTTCCTTGAGTTGGAGTATCTCTATAGAAACCTCTGCTTTCTGTTTGGGCATACTATTTGATTTATTTAGAGCTAATTTATTATGTTTTGATGGAATATTATACCCTAACTGACGCATCCATTTTAGTAAGTAGCCCTTCTCTTGTGATTGACCAGTATATTTCTGCCAAATCTCTTTTTTGGTACAATCACTTTGAAGATACTCTTCAATGATTAATTGGCGTTCTTCTCTGCTAAATTCAGCAGGATATTTTAATCCTAGTTTGACTTTACTTGTTTTCATTTTTACACATTTTTTTAGTTATTTAATGTGTAAACCTATTTTAGGACAAGACAGTCGTTTCTTTGTTTATTCGTGTCGTTCGTTAAGCTGACCGCTAACGGTTCGGCGGCTTGACGCAGGCGGGGATTTTTAGCACTACTGTTAATGCGAGAACCGAAGTTCAAATATAGCACAAAAGTTCGAACGGTGCAATTCACCCCTGCTTGCGTTCAAGCCGCTTGTCATCGGTTCGCCCTTATATTTCTTTCTTGATTTTAAGCATATTATTGTAATTTTGGATGGTGGCTCTTTTGCATTTTCCTGTTTGGCATTGTGCGGTTGCAAAAATGCAAATGTGCCACCAATAGGAGGGCTTTTATTTTCTGATTTCTTCCGTCATCCTCTCCTTTACAAAAGTACTTACTGTTAATCTATGCACGCCTAAAATTCTACCAATAGCGGAATGAGAAACTTTTTTATCCAAGAGTTCTTTGATTTTCTTTTCTTGCCCTGTCAATTTGGTTTTTGAAGATTTACTTCCCTTGGGTCTTCCCAATATTACGCCCTCGGCTCGCTTTCTTGCCAAAGCTTCTTTGGTTCGTTGGGAAATTAAATTCCGTTCTATTTCTGCTGATAAACCAAAGGCAAAAGCCAAAACTTTGGAATTAATATCACTTCCTAAACGATAATTGTCTTTGATGGTCCAAACCTGAATATCCCGGTTCATACATTCGTTGAGAACACCCATAATCATTAAAAGATTTCTACCCAATCTGGACAATTCCGAGCAAATGAGAATATCTTCTTTTTTCATTTTTTTGAGAAGTTTCCCCAACTTTCTTTCATCTACATTTTTTGCTCCCGAAATGGTTTCTTCTATCCATTTGCCAACTACCAATTCTTTGTTTTCGCAAAATTGGTTGATTTCGTAGCGTTGGTTTTCTACTGTTTGCTTGTCTGTACTTACTCTGATGTATCCGTAAATCATATTTTATTTTTTTGAATTACGGTAAAATAAGAATATATACAATGAAAAGACTATCTCCAGAGTAACTCTTTTTCCCAATTGACAGGAAAATTCATCGCTTTAATATCTACATTATCATATTCTGACAATAAGGTTTTTATTTTTTTTGTAAAAGAAGTGTTGGGGTTTACTGTTTGTAATAAAAATCGTATGATGGAGAGCATGAAATAAACCTTGTTACTTTGTACCTGAGTTGTATTTATCCAATCTTTAGTTACTTTTTGAGGTATTTGAGGTCTGATACTCATACTTCTATTCCATAATCGAGAATGATGAGCACAAATATTCCTTAAATAAACTATACTGTGTAACCAAGTCTCAAAAACATTATCAGAGATGCCAAAATGATTGGCGATTTCTCGTTTTGCTTTTCCCGGTAATAGATTATTATATAGCATAGACAGTGTCCCAAATGAAGTTACTTCTATACTTATCCAAGAAGGAGGTAAAGGGTCTGAATATTTATTTTTAAAAGATTTAATAAACTCTTCATCACTCCTGGAGTATTCTTGTCCTATTTTGGTTATACTATCGGCATGTTTTACAGGATTTTTAAAAATTGTAGGGTCGGAAAACCAAAAAGCACCGAATTTGTGAGCTAAAATATAAATCATTTTTGCACGAATGGCAATTTCTATTTTTTCTAATTCACAAACAATCAGCTTTCTGAGTTTACTGTCAAAACAATACAACTTAAAAGCAGTATCAAAATTTGCTCCTTGTTTAAAAACATGATTTTCTTTATCTGCCAGTAAAGGATACCAATAGCCGCTTAATCGATAATAACTTATTGTCTCTAAAAGATGAAGTGTTTTTTCTTCATTATCAATTGCTAAACCTCTATCTTTTAATTGTTGTAGTTGTTGAAAATAAGTGAGTGCTGGCTTGTTAAAAGGGGTTTTACTCATAATAATAAAAAAAGAAAGCTTGTCCTAAGCGCCCTGATCTAACGGGAAGGGGGACAAGCATGTTAATGCAAAGATACATATTATTTTGACAGGAAAGGATAAGCTGATAAAATTTTTTTTTTCAAAGCATTAAACAAGACCTAAATTATCTATTTTAAATATCGCTTGTATCAATTAATACTGACAATTAAAACAAACTTATTCGGAGCGATTATGTTAGACAAAATGCTCATTTTACCAACTTTGAAACTTCAAGTTGGGTCGTTCTTTCTCCGATTGAAATGCAGATCAAACGAAAAATAGAGGAAAAAGGAACGCCACTAAAAGATTGGGATATTCGCATCAATTACGGAATTAAAACAGGTTTCAATGAAGCTTTTATTATAGACGGAGCAAAACGTAAAGAGTTAATTGAACAAGACCCCAAATCTGCCGAAATTATACGACCAGTTATTCCGTCAATATCAAGGATTTCGCCAGTAAAATATAAATTTTCAAATTGTTTTGATTGCATTGTTTTCATATTGACGGCTTGAAGTGAGACGCCACCAGCTGTTACAAATTCATCTTTATTGGTACTTTTGCCATTAATTCTCAAGCTAAATTGTGAAAGATTTGTTGCTAGGTTTTTAATTTCTTGTTTATTTAAGTCTGCCCAATTCTTTTCTTTATCTATAGAAGAAATAGTTAATAAATTAATCCAAAATCTATTTGGAATAGAATAGGGCTTTGCATTGCTTACTTTTTTCTTAGCTTCACTTATTTTAAAATCTGATAAAACGCTAATTGTATCATTGAAATTGTCGTTATTCCAATTGATAATAATATCTGTATTGTAATTTAGATGAAAAAGTTCTTTCGCTCCAAATGCAGATAGTTTCAAGATACAAGGTCCAGTAATTCCAGTATGTGTAATCAAAATATTTCCTTCTGTTTTAATTTTGGTATTTACAATTTGTGCGGTACAGTTTTCTAATGTAATGCCTGCTAATTCTTTAAAGAGTAGATTTTTAGTATTAAAACTGAATAATGAAGGAATTAAAGGTATTGTTGAGGCGTTTAATTTTTCAATTTCGTCTAAAATAATTTTGCTAGTACTACATGCTAAAACTAATTTTTTACAAGTGTATTTTTTATTTAAAGTTTGTAGATGAAATGCTTGTTCAATTGCTTGAATTTGAACTACCTTTTGTTCTGTTTGAATATTAATTTTATACTCATGACATAAGTTTAAAAAACAATCAATTATTGTTTGTGAGGTGTTGCTTTTAGGAAAAACTCTTCCATCACTTTCAGTTTTTAATTGAATATTATGGTCTTCAAACCAACGGATTGTATGTGTTGTATTAAAAGCATAAAAAATATTCAGTAAATTTTTATTGCCTCTTGGATAATTTTTTACTAATTCTTTTGGGTCTGAGCAGATATTTGTTACATTACATCTTCCGCCACCTGAAATTTTTACTTTTTCTAATACTTTCTTGCTTTGTTCCAAAATGCAAATTGAAAGATTAGGATTTTGTTCTGTAATTTGAATTGCAGTGAAAAATCCACTTGCTCCACCACCTACGATAATTATGTCAAAATAGCCTTCCATTAAATGACAAAAATAAAGTTTTTTTATTAGGATACGATGCTGTTTTGTTCTCTATAAATTATGTATTTTTGGCAAAATGGAAGTTGCTTTAAAAGGAATATCAATCGGCGTTATGGTAAGTTTTTTAATTGGTCCAATCTTTTTGGGATTAATTGATATTACAATTACGAGAGGCTGGAAATCTGGTTTAGCATATATTTTAGCTATTATTGTGAGCGATGCCGCATTAATTATTTTAATAAATGAAATATTTGCTGAAATTCATATTGAAAAATTTAAGTTTTATGTTGGTTTAATAGGTGGGATTATTCTAATGTTATTTGGTGTGATAACATTCATTTCTAAAACGAATTTAAAAGGCGTGGGTACTGAAAATGTAAAAACTATTGGTGGTGCGTTTATCAAAGGGATTTCGATTAATTTAACAAATCCATTTGTAATTGTTTGGTGGATGGGTTTATATACAGCCACAGCAGTTCAAGGATACACCTCTAATGAAAAGTTTATTTACTACTTTTTTATTTTATTTACCATTTTCTTTTTTGACTTATTAAAAATGCGTTTTGGTTACTATCTTAAATATAATTTAAGTTTAGAAAAACTTTCTATGTTTAAGAAATTGGTAGGGATTTCTTTGTTTGTTTTTGGAATTGTGATGCTACTCAGAGTTTTATTATAAATCAGACAAAATTATCAAGTTTTATAATTATAGAATTTGTATAATTCCGTATATTTACAGCGATTTTTTAATTACAAAAGTATTTATAACCTATAATTTTCAGAAAATGGAATTCAGAATTGAGAAAGATACCATGGGACAAGTTAAAGTTCCGGCTCATGTGTATTGGGGTGCTCAAACCCAACGTTCTATAGAGAACTTTCAAATTGCACAAGATATTAATAAAATGCCTAAAGAAATTATTAGAGCATTTGCTTATTTAAAAAAAGCTGCTGCAATCACCAATCACAAAGCGAAGGTTTTAGACAAGAAAAAGTCGGATATTATTGGACAAGTTTGCGATGAAATACTTGCAGGAAAATTAGATGACCAATTTCCATTAGTGGTTTGGCAAACAGGTTCAGGAACACAATCCAATATGAATTGTAACGAAGTGATTGCTTATCGTGGTCATGTTTTATTAGGCGGAAATCTTTCTGATGAAAAAAAATTAATTAACCCAAATGATGATGTCAATAAATCCCAATCATCGAATGATACTTTTCCAACAGCGATGCATATTGCAGCTTATGCAATTTTAGTAGAAAAAACTATTCCTGGTATCAAAAAATTAAGAAATACTTTAGCAAAAAAATCAAAAGCATTTGCTAATGTTGTAAAAATTGGACGTACGCATTTTATGGATGCTACACCTTTGACACTTGGTCAAGAATTTTCAGGTTATGTTTCTCAATTGGATCATGGAATTAGAGCAATTGAAAATACTTTAGCACATTTATCAGAATTGGCTTTAGGAGGAACAGCTGTTGGTACTGGAATTAATACACCAAAAGGTTATGCTAAAAATGTAGCAAAAGAAATTGCAACTTTAACAGGTTTGCCATTTATTACTGCGGATAACAAATTTGAAGCTTTGGCGGCACACGATGCGATTGTGGAAGCACACGGTGCATTAAAAACAGTGGCAGTTTCCATGATGAAAATTGCTAATGATATCAGAATGTTGTCTTCTGGACCAAGATGTGGTATAGGCGAAATTCATATTCCAGACAATGAACCAGGTTCTTCAATTATGCCTGGAAAAGTAAATCCTACACAATGCGAAGCGATGACGATGTCGGCTGCTCAAATTATGGGTAATGATGTGGCTATTAATATTGGGGGAAGTAACGGTCATTTTGAATTGAATGTTTTTAAGCCTTTAATGATTTATAATTTCTTACATTCTGCAAGATTAATTGCAGATGTTTGTGTGTCGTTCAATGATAAATGTGCAGTTGGTATTGAGCCATTGCACGATAATATCAAAAAGAATTTGGATAATAGTTTGATGTTAGTTACTGCTTTAAACCCAAAAATTGGCTATTATAAAGCTGCTGAAATTGCTCAAACTGCACATAAAAATAATTCTACTTTAAAAGAAACTGCAATAAAATTGGGCTACTTAACTGCAAAAGAATTTGATGAGTGGGTACGTCCTGAAGATATGATTGGCGGATTAAAATAAGTAGTCTTTTATATATACTTAATTTGTTGAGCTTATCTAAAGTTTTGGGTAAGCTCTTTTTTCTATTTTAAAAATAATTAGTTTTTGACATAAATATAAATAATGCCTTCATTAGATACAATTCAAAAATACTTAGTTGATTTGCAACAGCAAATTTGTAATGGCTTAGAAAAACTAGATGGTAAAGCTGTATTTATCTCGGATAAATGGGATAGAACAGAAGGTGGAGGCGGAGATTCTAGAGTGATTACTGATGGAAATGTTTTTGAGAAAGGTGGTGTAAATTTTTCTCACGTACATGGAAAGTTGCCAGAAGTTTTGAAATCTGAAACGCGTCATGCGGATTATTTTCATGCGACAGGTGTTTCTATTGTTATCCATACTCAAAATCCTTTTGTGCCAATCATCCACATGAATGTACGATATTTTTGTATGATGGAAACTGAAAATGGTGCCCTAGTAGATGAATGGTTTGGCGGTGGAATTGATTTGTCGCCAGCTTATCCAAATGAACAAGATGCTAAGTTTTTTCATCAATATTTAAAAAAGGAGTGCGATAGATTTGATATTTCTTATTACCCAAAATTTAAAACTTGGTGTGATGAGTATTTTACTATCAAACACAGACATCAAATGCGTGGTATCGGCGGTATTTTTTATGACCATTTGCGGCCAAGTGAAACTTGTACCAAGCAACAATTGTTTGAATTTATGCAAGCCGTAGGCAATAGTTTTGTTCCTATTTATTCTGAGATTGTAAATAGAAATAAAGAGAAACCTTATACTAATGACAATAAAGAATGGCAATTTATACGTCGTGGATATTATACTGAATTTAATTTGGTCTATGACAGAGGAACACATTTTGGGTTAAAAACTAATGGAAGAATAGAGTCTATATTGATGAGTTTGCCACCACATGCCGAATGGAAATATAATTTCCAACCTAAAGAACATTCAGAAGAATATCAAGCATTACAATTCTTTCAGCGTAAAAGTTGGGTTTAAAGAAGTCGATTTATAATTTTAGCTTTAAAATAATTCTCCTTGTTCGCCTTTCGTATTTTCCTTTAGATTAGTAATTTCAAAATCAATATTTTGATTAATCGATTCATTTAGTTCCTTTGGTTCTTCAGCTGGTTCAGATTCAATTAATGAAATAGATTTAATTGTACCACCAACAAATTTATTGCCGACTGCTTTCCAACCTTTTACTTCAATTACTGATGCTAAAACACTTTGCTCTGGCTCTGATGATTTGTTTTTTCCTAAGTCTAAAGCATATTCAATTGTAGGATTGGGAACAGTTGTAGCAAAAATTAATTGAGCATCTTTTTCATCTGCAATAAATGAAAAACGTTGTTCTAATGTCGAAGTTTCAATCTGAAAACGTTTTATATAATTACACTTTTTTGAAGGAATATAATGGATAGCAGAAATTATTGTATTTGGATAATATTTTTCAATAGAAATGCTATCATTCATATTATAACGATTGGTAATTTCAAAATTGGTTAGCATATATTCACCAGATTTTAACAGCACCAAAATTTTATCATCATTTTGGAAACTGCCTAAGTATTTGCCTCTCTGTTCTGTATTAAGTTTGCCGATATCATCATCTAACCAAATATCTAAGCCACCTAAAGTGGATTGACCTTTAGTTCTTAATTCAATTTTTCTAACTGGATATTTGGTTAAAATATTACCTTGAGAACTTCTATTTTTGATAGTTAATTCGGAAAAATCATAATCAAAACGCTTGATTCTTGCGGAACAACCTTGCGTTAATTGCACATCAATAATTTCAGCTTCAGCATTTTGATTAGCAGTAAAATACAGTAATTTAGATTTAGGATTGCCTTGAGTGATTGGATATTCTTTATCTCGTGTAATTGAGGTTACATTAAATCTTTTGACATAATTATTGCCTGATTTGCCATCTAAATAAACTGCATTGTATGTTGTTCTTTCGTCATTTTTTTTCCAAACTGCAACATGGATTATGTCTTTTCCAATAAATACTTTATCCGAATTTCGAACTACTTTCATAATACCATCTTTGGTAAATGCAATGATGTCATCAATATCAGAACATTCAGAAATAAATTCCTCTTTCTTTAAATCTTTTCCATAACCAACAAAGCCTTCGGCTCTATTTACATACAACTTTTCATTGTTGGCAGCCACTAATTTTACTTCTACAGTATCGAAATTGGTAATTTCTGTTTTTCGTTCTCTGCCCTTGCCATATTTTTTAAGTAAATTTTCAAAGTATTTAATTGCAAATGCTGTAAGTCCTTTTAAATTCTTTTGTGTTTGTGCCATTTCATCTTCCAACGATTTTATATATTCATCAGCTTTTTTGGCGTCAAACTTAGAAATTCGCTTTATTTTAATTTCTGTCAAACGAACAATGTCATCTTGTGTAACTGCTCTTTGTAATAAGTTTTTGAAAGGGTGCAAACCTCTGTCAATTGCAGAAATAACACCTTCCCAAGTTTCTTCCTCTTCTATATCTCGATAAATTCTATTTTCAATAAATATTTTTTCCAAAGATGAAAAATGCCATTTATCTTGAAGTTCATCCAATAGAATTTCAAGCTCACGTTTTAATAATTGTACAGTTGTGTCTGTTGATATTTTTAATGCGGTTGAAACATCTGTAAAATGTGGTTTTTCATCAATTATTACACAAGTATTTGGAGAAATAGACAACTCACAATCGGTAAAAGCATATAACGCATCAATAGCAACACTTGTTGAGATATTAGGTTGTAATTCGATTTGTATATCTACATCTTTTGCAGTATTATCATGTACTTTTTTGATTTTAATCTTGCCTTTTTCATTGGCTTTTAAGATAGAATCAATCAAATTGGCAGTTGTTGTTCCAAATGGAATCTCTGAAATTCGTAGTGATTTTTTATCTATCGTATCTACTTTTGCACGCACTCTTATTTTTCCACCACGCTTCCCATCGTTGTATTCTCTCACATCTACAAAACCGCCAGTTAAAAAGTCTGGATATAAAATAAAATCTTCTTTTTTTAAATATTTGATAGAAGCATCAATCAATTCACAAAAATTGTGAGGCATTACTTTGGTAGATAAACCAACGGCAATACCTTCAATACCTTGAGCTAATAATAATGGAAATTTTACTGGCAATAAAACAGGTTCTTTTTTTCGACCATCATACGAAAGTTGCCATTCTGTCGTATCTTCATTAAACATCACCTCTAAGGCAAACTTTGATAAGCGAGCTTCAATATATCTCGCAGCGGCAGCACTATCTCCAGTTCTAATATCGCCCCAGTTTCCTTGACAATCAATTAATAAATCTTTCTGACCTATATTTACAATGGCTTCATTAATAGAAGCATCGCCGTGTGGGTGATACTGCATCGTACTACCAACAATATTTGCCACTTTATTAAAACGACCATCGTCTAATGTTTTCATCGTATGCATAATTCTACGTTGCACTGGTTTTAATCCATCATACAAAGCAGGAACTGCACGTTCTAATATTACATAAGAGGCATAATCTAAAAACCAATTCTCATACAAGCCATCTAAAGTTGTAATATGTTGTTCATTTTGTTCTCCCATAAATTCAATCTTCTGTAAAATTCAGCGTAAATATACTTTTATCTATTTTGAAGGCAAAGAAATATTTGTAAACGAGTGTAGATTATTTCTTGAGTAAAAATAATTACATCAAATAATTAATTCTAATTAATTGATAATCAGCACTTTGGTTTTGTTTTCAATTTTTTTGGGTTTTGCTTGTAACCTTTTCTTGTTTCATCAACTCTATTTATATAGAACCAATATTTATTAACAACAAAATTTAGAATATAATGGAAACACAAAATCAACAACAAATCGTAAAAAACGTTTTTAACTTATTAAAAATTACTTTCGTTTTAATTCCTATTGTAGCAGGAGCTGATAAGTTTACTAATTTATTGACCAATTGGGAACAATACTTAAACCCAACTTTGGCAGGGTTCTTGCCTTTTTCAGGTGCTGTATTTATGATGATTGCTGGAGTGATTGAAATTATCGCTGGACTAATTGTCTTAAAAAAGCCAGAAATTGGAGGATTAATTGTTGCGGCGTGGTTAGTATGTATAGCATTATCGCTTTTAGTTGGATTTAATTATGTCGATGTTGCAGTTAGAGATATTGTTATGGCAATTGCTGCATTTTCAATGGCAAAATTGGCAAAGGCAGTGTAAAACTTTTAATATTGTAAGATTTAAATAAAAACTCATGGCACATCAACAATTTGAAAAATTAACAGATATTGAAATAATCCAGCGAATCTTAAATGGCGAAAAACCACTTTATGAACTCATAGTAAGAAGATACAATCCATATTTATACAAGATTGGTCGTTCATACAATTACAATCATGATGATACGCAAGATTTAATGCAAGATACTTATGTTGATGCCTTTAGAAATTTAAGTCAATTTGAAAGTCGTGCTGGTTTTAAAACTTGGATTGCTCGAATAATGTTGAATAATTGTTTTAGAAAAAAGGAAAAACTAAGTTTTAAAAACGAATATGCAGAAGATAATATCAACGAAAAATCAATACCTATGTTTACAAGCAATAGCAATGATACAAGCCATATCATCAATAATAAAGAATTAGGCGGTATTATAGAAAAAGCACTCGAAGTAATTCCTGAAGATTATAGAATGGTTTTCTCACTCAGGGAGATCAACGGAATGAATGTGTTGGAAACTGCCAACTTACTAGGAATTAGCGAAGCCAATGTAAAAGTAAGATTGAGTAGAGCAAAGGAAATGTTGAGAAATATACTTGAAAATAATTATGAACCTAAAGAGTTGTATGAGTTTAATCTTATCTATTGTGATGCTATGGTGGAAAGAGTAATGTCTGAAATCAATAAATTATAAATTATGAAAGAAATCAATGAAAGTGATTTTTTAAAATCAATTACAAATACCCCACTTCGACACGATGCTTTTGTTTTAAGTGATGAAGAGAAAATTAAAAATATTGCATTGCATTTTGAGAAAATTATGCAAACATTGGGTTTAGACTTATCTGATGATAGTTTAAAAGACTCACCAAGAAGAGTTGCAAAAATGTATGTTCAAGAAACTTTCAGCGGATTAGATGAGAAAAACAAACCAGAAATTAGTCTATTTGAAAATAAATATGCTTATAATAAAATGTTGGTAGAAAAAAATATTACTTTATATTCTAACTGTGAGCATCATTTTGTTCCGATAATTGGGAAAGTACATATTGCATATATTCCAGATAAAGAAGTTATTGGATTATCTAAACTTAATCGCTTGGTACAATTTTATGCCAAAAGACCTCAGGTACAAGAGCGTTTAACCATACAAATAGCTGATGCTTTGAAAGCTATTTTTAAACATAATGACGTTGCAGTTGTTGTAGAAGCAGACCATCTCTGCGTTACCTCACGAGGAATTAAAGATTCCAATAGTTTAACCATTACCTCTGTTTTCTCTGGACAATTTGAAAAAGATAGTTTTAAACAAGAATTTCTTAGATATATTAAAAATTAATTACTATGTCATCTATTATTAAAATTAAGACCATTGAACACCTTACGCATGATGTTCTACGAATTGAAGCTGAAAAACCATCTGGGTTAATTTACCACTCAGGACAAGCAGCTGATGTTGCTATAAATAAACCAAATTGGGAAAAGGAGTGGAGGAGTTTTACTTTTACCTCACTGCCATCTGATAATCATATTGAATTTACAATCAAGACGTATCCTTCTCATAAAGGCGTTACAAATGAGTTACTTTCTTTACAAGCTGGAGATGAATTGATTATTGGAGATGTTTATGGAGATATTGCTTATAAAGGAGAAGGTGTTTTTATAGCTGGAGGCTCTGGTATTACACCATTTTTAGCGATATTACGTAGTTTAGAGCAACACAAAAATGTTGGAAATAACAAACTTTTATTTGCAAATAGAAAACAAGAAGATATTATCCATGAAGATGAATTTCAGGCTTTATTAGGTTCTAATTTTGTAAATATTCTTTCTGACGAAAATATTGAAGGCTACAAACATGGCTTTATCACAGCAGATATTATAAAATCTACTTCAGATAATAACACTAAATTTTATTATTTATGTGGTCCACCTCCAATGATGGATGCTGTTGGAAAAAGTCTTTCCAATTTGGGTATTAATGAAGAAAATATTGTAAAAGAAAGTTTCTAATTCATTAGAAGCCTACATTGGGTTTTTATGTGTTGCTCTCCAATATTTTATATTGGAGAGTTTTTATTTAACCCGATTTGTGCAATAGGATTCGTTGTGAAATTGAAAATGCCAATAAAATATAAACTTTTGCGATTGAAACATAGTAACTTCTTTGGTGAATGAGCAAAAGTAAGCATAGTGTTATATTTTGCAGGCGTTTTAGATTGTAATAGAATATCTATTGTATAATTCGGATTTAAAGCAATCATCAATTTATAAATAGTACATTATAAAAATAAAAGCATTATTTTTGCACTATGAGAAAATATTATGTTTTGTACCGTTTTTATGTGGCATTTGCGTTAATTGCTGTGGGTATTTTAATTCACTTAACTGTACATAAAGGTTGGCAGTGGTCTTGGATTTTTTATACATTAGGTTTGGGTACTATTCTTTGGGATATTTTTATAGGGCCAATGATGTATTTACAAAAATTAGTAACCGATGGCGATGTTGATGGAGCAAAAGATATTTTGAATAGCATTAAGTTTCCTAATTTACTCATCAAACCAGTTCGTCAAGGTTACTATATGTTGAAGTCTAATTTTGATATGGCAAACCAAAATTTAGATGATGCAGAAGCAAATATTCGTAAAAGTTTAGCCAATAAAAGTAGCTTGGTTCCACAACAAGAAGGCGTTTCTTATTTACAATTAGGCACAATTGCTATGCAAAAAGGCGATAGTAAAGAAGCATTGAAGAATTTAAAAATTGCAATTCAAAAAGGATTGCCAGATGATGATAATAAGGCGACTGCATATTTACAACTTTGTTCTTTGTATGCTCAAAGACGTGAAATTAAAGTGGCTAAAGAATATTTAAGACGAGCCAATAATTGTAAAATCAAAAATGACGAAATCAAGCAACAATTGAGAGAAATTAATAAGCAAATGGCAAGAGCTTAATTTATAGAAACAAGTAGTAAGACATAAATCGTAAGAGAATTTGACTTACTACTCAATACTTACTACTCAATACTCATAACCTATGAAATATACAGCAATTAATCCTGAACTTTTTGTTGCCAACAGAAAAAGATTGGAAGCAAAATTAGTGCCTAATTCTATGGCTATCTTGTTTGCTAATGATGAGATGCCTAGAAGTGCCGACCAAAGTTTCCCATTTAGACAAAATCCTGATTTGTTTTGGCTCTCAGGAATTGACCAAGAGCAAACTATTTTAATTATTTATCCTGATTGCCCAAATTCAGCATATAAAGAGGCTTTATTTATTAGAAAAACAAATGCGCATATTGCAGTTTGGGAAGGACATAAATATACCATCGAAGAAGCTCGACAAGCATCTGGAATTGAGCATATTTATTGGTATGAAAGTTTTGAATCCGTATTGGGTTCTTTGATGTCTTATTGTGAGAATGTTTATGTCAATATCAATGAAAATGATAGAGCTAGTAATGTTGTACCCTATAAAGATATACGTTTTGCAAATGATTTAAAAAATAGATTTCCTGCTCATCAAATAAAAAGATTGGGTCCAATTATGGCTGAGTTACGTGCTGTAAAACACGAAATAGAAATTGAGGTCATCAAAAAAGCTTGTGGAATAACGAGAGATGCTTTTATTCGCGTGTTGCAATTTATGAAACCTGGCGTAAAAGAATTTGAAATAGAGGCCGAAATTATTCATGAATTTATACGTCAAGGTGCAAATGGACATGCCTATTCTCCAATTATTGCATCAGGAAAAAATGCATGTGTTTTACATTATGTCGATAATAATCAAGTATGTAAAGAGGGCGATTTAGTATTGATGGATTTTGGTGCTGAATATGCCAATTATGCATCAGATATGACTAGAACAATTCCTATAAATGGCAAATTTTCTCCAAGGCAAAAGGAAGTATATAATGCTACTTTATTTGTGATGAACCAAGCAAAAGAATTATTACGACCAGGTAAAACACTTGCTGATTATAATGCTGAAGTTGGTTTGGTTATGGAAGAGCAATTAATCCAAATAGGATTATTGAAAAAAGATGAAGTTGCAAAACAAGACAAAAATAATCCTTTATACAAGAAATATTTTATGCATGGTACTTCTCATTTTATGGGAATTGATGTGCATGATATTGGTAATAGATATGCACCGATGCAAGTAGGAAATGTGTTTACTTGTGAGCCAGGTATTTATATTCCTGAAGAAGGCATTGGAATCCGAATTGAAAATGATATTTATATTGGCGAACATGGCAATATTGATTTGATGGGAGATATTCCAATTGAAGTAGAAGAAATAGAAATGTTAATGAGGAAATAAAATCTAAACTAGTTGATTTTATTGAATAGAACTGAGTTTTTTACTTTGTCTAAATAGACATCGCCAATTGGAATTTCAATATTGTTTTCTTCACACAATAAATCTGTAAAGTAATTAATGAAAGCATCTTTTGTATCTAAAGAAGTTAATTTAGGAACGGCAAGTTGAACTTTCTTTTTAGTTGTATTTAGAAATTTTAGAAATTTAGAATTGATAATATAACTTTTATGCACTCTTATAAATTCATCAGATAAAAATGGTTCATATTCTTTCATGGTTTTACTAACCATGATATGTTGTAAATTTTTAGTATAGAAATAAGTATAGTTGGAAGCAGATTTTATTAAAAAAATATCATCAAAGTTGAGAAAAAAATAACCCTTGTTAGTTTTGATAGCAATTTCCTTATTTTGTTTCGCCTTTTTGATAAGGAATCTATTGATGGCTTTAAAATGCTCATCAGGGTCTATTGGTTTTAATAGATAATATAAAATTTCTTCATTTACAGCACCCATTGCATATTTCTCATAAGCTGTTGCCATAATAATTTCAGGCAATTCTTGCAAATGGTTTTGAAGTTCTTTTAATAATTCAAATCCAGTAAAATTTGGTAATTCAACATCTAAAAATACTAAATCAGGTTTTTGCTTTAATATCTCCTTAATACCTTCTTTGAAATCGCAAGTAACGATGGTTTTTTGAAATTCAGGATATTCTTGCATTAAAATATCCAATAATTCAATTTCTCTGGGATTATCTTCAATTACTAAGTATTTATATATCATATTTCACTAATATTGATATTCTAAAGGTATTGAAATTTCTACGATTGTCCAAGCATTTTCCCTTTTCAGTGCTAGACTAGCTTTCTTCTTATTATGAGCATTGATGAGTTCAAAAAATCTTTTATACGAAGCTAATCCAATTCCTGTACTTTCAGAGGGTTTATTACTATTAAGTCCTATGCCGTTGTCTTTTATTATTATTTCTAGTTTTTGTTGAATAATATTTGCAGTTAGGATAATTTGTCCATTTTCTTTTAATGATTTCATACCGTATTTAACAGCATTTTCTACCATATTTTTTAATAATAATCTTGGGAGTTCAAAGTCTAGCTGTTCTAAATTTATTTCAAAATTAAATTCCCACGGATAAGGACTTATACTTTGTTGGAGTTCTAGATAATCATTAGCTTGTTGCAGTTGTATCTCCAAAGGTTCTGTGATTTTATCACTCAAAGATGCTCTTGTTACATTAAATAATTTTATCATTTTTTTATAGGCATCAGGAGCTTTAGTGATTAAATCAGGAGCAAAACTTGTAATCAAATTTTTAATTTCATGTGGATTAAGTTGGTTGTTGATATTGGATAACTCACTTGTATTTAAGTTGTGTTTTAATTCCAAAATTAGGTTAGCATCTTCTAAGTCTTTCCTTTTATGTTTATTTCTTAGAAATAGAATACTAAAGAACCAAACTATTAATAGAAGCAAGGCCAATCCTGATATATACCAAATTTTCAATTTAGATTGAGCCAGTGCTAACTCCTTTTTATTAATCACTGCTTCTTTTTCTAAGGTTCTATACTTTGTTTCTAAATCAAAAAGTTGCTCAGTACTTTCTGTATCATAAATTAATGTTGAAAGCGAATCTAAAAGTGTAAAATCTCTGGTTAAACTCTCATCGCCAATAGATGCTAGTTTGTTGTCTATTTTATTTTGTAGTAATAATTTCTGTTGAATATAGGCTTTGTCCTTTTCGTATAATTTGTATGCTTTTGCAAAGTATTTATCGGCTTCTACATAATTTTTATTTTCATATAAAATTGAGGCTTTAAGTTCAATAATATCAGGGTCTTTTGTCGTAGGAAGTAAATTATCAACGATAGCTGCTGCCTTACCATATTCGTCATTATTATAATATAAAATGGCTAATCTTTTTTTGCAATCTTGAATGAGTGTTTTGTCATTAATTTCAGTAGCGAAAGCCAATCCTTTACTCACTAATGGAATAGCTTCTTCAAATGTTTTAAAATAACTAGTGACTCCACTTCCAATACTACTAAAAACAAACGCTTTGAGTCTTTTGTTATCTGATTTTTCTGTAAAGCCTAATGATTTTTCAGCATAATATAAGGCTTTTTCTTGTTCTCCTAAGTCTCTGAATGCAAATGCCATATAAGTATATACTTCAATTAAGCTGTTGATATCATTGCTTTTTTGTAGTTCAGGAATTATTTTATCAAACAATTTTGCTAACTCTTGATGCCTTTTTTGGTGCAACAAGATTAGGGCTATTCTTATTTTATTTTTTATAATTAAATCTTTATCCTTTAATTCTTTAGCTAGTACAATACTTTTGTTATAATATAAAATTGCAGAATCAGGTTTTTTATTAAAAGCTTTGCCAAGTACATTATAAACAGTAGCTTCTAGGTTTTTATTTTTCTCTTGAAATCCTATTGCTAAAGCTTTCTCTAAAATTTTAATTGCATCTTCTTCTTTTGATAAATTAATAAGAATATTGCTTTTTTGAATAATGGCATTAGCGAAGCTAATTTTATTCTTACCATTTTGGGATAAAGAATAGGCTAAATCAGCATAAACAATTGCACTATCTTGTTGTTCATTTTCATAAGCTTTAGATATTTTTATAAGGTAATCTATTCGTTTATCTATAGAGAGCTTGTCGTCTTGTAATGCATTTTTTATATGGACAATTTGAGCCAACAAAGATGTTGAAATAAATAGTATAAATACTAAACTCAATAATTTATTAAACATAAGGCTCTATTTAATCCACTTTATGTAAAGATATATAAAATTTTAAGTATTTATTCTGTATAAAAATGGGAGGTTCATGCTTTATTTTAGGTGGTTCACTCAATAAACTGCCTAAAAACCACAAATATGAATAGTACAATATAAATTTACATAGAAGAAAAATTTTAGTTGTATAGGTTTTATTTAATGATTTAAGTCAATGAAAAAGCTAATTCCATATTCTTATACCTTCTATTTTGTAGTTACTTCTACTAAAGCAATTACGAATAACAAAAACCCTCATGCACTAAAAGAAGGTATAAGTGATATAAAGTCTAAAAACAGTTTAATCTTAAAAGGGTATGTTGGCTTAGCAGAGAATATTCCATACTATCTGAAAGAAAACAAGAAAAAATGCAAAAGAAACAAAACTAATGATTATAGTAAAAACTCTTGCAATTGGGAGGAGTTGGTTCGAAGAACCCCTCCTCCATTTATTAAACTTTAAAAAACATACTCATGGAAAAGTTAAAAATTATGAATATTATTTTGTTTAGCATTGGGTTGTTTGTGCTAAACTTTTCTTATGCTCAAAATTCTATAAATACATCAGGTGGCAATGCAATTGGTGCAGGAGGAGCAGTAGCTTCTAGTATAGGTCAGATTTTTTATACGGCAGACAAAAGTAATACTGCATTAATTGAAGCAGGCGTACAACATGCTTATGAGATTTATTTACTCAAAGTAAAAGGGAATGTTCTAACGGTTTCACTTTCCGTTTATCCTAATCCAACTACCAATCAACTGGCATTAAAAGTAGAAGGCTTAAAAAATGAACAGTTAAGTTTTCAGTTACTTGATTTACAAGGCAGATTATTGTCAGCAGATAAAGTTGTCAATACGGAAACTGTGATACAAATGAGTCATTTAGCAAGTGCTGCATATTTACTTAATGTTGTAGATGAAAAGACAGGTGGAATGAAATCATTTAAAATAATAAAAAATTAAGTATATGAAAAAGTTAATTACATCAATTCTAGCAATACTATTGGTTTCAGTAGTCATTGCTCAGTCGCCACAAAAGATGAGTTATCAAGCTGTCATTCGTGATGGAGGAGGTGCATTGGTAGCTAATCAACAGGTTGGGATGAGAATTAGTATCTTACAAGGCTCTGCAACAGGAAGTGTAGTTTATAGAGAAACGCACTCTGTACAAACGAATAGTAATGGTTTGGCAAGTACTGAAATTGGTGGAGGTACAGTTGTATCAGGTGTTTTTGCTAATATAAATTGGTCTCAGGGGCCATTTTTTATAAAAACAGAAACAGATATAGCAGGCGGAACAAATTACAGTATAAGTGGTACAACTCAATTAATGAGTGTACCGTATGCCTTGTATGCAGAGAAATCAGGATCTGGAGCAAAAGGC
>JACJXS010000009.1 GCA_020636545.1 Chitinophagales bacterium
GATTCAATTTTTTTACGATTACGGATAATACCTTCAAACTGCATTAATTCTTCTATCTTTTCTGATGAAAACTTGGCAATTTTTTTATAGTCAAAATTTACAAAAGCTTTTCTATAACCTTCTCTTCTTTGTAAAATAGTGTACCAACTTAATCCAGCTTGTGCAGATTCTAACACTAAAAATTCAAACTGCTTTTGGTCGTCAAAAACTGGAACTCCCCATTCTTCATCATGATATTTTTCATAAAGTGGTTTCCCCAAACACCAATCACATTTTTTTATATTTTCCATTATTTAAATTTAATAAATTATGCTCTCCAAATCATTTTCAGCGTATGAAAAAATGTCGTTCTATAAAATTTATTTTTGATATAAATCATTTTCCGTTTCCAGCCAGATGTTGTCTCTAATAATAAAAACTGTTCTAAAATATGTTGATTCTCAACGCTTAATTGATTAAAATATTCATTGTAAAATGATTTTCCTTGCTCAATTCTGAGATTTAGATGTTTTAAATACTCATCATTAGTTCCAAAATTTTTATAAAAACGTTGAAGCCTTTTAAAATTATTTGTCTTTTTTTGAGTAAGGTTTGCTCCGTGATTTCTTAATAAAATAAGCGGTTCGAGAATTGGCATTGTGATTCCAAAATTTACAGTAACCAAAGACAACCAATGGTCGTGTAAAATAGCATTTTGTGGAATAGGAAAGGCTATTTCTTTTAGTCTTTTATTCATCAAAATCGTACACCCATGAGGAATACTCTGCATCAAAAGTCTATTAAATGTAAAGTACTTTGGAGACAAAGAGGCTAATTTCCAAAAAGAAGGATATGTAAACTGATCCTCTTCATTAATAATTTGCATATCGCTATAAACAAAAGCGGGAGTTCCTTGATGTTTGTTTTCTAAATCGGCTAATACCTTTAAAGATTGTTCTATTTTATTAGGCAACCAAATATCATCTTGATCTGAAAATGCAATATAATTAGCAGAGCTATATTTCATCAACTCGTTAAAATTCTGTGTAACGCCTAAGTTTCCTAAGATATCTTCTATAAATATTATTTTATTAGGATACTTCTGTGCATAATCTTTAATGATTTTTATAGTACCATCTTTTGAGCCATCATCTCTAATATAAATTGTAAAATTAGAATAGGTTTGTTGTAGAATAGAATCGATTTGTTTCTGAAGAAACCTTTCTCCATTATAAGTTGCCAATAATATATCTACTTTTTCCTGCATCAATTACACGATATTCTGATAATCTAATTGACCAATCAATTTATCATTTTTAATAGTTTGATAGAAATCTACATATTTTTCATTAGAAACAAAAGCATAAGCTCTATCTTTTTGAATGGTATTTATTTGTTGTTGAATGACTTGTTCTGATGGAGATAAATTGCAAAACGCTAACATCTTTTGGATTTCAATTTCAGGTTGCTTCAAAAATTGTTCATATTGAATAGCTAAATAATTGGAATTATCCTTTTGTAAGTCAATTGCTTTTTGGACATATTCTTGCCAAAGTTGATAACCCTGTTCTAAATTATACAAACGAAAATTATAATTAAATTTATGTGTAATCAAAAACCTTCGTTTCACTTTTTTCTTCCAATCCCATTGGAATTGATTTTTCATCACCAAATCTCTTTCAATATAACTGGAAATACAATCTATAGGATTTCTATAAACATGGATAATTTTTGGGTTAGGAAAAATAGATTTCCAAAACTCTAAGGTAAAAGTATTTTTAGGGTCTTTCCAGCCAAAGTTAAAATCTAATGCTTGAAGTGATTGGTAGTTGGTGTTTAGGCTTCCTAGATATTTCTTTTTTCTTGGTGATTGAACAAAATATTGCAAGGATTCTTCTATAATTTGTTTTGTTTTTGGATTGGTAAATTGCATATTGTGTGGCAACTCAGGTCGAGCTGTATGCAAGTCAAAAATCCAATTGTTTATTTCCCAAAAGAATAATGCTTCGTGGTTTTCTTCTTTCTCCTCACCAACATATAAGCCTAGATTTTCCAATATTTTAGTTATCATAGTCGTTCCACTACGATGCATTCCTAAAATTACAACTGGCTGTTTATTCATTTTTGATTATTTTTGAGCTATGGCTTTAGAAGTATTATACGAAGATAATCATATTATCATTGTAAATAAAAAATCAGGAGATATTGTACAAGCAGATATTACCCAAGATGAACCTTTAACAGAACCGGTTAAACGATATTTGAAAGAAAAATATAATAAGCCTGGCGAAGTATTTTTGGGTGTTGTGCATCGTATTGACCGACCTGTAAGTGGTGTCGTTGTGTTTGCAAGAACAAGCAAGGCTCTTTCTCGAATGACAAACTTATTTAGAACACGTGATGTAAAAAAGACTTATTGGGCTGTTGTAAAAAACAAACCAGAGGTTAACACGGCTACTTTAATTCATTATCATCAAAAAGACGAGGCACGAAAAAGAGCTAAGCTTTTTAATAAAGAAGTTGCACATTCTAAAATTTGTGAACTAGAATATAAATATTTAACATCATCAGATAAATATCATTTATTGGAAGTCTATCCAACTACTGGAAGATTTCATCAAATTAGAGCACAATTGAGCAAAATTGGTTCTCCTATAAAAGGAGATTTAAAATATGGTTTTGAGCGACCTAATGAAAATGCTTCTATTCATTTACATGCAAGGAGCATAGAATTTATCCATCCTATAAGTATGAAAGAAATTTCTATCATTGCTCCTGTTCCAAAAGATGATGTAATTTGGCAATATTTTGAAAAAGTTAAGGCGTAGTTGGAAAGGAAGTCAAATTAATTTTTAGAAGAATGTCTCCTCGAATGTCATAAGTATTCGTTCCAAAACCAATATTGCTCACATTAATTTTTCCTCTAAAAATATTATTTACGCTATCAAAAGAGTTAAGCTTTATCTCTCCAACTCTAAGATTCACTAGCAAATCTGTAAGATTAGAAACATTGCTATCAAATAAAATAAAACATGACATCGGATTAGAAACATCTGGCGATGCAGTATATTTTCCTAATTGATTAGAATTAAAAAGGATATATAATTTTTGATTCTTATAGGTCGTGCTAATTGATAGAATTGTATCGCCATTTAAGTAAGATGTTGCCGTATATGCTTCAAAAATTCGTCCTTGCTCTGATTTATTTTCATAAATCCTTCCATAAATATATCCTGATGTATCGGTTGAGTCATTACGGTATCAATCGTATATTGCTCAATATCTGGAATAGGCATATTTTCGTAGGTACAAGAAGACAAGGAAAAGAAACTAATTAGAAACGTAATGAATAAAATTGGTAGAAAATGTTTTTGCATCATGGGAATTATAATTTAATGACAGTCTTATTCACTGATAGTCTTAGATATTTTAGTTGTTGTTTCCGTTTTGTACTTTAAAATACTAGCACCGCTTATATTTAAAGCAAGATTATTCTTGGCATAAACTTCTGCATTTGAAGCTTCAGTTAAATTGATACTCACATCACTACTTAATAAATTTCGTGCAAATACTCTTGATGCTTCAGTTGATTTAATATTTAGTTTGGTACAACTTCCTGATATTTTACAATAACTAGAGCCAGATAAATTTAAACTTAACCAATTTGATTTGGTTTGTAAATTAACCTTACTTGCACCACTTACTAAAATTAATAAATTTTCTGATTCAAGGATATCCGTGGATTCAACAGAAGAAGCTCCTGAAATAAAAATCTCATTGATATTAGTGTAAGTAACTATTACTTTTAAAGATTCATTTGATGGCTTTAATTTCCGTAAAAGGAAATTTGACCAAGAATCTTTTTGTTTGATAATCAATTTTCCATTCGTGTTTTGGATGCCGATAGACTTTTCAGTATCCTTGTCAGATGAAACTTCCACTTTTGGAACAATCCCTTTTTGCAAAACAACCTGAATGCCATCACGAATCCAAACTTTATTAAAAACACCAACAGATTCATTTTGGACAGAAGCGAAGCCAAAATAGCAACAAGATAAGCCAAAATATATAAGTAAAAAATAACTCTTTAGAGTTTTCATGTATTTTAAATATTCACTAAAATTAATAAAATTAATTCTATCAAAGATGTTAATTTTGTGCAATGGCTATTCATGTACAGCATTTAACAAAAATTTTTGATACTCAAAAGGCAGTAGATGATATTTCCTTTTCAGTAGGTCGTGGAGAAATTTTGGGTTTCCTTGGTCCTAATGGTGCTGGAAAATCTACCACTATGAAAATGCTTACTGGCTTTTTGCCACCAAGTTCGGGTAAAATTGAGGTTTGTGGCTTAGATGTTACCACTCAAACAAAAGAAGTACAATCAAAAATTGGCTACTTGCCAGAAAGCAATCCATTATATTTTGATATGTATGTGATAGAGTTTTTAGATTTCGCACATCAATTACAAGTTAAAAGTTCTCAAAACAAGACTCAAAGAATTGAACAAGTTATTGAAATGGTAGGTCTTGGAAAAGAACAACATAAAAAAATAGGGCAACTTTCTAAAGGTTATAAACAAAGAGTAGGAATCGCTCAAGCATTGATTCACAATCCTGAAATTTTAATATTAGATGAGCCAACTTCTGGTTTAGATCCTAATCAATTAGCAGACATTAGGCAATTAATACGAGATTTAGGAAAGGAAAAAACAATAATTTTTTCAACGCATATTATGCAAGAAGTAACGTCTGTATGTAACCAAGTAATTATCATTAATCAGGGAAAAATTGTTGCAAATAATTCAGTTGAGGAATTACAAAGTCAAGTGAATCCAATCACTAAAATTATCGTAAAATTTGAGCAAGCTGTGGAGATAGATATTGTAAGAAAATGCAATGCAGTTGTTGCTATTGAAAGTGCCGAAAATAATACACTTTTCAAAATCGATTCCGAAAACCCTCTGCTAACAAAAAAGTCAATATTTGATATTGCTGTAGGTGGAAACAATTCGATTTTAACTTTGCAAGAAGAAAGCCTGAGCCTTGAAAATATTTTCAGACAATTGACACAATAAATTTCATCAATGACCGCAATCTATAAAAAAGAAATTAATCTATTTTTCAGTTCCATTATTGGTTATTTAACCATGTTGGTTTTTTTCATTGTATTAGGACTAAATCTGTTTATCTTTCAAGGTAATATTTTTGAAGGCGGATATGCTACATTGGAAAATTTCTTTACGCTCGCTCCATGGATTTTGATTTTTTTAATTCCAGCAATCACGATGCGTAGTTTTGCTGATGAAAAACAAGCTGGGACTTTAGAATTTTTATTAACGAAACCAATAACAGACACACAAATTATTTTAGGTAAATATTTTGCAGCACTTACACTTTGGTTATTTATTTTTATATTGACCTTTACTTACTTTTTCTGCATCAAATTGTTGAGTTTAGAAAATGCTCCTTTAGATATTGGAGCAACTTTAGGTTCTTATATCGGCTTATTTTTCTTAGGTAGTGTATTTATTGCGATTGGCTTATTCAGTTCTTCAATTTCCAAAAGTCAAATAGTTGCATTTTTATTAGGCGTTTTTTTATGCTACCTGATGTATGATGCCTTTTTTCAATTAAGTTCATTGTCTGTATTTTCTGGAAAATTAGATTATTATATACAATCCTTCGGGTTAGGGGCACATTATGAATCCATCAGCAGAGGTGTCGTAGATTCAAGAGATATCATTTATTTTATAAGTATTGTAACCTTATTCTTAATTTTATGCAGAACCTCATTAGAATCTAGAAAATGGAATTAATTAAATAAAAAAGTTTAAAAGCATTAGAAGTGTTATGTTGAATTACTTCTATAATAAAGTAGCAAAATGAATTATTACTTAAAAAAATCTATCTATACTTTAATCTTATCATTACTCGTTGTAATAGTTATAAATATTATTTCTAATAATGTTTTCTTAAGATGGGATTTAACTGCAGAGAAACGATATACATTAACACCAGCCACGAAAAAATTGCTAAGCAACTTAAAGCAAAATGTGGAAGTAGAAGTCTATTTAGAAGGCAAAGATTTGCCAGCTGGAATGAAAAGACTAAAAAAAGAAACGCGTGAATTGTTACAAGAATTTCGTTCCTATTCCAATGGAAAGATTACCTATAAATTTATTGATGTTAATGCAATAAAGAAAGATAAGGAAAAGAAAATTGAAGCATTGGTTCAAAAAGGTGTAAAGCCAATCAATTTAGAAGTAAATACCAATAGTGGGTTTGTCGAAAACTAATTTTCCGAGTGCAATTGTAAAAGCGAATAATGAGAAATACCCATTCAAATTTTAGAAAATCAATTTACGTTTGGAGCTCAAGGTTCTATTGATAATTCCATCAATTTTTAGAATATAAACTAGCAAATTCAATCCAGAAACTGATTAAGAAAACACCACCTAGAATTGCTTTTTACAAGGACATGATGAATTACCTTATGAAAAATTACAAGACATTGTAAATACTTTAACCTTACAAAACTTTGAAGTTGGCGTAATTGCATTAGGCGAAGAACACTTTTTAAGAACAATATTGATATTTTAATTATTGCTAAACCTAGAACAGTTTTTTTAGATGAAGAAAAATTTTTAATCGACCAATTTATAATGCATGGTGGCAAAGTGATTTGGCTAATGGACAATCACACAGCAGACTTGCAAAACTTCCAACAAAGTCCAACATATTTGGCAACACCATTAGAATTAAATATCGAAGATATTTTATTTAGATATGGTGTGCGAATAAATTACGATTTAGCTTTAGATTTATATTGTACTCAAATTCCAATTATAGAAACAGTTGGAGGTAATCCTCAACCAAAACTATTTCCTTGGGTGTTTTATCCTTTAGCTGTTTCCAGAAACAACCATCCGATTGTGAAAAATATTGACCCAATTTGGTTCCGATTTTCAAGCTCGATTGATGTGCTTAAAATCCTAATATTAATCCTACAATTTTAGCAGCGACTTCTACTTATTCCAGAACACAAGCGCTGCCTTTTGAAATTTATCTTTTAGGAGCAAAACAAAAACCCAATCCTAATTTATTCAATAGAAAAGATGTGGTGTTAGCAACACTTTTAGAAGGCGATTTACTTCTCTTTTCCTTAATCAATATACTTCTGATTTACAAAGTTTGTTGGACAAGCAAGGCATTGAATTTAGAGGAAAGAGTTACAAAAACAAAATGATTGTGATTGCAGATGGCGATGTAATAGCCAATGATTTAGACAGCAAAGGCTCAGTAATCCCACTTGGTTATGACAGATATGGACAACAACAATATGCGAATAAAGATTTTATTTTAAACTGTGTAGAATATTTGGTCGATGATAATAATTTAATAGAAGCCAGAAATAGAGAAGTAAAAATGCGACTATTGGACAAAGCCCAATTAATAGAGAAAAAGAACTTTGGCAGTTCTTAAATTTTGCAATTCCATATTTTTATTTCTATCTTTGGATATATCTATTTTAAACAAAGACAAAGAAAGTACGCAAAGTAAAAATGGAGAATATATTTTCCAATCCGATTTCATGGAATTAAAAACACAACAAAAAGGCAAAGTAACTCAAACCACAGGAAGTTGGTATGCTGTATTGTTGGAAAATGGAATACAGTCCAATGTCGTTTGAGAGGAAAACTAAAATTACAAGATTTAGATACCACAAATCCAGTTGCAGTTGGAGATTTTGTCCTATTAGAAAACACACTAGAAGATGGAGAATTTGTAATTACTGATATTCTTGAAAGGCAAAATTATATTATACGTCAATCACCGAGGAAAGAACACCAAAGACATATCATAGCATCAAATATCGACCAGTTTTTTATTGTAGCAACTATCTCGCAACCTCGAACTTCATTAGGTTTTGTGGACAGATGTATTGTCACGCTGAATGTTATCATATACCTGTGCATATTATTATTAATAAAAAAGATTTACTGCGAAAAAAAGATATAGAGAAATTAAAAGAATGGCAACAAATTTATCATTCTATTGCTATCCTATTCATGTAATAAGTGCAAATGATAAGGCTGATATTGAAATGCTAAAAATATTTTAAAAGATAAAACTACTTTAATTTCAGGGCATTCTGGCGTAGGAAAATCTACAATATTGAATGCTGTGAATGGAGATTTACGACTAAAGACAGGCAAAATTTCAAGCAAATGGGAAAAAGGAATGCATACCACCACTTTTGCTACACTTTATTCAATTTTTGAAAATACTTTTGTGATAGATACACGGGCATCAAAGAATTTTCTATTCTACATGTAGAGCCAGAAGAAGTATCAGGTTATTTTGTAGATATTAAAGAACATGCAAAATCTTGTAAATTTAATAATTGTATGCACATTAATGAACCTGATTGTGCTGTTTTATCGGCATTAGACGATGGTAGATTAGCACCAACTAGATATGAAAATTATCTAAATATTGTCGAAAATATTAAAGAAATTAATTATTGGGAAAGGAAATGAGTTATTTAACTTGTGGAAAATGTAATTAAAATGATATTGGATTCCTGAAAGAATTAATTGTTATTTTTCATAGATAAATTGTTCAAAACTATCTAGTTTTGCTTTGTCAATTTTGTAATTACCATTTTCATCCTTGCAGATAATTACGCTATCAAAACCAAGTTCATTCATTTTTCGATAGTTAAAAGTTCTCCTTCTTTACTTGGAAAACCTTACGAAGCAACCAATCAGAAAGTGCTTTATTTGGATTTGTCATCAATGCTTTTGAGTTGTCTTGACAAACTTTTGCTGAAAACACTTCGCCTGTTGGAATTTTAAGTTCAAACAATTCATCTCTGTTAGGAAAAAATGTGGAAACTGTTTATGTATTTCGATTGGAATTGGAATATAAACTTCTCCAAAATCTCGTTTTCTTCCTCCTGCATTCCATTGGTTTAAACCACTTTTCTCAAACACGAATTTTTGTTTGTTTTGAAAACCGTAAAGCGGTAAAATCACATAATTTACACCTCTTACAAGCTTGTCTGTTGCAGATTTTAAAGTCTTATCTTCAAATAATTCCAACAACAAAGTGTATGGGTCGTCTAAAATCTCAATCGGAAGTTTGAACGCATTTTGAGGAATATAAAACTTTCTAAAAAGCGTACTTTTTGAATAATTGAAACTATACAAATTCTTTCCGTCCTCAAATTGTAAACTTGCATTGTTCTGTTTTACAGAATGGATATTTTGATGTCGATTTTATCATAATCTGTTTCAAAAAGCACTAATTCGCTGTCTTTTCGGGCAACGATATGATAAAGCGAACTTTCAATATTGTATAAACGATTTGCTAAATCAATTCTTTCATTTCTAAATTCAGCCAATTTATAAGCCAAATCTTTTCCTTTAAATTCGGCTAAAACTCTTGATAGCGAATTAAACTCTGCAACTTTTTCAGTACTATTATTTGAATTACAAACAAAAGTTTTTAAGCCAATTCCTACAGAATTGTAATTGGCATCAAAAGCAGTATCGGAACGAGAGAGATTTCCTGCGTCAAAACTTCTACAAAAAATATTTTCAGCAACACGGTAATTGATAAAAGGAATTGCACTTTCGCTGAAAAGACCTGAAAGTTTGGAAACTACTGAAAGCAGTTTTAAATAATTCCCTTTGTTTTCTATATCAATTTCAGCGAAAGATTTCATAACATTATTTTGTTACATAAGCATAGTGATACAGCTCTCCTTTATCATTGGTCATTACTTCTATCAAATTTGAATACTCTTTTGGTTTTCTTTTTTTGATAGATTTAAAAAACTCTTGAACTACTGATGACTCAAGATTTGACAGATAGTCATTATAATAAGACTGCTCTCTTTCTGAACTTATATTGGGACAAAATCCAAAGTGTTCAACAGAAATATCATATATATTTCCTTTCCCATCTTCTATTCTCAAAGCGTAAATATTTTTTGGATAAAGAACATTCTCTAACTGAAAATTTGCATTCAAAATATTTATCATAATATTTTAATTATTTCGTTACTAATTCTTTCAACCAATGTTGTTGTTACCGAATTTCCAGCTTGCATATACAATTTACTATTTGCAACAGGTGGTAAAATGTATTTATCCATTGGATATCCCTGAAAAGCGAAACATTCTTTTGGTGTTAATTTTCTAATTCCAAAATCATCTTTTATCAATGGAACATTATGTCCTCCTGCTCCCATATTTGCTGTTAAAGTAGGGCAGACGTTACTTTTATTTTCTCTTACATAAACTCTTCTCCATTGATAAACAGTATCTTTTTTAGTAATCGTTTTTGCAAGTTCAGGATAATAAGGGTGCGTTTCAGGATAATAATATTTGTCGTCCTGTTTGCCTTGTTCCAAAATATCGTGAATGGTTTTTGTCAATTTAATTTCACTTGGAAATTTGAATTTTTTGTAGTTTTTGACTTGTTTTGGATCAAATGCAACGATGAAAATCCGCTCTCTATTTTGTGGTATATTTGCATGTGTCATAGAGTTTAAAACTTTATGAAACACTTTGTAACCCAATTTTTCTTCTAAAATTTCTATGATTATTTTAAAAGTTTTACCATTATCATGAGAAACTAGATTTTTAACATTTTCTAAAAATACGACCTTTGGTCGGTGATTTTCAATTATTTGCTCTATGTCAAAAAAAAGTGTTCCTCTAGTATCAGAAAATCCTTTTTGATAACCAGCAATCGAAAATGCTTGACATGGAAATCCAGCACACAAAACATCAAATTCAGTCGGAATATAGTTTTTTACACGTTCTTTTGTAATATCTCCAAACGGAAATTCTCCGAAATTTTCACAATATGTTTTTTGTGCGTCTTTGTTCCATTCGCTTGTATAAACACATTTCCCACCAACATTTTGCATAGCTATTCTGAAGCCACCAATTCCTGCAAAAAGGTCAATAAATTTAAACGTGTAATTTTCAGGCGTTGGAAAGGGAACATTTTCAACTTCAAATAATAATTGCTGAAAAGCTTCATCTTGTAGGATTGAAAAATTATTTTCAATCTTATAATCAATGTAATTTTTAAGTACTGATAACGCTCCGTCTTTATAGTATTTTGAAACTCCGTTATGAAGATTATGAAGATAATGAGTTAAAACGGCTTTCCCTTCTTCAAGAGGTTCAACAAGTCTAATTTGATAATTCTTATCATCAAATTCTTCAATGCTTAATTTTACATTAAACGACATTACTTAATTTTCTAATTTAGAAATGTAAGTTACAGATTTTATTTTAGATGCATTGACTTTTCGTAATTATAATTCTATCAACCATCAATTTCATATATTAAAAAACAAACAAATTCAACTAATTCAGGCGTTTAGTTTTTATTTGGTGCTAGGAATATATTATTTTTGCGGCATGTTACAAGCAACAAATTTGTCTATTATTTTTGGAAGTCGTATTTTATTTGATAATGTTACTTTTACTATTCAACCACGCGATAGAATTGGTTTAGTTGGGCGAAATGGTGTTGGAAAATCTACTTTATTAAAAGTTATAAATGGTGAGATTTCTCCTCAAGAAGGTGGCATTTCCAAACCAAATGGTTATACAATTGGGTTCTTGAAACAAGAAATTCGTGGACAACACGAGCCAACTGTTTGGTTGGAAGCTCAGACTGCATTTAAAGAAATTAATGCATTACAAGAACAATTGGATAAAATTCAACATGAATTAGAAACAAGAACGGATTACGATACAGATGATTATATGAATCTTTCTCAGTCTTTCTGTGATTTGAACGATAGATTGGTTCATTTAGATATTGACGATAAAGACAAAAAAACGGAACTCGTATTATTAGGATTAGGTTATAAAAGAGAAGATTTTGAAAAAGCTCCAAGTACTTTTTCTGGAGGTTGGGCAATGCGTTTGGAATTAGCAAAGTTATTGTTACAAAATCCTGATTTACTAATGCTCGATGAGCCAACCAACCATTTAGATATAGAATCGATACTTTGGTTAGAAGAGTTTTTTCAAAAATATGAAGGAGCAATTATCCTAGTTTCACACGATAAAACTTTTTTAGATAATGTATGTAATAAAACAGTAGAATTAGAATTGGGCAAAATGTATGAATACAAAGCCAATTACACTAAATACTTAGTTTTAAAAGAAGAGAGAAGAGAAAAGCAATTGCAAACTTTTAAAAACCAACAAGACCAAATTAAACAGATTGAGCGAAATATTGAACGATTTAAAGCCAAAGCAAGTAAAGCTAGTATGGCTCAAAGTTTGGTAAAAAAACTCGACAGAATGGATGTGGTTGAAGTAGAACAAGATGATGTGCGTTCTATGCGTTTTCAATTTCCGATGGGACAACAAAGTGGTAAAATTGTTGTCTTAGCAAAAAAACTTGCGAAAAGCTACGGAGAAAAAGATGTTTTCCATGATGTAAATTTAGAAATTGAGCGTGGTGATAAAGTTGCATTTATAGGGAAAAATGGAATGGGAAAAACAACAATGGCTAAAATTATTGCCAAGGAAATTGAATACAATAGTGGCGAATTGACCATTGGACACAACGTCAATATATCATTTTTTGCTCAACACCATGCAGAACAATTGCCAAAAGCATTGACCATTTTACAATATATGGAAGATACAGCACCAAATGAAATTCGGGCTCAAGTGCGAAATATTTTAGGTGCATTTATGTTTACTGGAGATGATGTTACTAAAAAAATTGGGGTACTCAGTGGTGGTGAACGTGCTAGAGTTTGTTTGGCAAATTTATTATTAAATCCAAGTAATGTTTTAATACTCGATGAGCCAACCAATCACTTAGATTTGAAAGCTAAAGATGTATTAAAAGAAGCAATTTCTAAATATCCAGGAACCGTTATTGTGGTTTCGCACGATAGAGATTTCTTGGTGGGCTTGACAAATAAAGTATTTGAATTTAATGATGGTATTGTAAAGGAATTTGTCGGTGATGTAAACGATTTCTTCGAGGAAAGAAGATTAGCATCATTCAGAGAAGTGGAACTAAATCCTATTCCTAAAGCAGAACCCAAAAAAATTGAAGTTGTCAAAGTAGATGATAAAGAAGCAAAAAGAATTAAAAATCAAATTTCAAAAATTGAAGAATCTATTGCTTTAAAAGAATTGGATATTAAAAACATTGAAACTCAAATTGAATTATTGTCCGATAAAAACCAATACGACGAAAATTTAATTAAAAGCTTGAGCAATGCACAAAAGGAATTAGAAAAACTAATGAGCGATTGGGAAAGTTTACAAAGTTAGTCAAAACTTACCCTAAAGATTCTATTTGTTTTTTTGATTTTAAGTAATTTATTTTTCGTTTTTTACTTTTAGATAATATAAATTAAATTAAATTCCATAAACTTATTACATTTGTAAGGAAGACTAACATTTAATGAGCATAAAGAAAATTTTATATATAGTTCTATTTTTATTTTTGGCTTGGTTTATTTTTGGAACATTTCATTTTTATGGCGGTAGCAAAAATAAAGTATATAAAGACCAAGTTGTTATTCATAATCTTTCGGATCCAAAGGGTATCAATCCTCTAACCGTTTCTGATGCAACAACCAATTATTACATTGCACCTTATATTTTTCAAACATTAATTAATTTTGATTATAAAACTTTAGAATTGGTGCCAGTTTTGGCAACAGAAGTACCAAAAGTATTAGAAAAAGGCAATCTCCTAGAAGTTACTTTTAATATACGCCCAGAGGCAACTTGGAACAATGGCTCACCAATTACTGCAAAAGATGTGGCATTTTCTATTAAAGCAGTCATGGCGCCTAAAGCCAATACTGTTCACATTCAATCTGCTTGCGATTTTATCAAATCAATTATTACTTACCCTGAAGATTCAAGAAAAATAACTTTTATCTGTGATAGGTACATGGAACTCTTAACTGCATTTCCTTATGAAATAGAAATTCTTCCAGAATATATTTTTGACCCAAAAAATATTCTTAGAAAATATTCGTTTGAACAATTAAAAAATGCAACCGAACAAACTAAAAACGCAAAAGATATTGATGAATTTGTAAAATTATTTAATTCTGACAAAGCAGCTAGAGATGAAACGATGATGCAAGGCTCTGGTGCGTATAAATTAGCTGCATTCCAAACAGGACAACGTGTTATTTTAGAACGTAAAAAAGATTGGTGGGGCGATAAAATGAACAAAATAAACCATCACTTTGAAATGTATCCAAAGCGATTGATTTATGAAGTCATTAATGATTTTAATACTGCATTTACTGCATTGAAAAATGAACAATTAGATTTTATGTACTCCACACCTATCAAGCCTTATATTGATTTAGATAATTCATCAAAATTTACCAAAAATTTTATCAAATCAAATCCAGTTATGTTTGGATATCAATGTATTGGTATGAACCACAAAGACCCAATATTAAAAGACCAAAATGTGCGATTGGCTTTAGCCTATTTAACCAATATCGACCAAATGATAGAAAAAGTCTTTTATAATATGGCAGAAAGAACCGTTGCATCTATCCAACCGCATACTGAATATTATAATGACACCATTAAACCTTATCCTTTTGATCCCAAAAAAGCAGGTCAATTATTAAAAGATGCAGGTTGGGCAGATACCGATGATGACGGCATACTCGATAAAGTAATTGATGGAAAAAAAATAAAATTTGAATTAAAATATTGCTATAATAGTGGTAATCCAATCCGTGAGATGATAGGTTTGTTAATTCAAAAAAGCTACAAACAAGCAGGTGTAAATATCATCGTTCAACCATTAGATTGGTCGCTCTACTTGAATGAATTGCAAAAACACAACGTGCAATTATGGTATCAAGGTTGGGTTGCTGCTCCTGGCCTAAGCGATGACAAGCAAATTTATCATACTTCTAGTGCAATCGATGGCTCAAATTATATGAGTTATGGAAATGCTACAACGGATAAATTATTAGATGAAATTCGTTTAGAAATGGATAAAAATAAAAGAATTGAATTAGTAAAAAAATGGCAATTGATTCAGCACGAAGAATTGCCCTATATTTATTTGTATGTTCAAAAATATAGAAATATTATTCATAAGAGATTTAAAGGCGTAATCGAAAGTTCTGTTTATCCTGGAATTTGGTTTGGAACATTACAAGTAAAAGACGGTTATAAAGTAGAAAAATAAAAAGATGCTAAAATACATTCTAAAAAGATTATTGATTTTTATCCCAACTTTGTTTGTGATAGCATTAGCTACTTTCTATTTGAGTGTGAACGTACCTGGTGATCCTGTTGAACAAATGCTCAATTCTAACAACGATGCTGGAAGTAGTGCTGGTCAAAAAGCCTCTGAACAAGCTTATATTGATAAAAGACACGAATTGGGATTAGATTTACCAGTCTTTTATTTTTCAATTTCCAACCAAGCAATGCCAAAGAATTTATATGAAATACCAAAAAAATTTCAACGACAAAACTTAAATCAATTTATCAAAAAATATGGCAATTGGAATGAAATAAATATATATTACAATCAAGTTCAAAAGTTTTCTTATTTAGTTTCTGATATTCCTAGTGATTCAACAAATGCGGATATTTTAATCAATATCAAAGATGATGTACAAAATCTATTTTTAGAAAATGATGATAAATTATTACAATATACATTTACTAATTTAAAAAGCAATATTGCAAAAGATAGCGTTTTGGAAAGTAGTTTAGCAACTGCTTTACAACAAACTAATTTTGATTATAATCAAATTAAAGAAAAAGCAACACCCAACAAAAAATTAATTCCTGCATTGCATTGGTATGGTACACAAAATCAATTTCACCAATGGATTACTAATTTTTTTAAAGGCGACTTTGGTATTTCTTATCAAGATGGCAGACCTGTAAAAACAGTGATTTGGAAAGCTGTCCGATGGACATTAATCTTGAGTGTAATTTCTATTATTTTAACTTATTTAATCGCCGTTCCTTTAGGAATTTTTTCAGCTGCAAAAAAAGATAGCTTGATGGACCAAGGGATTTCAACTACCTTATTTATACTCTATTCTTTGCCAAATTTTTGGGTGGCAACCTTATTAATTTTATTCTTTGGTGGTGGTGATTTCTTTGATATTTATCCAGCAAATGGTGTTGGTCAATTAGAGCCAACAATGTCTTGGATACAACAATTTTGGACTAGGACACATTTTCTAATTCTACCCATAATCTGTTTTACTTATGGTGGTCTAGCATTTTTATCTAGACAAATGCGTGGTGCAATGATTAATACGCTGTCGCAAGATTATATCCGAACAGCAAGAGCGAAAGGGTTGAATGAAGAAGCTGTTTTGTGGAAACATAGCTTGAAAAACTCTTTAATTCCAATCATTACTTTATTTGCAAACGTATTTCCATTATTAATCAGTGGTGCTGTAATTATAGAGTTTAAATTTACCATTCCAGGCATGGGAAAAACTGCGTATGAAGCATTATTAGCAAGAGATTATCCTGTTGTTTATACCATCGTAATGTTTTCTGCAATATTGACATTAATTGGTTATTTAATTGCAGATATTTTGTATGCTTGGGTTGATCCAAGAATTAAGTTTGATAAAAAATAAGCCATGACAATAGCAAATTCTATAGAACTTAAACAAGATTATTGGTCGTATGTAAAACGTCAATTTAAAAAGAATAAAAGAGCATTATTTTCACTTTATGTTGTCGGATTTATGGCACTGATAGCCATTTTTGCTGATGTTTTGGCTAATGAAAAACCAATTGTTTGTAAATATGAAGGCAAAACTTATTTTCCTATTTTCAATGAGTATTTAGTCGATTTAAAAATTGGGAAACCTTATGCTGAACTGAATAATATTTCTTGGATAGATGCTGATTTTGATTTTGCAATACGACCGCCAATTCCTTATTCTCCAAATACTCAAGATATTTTAAACTTTGGTTTTGTTTCTCCATTTGGCAAACAAGATGTAAAAAGTATAAGATGGAGACATTGGTTAGGAACTGAAAGTATTGGACGAGATGTACTTTCTGCTTTAATTCATGGCACACGAATTGCATTTATGGTTGGCTTAGTTTCTATGTCAATTGCAAGTGTAATAGGAATTTTATTAGGCTCTATTGCTGGTTTTTTTGGAGATAACAGATTAAAAGCATCTCGTGCCACGCTATTTATGTTTATTATTACTGGCTTTTTTGGTTTCTTTTATGCTTTTACTTTTGGAAAAATATTGTTAGGATTAATTATAATTTTAGTTTCATTTATTTTGGCTTATTTATTAGGATTTATACTAAAACCGATTCCTTTTTTCAAGAAAAAAATAGCAATTCCTGTTGATATTTTAATCCAAAGATTGATAGAGGTTTTAGTTTCCATTCCTGGATTATTTTTAATTATTGCCATCATTGCAATTGCCAAACCTAGTATTTTCTTGGTGATGGTCGTAATTGGCTTGACTTCTTGGACTGAAATTGCAAGATTTATTCGTGCTGAATTATTAAAGGTTAGAAGCTTAGAATTTATTGAAGCAGCCGAAGCATTAGGTTATCCAAAATGGAGAATTTTATTACGTCATGCAATCCCAAATTCAGTTGGACCTGTATTAATCACGATAGCGTTTGGTATTGCTGCAGCAATTTTAATCGAATCTTTTTTGTCATTTCTGGGCTTAGGCATTCCGCCTGAAACATTAACTTGGGGAAAATTGTTATCATTAGCAGGTGGTGGAAAATCAGAATTATGGGTAGCTATATTTCCTGGATTTGCAATTTTCTTGACCGTAACTTTATTTAACTTAATTGGTGAAGGTTTAACCGATGCATTAGACCCAAGACAAAAAAAATAATATAATTTAGATGCAAATTCTATGGCTCATAAATTTATAATATCAATATTAAAATTAAAACGTATTATTTCAATTTACGTGTTGATATTAATGATGAGTATTTCATCAACTGTTTTTGCTCAAAAAATTAGTTTATCATCTGAAGAGAAATTGCCCAGCAAAATATTAGATGTCGATATTTTAGGAAAAAATAATATTGGTACAATCATATACTATTATGGAGACAATAACAATCAATTAGCCATTTTAGATGATAAAATGAATACTAAAGCTCGAAAAGACATCAGTGTTCAGAATAAAAGTATTCAATCTGTTCAACTTTTAGATGATAAAATTGTCGTATTGTATGTTCAAAATTCTTCAAATTTACAATATCTAAAAGCTAAAGTTTTAAATGAGCATCTGAATGAAATAAGTACACTCATTTTGGATTCTTTGTCTGTTCATTTGGATAATAAAAACACATTTTATGCTAAAACTTCTGCCGACAGAACAAAATTATTGACTTTTACTTTAGTAAGAAACAAAGGGAATTTTCATATTCAATTTGTAACATTCAACCAAGACATTGAATTAAGCTCAAGAAGTATTTTTACAGTAACGGATAAAGAAAATGTTTCTGTTCGTTCTGTAAAAATCAACAATCATGGGTTTGTCAGTGCGGTATTTGGATATCAAGATAAATGGAGTAATGATGATTACGATTTCAGTAGCTATCTAGTCAATTATTACAATCCAACTAATAAAACAATTTATGAAGTTGAAATAAAAAACACCAATACAGTATATAAAAAGCTAATCACTGAAACTGATTTAGATGATGATAAATTATATATTTTAAGTGGCTTTAGAAATACAACAAACAAAGATAATCTTGGGTTTTATTATCATATTTTAGATTTAAAAAGCAATCAAGTTTTGGTTCAAAAATATTTCAATCTCACAGAAGATGATGTAAAAGACAGCAAAACTTACGATTTTAAAAACTGGAGAGATAAAATCTATACATTAATGCCTAAAAAAATCATTCCTCGAAGTGATGGCGGTTTATTATTTATTGTTGAGGGAGAATTTACCTATCTTAGACAAGAACGTTCCAATAATTATTCTAATTTCTATAATCCATTTATTAGTAATATTCCACAACTAGTTCGCTCTACTCAATACAATACCATCGGTGATATTATGATTTTTTCAATTAATAGGGATGGCAGTTTACTTTGGAAAAAGAATATTTACAAATCTCAACAAAGCGAAGATGACGACGCTATATTTTCTTCTTTTACATTATTTGAGGCTGAAAATGTATTAAAATTTATCTATAACGAAGATATCTTTACTACTGGCAATTTTGTAGAGTACAATATAAATCCTTTAGGTAATTCAAAACATGTCAGCATCTTCAATTCAGAAAAGGAAAAACTCAACCTTATTCCAAAAAAAGCAGTTCAATTAGATGCCAATACTTTAATGATTCCAAGCCAAAACAAACGAAATATCCAATTTTTACAAATTGCATATTAGTCAAAAAACCGACCTCAGTCATTAAAAACCTAAATATCTCTTAATATCCTAAAATAAAATTTCTATCTTTATTTTAGCATCTTCGTATCATAAAATTAAACGAAGTAAAAAAACAATAGTATGAAATTATATTCCACCAAACACGTTTCCCCTGATGTAGATTTGAGAGAAGCCGTTTTGAAAGGATTACCACCCGATAATGGTTTGTATATGCCTTATGAAATTCCAAAATTAGCAGATAGTTTTTGGAATAATTTAGATAATTACAGCTTTAATGAAATGGCTTTAGAAGTTGCCAAAAATATGATTGGCAATGCAATTCCTTCCGAAGATTTAAAAAATATCATCGACCAAGCGTATCATTTTGATGCACCATTACATTATTGTGGCAATAGTGCTTTCTTAGAATTATTTCAAGGACCAACCTTAGCTTTCAAAGACTTCGGTGCAAGATTTATGGGTCAATTGATGGGCTATTTCTTGAAAAACAACAATAAGGAAGTGGATATTTTAGTAGCAACATCTGGCGATACTGGCTCTGCGGTTGCTCACGGATTTTTGAATGTAGAAGGTATCAATGTAACGATTCTTTATCCAAAAGGAAAAGTAAGCGATATCCAAGAAAAACAATTCACTACTTTAGGTGCAAATATTACTGCAATAGAAATTGATGGGACTTTTGACGATTGTCAGTCTATTGTAAAAAATGCTTTTTTAGACCAAGAATTGAATGAAAGAAGAACTTTATCTTCTGCAAATTCTATTAATATTTCAAGATTAATTCCACAAAGTTTTTATTATTTCTATGCTTACAAACAATTAGCAGATAAAAATAAAGACCTTTATTTTACTGTTCCTTCTGGTAATTTTGGCAATTTAACTGCTGGTTTATTTGCTAAAAAAATGGGCTTACCAATCACTAAAATGATTGCAGCAACCAACAACAACGATATTTTTACACATTATATTCAAACAGGAGAATTTAAACCCAAGCCTTCTGTTCAAACAATATCGAATGCTATGGATGTTGGTAATCCAAGTAATTTTTTCCGTGTTTTAGATTTCTTTGGAAATAATTATAATGCTGTAAAAGAAAATATTGAGGCATTTAGCGTCAATGACGAACAAACCAAACAAGCCATCAAACAAGTGTTTGATGATTACAAATATGTTATTTGCCCGCACACTGCTGTTGGTTATTTAGCTATGCAATCTTTTGTAAATCAAAATAAAACTGAAAATACTAATAATATTATCTTATCAACGGCACATCCTGTAAAATTTGGTGAAGTCGTAGAACCAATATTAGGTTTTACACCAGAAATTCCAGAACGCCTGAAAAAAGCAATCGGCACCAATAAACAATCTATCGAAATGAGTAATGATTATACTACATTCAAACAGTGGTTAATGGATAAATAGTAGTTGTAAGTAATAGGTTGTAAGACTAATACCTAATTTACAGAAGTCTTAATACTTGCTACTTAATACTAAATACTAAAAAATGAAACAAATAAACGGATACTCTAAATTAACAAAAGACCAAAAAATTGATTGGTTAGTTGATAATTATTTGGAAGGTAATCAAGCAACAAAAGAGGAATTAATCTCTTTTTGGCATAGAGACATTAATACACAAAAGAAATTAGATGAATTTTCAGAAAATACAATCACCAATTACTTTTTTCCTTTTTCGATAGCACCTAATTTTTTAATCAATAACAAATGGTATGCTTTGCCAATGGCTATTGAAGAAAGTTCAGTTGTCGCTGCAATGTCTATGAGCGGAAAATTTTGGAGTGAAAGAGGTGGCTTTAAAACTGAGATTTTAGGTACAACCAAAATTGGACAAGTGCATTTTACTTTAGACGCAAACCATCAGGAACTTAAAAATCTATTTCCAGATATTAAGAAGCAGTTATTAGAAGCTACAAAATATATCACTCATAATATGGAGCAACGTGGTGGTGGTATCCAAGATATTGAGCTGATGGATATGACCCAGCACGAACCAAATTATTTCCAACTTAAAGCTTCTTTTGATACAAAAGATTCTATGGGAGCCAATTTTATCAATACTTGTTTAGAAGAGTTTGGGCATCAACTTAAAGCTATTGTCGCAGAAAAAAATTGGGGGAATATAAGTATCATTTTGTGTATTGTTTCTAATTATACGCCCAATTGTACCGCAAGGGCAACAGTAGAATGTCCAATTGAAAATTTAGGATTTTTTGGTCAAATGTCCCCAGAAATTTTTGCTGAAAAATTCAGACTAGCGGTAAGAATTGCAGAAGTTGATCCTCACAGAGCAACAACGCACAATAAAGGCATCTACAATGGTGTTGATGCAATGATTATTGCAACAGGAAATGATTTTAGAGCAGTAGAAGCTTGTGGGCATACTTATGCTTCAAGAAATGGACAATATAGTTCACTTACGCATTGCTCCATTGATAATGGAATATTCAAATTTTGGATAGATTTGCCATTGGCTGTTGGTACTGTTGGTGGATTAACACAATTGCATCCTTTAGTAAAAATTGCCATGCAAATTTTAGAATATCCAAATGCAGAAGAATTGATGCAAATTTGTGCTGTTGCAGGTTTAGCACAAAATTTTGCAGCTTTGCGTGCGATGACAACTGTTGGAATCCAACAGGGACACATGAAAATGCATTTATTTAATATCTTAAATCATTATCATGCTACAAAGTCAGAAAAAGATTATGCCCTAAACTATTTTAAAGATAAAATTGTTTCTTTCTCAACAGTGCGAACAATGTTGGAGCAAATTCGAGGAGAAAAGATAGGAGAATCCTAACTATATTTGTTTATATAAAAAATAATTTATGGATATTCAAGGCAAAAGACAAAGTGGAAATATTGAAGACCGTAGAGGTGGTGGGGGAAGAAAAGTGGCTATTGGTGGCGGAATTGGCACAATAATCATTGCATTAATTATTTTCTTTTTAGGTGGAGACCCAACTCAAGTTTTAAATATAGGACAACAAGAAGTTAGCACTGAACAAAGTGCAAATAGTCCACAAGATGCAAAAGCAAAAGAGTTTGTCTCTGTTGTATTGGCTAGTACAGAAGATGTTTGGAACAAAACATTTGCTGAAATGGGCAGTCAGTATAAAGAACCAACATTAGTACTTTTTACAAATCAAACAGTCTCAGGCTGTGGTGGTGCAAATAGTGCAACTGGTCCATTCTATTGTCCCTCAGACAAAAAAGTTTATTTAGATTATAGTTTCTTTGCGGAACTCAACCAACGTTTTGGTGTGGAAGGAAATTTTGCTGATGCTTATGTAATTGCTCATGAAGTTGGACATCATGTGCAAGATATGATGGGTATCACTGCAAAAATCAATGGTATGCAACAAAGAGTAGATAAAAGAGAAGCCAACCGATTAAGTGTAATGTTGGAATTACAAGCGGATTTCTTAGCTGGCTATTGGGCACACTATGCACAGAACTTAAATTTAACTCAAGAAGATATAAAATCTGCACTAACTGCTGCAAATGCTATTGGTGATGATAGATTACAAAAACAATCACAAGGTTATGTTGTGCCTGATGCATTTACACATGGCACTTCTGAACAAAGAATGTATTGGTTTATGAAAGGATTTAAAACTGGCGACCTAAAACAAGCTGATACTTTCAACGACCCTAATTTATAAAAAAAAAGAATATGAACAAACATGATATTGTAATTATTGGAAGTGGTCCTGGCGGTTATGTGGCGGCAATTCGTTGTGCACAATTAGGTTTTAATACCGCATTAATTGAGAGATATAAAACTCTTGGCGGAACTTGTTTAAATGTAGGATGTATTCCCTCAAAAGCATTATTAGATTCATCAGAGCATTATCACAACGCTGTTTCAACATTTAAAGAACATGGCATTGAATTAGAGAAAGCTCCTACTGTTAATTTTAAACAAATGATAGACCGCAAAGCAAAAGTGGTAGAAACAACGTGTGGTGGTATCGATTTTCTAATGAAAAAAAATAAAGTAACTGTTTATCAAGGCTACGGTTCATTTAAAGATAAAAACACGATTATTGTAAAAAAAGAAGATAAAACAGAAGAAATCCTAGAAACAAAATATACAATTATTGCGACTGGCTCAAAACCCTCATCACTGCCCTCTTTACCTATTGATAAAAAAAGAATTATTACCTCAACAGAAGCTTTAGCATTACCAGAATTACCAAAATCAATGGTAATTATTGGTGGTGGAGTTATTGGTTTAGAATTAGGTTCTGTTTATCAAAGATTAGGCACACAAGTTTCTGTTGTTGAGTATATGGATAAAATAATTCCAACAATGGATGATGATTTAGGGAAAGAACTTCAAAGGAATCTGAAAAAATTAGGTGTTAAATTTTATCTTTCACACAAAGTAACTGGTGCAAAAAACAAAGGAAAATCTGTAACAGTTACCGCATTAGATAAAAAAGAACAAGAAATTACTATAGAAGCAGATTATTGCTTAGTAGCTGTAGGTCGTAAACCTTTTACCGAAAATTTAGGTCTAGAAAATATTGGAATTCAACCCAACCAACGTGGACAAATTGAAGTGAATGAACATTTGCAAACTTCAATACCTAATATTTATGCCATTGGCGATGTGATTCGTGGTGCGATGTTGGCACACAAGGCAGAAGAGGAAGGCGTTTTTGTAGCGGAAACCATTGCAGGTCAAAAACCACATATCAATTATAATTTAATTCCAGGTGTTGTATATACATGGCCAGAAGTAGCTGCAGTTGGACAAACTGAAGCTCAATTAAAAGCTAATGGCGTAAAATATAAATCCGGAAGTTTTCCAATGCGTGCCTTAGGAAGATCGAGAGCGAGTATGGATATTGATGGTTTTGTAAAGGTATTAGCTGATGAAAATACAGATGAAATTCTAGGTGTACATATTATCGGAGCAAGAGCGGCTGATATGATTGCAGAAGCAGTCGTTGCAATGGAATATCGTGCAAGTGCTGAAGATATTAGCAGAATGAGCCACGCTCACCCAACCTATACAGAAGCAATAAAAGAAGCTTGTTTGGCTGCAACTGAAAATAGAGCAATGCATATATAGTAGTTGAAAAGTTTTAAATTACTAAAATTTTTTAAATCCTTTTAATAGACTTAACTTTGTGGAATAGGAAGAGATATCTAATTCTCTTCCTATTTTTTTATACTTAAAAAATATACAAAATTGAAATATAATATGTTGATTCTTAGAAATTTATTAAAATTTAGAGTAATTATTACATTCGTATTACTTGGAGTAAGCTTACAATTATTAGCTCAAAAAGATTATGTAAGAGTTGACGGAACAATTTTTAGAGATGCGGAAGGTCGTATGTTGATGCTACGTGGCATGAACTATGTCAATAAGGACAAGGCGAATAAATTTCTGAATTTAACAAAAGATGAAGCATTTGTCAATTTAATAAATGGGGATATAATACTGTAAGAATGGGCGTAAATTGGTCAGGATTAGAGCCTCATCCTGGACAATATGATACCACTTATTTGAAAGATTTGGATACTCGTTTGGAATATGCAAGACAACATGGAATTTATGTAATCTTAGATATGCATCAGGATTTGTATAGTATTAAATTTGGGAATGGTGCTCCTTTATGGGCAACCTTAGACAACGACCTCCCTAATTATACAGGAGGCGTTTGGAGTGATGCTTATTATATTAGTCCAGCTGTTCAAACTTCTTTTGATAATTTTTGGAAGAATACACCTGCAGCAGATGAAATTGGCGTACAAGATCATTATATCAAGACTTGGGCGATGTTGGCAGAACGCTATAAAGAGGATAAAAATATTATTGGTTTTGATGTGATGAATGAACCTTTTATTGGAACTTCTGTAGAACAAGTTTTAGGAGTGATGTTGATGGAGATGACGGACGCTTTGAATAAAATTAATCCAGAAAAGCAATACTCAGTAGAAGAAGTGGGAGGAATGTGGATAGATGAACAAGGAAAGAATTTTATCTTACAAAATCTAACACATAAAGATGTTTTTGTTAAAGTATTAGAGAAAATGGAACCAATATATAGCCATTTTGAAAAAAGTGCTTTGATGCCATTTTATACTAATTTTGCTAAAGCTGTTCGTAAAGTAAATACAGAACATATTTTAATTTAGGAACCAAGTGTTTCTAGCAATAATGGCATTCCATCTTCTATAAGTACAGTTTCTGAGGCAGGTATGCAACAGGCTTATATGCCACATTTATATGATATTGTATTAGATACTGAACTATCAGGTGAAGCAGATGGAAATAGAGTAGAATATATGTTTCATCAATTAGCAACATCAAGAAAAAAACTAAACTTACCTACCATAATTGGAGAGTGGGGTGCTTTCTATTCAGGAGGAAAGGAGTTAATGGGTGCCGCAAAATTAATGACTGATGGAATAGATTCTTTATTATTTGGAGATTTTTATTGGAGTTATTATAAAGAAATGGGTAATCAGATTTTATTCCAAAAAGTTTTACTTCGTCCATATATGCAAGTGGCTACTGGACAAATATTGAAACAAACTATTCAAGGAAATACCTTTAAAATCGATTGGCAGGAAGCTAAAAAATCTAAATCTAAAAATTTAATTTTCTTACCATATACTAAAAACTTAAATATTCAGGGAAAGGCAAAGTATAATAAAATTGACTTAGAAAATCCTGGAAGTAGTATTATAGAAATAGCTCCTATTAAGAAATCTAAGAAACGTCATCTCACCATTACTTGGGAAGATTAACTATTGGTTTGAGATTAAATGCTTATTATAATTTGATTTAATTATATTTAAGAAAAAGATTAGATTCTTTCGTCTTATTTTTACCAAAATGAGAGCATTTATACCCTATATCTTCTTTGCTGTAATTTTTATTGTTGATATATACCTTTATTTCAATTTAAGTAAAAATATCTTTGCCCAATCAAAACATAAGAAAAAGATACTTCTCGGCTATTTATTTTTATGTAGCATAACGTACATTACATTAATTATTGCCAATTTTATTGGATACAAAGATTGGGCAGGAAGTTGGTTTAAAAATTTATTGTTTGGTTTTTCTATTTCCTTTTTTTTAGCACGATTCCTCATTCTCCCAATATTATTGCTTTTAGACTTAATTCGCTTATTTTTTTGGTTTGCAGATAAAAAGTTTGACAAGGAAATACAACAAAAAAATGGCATAAGCCGATTAACTTTTTTCTATAAATCTGCTTTGGTTTTAGGAGGTTCATTATTTGGTGGCTTTATCTATGGTGTTTTAAAAGGAGCTTATAATATTCGCACGAATTATATAAAAATCAAAATAAAAAACTTACCCGATGAATTTAAACAGTTAAAAATTGTTCAGATTTCTGATTTACATGTAGGTAACTTTCCCAGCACTCATCACATTGAAAATATGATTGAAAAAATCAATGCAGAAAAACCTGATTTTATATTTATTACTGGCGATTTAGTCAATTTTAAAAGTGATGAATTAATACCATTTTTACCAATTTTAAAAAAACTAAATGCAAATCGACGTATTTATTCCATATTAGGCAACCATGATTATGGTGAATATTACGATTGGGAAAACACAATTGCTAAAGAAAAGAACCTACAAGATTTGGTAGCTATGCAAGAAAAAGAATTAGGCTGGCGATTATTGAGAGATGAACATGAGCTATTGGATTATCGTGGGTATCAAATGGCAATTATTGGTGTGGAATATTGGGGACACTCTATGCGATTCGGTAAAAAAGGAAATGTTAAAAAAGCCTATTCTGGAGCAGAAGAAGCAGATTTACATTTATTACTTAGCCATGATCCATCACATTGGGACAAAGAAATTATAAGCAATGAAGCTTATAAATCTATAGATGTTACATTTTCAGGACATACACACGGTTTTCAATTTGGTGTTGAAATTCCTAAATTAAATTTTCAATGGTCTCCATCAAAATTTGTTTATCCGCACTGGGCTGGTTTATATCAAATTAAAGAACAACAATTATATGTAAATAGAGGCATGGGGTATGTTGGCTATCCCGGAAGACTAGGTATTCCTCCAGAGATTACAGTATTTAACTTTACAACTATATAAATTAATTTCCTTCACATTAATATTTTTAATAGAATTCATAGTTTTAACAATGTTTGATAGTTTTACAATTCAGCAATTTCTCTTTATTTGGATAGGCATTGCACTCATTATTTTCCCAATACAGCTATTTGTTTCTGCACCTTATGGCAGACATTCTAAAACAACTTGGGGACCGATGGTTCCAAATAGATTAGGTTGGATATTAATGGAAGGTTGGGCATTGGTTGCTATCCTCTTTTTTTATATAAAATATTTTAATCCTAATATTTATTCATTACTCTTTGTCATTTTATATGCCTTACATTATGTACACAGAGGATTTATTTATCCAATGAGAACAAGAACAAAAGGGAAATTGAATCCTATATTAATTGTTCTTTTTGCGATGACTTTTAATTCAATCAATGCTGGATTAATTGGTTATTACCTATCAAAAGTAAGTATATATCCAGAAGATTATTTTCAGCATTGGAATTTCATTTTAGGAATATTTTTATTTATAAGTGGATTTGTCATCAATTTTAAATCTGATGATATTCTTATTCATCTAAGAAAACCTGGAGAAACGGATTATAAAATTCCTAAAGGATTTTTGTTTAAATATATATCTTGCCCTAATCATTTTGGAGAAATGATAGAATGGTTTGGTTTTATGTTGATGGTTTGGAATTGGGCAGGAATTGCCTTTTTTATATGGACAGTATCCAATTTATTACCAAGAGCGCTTCATCACCACAAATGGTATAAACAAAATTTTTCTGATTATCCTAAAGAACGTAAAGCAATATTTCCATTTTTGCTATAATAGATGTCAATATCTTAAAAAGCATTCTTTTTAGACTTAGTTCCTAAAATAGTCATAATAATAATTTTAATATCAAAGAAGATATTCCAATTCCCAACATAAAAAATGTCGTGTAATGTTCTTTCTCTTTTCTGTATTTCAGTTTCAGTTGGACCACGCCAACCATTCGCTTGTGCCCAACCTGTAATTCCTGGCTTTACTAAGTATCTAAGTGAATAATTAGGAATTTCTGAATGTAAACTTTCACTTAAGAAAACTCTATGTGGTCTTGGACCAACTAAGCTCATATCCCCTTTTAAAACGTTATATAGTTGTGGCAATTCATCTATATTATGTCTTCTTATAAATCGTCCAATAGGTGTAATTCTAGGATCATTTTCTATTGTAGATTTTAGTCCTGAAAAATCATCATCATACATACTTTTAAACTTAAACATTTTAAAAGGTTTCCCATGCAAACCAATACGAGTTGGCTTATAAAAGACAGACTTTGCACCATGAAATTTGATGAATAAAGCAGTAATTAGAAAAATAGGCGATAAAATAAACATTGCACATAAGGACGCAGTTATATCAACAAATCGCTTTATAAGAAAATTAATTCCCTCGCATTTTATATTTCTGATTTTATAATCTGTATTATTAGCTTCTAATTTATGAAGATTAGATATTGATACGATATTCATTAATTTATCAAATGAATATTGTAAATAATTATTATTTACTTTAAAATTAAAAAATAGTTCAAAATTAATACCGCTATCATTAATAATTTCTACTAATTGATAAAACATATTTCTACAAAAACCAATATTTGGAAAAAGCAAAGTAATTTTGCTTACTTTTCCTGAATTATTAAGAGCATCTCCTAAATCATTGATAGCAATTTTAGTGATAAAAAATTCACTAATGGTAGAAATTGGCGTAACTTCCTTTTGTTGTATATTTTTAGATTTATAAAATGCGCAAGCATACAAATTAACATGACTTTTATCGTCATTTAACACTTCTATAAAAATAATACCGCTAAGTCTAGCCAAAATTGCAAGATTTTTGGAATTATAGTAGTTTTCTGTCATAAATGGGGATTTATATTTAGTAAACTTTTTGTCTTCTTAAAAAAACTTCATAAGCAATTGAAAAATTAGATAGAATAGATAAATACTTCATAAACAAGAATAAATTTAAATAGTTTTGGCTTAAAGATAAATATTAAATTTGAAATAACTCACAAAATTAAATACCAGAATCTTGGTATTTAAAAAAAAGTGTCTGTCTGAAAAATAAAATGAAGGCGATGGGATTGCTTAAACAAAATCTTAATCCATCACTTCCAAAATAAAAAGAGGCTGACAAAAATTTTTTGGACAGCCTCTTGTAATAAAGATTAAGATTAAAAAATAAAATTATTCACCAGAATCAGGTGCAATAATCTTAATAGGTTTTTTGATAATATTATTAGAAGAAACATTTTGTCTTCCAATTGTAACACCATTTGTAGCTGAAACTAGGAAAAGTGTATCTACGACATCACTTGTAATACTTGGATTTACTGGAATTATTAACTGAAGCAAATCTTCTCTATTACCTGATTCTACTGTAAATGTACCTGTTTGACTATAAGAACCTCTTAACTCATATTGTACCGTAAAGTTTTCCCATTGTGGCACATAAATAGAAACAGGAATATCCAAAGTATCTCCAGCAGGAATAACTTCTTTTGCTCCACTTTTAAAATGAATATAAGGTCCATAATACTCTCCAAGATCAACATTTCCTAACTCATCATTAGAACATGATATTGTAAAAACGGTAAATAAAACTAAAATAATTTTTGATATATTTTTCATAACTTAAATTTTTAAAGGTCAAACCACATTTTTGTATCTAAAGGCTTATTTGGTTTCGCATTTGGATTACTTGATAATTCAGTAGGAGAATATTGATATCTTCTAATAATATCTGATAAAGAAGCATCAAGAGGAATTGTTAATGCAGGATACTCTGTTCTTCTCCATTGATTCCAAGGCTCAATTGTTCTATCAAATAAGTTTAAATATTGTTGTTTATGGATAGCCTCAAGAGCATCTGTAGAAGACAAAGAAGTAAGATCTGCTAGAGTACTAATAAAAGCAGAAGCATCTCCTGGAGCAACACCATAATGTTTCAAAGAAGCATCAACACCACTTAAATACTTAGCATTTGCATCTCCAGATGCAAATCCTCTTTGGATTGCTTCAGCGATTAATAATTCTTGCTCGGCAAAAGTATGCATGTAATCTGGATAACCTCCATTAATAATATCCGTACTAACATAAGAAATTTCAGGCACTCTATCAGAAATCGGTTCAAATGGGTCTATACCTATGTAATCAGATGCGTCATCTCCGATAGTATAAAATTTTTCTAATCTTGGATCACTATCTGTTTGAAGAATATTTAAGACAACATTAGATGCCAACCATACCTCTTGTGTGCTACCATAATACTTCTCAACTATCATCCAAATCGGGTTCTTTTTACCCGATTCATTAAGATACTGAAACTTCCAATTATCTGCAGCAGAACTCATCATACCACCTGCTTCAATAAGATTTCCAATATCAGTTGCCTTACTTGGATCCGCATCAACCATAGTCATTAATACTTTAAGTTTTAATGATCGAGCTAATTTTTTCCATTTTGTAATATCTCCACCAAACCATGGGTCTGGTAATTTCTCTGTATTAGATGCATCTAAATCTGCTATAGCTTCATCTAATAAGCCTAAAACTCCGTTTAAAACATCTTTTTGACTATCATAGTGTGGTGCACTATTTGTTTCTATTTGACCAACTTCTGAGAATGGTATATCTTCCCAAAGCATAGTTGTATTATAATAAATAAATGCTTTCCACACATTAATCTGAGCTACAGCATTTTTGGGATTACTGAACTTCTTTTTAGACATTTCTAATGCTTGTTGAGCATTGGTTAAGGCATCAGTATAGGTAGTACTCCAAAAATTATTTGTAGTATAAGGTGATACAATAAAAATCTCATCCTCCCAATAATTATAATCTCCACCTAACCACATTTGTGTATATAATCTAGTACCATAAACTTCCGCCATTCTTTCAGCGGTATAAGCACCTGCGGAGTTATTTAATAGATATACAGGATCTACTGTGGTTGCTGCATCAGGATCTGTATTTATATCAAAATAACCTTTTCTACATGAAGTAACTAAAAGTACCATCATTATAGAACATATTAATAAAGTTTTCTTTTTCATATATAGTATTTTAACAATTAAAATTTCACATTTAAATTAAAACCAATTGATCTTGTAGATGGAGAATTAAAAAATTCATATCCCTCTCCAATTAAGCTAGTTCCAAAAACATTACTTTCTGGATCAACGTGTGGGACATTTGATTTTAATAATGCTAAATTTCTACCAGATACTCCAATTGTAAATCCTTTAACAGTTTTGCTATTTTCAAATAATTTAGCTGGCAAAGAATAACTTAATGCTAATTGTCTTAATTTAATATAAGATGCATCAAAGACATTCGCCTCTGTTATGGAAGTTAGATAATTATTTTTCCAATAATCTTCCATACTTCTTACTGGAACATCATTTGGTCTAGTAGTTCCATCAGGATTTAACAAAACACCATCATCAATAATAGTTCCATCACGGTTAATAGCCGTTTCTGCAGCTAATCCTGAAGTTCTTAAACCTGCAGTAGTACCGCTATACATTACACCACCTTTTCTAAAGTCAAACAATACACTTATCGTTAATCCTTTAATATAGATATCTGCACCAAGCCCCATATTCCATTTAGGATAAATATCTCCAAAACGTTTTGGAGAAGGTGCTTGTTGTCTTAGACCAGTTCCAGCATTAATAATATATTTGCCAGTTGCACTATCTCTTAAATAAGCTGTACCATATAAACCAAATGTTTGACCTTCCTCTGCTTTAATTTGAAATCCACTAAATCCAGAAGTTAAAACATAGTCCTTTAAGCCAGGATATAATTCTTCTAGTTTTTGTTTATTCTTAGTGAAATTCATATTTAAACCAATTGAATAATCACGATTTTTAGATTCATATACTGTTGCAGTTACCAATAACTCATGACCTTTATTAGATACAGAACCTGCATTGATAATTTTAGAGTTAAACCCAGTAGATGCACTAATTGGTAAAGAGATGATATTATCTTTAGTAACTTTTTGATAATAAGAATAGTCTATTCTTAGTTTATTTCTAAAGAAATTAAACTCCCCTCCAACTTCCCAATCATTTTGCCTAGAAGGTTTTAAGTTTTGAGATGGATAAGCACTTGTTGTTTCATAGCCTACTAAATCTCCATAAGGAAATGTTAAATTAGTACCATATTGTCCAAAAACTGAACTTACTGGAATATAAGTGAAGTTAGTTAAATATGCTGAATAAGAAGAACCTACTTGTGCGTATGAAGCTCTAAGTTTAATATAACTTACCCATTTATCGTTATAATTTTTTATTAATGATAATGGAACAAAACTACCACTAACGCCATAATAGTTGTAAACTCTATTTTCCTTAGGAAGAGTAGAATTTATGTCCGTTCTAAAACTAGCATCTATAAAAAATGAATTCCAAAGTCCTAAGTTTAAATTGTGATATACACCCAACAATCTTGTTTTAACTTTAGATTCGGTAGTTACTACTGTTTTAGCATTCGCATAAGTATATAACTGATCTACTACCATATCTTGTGCAGCAATATCAACCAATCTGCTTGATACATTTCTAATATTAAGTCCCACTAAATAAGAAACATCAATATTTTTCCATTTCTTATAAAACGTATTAATTAAATCAGAATTCAACTGATTTCTTACTATATCCGTTGTTGAATATGCTCCTGGAAGCATACGTAAAGTACCTTTTCTAGTAATTGCAGTTCTATTTTCTGAAATATAATCAGTACCAATTCTACTTGTAAATGTATACCAGCTCGTTGGTCTAATAATTACTTCTCCAGTTCCATAAAATCTAAATCCTTTATCTGATACTGGGTTATTTTGAGTTATCCAATATGGATTATTTACTTGATTTGAAGCTGCACCATCTAAACCAACTAAGTTTCCAACTTCATCAAAAACATGATTTTTAACATCATTTATATCTAAAGTTCTAGGTAATCCTAAAACTAATGAAGGAATAATGCTTTCGTTATTTGAACCTTGTCTTGTTCTTCCAAATGTATTATTAGCTACTAATGACGCAGATACTCTAGATTCAATATACTTATTTATTTTCTTCCCTGCATTAATTGTAAAAGTATGCCTTCCTAATTTTGAATTAGGTATAATTCCTCTTTGTGTAACATTACTATAAGCAAATCTATAATCTCCAGTTTCATCTGCATTGCTTAACGCAAAATTTGTAATATAGGTCATTCCATTTTCAAAAAAATCTTTAACGTTATTTGGATTTGCTTTTAGAGTTACAGAATCTCCTTTGAAATCAAGGAATTTTTGATCCTGCACTGCACTAATTTTTGGTCCCCATCCATTTAAATTTTTCAAAACATATACGCCATTAGTACCTTGAGCATATTCATTCTGATAGTTAGGCAATACTAAAGCATGGTCAGTAAATACGTTTACGCCTACCTCAACGGTTGGCACTTTTGTTTTCGATACAGCACCTTTTTTTGTGGTTATAATAATTGCACCATTAGAAGCCTGAGAACCATAAAGTGCTGTTGCAGCACCGCCTTTCAAAACAGTCATCGTTTCAATATCATCAGGATTAATTTCACTATATTTATTACCTTGATCAACACCACCTCCTAATATTTGGTTTCTAGTTCCTGTATTGCCTAAATTAGATACAGGCGTTCCATCAATAACTAATAATGGACTTCCTCCTGATAATCCACTAACACCACGTATAGTAATTTTTGAACCAGAACCAATAGAGCCTGATTGCGAAGAAATTACCACCCCAGGTGTTTTTGCAGATAAAGCATTTAATAAGTTTGTTTCTTTTACCTTATTTAGGGTTTCGCTACTTACTGTGGTGGCAGAATAACCAATTGATTTCTTTTCTTTCTTTACAGCCACTGCAGTAACAATAACTTCATCAATTATTGCTTGGTCTGTTGCCATTCCAACATTAATTACTAAAGATGTTATCGGTTTTTCCATAGTAGTATAACCTACATAAGAGAAAACCAAACTTGTTATTTCTTTTGGAACTTCAAGCGTGTATTTCCCATCAAAGTCTGTTATTGTACCAACGACAGAACCTTTGGCCGAAATACTCACGCCAATAAGGGCTTCTCCTGTTGTTGCATCAGTAACTGTACCGCTTATGCTTCTGTTTTGTGCGAACACCTGAACTGTAACAATCAGTCCAAGAATCCATAATGCTAATGCTCTCTTCATAAATTAATAATTAGTGTCTTTTAATGTTAAAAATCTCTAAGAAATTATACAAAATGTTTTTCAAGGAGCAATTATAGTTAATTAGTCTTAAATAAAAAAATATTTTTTTTGTTTTTTTTACGCCTTGGTAAAGATTTTATAACATTTCTTGATTTAGGTCTATATTTTCTACTATTTTTTTGTATTTCTGTATTGTAATTCAAAGAATAAGAAATTTCCGAATAACAACTCTTTTCATTAGTTTTAATAAAACGTTTTACAATAGTCCATCAAAATCAATTTTACAGTTAAAGAATAGACAACAAATCAATTTTACATACATTTTGCACAAAAGACATAAAAACTTTATTTTGATTATATATCTTTGCACATGGAAAATATAGCTCATCTTTCACACAATCAAAAATTTGCTGGCGAAGGTTTAACCTTTGATGATGTATTACTAATACCTGCTTATTCTCAAGTATTACCAAGAGAAACGAATATTACCTCAAAAGTTACGAAGAATATTGATATTAATATTCCTATTCTTTCTGCAGCAATGGATACGGTTACAGAAGCAGAATTGGCGATTGCTTTAGCTCGTGAAGGTGGCATTGGCGTATTGCATAAAAATATGTCTATAGAGCAGCAAGCCCTGCATGTTAGAAAAGTAAAAAGAACTGAAAGTGGTTTGATTTTAGACCCCATCACTTTGCATCCAGATAATAAAGTTGCAGATGCATTTTCTATCATGAAAGACCATAAAATTGGTGGTATTCCTGTAGTGGATAATCAAAATATTTTAGTCGGAATTATTACGAATAGAGATTTGCGATTTTGTAAGGATCCAAATATGTACATTAAGGATTTAATGACTAAAGAAAATATCGTTACAGCTCCTGAAAAAACAAATTTAAAACAAGCAGAAGAAATTTTACACCAATACAGAATTGAAAAATTACCCATAGTTGGGAAAGACAATAAATTGGTAGGTTTAATTACTTATAGAGATATTATCAATGTAAAAAATTATCCAAACTCTTGTAAAGATGAGGGTGGAAGATTGAGAGTAGCCGCCGCAGTTGGTGTTACTCCTGATATGATGCAAAGAATTGAAGCATTAGTAGATGGTGGGGTAGATTTTATTTCTATAGATACGGCTCACGGTCATTCAAAAGGCGTAATTGATGCTGTAAAAAATGTAAAACAAACTTTCAAAAACTTAGATGTAGTAGCTGGAAACATTGCAACTGGTGCTGCGGCAAAAGCATTGGCAGAAGCTGGCGTTGATGCGGTAAAAGTGGGCGTTGGTCCAGGGTCAATTTGCACGACTAGAATTGTTGCCGGTGTGGGTGTTCCTCAGTTAAGTGCTGTTTATGAAGCGGCTTTAGCATTAAAAGGAACGGGTATTCCTGTTATTGCCGATGGTGGAATCAGATATACTGGAGATATGGTCAAAGCGATTGCTGCTGGTGCAAATACAATAATGGCTGGTTCTTTATTTGCTGGGACAGAAGAAAGCCCTGGAGATACTACAATTTTTGAAGGCAGAAAATTCAAAGTTTATAGAGGAATGGGTAGCTTAGAAGCCATGAACGATGGGTCAAAAGATAGATATTTTCAAGATGTGGAAGAGGATATTAAAAAATTAGTACCTGAAGGTATTGTTGGAAGGATTCCATATAAAGGAAAATTAAGCGAAGTTGTTTATCAATATATCGGTGGATTGAAAGCTGGAATGGGCTATTGTGGGGCAAAAGATATTGCTACATTACAAGAAACTGCACAATTTGTACGCATTACATCAGCGGGTTCGGTAGAATCACATCCACATGATGTTTCAATTACCAACGAGGCTCCAAATTATAGCAGATAGTAATCGTTATTAATTCATCTTTTTCTATTTATATAGAAATTGAAAGAATTGATTTTCTATTTATAATTTAATGCTTTTTTTGCTTAGTAAATATTACGCCTATCATTTGGTATTTCATTCTTATCTTTGTAATTATGAGTAAGTTTTTAATTGTTGGATTAGGAAATATAGGTAATGAATATGCAGATACTCGACATAATATTGGCTTTAACGTCGTGGATACTTTAGCAAATCAATTAAAAGTAAATTTTACTTTAGAGAAATTAGCAATGTATGCTAATGGAACTTACAAAGGCAAACAAATCCATATTATTAAGCCAACTACGTATATGAATTTAAGTGGAAAGGCAATAAAATATTGGGCTGAATTTTTGAAAATTGACTTAGAAAATGTGTTAGTAATCCTTGATGATTTAGCATTGCCATTTGGCACATTACGTTTAAAATCTAAAGGTTCAGATGCTGGACATAACGGCTTACGTTCTATACAAACTGAATTACAAACACAAAACTATCCAAGACTTAGGTTTGGGATTGGCGATAATTTTCAAAAAGGTAAACAAGTGAATTTTGTGCTTGGAAAATGGAGTGTGGAAGAACAGAAAAAACTAGAAGATAGGATTTTATTGGCTTGTGAAATGACACTTTCTTTTTGTTTTGCTGGGATTAATAATACCATGAATAGTTATAACAATAAGTAAACTTTTTTATCTTAGCATCAATATGTTAGAATTATTCCAAATTTTCTTCAACCACAAAAAGTATATTTTAGGCTTTACTTTTTTAGCCATTCTATTAAGTATTATTATTACTATTCCTGCGATAATTCCTCCTAAATTTCAATCTAAAACTATTTTTTATGTTGCCAACCCTTTGAGTACAGACAGAGCTAATTTATTTAATCAAAAAGATGGTGGAATTGTTTCTCAATTTGGCGACCGAAATGATGCCGATAGATTTATTGCAATATCTACTTCTTCTACTATTTTAGATGCTATTATTAAAGAATTTGATTTAATCAAACACTATAAAATCAATAAAGAAAACCATAATTTGAATTTATATTTTGCTAAAAAAAAGCTGCTTAAAAACTTAAACATAAAAAGAAATGATAATGATGCAATAGAAATTACTTGCTTGGATACAGACCCTGAAATTGCAGCAAAAATTATACAAAATTTGATACTGCAAACCAACACCAATTACTCTAAAATAAATAAAGACAATAAACAGAAAGTGTTAGCAGAATTAAAAGAACTAATTAAATCCAAAAAAGAAGCTCTTCTTCAGCTTTCAGGAATTGAGAAAACAACTGCATTAGAATCTATTTTAGAATTAGAGAATCTTAAAAGCCAATATCTAGTTTCGCTCAATGATAGCTTTGCTTCGATTTATGTTATTGATGCGGCTGAAGTTGCTGTCAAAAAATCTTATCCTATTCGTTGGCAAATTGTCTTATTAACTGCATTTTTTGCATTTGCAACGGCTTTACTTTTTGCTATCGTTTATCAATTGTATGAACAACATGCAAAAGCAACTAAGGTATAATATTGTCGAATACTTATCTGCTTATAAAAAGCGATTAAGTATTATTTTTCTGTTTTTTGCATTACTGCTTTTTGCTGGTGCAATTTACTTCAACAAGCCTTTTTTGTATGCATTACCATTTACAATACTGGTAATTTTCTTGTTCATTCTAAAAATTGAAATGCTTTATTTTTTAATGCTATTTGTAATTCCTTTTTCTATAGAATATGATTTTAGTAATAGTATTATTGATTTGCCATCAGAACCATTATTAATTTTATTCGCCATACTATTCGGGATTTATTGCTTATTAAACTACAAAAAAGTCCAAGAAAAAATCAATATTAATCCACTAATATATTTCATTGCATTGCACTTGATTTGGACTTATTTTTCTACTATTTTCTCAACAAATATTATCGTTTCAATCAAAACAAGCATCGTAAAAACCTTATATGTTTTGGTATTTTATCTTGGTACAGCTTTATTCATCCATCAGTTTAAAAAAATTAAAAAATTAATTTGGGTTCTATGGGGACCTACATTTTTGACAATTGTTTATGCATTAATTATTCATTCTACTTATAATTTTTCATTTGAAAGTATCAATAAGGCATTACATCCTATCTATAGAAATCATGTAAATTATGGTGTTTTTATTACCATGCTTTTTCCCTTTTTAATATTTCTAAACAGACAATGCAAAGCTCAAACAATTCCAAAATTATTTTCTCAAATATCTATACCAATAACATTAGTTGCAATTTATTTTACCTATACTCGTGGTGCTTGGTTAGGTTTATTAATCATGCCTATTTATTATATCGTTCTAAAATTAAGATGGACAAAGTCAATCCTAATTATTGTAAGTTTTATAATCTTAAGCTTTGGTTCTTATCTCTTTTATAATAATAACTATCAAAAATTTGCACCCAATTTTAGTACGACTATCTACCATGATAAACTATCTGCACATCTAAATTCTACTTTTGAAATGGAAGATATGAGTACGGTGGAGCGTTTTTATAGATGGTTGGCTTCCATAAAAATGAGTAAGGAAAATCTAATTTATGGTGTTGGACCAGGAAACTTTACAGACAACTACAAACCCTATACAGTAGCTTCTTATCAAACATATATCAGTGAAAACGAAGAAAAATCAACTGTACACAATTACTTTCTTTTAATGTTGGCGGAACAAGGTTTGGTTGGATTAATCATTTATACCGCCTTTGTATTTTATCTTTTAATGTATATCGAAAAATTATACCACACTCAAATTAATAAAGAATATAAAATTGCAGTTCTGTTAATTGCTTGTAGTATTTTGGCTTTTTTATTCAACAATACATTAAGTGATTTTTTAGAAACAAATAAAGTGGGTTCTTTGTTTTGGATTAACATTGGACTATTAACTATTTTTTCAAATCCAATTAAGGAAAATGAGCATTAGACTAAAATTTCAAACGATTGAAACCAATAAAAACAAGGCTCATTATGTTTCAGAACATGATGCTGAAATCATTTTTAATTTTTTAAAAAAAACAAAAACCATTCAACGTACTTTGCAAATAGGTTTGGGTGATGGAGCTTTAGCATTTATTGTTTTGTCCTTTACGAATAAGTTGCATATTGCAATCGACCCAGACCAATCAAAAGTTCAATTTGATGGAATTAAAAATTTAAAGCGACTTGAATTATTTGATTTAGTGGACTTTCGTGATGATTATAGCTCAGCAGTATTGCCTAAATTATTAGAAGGTAACGTCTTGCCAGATTTTACTATTTTAGATAATGACCAGACATTTGACAAGATGATGAATGATTTTGTAAACATAGATTTTATTTGTAAAAAGGGACGTTTTTTACTTATCAGAAAATCAAACAATCCAAATAATCAACTTTTACACCAATATATTACAAAAAATAGAGTGGATTATTCTATTGTTGAATTAGAATTAGAACACTTTGTACTCTATGAGAAAATTGCTAGAGATATTAGAAGTATCAATGATTTTCAAGGGATAAATTGCTAATCTATCAACTCAAAACTATGTGTTAGCTCTGCAGACTTTTCTAACATTTTTGAAACGCTGCAATATTTATCCATAGAAAGCTGAATGGCTTTTTCGGCATTCTCCTTTTTTATTATACCTGATAAAATATAATGAACATGAATTTTTGTAAAAACTTTAGGTTCAGTCTCAGCTCTTTCTGCCTCGACAATTACTTTATAACTTTTTACGTTTTCTCTCATTTTTTTCAGAATAGATAAAACATCCATTGAAGAACAACCACCTAAAGCCATTAAAACCATTTGCATTGGTCTTGCACCTAGATTCTCACCACCAATTTCAGGCGAACCATCCATTTTAACAATGATTCCATCATCATTTTTTGCTTCTAAATAAACTGCATTATTCTTTCTTTCTAATTCTATTTTCATTGCTTATTATTTTACTTTTTCAACCATTATGCCTACATCTTTTACACCCAACAACGGCTCTTGTCTCATTAGATGAACGACTTTTACGATATAGATTCCTGATTTTTTAAAAATATAATTTTTTTGGATAGGATAGATTTGTGTACAAACACTTCCAGTGCATTCTCCATAAGGTTTGCCAATTTTATCAAACAAAATAACTTCTTGCATTTTGCCTTCTTTTCCTTTTTCAATAATATTTCCAAAAAGTTTAAACCAAATATTATCAAATTCATAGCCTTTGTTGTATCGAACGCCTAAATTGATATTATACGGTGTATTGGTTTCTTCAATTTTAACTTTAAATGTTAGTGTGTCATTTGCGTTCCAACCGTTTTCATTTACGCTTTCATATTTAGCAAATTCATATTTTGAAGAACATGCAACAATAAAACAGATAGAAAGCAGCGTCAGAAAATATTTAGTCATTTTGAAATTCTTTAAAGTTAAACAATGTTTTTAGAGCAATGTTTGATACAATTGATAAATTTGTTCCGTTATTTTTTCTGGTTGAAATTTTTGAACTTGTGCAGCAGCTTTATATCTAATTTCATCTGCCAATTCTAAATTATAATAAATAAAATTTATTGCATTAGACAATTCCTCCACATTTTTGGGATCTATAAAAATACAAGCATCGCCACCAACTTCAGGCATTGATGAAATATTGCTGGTAATAACGGATTTGCCACAAACTAAAGCTTCTAAAATTGGCAAACCAAAACCTTCATATAAACTCGGATAGATTAAGCCTTGTGAAATGTGATAAATAATTGGTAATTCATACCACATAATATTATTTAAAAAGAAAATTCGATTCTCCATTTTCTTTTCAAAAATAAAAGATTGGGCTTCTTGATATTCATCGCCTCCATTTGATACGACAACTAAATTCTTATCTTGATTTTCAGGCAAAGCCATTGCTTTTAGAAGCGTTATAAAATTCTTGCGTTTAGAAATGCTACCCACATATAGAACAAAATCCCTTGGCAAATCATACTTTACAATAAACTCTTCTTTCAAAGCATAAGAGCAATCATGTTCGTATTCTTTATTCCACGTTGGATAAATTAAATGGATTTTACTTTCTTCCACTTTAAAAAGCTCAAGGATATCCTCTTTGGTCTGTTGGCTCACTGCGATAACAGCATCTGCATTTTCTAGTGCTTTTTGAGTTTTATATTTATAAATATTTCTATCAAAAATAGAGAATGTTTTAGGCAGTTTTTTGAAGATAACATCATGAATAGTAACGACCTTTTTTACCTCTTTTTTTAATGAAGGCAATTCATTACTTAATCCATGGAAAATTTGAATATTATTGGAAGAAACATCTTCTACTATTGCCTTTTGTCGCCAAATTTTATCGCTGTAATGTTCTGAAACTACAGTGTTTTTAGTAAAATAAGCATATTTAAATGGTGTGGTATCAAAATATTTTTTATGGACAAACAACTTATAATTTTCATCAGGGTAAAATTCAACTAATCGATTAAATAAAGTTCGGCTATACGTTCCCAATCCTGTTGGATTGGCATATAATCTCTTGGCATCAAAACCTATATTCATTCTTAAAGTAAAGATAGATATTTATTGATTTTTTTAGACATTTTTTTTCATTCCATCCCAACCCATTGCAATAATATCATGATAATTTCCACCTTTGGTATGTAATTTTATTCCTAAAAGTGCATCAGTTATCTCTCCAATTATAGCAATATCATGATTTTTATCTACAATTGCTTTATCTTTTGGATTAATGGTAAACAACAACTCATAATCTTCGCCGCCATTTAATGCACAAGTAATTGGATCAATATTTAAAGATAATGCTGTATCATAAGTTTCATTGGCAATTGGAACATGCTCTTCTTCGAGTGTACAACCTACATTACTTTGTTGACAAATATGTAATATTTCCGAACTCAAGCCATCTGAAATATCTATCATACTTGTCGGTACTAATTGTTCCGTATCAAAAAATTGAATAATATCTTTTCTTGCTTCAGGCTTTAATTGTCTTTCGACGATATAAGTAAATTTATCCAGTTCTATGGAGGCTTCAGGTGCATTCAAAAAAACTTGTTTTTCTCTTTGCAAGATTTTTAAGCCCATATATGCAGCACCTAAATCTCCTGAAACGCATAATAAATCACCTTCTTTAGCACCATTTCTATAAGCTATTTTTTCAAAACTTTGTTCGCCAATTGCCGTAACTGAAATTACTAAGCCTTGTGGAGAAGAAGTTGTATCGCCACCAACAATATCAACTTGATACCTCTGACAAGCCAATTTCATACCAGCATAAATCTCATCGATGGCTTCCACTGAAAATCTATTAGAGATTCCAAAGCTTACTAAAACTTGTTTTGGAAATGCATTCATTGCATAAACATCTGAAAGATTGACCATTATGGCTTTATAGCCTAAATGTTTTAATGGTGTATAAACTAAATCAAAATGAATGCCTTCAATTAATAAATCAGTTGTCAAAACTTGATGTTGTGCGGAGTTCACAACTGCTGCATCATCGCCAATACCTTTAATACTTGAAGCATTATATGTAGCAATATCTTTAGTTACTCTATCTATTAATCCAAATTCACCAATTTTGCTAATTTCAGTTCTACTTTCCATAATGCAAAGATACTTTTCTCTACATATTTTTGAGTTATAAGATAAAATATTATTTTAGCATTTAAAGTTTATTAATAATTAAGTCCCCAAAGTTTATGAATATAGGAATTGTAGCCAATACCTCTTTTAATATCTACAATTTCAGATTGCCATTGATGCATTTCTTAAAAGCTAAAGGACATCATATTATTGCTATTGCTCCAAAAGATAATTTTACAGAGAAAATTATTGCTGAAGATTTTCCTTTTGTTGAAATCAAAACATTAAGTCGCAAAGGCACCAATCCAATACAAGATTTAAAACTAATTCTTGAGCTAAAAAAAATCTACCAACAAACAAATTTGGATATCGTATTGCAATACACTATCAAGCCAAATATTTATGGAAGTTTCGCAGCAAAATTGGCAAACATCAAATGCATTTGTACGGTAACAGGATTAGGCTACACTTTTCTAAATAATAGCATTGCCTCAAAAGTTTCTAAATGGCTATATCGAACAGCGTTTTATTTCTCAGATATAATTTTATTTCAGAATGAAGACGATAAAGCGACTTTTCTAAATTTAAAATTAGCAAATGAACGAAAAATAAAAATTGTTCCTGGTTCAGGAATTGATATCTATCGATTTGATAAAAGCTTTTGCACAAATACAATAACTGATACAAATGTTGTATTTTTATTTATTGGTCGCTTATTAAAAGATAAAGGAATTTTTGAATTTATTGAAGCTGCGAAAAAAATTATTCAGCAATACCCCAAGACATTATTTTTGATTGTAGGCGAAATTGACCAGCAAAATCCTAGTTCTATCAGCCAACAAGAATTAGAAAAAATTACACTTATTCCAAATATTAAATACTTAGGATTTTTGCAAGACACAAGAGTCGCTATATGTCAGGCAACTTGTGTGGTTCTGCCTTCTTATCGTGAAGGTTTACCAAGAGTAATTTTAGAAGCAATGGCGATGTCAAAGCCATGCATTACAACAAATGTTCCTGGTTGTAAAGATGCAGTTGACTCCAGTTGTGCTTTTTTAGCAGAAGTAGAAAACAGCGAAGATTTAAAATTACAAATGGAAAAATTTATTGTATTAGACAATCAAAAGAAATTAGAAATGGGTACAAATGCAAGAAGAAGAACAGAAACAATATTTTCTGCTAATATAATTGCAGAAACTTATTTTAAATTAATTTCAAGTTTAGTTAAGAAATGATTAAAAAATAAAAAAATAGTTTTTATATTTGAATACACAATGCATAAAACAGAGTTTATAATTCCTGCTGCTATACTTTCGTCATTCCTTTTGACCTATTCATTTATTCCTTCAATTATAAAAATTGCAGAAATAAAACATCTTTATGATAATCCAGATGAGCGTAAACTTCATGGTTGTTCTACACCAAATTTAGGTGGTATTGCAATTTTCAGTGGCTTTTTGATTTCTTTTTGTTTATTTTCTGTTATAGATAGTGCTTATCAAATTCGTCCAATCATTGCGGCTTTGTGTCTAGTATTTTTAATTGGTGCAAAAGATGATGTCGTTCCTTTAGTTCCATATAAAAAATTTATTGGGCAAATTTTTGCTACAGCAATCGTCGTTGTTATCGGAAAAGTGAGAATAACTAGTTTGTATGGACTGTTTGGTATTTCTATGCTCAATGATTATGTCAGTATTTTATTGACCATTATCACTATCGTTTTTATCATTAATGCATTAAATATTATTGATGGTATAGACCTACTGGCTGGTGGTGTTGGTTTTATTGCCGCAAGTACTTTTACTGTTTGGTTCTATTATTATGGATTTATAAATTATGCTGTAATGGGAGCTGCACTTGCTGGTGCTATTTTAGCATTTTTAGGATTTAATTATAGTCCTGCAAAAATATTTATGGGCGATTCGGGGAGCTTAACGATAGGTTTGTTATTGTCATTAATGGCAATAGAATTTATTGAAAAAAATGAAGTGGTTTTAAGGAGTGGAAATTCTGAAGGTATCTCTATTAATGCATCTCCTGCTATGGCAATTGCGGTTTTAATCATTCCTATATTTGATACTTTACGTGCATTTTCATTGCGTATTCTTAGAGGAAAGTCTCCATTTTACGCAGATAGAATTCATATTCACCATAGATTAGTGGACTTGGGGCTAACACACATTCATGCGTCTTTTGTGCTTTTTGCTTTTAATATTCTTTTTATTGTAAGTGTTTATTTCTTACAAAGTCTAGGAAATATGACTTTATTAATTGGAGAATTTGCCATAGGTTCTTTATTTACCTTTCTTTTATTCTCCATAAAAAAAAAGAAAAAATCCAATAGCACTATTCATAAAAAAGCACAAAACTTAATAGAAACCTACTAGGATTTATTCCTTATTTGGAATCTTACTCATTGCTCTTTCAGAAATTGCAGTAATACTCAAACTTGGGTTTACACCAGGGTTTGCTGAAATCATAGCACCATCACAAACCATCATATTCTTGTAATTAAACACAAAATTATCTTTGTCAATTACGCCTTCTTGAGCATTATTTCCCATACAAGCACCACCTAAGATATGTGCAGTGGTAGGAATTCCAAATAAAGTTTCTGTACTTAAAGTCATTGCTTTTCCATTTATTATTTCAGCAACATGATTGGCTAATTCTTGAGCTTTTGGGTTGAATGCAGTTGGAGCTGGACCTGTATCTAAATTAGATTTTAAACCACCTAAAATATTTCTTTTAAAACTCAAAGTAGAATCAATACTTTCCATATATAAAAGTATTTGGCTACGTTTGCTCCAATCATCAATAAAAGCTGCTTTTAAGTTCGTAATTGGATGCACAAATAAATCTTTTACCATTCTATAAAATCGAGTAAAAATATTTCCTCCTTGAACCATCGGAGCCATAAAAATTCTCCAGAAACCAGAACCATCAGAATATTTTACTGGTTCTATATGTCGGCTTTCATCAATATTTATGATTGAACCAATAGCAATTCCTTTGGAAAAAACAGCATCTTTGTCAAAACTTGTAACACCAATCAAACTTTCAGAATTGGTACGAATGCCCGTTCCTACTTTATCAGACAGATTGGGTAGAGATTTTTCTTTTAATTTTAACAACAAATCAACCGTTCCTAAAACTCCTCCTGAAAAAATAACACTTTTTGTTTTTACGCTATCTTTTTTTGGAAAATAACTAAGTGAGTCTTTAAAATGAATTTCATAACCATCTGCACCATCAATACTTAAAGGAATAACATCAAAAACTTCTTTTTCTGCAATGACTTTAACACCCAATTGTTCGGCTAAATATAAATAGTTTTTATCCAAAGTATTTTTGGCATTATAACGACAGCCTAACATACAACCGCCACATTGATTACACCCTGTTCTAGTTGGTCCTTTTCCATCAAAATATGGATCAGGTACAGTAACATCTTGTTTGCCAAAATAAACAGCTACTTCCGTTTTATCAAAGGCTTCTGGCTTTCCAATTCTTTCTGCCAATTCCTTCATTACTTTTTCAGAAATACTCGTATATGGATGTTTTGTTGCTCCCAACATTTTCTTTGCTAATGCGTAAAAAGGTTTTAATTCTTCTTCCCAATTTTCTAAACCATTCCAATGTCCTGAGTTGAAAAATTCTGATTTTGGAACAGGTAATGTATTGGCATAAACTAATGAACCACCACCAACACCAACGCCACTTAATACGGCAACATGTCTAAAAAAGGTGAGTTTAAACAATCCTTGCATACCTAATTTTGGCATCCACATCCATTTTCTTAAATTCCAATTTGTTTTTGGAAAATCTTCAGCACCTAATCTTTTTCCTTTTTCAATTACTAAAACTTTGTATCCTTTTTCAGCTAAACGTAGTGCAGAAACAGAACCTCCAAAGCCACTTCCAATAATTACGTAATCGTATTCTAAATTTGCCATAGTTGGAATTTATTTATAGTAAAAGTAAATAAAAAAGGAGAAAGTTTAATGATACTTTCTCTTTTTTATCTTTAGTTAGTTCAGTTGATTTTTATTCCATTCCCATTGGAGTTCCATAGTAAACATCTACGCCATAACCTAATCGAATTTGACTATAATCAATCCAATATGCCCAATCTTTTTGCTTTCTCAATCTATTATAAGTATTGAATCCATTCATAGCAATATCTACTCTATGAACAATATTTACTAAATTATAAGAGCCTTTTGGAATTTTAATATTATAGCCTTTTTGTGGTTCAGTATATTTATTTGCTCCTATAAAAATTTCTCCAAAAATACCATATTGACCGTTTGTCATTTTTAAGACCATTTCATTTAATTGTCCCATCAATCCTAAAAGTGGTTTATCCCAAAGTGGTTGCAAAATATAGGTTTGTTCATGAATACCAAATTGAATAGCTGCTAGTGTTTGCAAATCTTGATAAGCCTCTTTTTGTCCGCATCTTAAAGCTTGTTCTGCTTGTTTTTGGAACTTAAATCCTTTAATTGCTTCAGGTGTTAGCCAAGCAGACTCACTGTCTAAATCTCTATCCACATATTTATTCAGTAACACCAAAGCTCCAATATCAACAACTACATTCAATTGTCCTTCTAATAGTAAAACTGTAGCGTCAGTTAACATTTGTCCAATATTTTGAGTCGTATCTTTTAATGGAATTTTGATATTATTTTTTTCTAAATAATTTACAATTTGAGAAGCTAATACTACACCTCCTCTTACCTCGTTTGCTGCAAAAATTCCTAGATTCGTCCACATCATTTCTGGAACATTTCTTTGTAATGCATCGTAAGTCATTAAGACAAAAGAGTTTTTTGCCATAGTCGTATAAGCAACAGAACCATTATAATGCACTAAGGCTTTCGCCTCAACTTCATTGGCTCTCGAACGTATATTATGTTTTAATTGTTCATATTTTTCTTCCAAAGTCATATCATTAGTAACACCATTGTACAAACGAGGAATGTCATTTGCAATTACTCTAATATCTCCAAAAAATGCTCTCTCTTCCGCAGAAATTTCTGTTGTTGGTGTCGTTTTTTTGGCGACCTCTTTTAAAAGTTCTTGTTGTTGTGCTTCGGTTAAATTGGCATTCAAAGCACTAGACAAATCGCATTCTTGTTGTTTTTCTTTTTTACATGATAAGAATGTAAAAACAAGAATAAATAGTAAAAAATATTTATTCATTAAGATTGGTTATATAAATTTGACTATCATTGTTTTTTCAACTTCATCTTCTAATTCCTCTGGAGTAAATGCATCATTTTCAAATATGAATTTTGTAACTAATTGATTGGGAATTTCTTCTAAATGAATATAGTTTACATTGATATTTGAAGGAGCATCTTTCCAAATTTCCACTATAGGTTTTTTATTTTTCCCAATAAACATATCTACCACTGAAGTTGGAAAATATTTTTTATTTAAGATTTTTCTAGTATCCGATAAAATATAAACTGGCTTATCAAAATACTTTGCAATAAGACATAAATTAAAGGATCCCGTTTTACCAATAAAAGTTTCATGCATTGCAATTTCATTGCCCATTAAAACGACATCAACATCTTGGATATAATTGGCAATAGAAGAATCATCAATAACCGTAACGGGAATTCCAATTTCTGCAATTTTTGAGGCTTGTTGTTTTCCAATTTTATCGTGTAAACTAATGATTTGAATAATATTACAAGTTTTTAAATTGACATTCAAGTTTTCAACCAAAGCAGTAATAGCAATATCATTACCATGCACCAAAATTGTTTTATCAGCAAAATCATAAGTTTTAAGTGCTACTTCTGCTGTTTTTCTATCTACATTTTTCCATCGTTCATGAAAGACCTCCAACAATTCTTTTATAATAATTGGTTGATTTTCTGGAGATATTTGCAACAAAAAATGATTGATGAAATGATTGATTGAATTAATGTTTGGCTTTTCTGTCAGAATGGTTTTTAACCCTTGTAACATTTCTCTTACAGATGCAGAGACTTTATTGTCAGAGATTAGAGAAATAAGCTTACCCGTAGTTTTAATGGCTTGTTGAGCATTATTTACGCTCTCAAATAATTTGTTTTCTGTAAGCTTTTTAAAAAGTCCCATACTATCTTAATGCAAAAATACGAATTTAGTTGCTAACTTTTCTTTCTTGTCAATTCCTTTGCAAAGTACTAAATAAACGCCACTTGCCGCTTTACCTCCGTTAATTAATTTTCCATCCCACGTTGCTTGTCCACCAGTTGCCTGTGTTTCATAAACTAAATTACCTACAGCATCAGTTATTTTCACATTACAATTATTTGGAATGTTTTTAATAGTAATTATTCCTTGATAATTTGATTGAACTGGGTTGGGATAAACAAAAGCATTTCCACTTTCAGAGGTAGTTTCTGTTGCCGTACTTCTATAAGAGCAAATACCTAAATTTGTTCCGATAAAAACATCTCCAGTATTGGGTTGTATGGCAATTGAACGAATTTCGTTTCCTAAAAGTGGGCTATTATCTTTATTAAAATAATGAATTTGTGTTTCTCCATCTTCACTTACCAAATATATTCCATTATTGGTTCCAATCCATTTCCGATTGGCTGCATCTACTTTGATAACTGTAACCGTTTGGTCTTCCAATAAATTATCACAAAAATCTGTACCATCATTTCTGCCAATACAGATTTGTTCCGCAGGGCAGTTTCTATCTATTCCAGAGCCTGCACAGCGTATAACGGCGATACCTTGCGAAGTGCCTAACCAAATTTCTCCATTATGGTCTTTTTCCAAACACAATATATTGTTTGATGGTAAATTTCCGTTGCTCTCTCCAACTGAATAGTTTACATATTGATCGTCTGAAATATCATCAATGGTATAATTATGGTTAAAAACAGTTAGCCCTCCAGATGAACTATTTTTCGAAATCCAAATTTGACCATAATCATCTTCCACAACATCTGTCAATATGGTATTATTTAAAAATACATTATTGAAGAATTTATAATTTCCGTCTGTTTTTCTACAAATTAATGGAAAAGAACTATAAGCATCGGTCAGCCACACATTATTTGCTGCATCAACAGTTGAGTTTGTAATTCTAAATTTTTGAGTTGAGTTTGGGCGATACACTTTAGGTACAATTACAGAATTATCTGATACATTCATTTCAACAATACCTCCACCAGGCATATTTCCGCCCAAAATAATTTTATTTTCTGCTGTCAATGGTTGGGCAATAGTAATATCATAAATGGTATCAAACAATTGCCAATTATATTGTCCATAACTTGTCCAAATTCCCTCTTTATAAATATATATTCCATTTTTATTAAAAGTTGGATTGGTATTTGAACCTGCATTGGAAGACGCTACATACAAAGTATTGCCAATAAAATTCATATCTTTATTGGTAATGGCACTTGGACCATTTGGAATAAAACGTTGAGCATTTGGAGTATCTTTTATTAAACCATCATATAAATCGGCATGCCATATATTACCATTTTTATCTTCTAAAACTTCTAATGGAAAACGAATATTGCTGTTTGGAGCGAGAAAGCTAAAAGTATTATTTTCCCATTTTCCAATTCGCTGACTACTATTGTCTGTTTTGTGCTGTACTAAATATAAATGGTTGTTATCTACTGAAAAATCTATGGTTTTCCAATTCAGCTCATTGAAAACCAAAGCCCAATTAGTGTTATCATAATTATAAATTTGATGATCTTTAGCTACCCAAATCTTATTGTCAAATTTTGCAATTGCAGAAATATTCCCGCCAGTATTTCCATCAGATATTTTTTGCCATGTACTGAAATTTAAAATCAAAGGATTATTAATTGGTGTTTGAAAAATACCATTTTCAGTAGCAACATAAATTTTTGAATTATCTACTTCTACAACATTACAGGCTAATGGATTTGTGCCATCAAAAAAATTGTAGGTTTCTTTTATTTCTTTTTTAATTAAATCAACGACAATTACGCCGAAGCCTACGGCAAAATAAGCCAAACTGTCTTTTGTTACAATACTTCTAACTGTTTTACTACTGATAATGTTAGCGTTTTTTAAATATGGTAAATTTGTTATTTTTCCGTTTTGAATTAAATCAATGTTCGCATTTTTATACGCAATAATCAAAACACTATTTTCTTTATTGTAGGCAATTTTTTGAGTTTCTACTTCTGCCAAACCATCACTTTTTGTATAGGTTTCTATCAAATGATTATCTACATCAATACTAAAAACACCATATTCTGTTGCTGCATAAATATTTTGGTTGCTTTGAGCAAAGGACACAACATTTGACAAAGGCATAAACGACCGCCAAGTTCCAAGTGGTAAATTTTGTGCTTGTAAAAAATTTGCTGTGATTACAAGTAAAATAAAAGTATATATCTGTCTTAACATAATAAGCTGTCTTGTATAAAAGTACAAATTATTCTTTTATTTTTTTTAAGTTTGAGCTGCGAATTAAGAAGAATGAGAGTAGTCATACAGCGAGTCAAACAAGCATCAGTTTCTGTAGATAGTAAAATTGTAAGTCAAATTGATAGCGGTCTAATGGTTTTATTAGGAATTGAAAATAATGATACGGACAAAGATGTAGATTGGATTTGTAAAAAAATCGTCCAAATGAGAATATTTTCAGATGATGCTGACAAAATGAATTTATCTATTCAAGATATAGGTGGAAATATTCTATTAATTTCACAATTTACATTATTTGCCTCCACAAAAAAAGGAAATCGGCCAGGATTCACAGAAGCTGCACGACCAGAAAAATCTGTTCCTTTATATGAGCAATGCATCGTTACACTCAATAAATTATTAGGAAAAGAAATTGAAACTGGCATTTTTGGTGCAAATATGCAAGTTCAACTAATTAATGATGGACCAGTAACAATAATTATGGATAGCAAGCGACCAGAATAATGGAAATAAAAATACATAGTAATTTAATCAATACCATTGAGCATACTTTAGAACTGATTTTTAATCAAAATAAATTGGCAGATAAAGAAATACCAAAGGCACTAAAAAATAAACAATTTGGCTCAAAAGACAGAGCCTTTTTATCAGAAACAATGTATGATATTGTCCGTTGGAAATTAAAATACGACTTTATTGCACAGCAAATTTTTAAAACTGAAGTTCAAATTGCTAATTTAGTTTTAATAAGTCTCTTGAATAGAGGCTATACAATAAAAAATTTAGAAATTTTAAATGTCAGGATTGAAGTAATTGAAATAATATTAAAAGTATTACAAAAAGAAATTTCAAATAAAAGTATTGAACAATCTTATGTAACGTCATTTTACGATTATATGCTATCTATATTAGGAAAAGAATGGCATAATCTTGCAAAATCACTCAATAAAAAAGCGGAAGTTTATATCAGAATAAACTCTAATAAAATTTCAACAGTAGATTTCTCTGCTTTTTTAGAAAAAGAAAATATAAACTATCAAAAAATAGAAAATCTATCGTTTTTATCCGATGAAAAATTTAATGCATTTTCAATCCATTCAAAAAATAATTTAGCACAATCCGAATATTTCAAAAAACAGTATTTTCAATTTCAAGATATTGGCTCACAAAGCATTGGACATTTTATTCATGCTTTGCTGAAAAATAAGAAAAATTTAAAAATACTAGATATGTGTGCTGGATTAGGTGGAAAAACTTTGCATTTGTCTGAATTATTTGGTATAAATGCTAAAATTTTTGCAACAGAATTTGATGATAAGCGATATCATTTTTTAAAAGAAAACACAAAGCATTTTAAAAATATCATTACAATTCCATTTGAAGAAATAGATAAGCAACAATATGATATGGTATTCATTGATGCACCTTGTAGTGGCTCGGGTACATTTCGCAGACAAGCCGATTTAAAGTATCGAATTAATGAAAGCTATATTTTGGAAAAAGTTGCGATTCAACAAGAATTATTAGAGAAGAGTAAATCTTTAATTTCTAAAAATGGTTTAATAATATATGCAACTTGCAGTATTCTTCCTATTGAGAACGAATTGCAAATTGAGCAGTTTATCAGTAAAAATCAATCCTATAATGTGTTAGAACAACACCTACTCTTTCCTGAAATATACAATTCAGATGGATTTTTTATGTGTGCAATAAAAAAAGAATAATACGAATTAAATAAAATTAAAATATTATCTTTGAAAATATGGATATTCAATTAGTTAAGAAATTAGTTCAATTGGTAAATGATAACCAAATTGGAGAGCTTAAAATCGAAGAGGAAAATTTTAAAATTACTATTAAACATAAAGATTTTATTGCACATCAAACGGTTGCTGCTCCAACCATTTCTAATCCTGCTATTGCTCCATCGCCTATTGCTTTAAATGAAAAAATACCCACTTCACAAGAGCAAACCACTCCAACAGGTAATTTTCTTACTGTAAAAGCACCTATGATTGGCACTTTTTATCGTGCTTCAAGTCCTGATAAAGAACCGTTTGTTAAAGTTGGGGACAGTATCAAAAAAGGAGATGTATTATGTGTCATTGAGGCCATGAAATTATTCAATGAAATACAAAGTGAAGTCAGTGGCAAAGTTGTAAAAGTAATGGTAGATAATGCACAAGCTGTGGAATACGACCAAGCACTCTTTTTGATTGAGCCATAAAATCTAATAAACAATTCTATACTATTTAGTGTTAATCTTAGAATGTATCTTTTTCAGATACCTTAATATTATTGAACAATGAACAAAAAGACTATCGTAATTGGAGCAAGTCCAAAAGCAGACCGATACAGCTACAAAGCTGTAAAAATGTTAGAGAAAAACAATCATGAAGTAATTCCATTGGGTTTTGAAAATGCTACAATTGACAACCTTCCTATTGAAACAGAATGGAAAGATTATGAAGCTGTAGATACGATTACTTTATACTTAAATCCTATTAGACAGAAAGCTTACTACGATTATATTTTAAAGCAAAAACCTAAACGTATAATTTTTAATCCTGGAACAGAAAATCCTGAATTAGAAAAACTAGCAAAAGACAATCAAATTGAAGTTTTAGAAGCTTGTACACTAGTGTTGTTATCCACTGGACAATATTAGAATTGACAAATTAAAATTTGTGATTTTTATAAAATTTATATAAGTTTGTAGTATTAAAATATATCTTTTATGAAAAATCAAATGAAGTTATTAATGTTAGCGTTTGCAATTGTGGCGTTCACATTTTCGGCGAATGCAGAATTGGGATTAAAATATTCCGCATTAGCAAAAGAGAAGAAAACAGCAAGTACTAGCGGTAGCGGTGCAGCTGCAAAAGGGAATTTTATTATCCAAGCGGATTTTAATTTAGGTTCTACACACCCAGGTCTGAGAACTGGTGGTTATTGGGGTGGTTACTACGGTTATGGTGGTTTTGTGCCAGGATTTACTTTAAACTTAGACTATAATGTGCATGATTATGCAAGTGTTGGTGGCTATATAGGTTATGGAGCAAGACATGGCTTACATCATTTAGCAGTTGGTGCAAGAGGTACTTTCCACTGGTGGCAATTATTAGATGACAAAGTAAGTGCTGATTTAAAATCTGATAAAATTGACTTTTATATGCCTGTACATTTAGGAGTTTATATGTATATGGGTGGCGGAACGACTGCTAGATTCAATGGCGGAGCTGGCTTAGGATTTAGATATTATTTTGTGGACAATATCGGTGTAAATATGGAATGGGGTCGTCAAGAGATGAGCTGGGCGAAAATTGGTGTTCAATTTAAGTTGTAAAATCTAAATAAAACGAGATAAAAAGATAGGGATTGTCAGAAAGCAATCCCTATTTTATTTATAATTCTTTTAGTTAAGGTTAATCAAATAAATCGCCAATTTTTATATCTAATGCATTTACAATTTTTAATAATGTACTAATCTTCATCTCTTGCTTTCCTTTAATATATTTCCTTAAATTTTCAACATCTAAGTCAGCATTATGAGCAACCTCTCGTGTTTTTAATTTTTTTTCATAGATTGTCTCTTGAATACGCTTACCCAACTTGATAACTTCATCTGGAATAGATTTTTTTCGAACTCGCTTTTCCACCCTATAAATATATTCTCAATTAGATTATTTTATATAATCGTATTCAATCGGTTGCACATAACCGTTTTTTGTTTATATTTGTGAAAAATATACTTTATATGAAAAAAATTATCTTATCTTTTATGTGCCTAATATTTATTTTGGGTAGCACATTTAGTCAAAACAATTTTGAAGAAGTTGTTTATCTTAAAAATGGTAGTGTTATACGCGGAACTATTATTGAACAAATTCCTAACCAGACTTTAAAAATTCAAACTAAGGATGGAAATGTCTTTGTTTATCAGTACAATGAAATTATTAAAACAACTAAAGAGCCTGTCGTTAATCAACAGGTTGTAACTAATCAAGTTGTAAAATCAGGTTTTATTGATGCCAAAGTGATAACTGAAGTTTCAAGTGAAAATGAAGATGCAGTTATTGTACAAGTTGCCAATAATATTATGGATGCAAATGGTAATCTTTGGATAAAAGCAGGAACTCCAATTCAGTGTAATATTGAAAAGAAAAAACGAAAAGGGTTAGGTAAGCCAGGTAGCATTCTAATCGCTTTAAATTCGGTAAAATCGATAAATGGAAATGATATAAAATTAAATGGAAATTATAATAAAGTTGCACAAGATAATAAAGGTAAAGTAGTTGGAGTTGGTGTCGGTGTTGGTCTTTTGGTATTTACTCCTATGCTAGCTTACTTAGCAAAAAAAGGAGAATCTGCAATTATTCCTGCAAATACAATAATTTCAAATATTTCTATTTTAGAAAATAAATAATATTCTATGAAAATACTATATTCTTTAGCATTTGCCATAATATCAATTTTTATTTTTGGTCAAAACAATATAGAAGAGGTTGTTTATCTCAAAAACGGGAGTATTATACGTGGCACTATCATAGAACAAGTTCCTAATCAAACATTAAAAATCCAAACTAAAGATGGAAGTGTATTTGTTTTTAATCTAAATGAAGTGCAAAAAATCACAAAAGAAGCACCTTACAAAAATCCAGCACCAAACCCAGTTAATACCAATACGCAGGTTATCAATCAAAGTAATAATGAAAATATTGTCAACAATACAGTTGAAAATACGTATTCCACTACTGACTCAAAAGAAAAAAAAGAATATCTTAAAAAAGGATTTATAGGTATAACTGAAATTGGAGCTATTGGTAGAAAACAAATTTCTCCAAAATCAGCATTTACTCTACATCAATTCATAGGAAAAAGAACATCTCAGCACTTTGCTATTGGAGTTGATTTCGGGGTAGAAGTCAATAAATCATTGCTTGTTGTACCAGTAATGTTGGATACAAGAATTTATTTTTTAAATAAGAGAATTACGCCGTTTTTAAACTTAGCTCCTGGTTATGCATTTTCTAGTATCCCTTATTATGACTATAATAGCTATTATGGAGGATATGGGTATTATAAAAGAGGAAGAAGACCCTATCATTCATTTATAACCAACTTTGGGATAGGTGTTGAGTATAAAGTGAATGAAAAAATTGGAGTTACATTTAGTACTGGTGGAAGATTAAGTTATTTTCCAAAAGCAAGCACTACGTTGGGAAATGGATTCTTTAAAATAGGTATTGAATACTAAAAAAATAAATTAGTACATTAACACAAAAGTCCCGATTTTTATTGGGGCTTTTTTTATGACTTTTTTTAAATAGCAGATTAATTTTTTATCTTTTTTTACTAAATTTTTTCTATCAAATACTTACTTTTGTTTTATGTATGATTTCTTAGTTATTGGTTCAGGCATTGCAGGATTGAGTTTTGCTTTAAAAGTAGCCAACAAATATCCCGAAAAAAAGATAATTATTCTAACAAAAGCCAACGAAGATGATAGCAATACTAAGTATGCACAAGGTGGAATAGCTGTTGTTACAGATTTTGATGTAGATAATTTTGAAAAACATATTGAAGATACACATATTGCAGGCGATGGTTTATGCAATCCAAAAGTAGTAGATTTTGTAGTTCGAGAAGGTCGGCAGCGTGTCGATGAATTAATCAAATGGGGAACTCAATTTGATAAAGAAGATAATGGCACTTATAAACTTGGCAGAGAAGGTGGACATTCTGAATTTAGAGTATTGCATCATAAAGATGTTACGGGTCGAGAAATAGAAAGAGCCTTATTGCAAAAGGTTCACGAAACGCCTAATATTGAAATACATCAACATTTCTTTGTTACCGATTTAATTACTCAACATCATTTAGGAAGAATGATTACTAGAGCAACAACTAATAACCAATGTTTTGGCGTTTATGCTCTAAATAAAGATACCAATCAAATTGAAAAAATAATTAGCAAAATTACCGTTTTAGCAACAGGTGGCTTTGGGCAGGTTTATAGAAGCACAACCAACCCAACGATTGCTACTGGTGACGGAATTGCTATGGTTTATAGAGCTAAAGGAAAGGTTTCTAATATGGAATTTGTGCAATTTCACCCAACTGCATTGTACGAACCAGATGTAAGTCCAAGTTTTTTAATTACTGAAGCTGTTCGAGGAGATGGCGGTATTTTGAAAACAAAAGGTGGCGAAGAGTTTATGAAAAAATATGACAAACGTGAATCACTTGCACCTCGAGATATTGTTGCAAGAGCAATAGATAATGAAATGAAAATTAGCGGTGAGGCGTGTATGTATTTAGATTGTCGCCACATGGATTTCGATAATTTTATTCATCATTTCCCAAATATTTATGAAAAATGTAAAAGTATAGGTATTGATGTCCAAAAAGATATGATTCCAGTTGTGCCTGCTGCTCATTATGCTTGTGGTGGTATTCGTGTTAATGAGTTTGGACAAACCTCTATCAATAATTTATATGCGTGTGGAGAATGTTCTAGCACTGGTTTACACGGAGCAAATCGATTGGCATCAAACTCTTTGTTGGAAGCTGTTGTTTTTTCTCATCGAATTGCAGAACATGCCATTGAAAAAATTAAAACTATAGAAGTAGATGAAACCAAATTTCAAGAATGGGATACAACAGGAACTAGCCATCCAAAAGAAATGGTACTTATCACTCAAAGTTTAAGAGAATTGAAAGATATAATGAGCAACTATGTTGGTATCGTTAGAAACAATGTGCGTCTAAAACGTGCCTCTGAACGTCTGTATTTATTATTTAAGGAATGTGAAGAGATGTATAATACTACGGCGATTTCACCACAATTAATGGAATTAAGGAATTTAATTACTATTGGTTATTTAATTACTAGAAGTGCATTACTTAGAAAAGAAAGTAGAGGTTTGCATTACACCACAGATTTTCCAAATCACTCAGAATTTACAGAAGAAACAGTATTGTAAAAATGCTAAGAAATATTACTCCAATTGTATTGTCTTTTTTGTTGAATAAAAACCTTTAATGGACAATGCTCTGGTAATTCTAAATTTTCATCTTGTTCTAAAATATTCATAGCTACTTTTCTAGCTTCCTCCAATATAATTCCGTCTGTTGCTAAGTTAGCAATACGCAAATCTAGTGTGCCGCTTTGTTGAGTCCCTTCAATATTTCCAGGGCCTCGTAATTTTAAATCAACTTCAGCAATTTTAAATCCATCATTGGTATCAACCATTGTGTTAATTCTAATCTTTGCATCTGAACTGAGTTTAAAATCTGTCATTAAGATACAAAAGGATTGTTCTGCACCTCTGCCTACACGACCACGCAATTGATGCAATTGAGATAAGCCAAATCTGTCCGCATTTTCTATTATCATCACACTTGCATTCGGAACATTAACGCCTACTTCAATTACAGTTGTTGCCACCATAATTTGTGTTATTCCCTTTACAAAGCGTTCCATTTCAAAATTCTTATCGTCTGGTTTCATTTTCCCATGCACAATACTCACATGATAACCTGGCATTGGGAAAGCACGACAAATGCTTTCATACCCATTCGTCAAGTCGATTAAATCAAGCTTCTCACTTTCAGCAATTAATGGATAAACAATATAAATTTGTCTGCCTTTTTTAATCTCATCACGCATAAAATCAAAAACTGCAATTCTATGTGATTCATAGCGATGCACAGTTTTTATTGATTTTCTTCCTGGTGGTAATTCATCAATTACTGAAACGTCTAAATCGCCATAAAGCGTCATTGCCAAAGTCCGAGGAATTGGTGTAGCAGTCATTACTAAAATATGTGGTGCAATCGTATTTTTCTTCCAAAGTTTTGCTCTTTGTTCTACTCCAAAACGGTGTTGTTCATCAACCACAGCAAGTCCTAAATTTTTAAAAACCACTTGATCTTCTATCAATGCATGTGTGCCGATGATACCATTTAGTTCTCCATTTTTTAATTGTTCTAAAATTATTTTTCGTTGTTTTGTTTTGGTTGACCCTGTTAATAATTCGATTTTCACATCCATACCGTTTAAAACTTCTTGGATATTTTGAAAATGTTGTTGTGCTAAAATTTCAGTTGGCGCCATCAATGCTGCTTGATAATTGTTATCGAAAGCCATCAACATCGAAAGTAGTGCAATTATTGTTTTGCCAGAGCCGACATCTCCTTGTAACAATCTGTTCATTTGCAACCCAGATAAAGTATCTTTTCTTATTTCTTTTAATACTCTTTTTTGTGCATTGGTTAAATCAAAAGGTAGATTGTTATTGTAAAAGTTATTGAAATATGTATCAATTTTTTCAAACAGAATACCTTTTTCTTTTTTTCTAATCACTTTATTTTTCAATAGATTGAGTTGAATAAAGAACAACTCTTCAAATTTCAATCTTTTAGTTGCATTATTTTGGTCGTCAATATTTTGAGGAATATGTATTTGTTTGTATGCTTCAAATCTTGATATTAAATGATAATGTTTCAGCACATATTCTGGAATATTTTCGTGTATATTTTCAGGTTTTAATTGGGAAAGAAGTGTAATTATCAGCTTTGCAATGCCTTTGCTATCCAAGCCTTTGTTTTTCATTTTTTCCGAAGTGTTGTACAAAGCTTTAAAGCTACCTAATGCCTCTGAAGTGTAATTAGAAAGTAATTCTAATTCAGGATGTGCAATATTATAACGACCATTAAACCAAGCTGGTTTTCCAAATAATACATAAATTTCATTAGGTCTTATACCTTCTTTTATCCATTTTATGCCTTTAAACCAAACCAATTCTACTTCTCCATCTTGGTCATAAAAAATAGCAGATAAGCGTTTCCCTCTTCCTTCTCCAATTTCTCGCATCTCCTTTATTTTTCCTTTTAGTTGAATAAAAGTGTTGCTGTTGTCAATATGTTGGGTAGAGTAAAATTGTGTTCTATCAATATAGCGATAAGGAAAAAGTTTTAATAAATCTCCGAATGTATGAATATTTGCCTCTGTCTTTAAAATAGCTGCACGTTCGGGACCCACACCTTTCAAGTATTCAATTGAAGTTTGTAAAAAAGCATATTTATCCAAAGCCGACATACCAAACAAAATTAAAGTTTTTAAAATACAAAACCCAATTTTGTTTAGTTAATGCTAATGGAAATTAGTTATAGCAATTGCTTATAAATTATTTTTAAAATCAAATTATTTAAACTATTTAATTACTAACTTGCACTATTTATGCAACAGAAAAATGAAATTCAAACACAAGATTGGTTCGTGTTTTTTGCACTATCATTCGTTTGGGGTTTTTCATTCTTTTTTATAAAAAAAGGCTTAGAAGCTTTTCATCCGATTCAAGTTGCTGCACTGAGAATGTGCTTTGCATTTATAACATTTCTCCCATTTGTTTACTTATATCGAAAAAAATTAAGCATCAACAAACAAAATATAAAATATGTTCCGCTTTTAGGTTTATTTGGGAATATGTTGCCCGCTATTTGTTTTTGTATTGCAGAAACAAAAGTTGATAGTGCCATCGTGGGCATACAAAATTCAACCACGCCAATTTTTGCTTTGTTTTTGGGAAGTTTTATTTTCAATGTACCTCTAAGTCGAAACAAAATCATCGGTGTAGTATTGGGTTTTATTGGTGCGTGTTTGATTATTTTGGCAGAAACTAAAAATGTACATCAAGATTTTTCTTATCATATATTTCTACCTCTTTTGGCGACCTTTTTTTATGGAATCAATGCCAATATCTTTAAAAATTATTTCCAAAAAGAACATCCATTAGTTATTGCATTTTGGCAGTATGCCTTTGTGTTTGCGGTATGCTTTCCATATTTGTTATGGTCTGATACATTTGAACGAATACAGACAAATACTACTATTGCTTTCAGCAGCTTGACTTATTTAATGATTTTAGGTGTGTGTGGAACGGCAATTGCCCAAATATATTTCAATAAACTTACCCAAAGAACGAATGCTCTTTTTGCTACCATGACAACATTTGTAATCCCTATTGTTTCTGTTTTAATTGGTGTCGCAATCGGCGAAAAAATAATTGGCTTACATATTTTAGGATTACTAGTGATTTTCTCTGGTATTTATAGCGTCATTAAAGGCTAAATTCTCTTGAGTTTTGTTTTCAATCATTGCATGTTTTTTCTTAGAACCAAAAGTTGGACAGCCACATTTTTTAGATTTATAAGCTGCACAAGCACTAAAATTCAAAGAAAAAATTAAAATAAAAATTAAAAGCAAAAATCTTTTTTGTATTTTGAAACCATTCTTCATTGTTGTATAAAAGTAATAAAAATGTCATTAATAATTCCATGTAATAATATTTCTCCAAAATTTGGCAATAATTGTTACCTCGCACCAAATTGTACCATTGTAGGCGATGTTGAGATGGGAAACAATTGTAGTATTTGGTTTAATGCTGTTTTGCGTGGAGATGTAAATTCCATTAGAATTGGTAATAAAGTGAATATTCAAGATAATGCAACAATACATTGTACTTACCAAAAAACAAAAACAATTATTGCAGATAATGTATCGATTGGACACAACGCTATTGTGCACGGTTGCACCATCGAAGAAAATGTTTTAGTAGGCATGGGTGCAATTATTATGGACAATTGCTATATTGAAAAAAATGCTTTGATTGCAGCTGGAGCAGTTGTTTTAGAAGGAACTCGTGTTGAAGAGGGAAGTATTTATGCTGGTGTCCCTGCAAAAAAAGTAAAACAATTAGAAGCTGCTACTTTTAAAGATCAAAATGAAAGAATTGCAAATAATTATTTAAAATATTCAAGTTGGTTTAAGACAGATAAGAATGAATAAAAAGTCAAAAATATTATTTCTATCTCCTTATCCTTTTGGCAAAGCTCCGAGTCAAAGACTGAAATATGAGCAATATTATGATGCTTTCCAAAATGCAGGTTTTGATATAACCACAAGTTCCTTTATTAGTTTAGCATTTTGGAAAATTATTTATCAAGAAGGACATTATTTTGGAAAAATCTTTTATACTATTTCTGGATATTTTCGCAGATGTTATGACTTATTACGCATTAGAAATTTTGATGTAGTGTATGTTCATCTTTGGGTAACGCCATTAGGTTTGCCAATTTTTGAATATTTAGTTTGTTTGCTTGGAAAAAAGGTCATTTATGATATTGATGATATGATTTATTTGAATAACAATTCTAATAGATGGATTGATAAAATAAAAGGAAAAAATAAGCCGATTGTATTGATGAAAAAATCAAATCATGTTGTCGTATGCTCTCCTTTCTTAGCAGATTTTGGAAGACAATATAATTCAAATATCACTACAATTTTAGCCACTTACGACACAGAAAAATCTTTGCCATTAAAAACTCATATAGACAAAGAGCCTGTCATTATTGGTTGGACGGGCACACACTCCACCTTAAAATATTTGAATATTATAGCTCCAGTTTTAGAAAAAATTTCTAAAATCAGAAAAATAAAATTCTTAGTTATTTGCAATGCTGCATATAAAAACACAAACTTTGAGGTAGAAAATATTTCTTGGTCTGCAACACATGAATATGAAGATTTAAGATTGATAGACATCGGTTTATATCCGTTAGAAAAAGAGGAATGGGTTTTGGGCAAAAGTGGAAATAAAGCCTTAGCATATATGAATTTGGGAATACCGTGTGTCGCAACAAATTATGGAACAAATCAAGTTGTAATTGAGCATGGTGAAAATGGATTTTTAGCAGATGATGCTTCAGATTGGCAAAAATATATCTTACAACTAATTGATGATGTTGAATTACGAAAAAGCATTGGAACAAAAGCAAAACAAAGTGTAGAAGCTAAATACTCTGTTCAAAAAAACACACAAGCCTATTTAGATTTAATCACAAAATAGGGCAATTTTTATCAAACTATCCTCGCACAAAAGGATTGTTTTGTTTTTCTTGGGCAATACTTGTAGGAACACCATGTCCATTATAAATTTCAGTAGTAGCTTCTAAAGTATATAATTTTGTCTTGATACTTTCGATTAAAGTATCATAATCGCCATAAGGTAAATCTGTTCTGCCAATACTTCTACTAAACAATACGTCCCCAACAATACAATATTTGTCTAGCTCATTATAAAAACAAATGCTCCCTGGAGAATGTCCTGGTGTAAATAAGATTTTAAATTCTACACCATCTAAATCTATTTTTGATTGCTCATCTAAAAAATAGCTAGGCTCTAATTTTTCAGGGATTGGAGCGCCAAACATTCTTGCCGAAAGTGATGCGGCATCTAATATTTTCACATCTTCTTGATGAATACCTAATTCTAATTGGTATTTATCGGCAACCGCTTTGTTTCCATAAATATGATCGAGATGACAGTGTGTATTTAATAAACGAATAGGCTTCATGCCATTGGTTTCAATAAAATTAAACAATTGTTGCTGTTCCTGAGTATTCATACAACCTGGATCTATAATCCAACAATTTTTAGTCGTATTATGCCAAATAACATAAGTATTTTCCTGAAAAAAATTAAAACAAAAACTCTTAATACTTGTCATTATCTTTGTAGTTGTCATAAACTTTATTTATTTTGAATTAAATTATATTTTATTGAAACAGTTTTTAGTATATATTGTCCTATTTTTTGTTGTTGTAGTTGCAAAATCACAAACCACACAAGTAGAATTTGGACAAAATAAGGTGCAATATAAAAAATTTAATTGGCAGTATTTGGAAACTGATAATTATGATTTGTATTATTACAATCAATCTGAAAATTTCGCTAAATATATCCATACAATTGCTGATAATACAATTAAAAATTTGATAGATAAATTAGGGTATTCCAATAGAATAAAATTTGATATTTTAGTTTTTAATTCAGCTGAGGACTTTGCACAAACCAATATCGGCTTAAATAATGAGACCTATAATATTGGAGGAACTACAAAAGTCAATGAAAATAAAATATTTATATACTATAACGGCAACTATCAAACCTTTCAAAATGATTTAAAAAAGGCATTGGTAGATGTCCTTACAAGACAAATGATGAAAGGTGGAAGCTTTGGACAAAAGTTAACTAATTTTTTATTTTTACGATTACCTGTTTGGTATAATATTGGCGTGGTCAATTATATCGCTTATGGTTGGAATACTCAATTAGATGATGCTTTAAGGCAGTATTTTATTCATTATAAAAACATCAGTTTTAATCAATTAATAAAAGAAAATCCAAGTTTGGCAGGGCAATCATTTTGGTATATGTTGGCAGAAGAATATTCAGAAAATTCGATAAGTAATATATTATACCTTACAAGAATCAATCATAATATCAATACTGGATTTAGATTGGCGATCAATAAAGATTTAAGTAATTTATCCGACCAATGGCTACAATTTTATTCAGAAAGATATCAAGCTGATATAAAAAACAGAAAAGTATTTCCTAGTGAAATGCTTTTACAACAAAAAGGCAAAATTGCATCTGTTCAAACTAACGCAGCCAATAATAAAATGGTTTATAGTTTAATTAAAAAAAATAAGCAAAAAATAAAAGTAACAGAACTTCCAAAGAAAAATAGTCAAGTAATTCTAAAAAATAAATTCAATTCAAATAATAATTTTGCTTGGAGTAAGGACAATCGCCTTTTAGCGATAAGCTACTATAAAAATGGAAAAATCTATATAAAAATTAAAGATTATTCAACAAAAAAAACGATAACAAACAAAATTGAAAACTTAGATAAAATCTATGCTTTAGATTTCTCCTACAATAATGATAGGTTGGTATTGTCTGCACAAAAAAATGGACAAACTGATTTATTTCAATATAGCATTTCTAGTAATTCAAGTAGTCAAATCACAAACGATATTTTTGACCAATTAAATCCAAAAGTTAGCAAATGGAATGGATTAGAAAAAATTCTTTTTAGTTCCAATATTCCTTCCAAATCTATTGGAGATTTTTCAACTTACAATTTTGACGCATTAGATTTGTTTATTTCCGATATCAACGGAAAAAATATAGAACGCTTAACCACAACGCCAAATGCGAATGAAGTTCCAATCGGCAATTTTAATGCTGATTATTTTACTTTTATGAGTGATGAAAATGGTATTAATAATCAATATATCGGAAATTTATCAACTAGTACAATAAGCGATACTATTGACCAAACAAAGAAAACTATTTTAGCATTTAATTACAACCCAATTACTAATTTTGAAAAAAATATTGAAGCGATTAATGTTACCAATACTTCCAATATTTATTTAGTAAATGATGTAATAAATAAAAGAAAAACAAAAAGCAGAATCTATTCTGAAAATAGGCTATCAACAACAGCAATAACAGATGGGATTACACCAACTAATTTTATAGCTTCAACAAAACTAGGAAAGCATAGCAACAATAATTTTAATACACAAACGACCATTCAGCCTAATATGTTTAATGATAACCAAACCAATTTAGATAGTATTTATCTTGGAAATTTTCCTTATACATTTCAAACAAAATTTAAGAATAGAATTACAACCCACAAATCAGACAGTATTCCAAATGAAACAAAACCATCAGTAAATGCAAGTGAATCTGCTTCAGAAAACAATACCGTTGAACAAATTAATCAAGTTGAGAAATTTGCAATTTTAAACACATTGCCTGTGGTTTCGCCATACAAATCAAAATTTGCAACAGATTATTTTACAACACAATTAGATAATTCATTGATGAATACTTATCAAAGTGTACAACAAAATCAAGGTCGTTATGAGTTCCCAAGTGTTGGTATTTTATTAAAAGTTGGTGTTAGTGATATTATGGACAATCATCGTTTAAGTGGTGCAATCAGAATGCCTTTTACTTTTGATGGTTCAGAAATTGCATTAAGATATGACGCATTGAAACATAGAGTTGATGGGCATCTTTCATTTTATAGTCGTTTTAATAAAGTTGGATTCGATGTGTTTGACGGGACAGGTGCAAGTATAGGAAATTATATTGCCAGAACTTCAACTTATATTGCAGATGCTGGACTAAGTTTTCCTTTTAATGATAAAAATGCATTAAAAGTTTCTGGTGGTTACCGAAATGAACAATTTACGCCAACCTACACAGACGCCAATGCTTTTGCATTAAAAAAGCAAACTGAAAATTGGATAAATGGCAAATTAGAATTTGTACACGATGGTACAGAAGAGATTCAATTTAATATTCCAAAAGGTCTAAAATTCAAAACTTTTTTTGAATACTACAAGAACATTAATAGCAAAGGTTTAAATACTTACAATGTTGGTTTTGATTTGCGTTATTATTTAAAAATTCATAAAAATCTAATTTGGGCAAACCGTGTAGCTTTTGCTTCTTCCTTTGGAACACAAAAAATATTATATTTTTTAGGTGGCGTAGATACTTGGTTGAATCAAAAATATGATAACAATATTCCAATTGATGGCACAACTAATTTTGGGTTACAAGCACCTGTTAATAATATGCGTGGCTTGCCACAAAATATTAGAAATGGCAATAATTATCTATTATGGAATTCCGAATTAAGATGGCCTCTATTTGCATTTTTTGCTAAAAAAGCATTACAATCTGACTTTATCAGAGACTTTCAATTGATTGGATTTTTTGATGCAGGAATGGCTTATAGCGAAGCCAATCCATTTGACAAGGAAAATGCTTATAGAAAAGAAATTATCAATCCAGGGAACCCAATGGAAATAACATTAAAAACCTACAGAAATCCATTTGTATATGGATTTGGAGGTGGCATTCGCTCAAATATTATGGGTTATTTTATAAGAATTGATGCAGGTTGGGGACATAATGGCAAAACACTTTCTACCAAACCAATATGGCATATTTCTTTAAGTAAGGATTTTTAAGAGAATTTATACTAAAGCATCAAATAACACTTCTATTGGATGTAAAGCAATTCTTGCTGTACCATCTTTTATTTGATGGCGACAGCTCGTTCCTGATGATGCAATAATTGCTTTTTCAGCAGCTCGAATTGCTGGAAACATCACTAATTCTCCTATTTGCATAGATAAATCATAATGTTCTTTTTCATAACCAAAACTTCCTGCCATTCCACAGCAACCGCTCGGAATTACATCTACAACATAATTTTCAGGAAGTCCCATTATCCAAGCTGAATAGTCCGCAGAGGATAATGATTTTTGATGACAATGCCCTTGTAATTTGATAACCTTTGGCTCTTTTGTAAAAGATTTATTAGTAATATTGCCTTTTTCCATTTCTTGATAGATAAATTCTTCTATCATAAAGCAATTTTTAGCTAAATTTTTTGCTTTATCTTTTAATGGCTCCTCTACCAACCTTAAATATTCATCTCTGAAAGTTAGAATCGTTGAAGGCTCAATGCCTATAAGTGGAGTATCATTATTTATCCAACTTGTAAAAATAGAAACATTATAGTTTGCCAATTCTTTAGCCTTATCTAAAAGTCCTTTAGATAAATGAGCTCTTCCGCTTTCTTTATGTTTTATATAATCAACCTCGTAGCCCAATTTATTCAATAACTGTACGGCTTTCTGACCAATCGGCACATCATTGAAATTGGTAAATTCATCTATAAACAAATAAACTTTTCCGTTTCTATATTTTACCTTTTGCTTATCCTTGATTTTCATAAACCATTGCTCCAATGATTCCGCATAGATGTAAGGTAAACTTCTTTTCTCTGCAATGCCTAAACGCTTCTTCATCTGAGAGGAGAAGAATTTATTGGTCATAAAATAGTTGCTTAATTTAGCAAACTTAGAGCCTAATTTATTTAGAGAATTAATATTTGCTATGGCTTTTGTTCTCAAAGGAACACCGTGTTCTTTATAATATTGATGTAAAAACTCAGCTTTTAAAGCTGGAATATTTACGTTAGATGGACATTCTGAAGTACACCCTTTACAAGATAAACAGTTGTCCATTACATCATAAATTTCTTGATGGTCAAACTTGTTTTCTTTATCTGAATTGGTTAGAAAATCTCTTAAAATATTAGCTCTCGCTCGAGTGGTATCTTTTTCATTTTTGGTAGCCATATAAGAAGGACACATTGTTCCTCCACTTAATGGTAATTTTCTACATTCGCCACAACCATTACAACGCTCTGCTGCTCGCAAAATTCCTTGGTCTTCACTAAAATCTAAAACGGTATCAAATTGATTTGTTTTTTGGTCTTCTTCATATCTAAATGAAGTATCCATTGGTGGCGTATCCACAATTTTATTAGGATTTAATAAATTTTCTGGGTCGAAAGTATATTTTAAATCTCGTAATAATTGATAGTTTGCTTCTCCCACCATCAAAGGAATAAATTCGCCTCGCACCCGACCATCACCATGTTCTCCACTCAATGAGCCATCGTATTTTTTTACCAAATGGGCGGTTTCTTCTCCTATTTGTCTAAATAAAATTCTATCTTTTTTGAGTTTTAAATCTAAAATAGGACGCAAATGCAATTCTCCTGCTCCTGCATGTGCATAATACACTGATTTTTGTCCGTATTTTTGCATCATTTGCTCAAACTCCATAATATAAGCTGGCAAATCTTCAATATGCACCGCTGTATCTTCAACCACAGCAACAGCTTTCGGGTCTCCAGGAATATTTGCCAACAAGCCTAAGCCTGCCTTTCGCAAACTCCACACTTTATTGATATCATTACCTTCGATTAATGGATATTGATAACCCAAATTTTCTTTTTCTAACAACAAAACAAATTGTTCAGCCATTTTTTGTGCATAAGCAGTATCGTCTGATGAAAATTCAACACACAAAATTGCTTCAGGATCGCCTTTTACAAAAAATCTATTTTTTCGATGTTCAATATTCGCTTTGGTACAATCCAAAATAACTTTATCCATCAACTCACATGCTGAAGGAGCAAATTTCATAGCAAAAACTGTTGCTTTCAAACTCTCTTCGAGCGTTTGAAAATGTGCTGCAACAACTATTTTATATTTTGGTGGAGTAGGTACTAAATTTAGTTTTATTTCAGTGATAAACATCAAAGTACCTTCAGAGCCACAAATTAGTTCAGCTAAATTAAATGCTCGACCTGTAGGTTCAAATGGAGTTTGTTCTAATAAAACATCTACGGCATAGCCCGTATTTCTTCTATGTATGCTTTCCTTTGGAAAGTTTTCCTTTATTTGAGCTTGAGTATCTGGATTGCTTAAATTATCAAAAAGGAAACGATAAATTTCGCCTTCTCTATTCTTTTGTTGAATTTTATTATCTATCTCATTATCATCTAAAGCCTTGATACTTATGGCATCTCCATTGCTCAAAAACCCTTTTAATTCCAAAACATGGTTTCTAGTAGAGCCATATACTATTGAATTAGCTCCGCAAGAATTGTTTCCAACCATTCCCGCAATCATAGCACGATTGGCAGTAGAAGTTTCAGGTGCAAAATATAATTTATAGTCTTTAAGATAATAATTTAATTCATCACGAATAACACCAGGTTCAACCCTTACCCAACTTCCTTCAGTACTAACTTCTATAACTTTATTCAAATGTTTTGAAATATCAACGACAATGCCATTTCCCACAACTTGACCACCTAAAGAAGTACCAGCAGCTCTCGGAATTAAAGCAACTTTATATTGATTGGAAAAATGAATGAGCTTTTGGATATCGCTTTCATTTTTAGGATATACAACTGCCAACGGATATTCTTTATAAACGGAGCCATCTGTTGCGTATAAGATTCTCATCTTTTCATCAACAAAAAAATCACCTTCTAGCTGAATAGCTAATCCGTCCAAAATACTTGGATCAATTTTATGTGGATTATCTTTAACGTTCATTATTACACCAAAATTACTAAAAAAATAATGGTCTTTGTATTATACACAAGTTATATTTAATTCTATTTAATATTAAACCAAATTATGCCTGTGTCGTCGGTGTTCCAAAGTTCATTGGCAAGGCTACTGCTTCGTTATCTTTGATTTCACCATTCAGTTGTTCAAATTTTTTGACATTATCTTGCAAAGCTTTCATCAAGCGTTTTGCGTGTTGCGGTGTCAATATAATTCTTGATTTTACTTTTGCTTTTGGAATTCCTGGGGCAACTCTAATAAAATCTATTACAAATTCTTGGTTAGAGTGCGTAATAATTGCCAAATTGCTGTATTCTCCTTCAGCAATATCTTCTGGCAGTTCAATGTTGATTTGATTTTGATTATTATTTTCCATGATATGAATATTTTATGATAAAAAAAAGGTTGTCTTTCGACAACCTTATAAAGATAGTTAAAAGTTTTAATCTTCGTCTTCTTCTATAAATGCTTTTTTAACCAATTTATCATGTTCTTTTTTATTAGCAACATTGATTTCTTGGAAAGCCTTAACACCAGTACCAGCAGAAATTCTATGACCAACAATCACGTTTTCTTTCAATCCTTGCATATAATCGATAGACGCATTAATTGCAGCTCTGTTTAATACTTTGGTTGTTTCTTGGAATGATGCCGCAGAAATCCAGCTATCTACACCTAAAGAAGATTTTGTAATACCTTGTAATAATGGACTTCCTGTTGCAGGTAAAGCATCTCTATATTCTAAAGTTTTTAAATCATTCTTTTTCAGGTTAGAATTTTCTTCTCTAATTTGACGCATAGTAACGATTTGTCCAGCATAAAGTTCTTGAGAATCTCCTGCCTCTGTAATCACTTTCTTATCAAAAATATCGTCGTTTACTTTTACAAATTCAAATCTATTAACTGTATCGCCTTCTAAAAATTTAGTATCTCCAGCATCTTCAATCAATAAATTACTCATCATTTGTCTTACAATTACTTCAATGTGTTTATCATTGATTTTCACACCTTGAAGTCGATAAACTTCTTGAATTTCGTTTACTAAGTAAGCTTGTAAAGCACCTGGGCCTTTGATATTTAAAATATCAGCTGGTGTGATAGAACCATCAGACAATGGCATACCCGCTTTTACGAAATCGCCATCTTGAACTAAAATATGTTTTGTCAAAGAAACTAAGTATTTCTTTCTTACACCATCTTTTGAAGTAACAGTGATTTCTCTATTTCCTCTCTTAATTGCTTTTGAGAAAGTAACTTGACCATCAATTTCAGAAACTTTTGCAGGATTAGAAGGATTTCTTGCCTCAAATAATTCTTGAACTCTTGGAAGACCTCCCGTGATATCTCGTACTTTACTTAAAATTCTTGGAATCTTCACTAAGATCGTACCAGTATTAACAGCAACATTGTCTTTTACAATAATGTGGCTACCAACTGGCATTGAATAAGAAGCCAATTCTTTTCCTTTATCATCAACTACTTTAATTGCAGGTGCTTTTTTCTTATCTCTCGATTCGATAGTTACCCATTCTATGTGGCCCTTTTGCTCATCAATTTCCTCTCTATAAGTAACGTTTTCTATGATATCTTCAAACTTCACAGTTCCTTTAAATTCAGAAACTACCACGTTATTATATGGATCCCAAGAACAGATTACATCGCCTTTTTTAACTTTTTGACCAGATTTTACAGCCAAAATTGAACCATAAGGGATATTATTTGTGATGAGTACTCTTCCAGATTCTTCATCAACGATATTAATTTCACCTGTTCTTCCGATAATTACTTGTTTTACTGATCCGTCTTCAGCTTCTTGTTTTACAGATTTAACATCATCAAATTCTAACTTACCATCAAATTTAGCTAACAAGCTTGAATCTGCGGCAACTGATGCAGCAGCACCACCCGCGTGGAATGTACGTAAAGTCAGCTGCGTACCTGGTTCTCCGATTGATTGTGCCGCTATAATACCAACAGCATCTCCCATCTGAGTTTTTTGATTATTGGTTAAGTTTCTTCCATAACATTTTGAACAAACACCTCTATCTAATTCGCAAGTTAATACTGAACGAATTTCTACTTCTTCAATTCCAGATTCTTCAATTTGCTTAGCCGTTGCTTCATTGATTAATTCTCCTTCTGAAGCAATTATTTCTCCAGAAACTGGGTGTACAACATCTAATAAAGCTGTTCTACCAACAATTCTATCTGATAAAGATTCAATGATATCATCTCCTTCTTTAAGTGCGGCAACATTTAATCCTCTTAAAGTACCACAATCTTCTGCATTGATAATTACATCTTGGGCTACATCTACCAATCTTCTTGTCAGATAACCAGCATCCGCTGTTTTAAGTGCAGTATCCGCCAAACCTTTTCTAGCACCGTGTGTAGATATAAAGTACTCCAATACACTCAATCCATCTTTGAAATTAGAAAGGATTGGATTTTCAATAATATCTCCACCTGCAGAACCAGATTTTCTTGGTCTTGCCATCAAACCTCTCATACCTGCCAACTGCTTAATTTGTTGTTTAGAACCCCTCGCACCAGAATCCAACATCATATAAACTGAATTAAATCCTTGTTTTGTAGATGAAATTTCTTTCATCAATCCTTCGGTAATTCTTGTATCAACACGAGTCCAGATGTCAATAATTTGGTTATAACGTTCGTTGTTGGTAATTAATCCCGTATTGAAATTTTGCCAAACATCTTCCACTTCTAATAAAGCTTCATTCAACAAGTTTTGTTTCAAATCTGGAATAATCAAGTCATCAATATTGAAAGATAAACCGCCTTTAAATGCTTGACGGTAACCCATTTCTTTAATATTATCTAAGAAATTTACCGTTGTTGGAATATCTGTTGTCGTTAAAACATTTCCAATAACATCTTTCAAGTTTTTCTTAGTTAAAAGTACATTGACAAACCCGCAAGATGCAGGAACATTTTGATTGAAGATAATTCTACCTAAAGTAGTTTCAATAATTTTATCTACCAATTTGCCATTCTCTAATACTTTGGTTTTTACTTTAACCCAAGCATGAATATCTGCTTTCTTCTCATTCAATGCAATAATCGCTTCTTCCGCAGAATAAAAAATTCTTCCTTCTCCTAGAACTTTCTCCGTTTCTGTTGTTTTTTTACCTTTTGTCAAATAGTATAGACCAAGCACCATATCCTGAGAAGGAATAGTCATTGGCGAACCATTTTGAGGGTTCAAAATATTATGAGAAGATAAAACTAATAATTGAGCTTCTAAGATAGCAGCATTTCCAAGAGGAACGTGAACTGCCATTTGGTCACCGTCAAAATCGGCGTTGAATGCTGTTGTTACTAATGGATGCAATTGTATTGCTTTTCCTTCTATTAATTTTGGTTGGAAAGCCTGAATAGATAATCTGTGTAAAGTTGGGGCTCTGTTCAATAATACAGGATGTCCTTTCATTACATTTTCCAAGATATCCCAAACTACAGATTCTTTTTTATCTACTAATTTTTTAGCAGATTTTACGGTTTTAACAACGCCTCTTTCTAATAATTTTCTAATGATAAACGGTTTGAATAACTCTGCCGCCATATCTTTTGGCAAACCGCATTCGTGCATTTTTAATTCTGGGCCAACCACAATTACAGAACGACCTGAATAATCCACACGTTTTCCTAATAAGTTTTGACGGAAACGACCTTGTTTTCCTTTTAAACCATCAGATAATGATTTTAATGCACGTCCTCCATCGGCTTTTACAGCGTTAGATTTTCTTGAGTTGTCAAACAATGAATCTACTGCTTCTTGAAGCATTCTCTTTTCATTTCTCAAGATAACTTCAGGTGCTTTAATTTCAATTAATCTTTTTAAACGGTTATTTCTGATAATAACCCTTCTATATAAATCGTTTAAATCCGATGAAGCAAAACGACCACCATCTAATGGAACCAAAGGTCTTAATTCTGGTGGGATTACAGGTAAATAATGAACAACCATCCATTCTGGTCTGTTTTCTGTATGTTCATTGGCTTCTCTAAAAGCTTCTACAACACTTAATCTTTTTAATGCTTCAGATTTTCTTTGTTGAGATGTTTCATTCGATGCACTATGTCTTAATTCAGCAGCAAGTGCTGTTAATTTGATATTTGCTAATAAATCTCTAACGCCTTCACCTCCCATTTTGGCGATAAATTTATTTGGATCTTCTTCTGGTAATAATAAATTTTCTTTTGGTAAAGCATCCATTACATCTAAATATTCTTCTTCACTTAATAAGTCAAGGTATTTATATGTTTTCTTTTCACCATTTATCATAATACCATCTTCCAAAATACCTGCTTGGATAACAGCATATCTTTCATAATAGATGATAGACTCTAAATTTTTAGAAGATAATCCTAAAACATAACCAATTTTATTTGGCAACGATTTGAAATACCAAATATGTACGATAGGTACAACCAATTTGATGTGACCCATTCTCTCACGACGTACCTTTTTCTCAGTAACTTCAACACCACATCTATCGCAAGTAATGCCTTTATAACGAATTCTTTTGTACTTACCGCAATAGCATTCATAATCTTTTGAAGGTCCAAAAATACGTTCGCAAAATAGTCCGTCCATCTCTGGCTTATACGTTCTATAGTTGATCGTTTCTGGCTTTTTCACTTCTCCACAAGAACGACTAAGAATAACATCTGGAGAAGCCAACTTTAAAGTAATTTTATTAAATTCGGCTTTAACTTTACTATCCTTCTTTAAAGGCATAAATAATTTTTTTTAGATTAAAAAATATTTTAACAGAAAAACTATGCACAAAGTACATAGTGAGGTGCAAAAGTACAACTTAAAAATTAGAATACATAAAAAAGAAGTAGATTTTTTAGGTTAATTAAAAATTAAGTTCAACGAACCTCTTTCAGATTAAATAATCTTTATGTTTTAAATCTATTCTACGGTAACGCTCTTTGCCAAGTTTCTTGGCTGATCTACATTACAGCCTCTCATTACTGCAATATGGTAAGCCAATAATTGCAATGGAACAACAGAAAGTATAGGAGACAAAGCTTCTAAAGTATTTGGAATTTCAATAACATATTCCGCTAATGCTTCTACTTCTGTATCTCCCTCTGTAACTACAGCGATAATTCTACCTTTTCTTGTCTTAACTTCCTCCACATTTGAAATTACTTTTTCATAGTGTTGGCAATTAGGTGCTAATACCACAACTGGCATGTTTTTATCAATCAAAGCAATCGGTCCATGTTTCATTTCGGCAGCTGGATAACCTTCGGCGTGAATATAAGAGATTTCTTTTAATTTTAATGCCCCTTCCAATGCAACAGGGAAATTAAAGCCTCTTCCTAAATATAAAAAATTGCTTGAATCTTGAAAAACTTCTGCAATCTCTTTAATATAACTATCACTTTCTAAAATTTTTTCAATTTTAGCAGGTAGCAAATCTAATTCATTTAAAAATTCATTGAGTTTAGGCGAAGAAATCGTACCTCTTAACTCTGCCAATTGTAAAGCAAGTAACACTAATATACTTACTTGTGTTGTAAATGCTTTTGTTGATGCTACACCAATTTCAGGACCTGCATGTGTATAAGAACCCGCATCTGTCATTCTGGCGATACTTGAACCTACAACATTACAAATACCATAAATAAAAGCTCCTTTTTGTTTTGCTAATTCCAACGCAGCTTTTGTATCTGCTGTTTCTCCAGATTGAGAAATAGCAATTACAATATCTTTTTCAGATAAAACTGGATTTCGATATCTAAATTCACTAGCATATTCTACATCCACATTCACTCTTGCCAATTCCTCAATTAGGTATTCTCCTATCAAGCCACTATGCCATGAAGTACCACAAGCAACAATAATTATACGTTCCGCATTTTTAAAGCTGCTTTCAAATTTATTTATTCCACCTAAGCTTATTTTCATTTGCTCTAAACTCATTCTGCCTCGAATACTATTTAAAATAGCTTGTGGTTGTTCGTGAATTTCTTTCATCATAAAATGTTCAAATCCTCCTTTTTCTATCGCTTCAAGGCTAATACTTAATTCTTCGATATAAGGATTTTGAACAACATTGTCTTTTAGACTCTTTATTTCAATTTCACCATTTAAGTGCAAAACAGCCATTTGACCATCTTCGATATAACTAACTCTTCTAGTATGTTCAATAAGCGGAGAACCGTCAGAAGCTACATATAATTCTCCATCACCAAACCCAATTACCATTGGGCTACTCATTTTTGCAACTACTAATTTATCTGGTTCTTTTTTTGAAATAACGACAATAGCATAAGCACCTACTACTTCATTCAACGCTAAACGAACGGCTTCAGCTAAATCAACTTGTACATTTTTTTGGATATCGTCAATCAGGTGTGCAACAACTTCAGTATCTGTCTGTGAACGAAACTGATAGCCTCTTTGTTCTAATGCTTTTTTTAACGCATTATAGTTTTCAATAATTCCATTATGAATAATCGCAATATCCCCATCTGTATTAATATGTGGGTGGGCGTTTACATCATTAGCTTCTCCATGTGTTGCCCATCTTGTATGACCAATTCCAATATTTCCTTCAATATTATTTGCTAAGGCAAAAGCTTCCATTTCTATCACTTTGCCTTTTTTCTTATAAACGTTTAGATTATGTTCTTTATCTAAAATTGCAACACCAGAACTATCATAACCTCTGTATTCTAACCTTTTTAATCCATTTACTATTATTGGAAAGGCTTTCTTTTTTCCTATATATCCTACAATTCCACACATAAATTTTTATATTACTGCTTTGAATAAAATATTTTCAATCTTGTTTTTTGATAAATATCACTACTATTAGTACCTCCAATCGTTAATTTTGTTGGAGCATAACCACCAAGATAAGAAATATCATTCAGTTCTGCTTCTGTATTTTGATTAATATTGTGGTTCGATAAATAAATATCTCTCGTTGTTAATCTGCCTAACCACATTTCTTTTACAATAGTTGAAATATTAATATTATATCGAGCTACTTTTTCATTATTTCCATTTACATAAACAGAATCTTTTGCACCAATTCCTGAAATTTTAAAATTCCCTGAATTGTCTTTATATAATGCATAAATAATAGAAACATTAGAACTTGTATCAGCATTTGAATTAATTTGAGTAACATATAATTCTGCTTTATTCACTGCAGCTTGCTGATTTATCAAATTAGTGAAATCTGGAATTGTAATTTTATTCATCAAACCAGCTTGTCCGATGATGTAATTAATACTATCTGTCAATTCTACAGAACTTAATGCATTGTTTACTGCTGCATTATATGTATTTCCATAAACATTTATAGCTGAAGATTGTAAATACGTCGTACTTTCTTTAACGACACTTGTCAAGCGTGGGTACATATTCATTTCTTTTCTAACACCATTTTTATCTTTCAAAAAGATAGTAAATCGAGTTTTGTCACTTGTTAAATCTACTAAAGCCATAGCATTGCCTAAATTATTCTCAAAAGCAACTTCTAATCCTCTAAAATAATTATCAAAATTAGCATATTTAGTTAAAACACTATCCGTAGAGCCAATTTTATCAATAAAAGTTTGAGCATAGCTAGTTTCCATTGGTACTCGAATTACAGAAAGAGAGCCTAAAGTATCTCCCGTATATGTGAAAAATTTTTGACTGGGTTTCAATGCAATATTATTTGCTCTCCCGACTTCTGTTGTGCCAAAGAAAGCAGCATTATCAGAATAGTATTTTTGATTTTCTAAAATATTATCATTCAATGATTTAACCACAATATTTTGAGTGGAATTAGTATCGCCGTAAACAATATTGTATTTCATAAATAACACTGCCGAATCAATCGTATATGGAGCTAAAGAATCAGCTAAAGCAATTGCTGGATTTGCTAATTCAAACATTAATTTGGCATGATTTTTCCCATATTCACCACTTTGCAACACACCAACATAATTAAAAATCAATTTGTCTGTTCTTACTGGCGATTCTGCAATCGTCTTTGATGTTAATAAAAATGAATCTGAAAGCTCTAAATTCAAATAATCTGAATTGGGTAAAATATCGCCGCCTATATTGTCAGCTTTTTTACAAGAAAAGATTGCTGTAAAAGCTAAAAGGATTAAAAAGTATTGCTTCATGTATATTATCCAATAATTTGGTTGTAAAAATCTAAATATTTTTGTTGGATATCAATATCTTCTTGATATTCTAACCAAGGTTTTTTTGCAGCGAGTTTCTTAAAAGTATCCACATCACTCAACTCTTCAGAACCAATGCTTATGGCATCAGCAAATTTTATACCTAATTTATTTAAACATACATTATTTAATCCTTCTAAAAGTTGTATGTCTTTATCTTTTATTTGTTCACTAATTTTTGCTTTTTTCAAAAATCCATTATTCAATTCTTCTTGAAAATCTTGTTCGTACAAAGAATAAATAATTTTACTGTTTGTAAAAATTGGATCTTTAGCATAATGTGTTCTCAAATACATTGGTATCAAACTTGTAAACCAACCATGGCAATGAATAATATCAGGTGTCCAGCCAAATTTCCGTACTGTCTCAATCAAACTTTTACAGAAGAAAATCATACGCTCTCCATTGTCTTCCAAGAAATTTTCTTCTTCATCTCTGAAAACTAATTTTCTTTTAAAAAATTCTTCATTATCTAAAAAGTAAACTTGTATTCTTGTTCCAGGCAAGGACGCAACTTTAATGATTAATGGATAATCTAAATCGTCAATAATGATATTTATCCCAGAAAGCCTAACCACTTCATGCAATCGGTTTCTTCTTTCATTGATTACTCCAAAACGTGGCATCAGCACTCTCACTTCCCAGCCATTGTCTGTCGCCATTGGAGCTAATCTTTTAACCAAACTTGCCATTTCTGTCAATGCCAAATAAGGATCCATTTCTTGTGCCACAAACAATAATCTTTTTTGTTCCATACGCTACTTCCTCAATTTTTTTTCTTAATTTTTAAAAATCTGCACAAAGGTACGAATATTATGTGTTAATATTGCTTATTTTTTGAAAATGAAAGTATTTAGCTCTATAATTGAAATCAGAAAATTTTTAGACGAACAGTCTGAAAGTCAATTAATAATTGGATTTGTTCCAACTATGGGTGCTTTACATCAAGGACATTTATCGCTTATTGAGCAATCTAAAAAAAGTTGTGATATTACTATTTGCAGTATTTTTGTAAACCCTACTCAATTTAACGATAAAAAAGATTTTGAAAAGTATCCTATTCAAATTGATGCTGATTTAGAAATGTTGATTGCAGCTGGTTGTGATGTTGTATTTATTCCTTCGGTAGATGAAATGTATCCTGAAGGAACTACACAAGATAAACTACTTGTTGATTTAGGATTTTTAGGCAAAACTTTGGAAGCCGAAAAACGACCTGGGCATTATGAAGGTGTCATTCAAATTGTAAAAAAATTATTGGATATTGTTCAACCCAATTTGCTTTTTTTAGGACAAAAAGATTATCAGCAATGTATGGTTATTCAAAAATTGATAGACACATTTAATATTCCTACAAAAATTGTTATTTGTACCACTAAAAGAGAAGCTGATGGCTTGGCGATGAGTTCGAGAAATGTACGTTTAAGTGATGCTGCTAGAAAAGTTGCTTTAAAATTATTTCAAGCATTAACGGATATACAAAATCGTTTCAAAACAGAAAATATAGCACAAATTATTGCTGAAAATATTAATTTTTTAAATCAAGATAATTTGATAGAAACAGAATATTTGGTGGTGGTAAATGGCAAAACTTTAGAGCTTATTTTGGAATATAATGAACAAATTCCTATTACTGCTTTGGTTGCAGCAAAAGTGGGAGAAGTTCGCTTAATTGATAATTTAATTTTACAAGCATGAAAATAGTGATTATTGGGGGTGGAAATATGGGCAAGTCTTTTGCTCAGAGTTTTTTAAATGCCAATTTGATAGCATACAAAGATTTATTTATCGTTGAAAAAAATGAGCAACAAATTGCTATCTTAAAACAAGAAGGCATTCAAAATATTGAAACAGCTATTCATTCATTTATTGAATCAATGGATATTATTATTTTGGCGACCAAACCTCAAGATGCGTCCGTAATTTTTGATGATATTCGTCCATTTATTCAAGAAAAACAGATTGTATTATCAATTATGGCTGGCGTTTCAATACAAACTATTCAAGAAAGTTTAAATACAAAGAAAGTGGTGCGATGTATGCCTAATTTACCTTGTCAAATTGGTTTGGGTGTAACTGGCTTTTTGATGGATAATAGTATTGAACAAGTGCAATCTACATATATTTTACAGCTTTTAAATACGACTGGAATTGCAATTGCATTAAAAGAAGAAGACCAATTGAATGCTATAACTGCAATTTCTGGAAGCGGTCCTGCTTATGTTTTTTATTTTATGCAAAGTATGGTCGAACAGGCTAAAAATTATGGCTTTTCGGAAAAAGATGCTGAAAAAATCGTTGCCCAAACATTTCTTGGTGCCGTTGAATTATTCCTAAAAAATGATTTATCTAACCAAGAATGGATACAACGTGTGGCATCAAAAGGTGGCACAACGGAAGCTGCTATTTCAATCTTTAATCAGAACAATATAGCCAAATCTATTCAAGATGGTTTAGATGCAGCATTAAATCGGTCGAGAGCGTTGAGTAATAAATAAACAAAAGCTAAACCAATTTTCAATTAAAACAAATATCTTTAGTCAATCACAAAAATATAATTATTCAAAAACAGAACAAATAATCTTACTAAATGCTTTTTAATTCATTTGAATTTTTTATTTTCTTTATCACTTTTTTTTGTTTATATTGGAAAGTTTTCAAGCAGTTAAAAGCTCAAAATATTCTCATTTTAGTTAGTTCCTTTTTCTTTTATGCTTGGTGGGATTGGCGTTTTTTATTTCTATTGTCCTTTTCTATTCTTCTTGATTATATTACAGGAGTCAAGATGTGTGGTGCAACAAATATTTCTATAAAAAAACGTTGGCTTTGGTTAAGTATTTCTATAAATTTAGGATTCTTAGGCTTTTTCAAATATTATAACTTTTTCATTTCCTCCTTTGCAGATTTGCTTGCCCAATTTGGCTTAAATCCCAACATACATACTCTTAAAATTATACTTCCAGTTGGTATTTCATTTTATACTTTTCATGGTTTATCTTATGTAATTGACATATATAAAGGTAGAATAAAAGCCGAAAAAAACTTGGTTGATTACGCTGTTTTTGTGAGTTTTTTTCCATTATTAGTTGCTGGTCTAATAGAAAGAGCAACGCATCTTTTGCCTCAAATTAAGGGGGGAGAATATTTGACTTAAATCAAGCAAAAGATGGTTTAAAATAAATTCTTTGGGGTTTGTTTAAAAAAATAGCCATTGCAGATACTTGTGCTGAATATGTCAATGCTATTTTTAATCAACCTGGAGAATTTTCGGGTATTAGTTTGGCATTAGGTGCAGTGTTTTTTGCTTTTCAAATTTATGGTGATTTTTCAGGTTATACTGATATTGCCATTGGAACGGCAAAGCTTTTAGGCATTGAATTATTAAAGAATTTTTCATTCCCATATTTTTCAAGAAGTATTGCTGAGTTTTGGCTAAGATGGCATATATCATTATCTTCTTGGTTCAAGGACTATATATACATTCCACTGGGCGGCAGTAAAAATGGAATGTCTGATACAATACGTAATACCTTTATTATTTTCTTGGTTAGTGGGTTTTGGCATGGTGCAAATTTTACGTTTATTGCTTGGGGCTTTTTACATGCACTTTATATTGTACCCTCAGTTTATTAAAAACCAATCGTCATTATTTAGATATTGTTGCTCAAAACAAAAAACTACCCAACTTAAAAGAGTTTTTTCAATTAATTAGCACATTTTCTTTAGTTTGTTTTGCTTGGATATTTTTTAGAGCCGAAAGTATTGAAAAAGCATTTGAATATATACAATTACTGTTTACAAAATCTTGGATAGCACTAGATAAAAGCCATCTAAAAATAATTATTCTACTTTGTATTTTTATTCTAATTGAATGGATACAAAGAAGACAAGAAATTGTATTAAAACTTAACATTAAAAGCAAGTTTCTAAGGTATTCAGTTTATTATTTTGTGTTTATTGCCATTTGGTTTTTTATTTCTAAAAATCAAAAAACAGATTTCATCTATTTCGCATTCTAACAATTATGGGTAATTTATTTTTCAAAATATTAAAGTTTCTATTACCATTGCTAATTTGCTCAATGGTACTATATTTTTTGCTAAGCAATAAACGTATTAATGGTAGTTATTTAGCTGAATTATATAAATTCAAATCGGGGTTATTAGAAAAACACAAACAATCAAAAAAGATTATTCTAATTGGAGGCTCTAATGCAAAATTTTGTTATTATTCTCCAATTTTAAAAAAGAATTTTCCGGAATATGAGGTTGTAAATGCAGGCTTGCAAGGCAACGTTGGTTTATTACATTCCCTAAATTATCTAAAACCATTTCTTACTAAAGATGACATTATTATTTTATCGCCAGAATATGGTATGTTTCAAACGGAAACAGGACTTTATGGCAATTATGAACTAGTACAATTGATGTCCGTTTATAATGGTGTTTTAAAAGGAGCTTTGACCGATTTTAATCAGATGAAAAGTTTTTTAGCTCAATCTCTTTTTCATTATCGAGCTTTTTTGGAAATTATGTTGATAAAACATGTATTCGCATCTGAAGCCGAAGTTTTAAGAGTTGTTAAAGAATTTCATAATAACTATGGCGATATTATAAATGCTGAAGGAGAGCGAACATTTTTCTCTTATAATATTGCAATTGATACTACATTTAATATTCATGCCATAAATTATTTGAATGCGTACAATGTTTATTGTCAATCAAAACAAGTGCAGCTTTTTATTAACTTTCCATCAGTTGCTCAACAATCGCTTACCAAACAAGTAGAAGATGGCTTAGTTTTAGACTATTTTAAAAGAAACTTCCCTGATATTCAAACGCTTAACTTACCTTCTGATGGCATTGCAGACAAAAGTCATTTTTATGATTCTCCTTATCATCTTCGCACATCTTGGCAAAAGAAAAACACAGAATTTTTAAGTAAAAATTTAAAGTTATTCATTGGACAGCAATAGGCTGTTTTTGTAAATTTTTCTTTAGATATAAAATCTATCTCCGATACTTTTTTGTATGGAATTTTCAATTAAAACAAATATCTTTAGTCAATCACAAAAGTATAATTATGCAAAAAATTGAGTTTCAATTAATGAACAGAACGATAGATGCTTATTATTTCCCAGCATCAGGAAATGAACAACGTCCAGGTATAGTATTCTTACCAGATTTAATGGGTGTACAAAAAGTAAATTTAAAATGTGCAGAAATATTAAGCAAAGAGGGTAATTACAATGTCGTTATTCCAGATTTGTATAGTGGTGGAAGTTCGGTTGCAAAATATTGTGTTCAATTTTTGATGAATGAAATGGTTCGAAATAATGAACCTAATCAAAATGAACCATTGATGGAGTTTTTTGAAATTTTAGACCATTTTAAAGCTTTTAAAAATGTTGATGCAACACAGTTGGGCGTTATCGGACAATGTTTAACTGGTGGTTTTGTTTTACATGCTGCCATTCGTGAAGAAGTAAAAGCTCCTGTAGTTTTCCATCATTCTTTTGGACGAGAAGGCAGCGGTATTCCAAAAGATTGTTCTGCATCAATTAAAAATAAAGTTCAAGGACATTTTGTGTATTTGGATGCATTTTGTCCTCCAAGTAGAATCAAACAATTGAAAGCTGAATTAGGTGATAAATTAGAAACGTATCATTATGCTTTACCACACGGCATTCCACATTTATTTTTCAATAACAGTCAAGGGAAAAAGGCATTTGAACGAATGATGACTTTCTTTAAAACGCAACTCCATTAATTTCTGCGATTTGCAAGATGTCTTGCCTTGAAAATAGGTTTATACAACAATAGATGAAATGTAAGTATAAATGAAAACTTGTAAAGTATTTTAGTATGATACAATGTAACCTTATTCTTTTTGTATTTTTTACCCTAACGCCTTTTTAAACAACAATTTCTACTTTCGCTTGGGTACCACCAGAACTTCCTTTTGTGATTTTAAAATTACCACCTATTGATTTTAAACGCTGTGTAATGCTGTATAATCCTTGATTTCCGGAATTGTTGATACCTTCATAGCCTATACCGTCATCTGTTATTTCAATCTGTAATCCATTTGGGCTGTTGCTGAATATTATTTCGGCTTTTTGTGCTTGCGAATGTTTGACGATATTATTTACTAATTCCTGAATGACCCGGAAAAGCATCAGCTGTAATTGTGTAGAAAGGTCTTTTGCATTGCTGTTGTAATCCTTTACCGAAATGTCTATCAATTTGGTTTGATTGATTTCAAAAGCAAAATGGGTGGTAGCTTTTATTAAGCCTTCTACTTCCAATACCGTTGGTAGCAGATTGTGTGCAATATGCCGTACATCCGCATGTGTATTTTCTAAAATACCTTTTACTTTGGAGAGTTGCTCCAGCCGTTTATCTTCTGGAAGGTGTGGTATGGCATCAAGACTCATTTTAGCAGCTCCAATCATCGCAGCTACACCATCGTGCAAATCTTGAGAAATACGTTTTCGTTCCCTTTCTTCGCCTAAAATAAAAGAATTTAGAATGGCATTTTCCTTTTCCTGTTGCAGTCGTTTTAGTTTTAGTTTTTGGGCTTTCCTGTTATAAATAAAAAATCCCCCTAAAACCAAGACCAGCAACACCCCACCAAAAATAGCATATAGAAAATTTGACCGATGGTTTTGAATTTCCAGCGTTTGCTCAGCTATTTGCCTTTCTTTTTTTTCGGTTTGATATTGTACTAAAAGCTCTCCCATCACTCGCCTGTCGTTTGATACCAACTCGTCGCGAAAATGCTCATCAGCCATACGCATATATTGTAGAGCCGAATGTTCATCGCCTTTTTGCTGATAAGCCTGAGAGATATAACGGTTGAGTGAATAGCTCACGTCTTCGTACCCGAATTTTTTGGAAAACTCAATCGCCTTTTTCCCCTCTGTGATTGCCAAATCGTAATTTTCACTTTCTAAATACGCTTTTACCAGTGATGTGTAGGCGGCTGAAGTTACCGTTATCTGCTGTAATTGTTGTGCCAATGGTATTACTTTTTGAAATTGTGCTATTGCTGTGTCATACTTTTTATCGTACATCGCAATTTCGGCTAGTGCATAGCTAGACATTACTATACCTAAAGCATTTTTGTATCGCTCGCTGATTTCTCGGGCTTGCTCTGCTGTGGTTTTAGCTTCTTCTTTTTTGCCTAAAACAATTGCCGATACGGCATTTACTGCCAATGCACTTGGATAATAGAGCGTGTCGTTTGCTGCTTTAAATCCTTTTACAGCTTCAGCACTGTACTGGTAAGCCATAGGGTAGTTAAGACGGCTTAGAAAAATATTAGCAATATTGAAGTTTATAGATGCGGCACTTTTGGTATCGTTATGCTTTTCAAATAGCTGAATGGCTTTTTTGTAATAGCCAATAGCTCCTTCCTGATTTTGCTTGTAGGCTTCAATAGCCGCTTGCAGATTGGCATACCGTGCATGAGCAAGGCTTGTCGTATCAAAGCCTGTGCGGGTTATTGCCGATGTAATCAATGTATCTGCTTTGTCTAATCTGCCACTCATTATCAAAACTTTGCCATAATTTAGATTGAGGAAATCAATAGTTGCTGCTTTTTTACTAAAATCAGTTTGCAATGAGTTATAGATACTGTCGGCATTGATAAACGGAGGGACAAAAGCATTCATTATCTGCAAACTATCTTCGCTACTAACCGCATTTTTAGTGGTCTGATTTGTGCCAGAATTGCTGCAAGATTGCATCAAAGTAGCCAACAAAAATAACAGAACGTATATTCGCATATTTGGATTTGATTAAATGTTAACTAAGCCTTGAATAATTGCTTTTTTTACCATACCGGCAATGTTTTTCACATCGAGCTTTATCATTAAATTCCCTCGATGGGTTTCTATAGTTTTTTCTGAAAGATAAAGCTGTTCTGCAATCTCTTTTGTCGTTTTTTCTTCGACTATCAATTGCAAAATTTCTTTTTCACGTTCGGTAAGTGCTACTTTGTTCTTGGATACCTGATTTTCAAAAAAGACTTGCTGAGTTTTTGAACTAAAATATTTTTCATTGCTCGATACAGCTTTCAATGCTTTTTCAATTTCTTCTCTATTATCTATTTTCAACAGATAGCCGTCAAAACCTGCATTAAAAGAAGATTTTACTGTGGTGGCATCTGAATGACTTGTGAGTGCAATAATTTTTATAGCGGGCATCATTTTTTTAATTTCGGTTATGATTACTCTGCCATCGTGTTTTCCAAAATGAATATCAAGCAGTAATACATCAAACGTTTCGTGCTTTAAAACCTCTTTCATCTCCATATAGTTTATTACACTTTGGGTGCTTTTTACAAAATCAAAAGTAGATAAAAGTACCTCTAGTCCTTCTAGTACTAAAAAGTGGTCGTCAGCAAGTAAAATTTTCATCTAACTAATTTTAAGGTTTTTACACGATATAAAATTAGTCATTATCTTTTATTCAATTTGTAGTTATCCTGTTTTTATTTCAATAATATTTGACTTAAATTATATCGAAACACAAGAGGATTTCTATCGCTATCTATTTTATTTTAAATTATATTCTGAAATATTAATATGGTAATCGGTATGCGATATATATTTAAAACGATACAATTCTGAAACGTTTGAAAACTTTGTTTCTTCACTTAATACAACATAATTACTAGGAATATCTTTGGGGAAACGAATGGGCAACTTTGCATCTATATCCAAACCATTGAAAAGATATAATGTAGAAAAATCTGCTTTTGTAGGTGTCAAAAAAAACACAGACTGCTCATTGGTTTTATCGTAGCTGACATTATATTCCTCACCTATAAACTTTGGAAATCCTAAGCTGACATCACCGAATGACTTTGTAATTCCTGTTGCCTTCCAATTGTTTGGCAATACTGTATTTTTATCAGGATATAAACTATGCTTCATTAGCCTTTTCGAGCTATTACTTTCTCCGTCTTGATATGCTTGTAGGACTTCACCATTTGGGTTTAATATAAACCACAGGCTCATTTCATCGGTTTGCCAGTAGGCTTCAGTTGTAAGCAGCCAATAATTTAATATCGGCTCACGGTATATCGCCATTTCGATTTTTTTGCCTTTACTATCGGTGTATTCCCACACCCACACTTCGGAGAAATTTAAATTTTTAGAGATTGTTACCTTACTCTTTTTTTTTGCAAAAACCAAGAACGGAAAAAGCAAAAAAATTATAAAAAATATTTTGATAAACCTATTCTTCATCTTGTGTTTTGATATGATTGATAACCTGCTATGTTAAAATTGTACGAACCGTCTGAAATGCCTGTAAACTGTATCTAAGTGGTTAATCTCATTGAAATATGTCTTGGTTTATTTACACTTGTTCAATACGATTTCCGCCAGCTTTATGGCTACGGATTTATTTTGTTCGTTATCGTTGCTGATATCCGCCAAGATTTCAAACTTTACACCATTCTGCAAAACAATCAGCTCATTGGTAACCACATTCCAGGTTGCGGCATCGCCTAATCCTTCTACAGCTCTGTAACCTTCGGAAACCTCTTTGAAAGCTCCTGTCAAAATTCCACCTGTTTTCTTGATTTGGTCTTTACTTACATTCTGCTCTTTTGCCTTTTGCAAAGCTTTATCTGCATCCGCATCGCCTGAATTGCCTTCGGCAATCTCATCAATGACATCGTTTGCTGTCTCCATCTGTTCATCGGTAATGGCTTGGTAGCTTTGGTTAAAGGTGGTAAGTGACATCGATTTGATGGAGCGGATGCTTACTACATCGGGCTGTTCCATTTCCCGGTCCAAACCTCGTACTTTGCCTACCCTGCCATTTTTGAATTTGTACAGAAATTCGTGGTGTTCAGCGTTCTTTAAAACCTTATTGTATTGAGTTTCCATTTTTTCTTTTGAAAATCCGGTCGCCTTGATTACATCATTTTCTGAAAGCAGGGCATCGTATTTATTCTGATACTCCAAAAGGCATTTATTGTCGCCTTTTGCATTGGAGTCTTTGGATTTGCTGTTGATGACGGCATCTATATTGACGTCATTGCCATTTTGGCTTTTATTTTCACCATTTCCGCAGGAATAAAGAGTAATGCAAATTGCAGCAAATGTTACTATAGATTGTATCTGTTTCATTTTTATGAATTTAATTATTAGTAAATTATTGAATACCCGAAAACCATTTGTTGTATAGGTTGCCCAATATAGGTACAGGGCTTTCTTTTCCGTTCAATGCATTGAGTAATCCACTTATCCAAAGAATAAGAAGTACAATCATTCCAAATACGGAAACTATCCAGCCCAAAATAGGAATGATGTTTACAAGCCCCAATGCAAATCCTGTACACATAAGCCCTAAGCTTTGCCGGATATGAAAATTTGCAAAGGTGTTTTTCTTTTCGCTGTTTTGCACAAAGGCAATAATCAGCCCAATGACTGTAATATAAGCAATAATGGCAGTGCTTTTGCCCTCAGTTATGCTTTGCTGTGTATTTGTTTCCATATTATTGATATTTAGTTTTCTAATCGGGGAACTTTCGGCTTATCCTCCAAACGTTCTACTTTTGTTTTGTTTTTCTTTTCTGGCTCCACAGGAAGCAGGTCTTCCTTTTTGGGATTAACAGGAAGCAAATCATTTTCATTGCCTTTTGGGTTTATAGGCATTAGGTCATCTTCTTGTTTTTTTCCTTTTGGATTAACTGGCAGCAGGTCATCATCAGACTCTACGTCTTCTGGGAATTCGGTTTCTTCGGCATCTAATAAAGTATAAGTTACCGGAACTTTCCCCACACAGAGCGGCTTGGTAGGCACTTTTATTTCTATGGTATAAATGGTTTCGATTTTTTTGTTGCTAAATATGGTAACGTGGTAGTACATTTTCATACCACCCATACTATTGCTGTTAAAGTCCAGCAAACCTTTGTAAGTGTTATATCCTGTCTTTACCCATCGCATATCGTTTGCTGGAAAAAGCTGTGACGGATTGAACGGAAACTGGAATTTGATGTTGCCGTTGCCTGCTGTTCCTGGTGTTATCTTTTTGCGAAAAAACGAGCCTATATTTCCTATACCGTAACAATCGTTGCCTGTAGAACTGCCATATACTACATTCCACATTCCATTCAGCGGCTGTATCTGCGGATTAAATAGTCCCAACTGTGTGTAACCGTCACCACCCCAGTCTCTGTCTATGGCAGCCCTTGATTTTTTGTCCAAATAAGTAATAACCTCGCCGTTTTTCTTTTTCCCTAATACGATAATGTCATCGGGCTGAACATTTCTGCCAAAATCATTGTCGAGCAAATCACTTTCAATGTCCGAAAGCTCAAATGTACATCCGCCACCCTCTGAACAGTTGGCTATGATTGCTTTTTCGGCAAAAATCGAGACCGAAATAAGCATTCCAATTATTAAAAAATATATTCGCATAACAGAAAGATTTTAATTGTTCAGAATAGCATTAGTCAGCTCTACAGATTTTTTCTTTGCCAATACTTCATCATCGCCAAAATTGACTGTAACGGTAAATGTAGCATCATTTGCGAGTACGTGTAGTGCATTCATTGGGGTCTCCCAAAATGCCACTGTAGCCACATTATCGAGCTTTTGCATTTTACGAGTACGAGCATATTCAGAAATATACTTTGCTTCGGCTGTACCTATTTCTTTGTTAAAATACTCCTGCTTTGACATATTGTCCACCTCCATTTGCAAACCCTCGTTCGTACCATAGTATTTTTCAAAATCATCTATGTTCATTTGCTTTATAAAACCAATGCTGATGCTATGGTATTCGTCAATCTCGTGATTGCCCACCCTTTTTTTATCTCCCGTAGTCCAACTAAACAAAGCAGTATATTGTCCGCTTCGATTAATGCTGTTCTCTACCGATATTTCTATTTTTTCTATCGGAACATTTACGGCTTTGGCAACCATTTCTTTGGTAAGGATTTGCTGTAGCCGATTCTGTTTAGAAATTATTTTTTCGGAACTAAAATCATCGGGGACACTCACGTTTTCAATATTACCACTGCAAGAAGCAAAGAAAATTAAAGCAAGAACTAATATTAATAAGTTGTTCATCATCTCTATTTTATTCCATAATAAATTCCACCCTTCTGTTCTGTGCTTTTCCTAATGCGGTATTGTTGGAGCTTACTGGCTGGTTTTCTCCTTTACCATCTGTAATTAATCTGGAAGCATCTATCCCAAATTCTTTTACCAAAGCATTTTTTACCGAAGCAGCACGGCTTTGTGATAATTTGAGGTTGACATCATCTGCACCATCGCTGTCGGTGTGCCCTACAATCAGGAAGTTCCCTGAATTGGCTTTGATAGCATCTGCGGTTTGCTTCAAAGTAACCCAGCTTTCAGGCTTGATGTGTGAAGAATTAACATCAAAATAAATGGTATTGGTTACGAATTTACCTTTTAATTTTACTTCACTAACAGCGTTGGATGTACCATTTGCAATACGTACATTGGTGATGTACATCCTTGTTTCTTCTACAAAATAATTCTGCAAATTCATAGCAAGCATATATTTCATATCGCTGTTGAGCAAGTCAATATTGTCTAATAGCTTTTCATTATTTATATACACAGACACGCTATTTCCTTTACGTGCAATGCTAATGTGGGCATGCGTATTACCCAATTCAGGTTGCCAAGTTTTAAATCCAAAACCCATAGTATAGCCGATTACTTCATTATTTTTTTTCTTCTCATAAGAGATAGTTGCATTTTTTGGCGTTTCGGTAATCGGGCTTATTGAAATAGTGCTTGAATTATCCAACGAAGGGTCTTCGAGGCGGTCTTTCTCCGATTGCTCTACAAAACTAATTTCCAAAGTACCGCAAGGCTGCTTGCCATTACGCACATAAGCATCCATTTCTATGGTAACATCTTCGGGTAGTACACCTACATTTATCGGGGCAAATCTCGTACCCCCCATTTCAAGCCAGTTGCTTTCCTGATTAGCAGAAATACTTAATTGATTTTCATCGTAGGCTTTCCAGCGAGCCTTAGAACCATCGCTGAAATTATCAAAGAAGATAACATTTTTACCAGGAATAAAATCAAAGTTTTTATACTTCGAGAAGTCAGTATTTCCGTTTTGAGTAGTATTTTGATTAGTGTCAGAATTATTGGTATTATCTGTTTGAGAATGATCATTGCTGTTATCTTTCTGTTTTTTATCCTTTTTCTTGAAGATATTGCTAATACCATCTTCTATTTTATCCAAACCTTTATCAATTGCTTCGTCAACTTTTCGATTTGTTCTGTCTTCTACTTTTTGTTTAGTAGTTTCTTTGGGATTGATGATCTGTGCGTTTGCAGAAAACCCAATGGCTAACGCAAGTCCTATGAGTATTATTTTTGTTTTCATACTTTTTTATTTAAACCTGATATTTTGTTATTTAACTTTAATGCAAGTGGCAACAGCATCTTCTGTACCATTACTTAGCTTAGTGGTTTCTATGTTGCCATCCTTTATTTTCCACATTACCGCTCTCTGTTTAGTGCTGGACTTTTCATATCCACAAGCATATATGGTATTGCCTTTTACCACTACGGAATATGCTATGCTTTTGGTTGAGGACAAAATCAAAGGGCTGCCGTCTATCCACAGTACGGCTTTTTCACTGTCATTGTCTGCTGTGTAAGAATAACCTACAACATACACTTTGTTTCCTCCAATAGCTACGGAATTTGATGATGCACCAATTTGCCCCGCTGGAAGTAACAGTGTTTGTTGTATGCCGTTTTTCCAAATCAATGCCAAAAGTGGGTCGTTTACTCCAGCTTTACCGCTACCAGCTATGTAGGTATCGTATCCTGCTTGTGCTATTGAATTTGCGGTATAGCTAAAACCTTCGTTCAATTTAGTGAGTACACCGTTTTTCCAAAAAGCGGCAGCATATTGTGAGCCAGTAACTACGTAACCAACGGCTAAAACATCTGTATTAGTAACGAGTAAGTCAGAAACTGAGCCGATACCTCCGGGTAATTGTTCTCTGTTGCCGTTTTTCCAGATACTTGGGTAGGATTGCGGAGTGGTATAATCGCCTGCGAAATAGAGGTCGTCTCCATGCTTGTCCACTGCTTTAGGATATATGTTGTAATCGTTTTGTAGAAGAAGCGTGTTTTCATTATTTTTCCACAAATAAATATGTGCAGAAGGGAAATAGGCTGATAGTTTTTTGTGGCTCAGTTTCCAAACGGCATACACATTATCGTTTTCGATATCAAAATCGTAAATAATTCCACCATATCGCACATATCCAGAAGGTAAAACACCTGTTTTGTACACCTGAATCGGTTTTCCATTTTTCCATACGACTTCGCCCATATTGGCAATTTCATTGGAATAACCGCTGATGTAAATTGTAACAGGGGTTTCTTCTTCAATCGGGTCTTTTATTCTTTCATAATCTTTGGAGCAAGATGAAAAAGTAAGCAACAGCACAAGTGCATAGCTGATATTTCTTAATAAGTTTGCTTTCATTTTCTTATTGTTATAAGTTGATGAAGCAAAATTGGGTAGAAAATACGTAGCCTTTATCGGGGAAAATATGGGATTTAATAGCAAGGGTTTCCCCTGATAGCAAAGACTCAGTATTGATTCATTAAGTACTCATGATGAACCTAATATCTTGCCCTGAAAATAGGCTTATACATTAATAACTTAAAAATATATGAAAAAAGTCATGATAAACTTTCCCAAATTGGGAAATGATTTTTTATTTTTGTCTAAAGAAAATTAATTGAGAGTTATAGCAAAAAGAATATTAAGAGACTTTTGGGAAAAACATTCTGATTGTGTACAACAACTTAAATCATTGTATCAAGAAGCGAACAAAGAAGCTTGGCAGAATTAGAATGAATTAAAAAATGAATTTCTAAGTGCAAGTATTTTAGATGAAAATAAAGTTTGCTTTAACATAAAGGGAAATAATTATCGATTTATCGTGAAAATTAATTTTAATTCCCAAATGATGTGGATTCGATTTATCGGAACTCATGCAGAATATGACAAAATAGATGTAAATAAAATTTAAAAGATGAAATTAAAACCCATTAAAACAGAGCAAGATTATTTTAAAGCTTTAGAAAGACTTGAATTGATTTTTGATGCCAAGTCAGGAACTAATGAAGGCGATGAATTGGAAATTCTGGGAATATTACTCTAAAATTATGAAAATGAACACTTTCCTATTGAATTACCTGATCCAATTGAAGCAATTAAGTTCAGAATGGAGCAGTTAAATTATTCTCAAAATGATTTAGCCGAAGTAATTGGATTAAAAAGCAGAGCTAGTGAAATTTTGAACAAAAAGAGAAAATTATCTTTGGAAATGATTCGTAAACTCACAGAAAAATTACACATTCCATCAGAAGTATTAATCCAAGCCTATTAAGATTTCTGTCTATCCTCAACCGTATTTTTTGATTATTGCATCACAAGCTTTATCCAACATATTAAAAACCGCCTCAAAGCCATTATCATTAAAATAGGGGTCTGGAACACTTTCAGTTGGAAAATTATCTATTTCATTCAAAATTAGTCTGATTTTTCCTTCTTCATTAGCATCTACAGCCCATGCTTTTAAATCTCTTAAATTCATTGTATCCATAGCATAAATAATATCATAATAACTATAATCATTACTATTTACACTTCTAGCACTTTGGTCAGTAATATCAATTCCGTGATTTTTTGCGACTTCGATAGACCGTTTATCTGGTTGGCTACCGACATGCCATCTTCCTGTTCCTGCACTATCTATTTCCCAATTTAATCCTTTCTTTTTACATTTATCTTTTAAAATACCTTCTGCTAAAGGAGAACGACAAATATTGCCCAAACAAACCATCAGAATTTTCATAGCTTATTGTATTTGAGTTAAAACACCTTTATTAAAAATAGCCTTTACTTTTCCTTTTAATGCCTTTCCAATATAAGGTGAGTTTTTAGATTTTGATTGGATATTTTGCTCTTCAAAATTCCATTCTTCTGAAGGATTAAATATGGTAAATTCTCCAATTTTATCGTTTTCTATCGTTAATTGACGATTTATAATTTTTCTAGGTGAATAGGATAAAGTATCTATTAATATTTCTAAAGGAATATCTGTGTATTTCAGCAATAAGCCCAAAGCAGTTTCCATTCCAATCATACCGTAATCAGCATATTCAAATTCTAAATTTTTAACTTCTGAATCTAAGGGTGTATGTTGCGTTGATATTACATCTATAGTTTTATTTTTTACCGCTTCAATTAATGCCAATCGTGTTTTGTCATTCTTCAAGGGTGGAAAAACTTTAAAATTAGAATTATAAGTTGCTACACTTTCTTCAGTAGAAATCAAATGATGCACAAAACAAGAAGCTGTAATATTCAACCCATCTTTTTTAGCTTGAGCAATTAGTTTTATGGAGTCTTCAGAAGAAATTCCTGTCAAGTGGAGTTTCCCACCTGCATATTTTAATATTTCGATACTTTGATATACCGCAAGATATTCTGAGATTTCAGGAATACCTCTAAAACCTAATTTCACAGAAACAATACTTTCATTCACTTGTCCATCATGCACTAAATTTTTATCAAATGGCAAAGCAAAAACAACACCACCAAATTGTTGGGTATATTGTAAAGCTCGCAATAATACCCCATTATCTTTAATGTTATGTGGAATATCTGTAAAACCAATTGCACCTGCTTTATTCAAATCCATCATTTCTGTGGGAGATTTTCCATTAAAATCTTTGGTTAAAGCAGCAAAAGGTAATATATGAATTGCTGTCGATTTTGCTCTATTCAATATAAATTCAACATCTGATTTATTTTGCGTAATTGGGTGATTATTTGGCAAAGCACATATCGTGGTAAATCCTCCAAAAATAGCAGATTTTGCAACGCTTTCCACATCATCACGATATTCAAATCCTGGTTCGCCAATTTGAGTAATCAAATCACAAAAACCAACTGAAAGATAACAACCTTCAAAATTATGGATTTCAAAATCATTTGTCTTTTCAATTTTACTTTGGATATTTTTAATAATACCATTTTCAAGCAAAATGTCCACTTTTTGTTGGTGATAAGGACTTCCTTCATCTAAAATTGTAACTTGTAGAATAAGTATTTTCACTGTATTATTATTTTAAAAACCGAATTAATAATATTTCTATCAATAAACATAAAAGTGCTAAAACAATAAAAATTTTCCAAAGTACTGTTCCGTCTTTTATATGTTTTACTTGTGCAAAAATATTGGAATTTTTTTGTTCTAAGATTTTAAAATTTGGAAAATCAAAACGACTTTCTAAATTTTCAATAGTGGCGAAATTCAAATCAGACTCTTTTCTATTGAAATTGAATGCAATATTGCCCAAAATTGTATGATTTCCAATCTTTATTTTATAAAACCCATCTCTTTCCAAATTTTGTTTGACATTTAAAGATAAAGTATTTCCAAGCATTCTACTTTCTGGAATAAATTCTTGTGTTTGATTAGTTATGGATACTTGTTCTTGATGATTATTTTGTAATGCAGGAATCTTAATCAAAATATCTTTTCCAATTGTATAAAAAAGTGGTGGGGCATAATTTTTTAGGATGGCCATATTATATACGATTGGTGCATAAACTGCTTTCGTCCCAATGTCTGAAAAACTAATATCTAAAGGTGTACTTTGTATATAAACAATACCATTGTCCACTATAAATTTAGAAAGTAAAGGCGTGTTTGTAGTGCTTGACATAATATCATAATGCATCGTTTGTGCATTAACATTTAAAGGATAAAATTTTTCAATCTTAGGCAAATCAATATTTTTGGGTATTTGAGCAAAAACACCTTGATAAATTTTTTCATTCAAATTCAATTTTCGGACTTCTGATTTTTGTGTTTTAATTGCCGAAAAAGTTCCAATTCCTAAGGTATTGAAAAAGACATTATAGCTTTCTAAATTGATATCTTTTGCTGGAATAACAAACAAAGCACCACCATTTTGAATATATATTTTTAAGCTGTTTATCAATCCAGAACTAATCTCCTTTATCTGATTTAAAACTATAAAATTATACGATGCTAATTTAGAATAATCTATTTGTCGAACATCATTTTTGGTATATGTAAAATAATTATCGGCTAAAAATATTGCAGATATATGTTTCGTACTTTCAACATCTTCAATACTCAAAATATGTTCATTTTGTTTAACCTCAAAACTCGCATAAAAAGCATCATCATAAGTAATTGGATAGTCATTAAAAACAACTTCTATATTTTGAACACCGCTTTTTTGAATTGAAAAAGTAAATGAATCTACAGAATAGGAATTAGCTGCGATATTTATATCTTTTACCGATTTTACTTGTTCGTTGATTTTTAAGGTTACAGACTTATTGGTAACCGTTTTTTCTCCAGAGTTTTTAAACCTTATAAATAATTTATTATTCGTATTCAATTGCACAACAGGACTTCCCAACCAACAGGTATCAACAAATACATTATTCTCGCCTTTAGTTTGGATAGGTAATAAATAGGTCGTAAAATTTGTGTCAATTTTTAAATTATCAATAATATAAGTTTGAAAATCAGAAAATATAAATCTGTTTTTTGGATTAGAGCCCGCACTTTCCAACAAAGCATTTTGTTTTAAAAATACCTCTTCCAAACTTTTTTGTTGTTTACTTGATTTTATGTTATCTACCGCATTAATAAAATCTTGCTTGTTCATCCATCTTTGGTAAGAATTGTATAAATCATTTGTAATTAATGCAATTTTATCATTTGGATTGAGTGCATTTGCAACTTGTTTCGCTTGATTTTTTTCAATATCCAAAATTGTTTCTCCATCTTTTATCAATTGTGTTGAAGGCGAATTGTCTATATAAACCGCAGCATAAGTATTTGCAGGATTAAGCGTCTCTTTCTTACCAAAAAAGGGTTGAGCAAAAGCTAAAACCAAAAAAAAGATGGCAGCCAAACGTGCCAATAAAATCAACCGCTGTTTCAGTTGGTTGATATTGGATTTCTGTTCTTGAAGTTTTTTCAGAAAACGGATATCAGGAAAATATAACTTTTTGTATTTTCTAAAATAAAATAAATGGATAATAATAGGAATGCTGAGGGCGATTAATGCATATAGAAAAGTCGGAAATACAAAATGCATAGTGTAAAGATAATGTAATAATTTAGAAAAGACACTATTGTAGTTTTTCGCAAACAATTTACAAGGATTGGTTCGTGTTTTGCCGATTTTAAACAAAAGTTGTTTCTAATTTTATTACCACAAGACAATTTGGAAATTTGAATCTATACTGTATCTTTGTAGCATAGTTCTTTTTTTAATTCAACTTATTGCGAAAGACGGAGGGAATAGGCCCGCTGAAGTCTTGGCAACCTTTTAGAAAATTAATGGCTAGAAAATAAATAGCTTTCTAAAAACGGTGCCAAAACCTACCTCAATTTAGAGGATTAATGAGTAAGTAATATTTTTACCTTATCCTTATTTCGTAATATTTTTTATTGAAAATGACTTTCATAGTTTAATTTATATCTATGATTTTAAAAGTTTATTATGAGTAATAATTTATACGAAATCGCTAAACAAAAAATCCTCATCTTAGATGGTGCGATGGGAACAATGATTCAGCGTTACAAATTGGAAGAAGCTGATTTTAGAGGCGATAGATTTAAAGAACATCAACATCCATTAAAAGGTAATAACGATTTACTTTCCATTACAAGACCTGATATTATTAAAGAAATTCATCGCCAGTATTTTCAAGCAGGTGCTGATATTGTTGAAACCAATACTTTTTCTGGAACAACTATTGCACAAGCAGACTATCATTTGGAAGATGCTGTTTATGATATCAATTTTCAATCTGCGAAATTAGCAAAAGAAGTTGCTAATGAGTTTACTGATTTTCCAAGATTTGTTGCTGGTGCAATGGGACCAACCAATAGAACTGCTTCACTTTCTCCAGATGTAAATAATCCAGGCTTTCGTGCAATTACTTTCGACCAGTTGGTTACTGCTTATCATCAACAAGCAAAAGCATTGATTGATGGAGGTGTAGATATTTTATTGATAGAAACCATTTTTGATACTTTAAATGCAAAAGCTGCTTTATTTGCAGTACAAACATTATTTGAAGAAATGGGTCGTGAGTTGCCTATTATGATATCGGGAACAATTACAGATGCAAGTGGCAGAACTTTAAGTGGACAAACAACAGAAGCTTTCTTAATTTCAATGTCGCATGTGAATTTATTTTCTATCGGATTAAATTGTGCTTTAGGCCCAAGAGAATTAAGACCCTATTTGCAAATTTTGGCAAAATCTGCACCTTTTATGGTAAGTGCTTATCCAAATGCAGGACTGCCTAATGCTTTTGGTGGTTATGATGAAACACCTGAACAAATGACCGATGCTGTGAAAGAATATTTAGAAATGGGCTTAATTAATATTTTAGGTGGTTGCTGTGGAACAACACCACAACACATTAAAGCATTTGCAGAGGCTGCTAAAGCCTACAAGCCTAGACAAATTCTAACAGAAAGTGTATGTTAAATAAAAATAGGATAAGTATTATCCATCAAAATATAGTGTAACATAAATGGAAACTGATTGTAATATCTTAAAATTAAGTGGCTTAGAACCACTAATCGTAACAAAGGAATCAAATTTTATCAATATTGGTGAGCGTACCAATGTTACAGGTTCAAAAGTTTTTTTGAGAATGGTAAAAGAAGATCGCTATGAAGATGCTTTGGCAGTTGCTTTAGACCAAGTTCGTGGCGGTGCACAAGTATTAGATGTCAATATGGATGAAGGTATGATTGATGGTGTTAAAGCAATGACCACATTCTTGAATCTAATTGCATCTGAACCAGATATTGCTCGTATTCCAATTATGATAGACTCTTCAAAATGGGAAATTATCGAAGCTGGTTTAAAATGTGTACAAGGCAAATCTATCGTAAATTCTATTTCTTTAAAATCTGGCGAAGCTGAGTTTATTCATCAAGCAAAATTGATAAAAAAATACGGAGCCGCAACTGTTGTAATGGCTTTTGATGAAGATGGACAAGCTGATAGTTATGATAGAAGAATTCAAATTTGCAAACGCAGTTATGATATTTTAGTTAATGAAGTTAATTTTAATCCGAATGATATTATTTTTGATCCAAATATTTTTCCAGTCGCAACTGGATTAGATGAACACAGAAATAATGCTTTAGATTTCTTCAATGCTGCCAAATGGATACGTGAAAATTTAAAAGGGGCTCATGTTTCAGGTGGTGTTTCTAACGTTTCTTTTTCATTTAGAGGAAATAATGCCGTTCGTGAAGCAATGCACTCCGCATTTTTATATCATGGTATCCAAAATGGTATGAATATGGGCATTGTTAATCCTTCCATGCTAGAAGTTTACGATAGTATTGACAAAACACTTTTAGAATATGTAGAAGATGTTTTATTAAACAGAAAAGATGATGCAACTGAAAGATTGTTAGAATACGCTGAAAAAGTAAAAGGTGGTGGCAAGAAAAAAGAGGAAGATTTAGAATGGCGTAACCAAGACGTTAAAGAGCGATTAAAATATGCATTAGTCAAAGGCTTGGTTGAATATATTGATGAAGATACCGAAGAATGTAGAAAGCTATTTGATAAACCATTAGAAGTAATTGAAGGTCCACTGATGGATGGTATGAATATCGTTGGAGATTTATTTGGAAGTGGCAAAATGTTCTTACCGCAAGTTGTAAAATCTGCGAGGGTAATGAAAAAATCGGTAGCTTATTTACAGCCTTTTATTATGGCATCACAAAGTGGAGAAAGTAAAAAATTAGGTAAGGTTTTGTTGGCAACGGTAAAAGGAGACGTACATGATATTGGTAAAAATATTGTGGGTGTTGTATTGGCTTGTAACAATTTTGAAGTAATAGATTTAGGCGTAATGGTGCCAACAGAAAAATTATTAGACGAAGCTATTAAACAAAATGTAGATATTGTTGGAGTGAGTGGATTGATTACACCATCTTTAGATGAAATGGTCGATGTTGCTAAGGAAATGGAACGTAGAAATTTTAAATTGCCTTTGTTAATTGGTGGAGCTACAACTTCAAAACTACATACTGCTGTAAAAATTGAGCATCATTATTCTGGATTTACCATCCACGTTTTAGATGCCTCACGAAGTGTGCCTATTGCTACGCAAATTATGAATGAGCAAGACCGTGAAAAGTTACAGAAAGAAACTAGAGCGGAATATGTCGCTATGCGAGACAGACATAATAGCAAGAAGGAAACTAAGGAATATCTTACGATTGAAAACGCAAGAAAGAATAAAACTCAAATAGATTGGGCAAATTACACGCCACCAAAACCAACATTTATCGGTACAAGAACTTTTGTCGATTATGATTTAGCTGAATTGAGAAATTATATTGATTGGACGCCATTTTTTCAAGTGTGGGAGTTACACGGTAAATATCCTACAATACTAGAAGATAAAATTGTAGGAGATGAGGCCAAAAAATTATTTGCAGATGCAAATGCCATGTTGGATAAAATCATTACAGAAAAATGGCTTACTGCAAAGGCTGTAATTGGATTTTTTAAAGCGAATTCTATCAATGATGATGATATTGAAATTGTTGCTAACAATAAAATTAAAATCTTACATCATCTAAGACAACAAAATAAAAAAGCAGCTGGTTTGCCAAATTTCTGTTTGACAGATTATATCGCTCCAATTGAATCTCAAAAAGAAGATTATATCGGTGGATTTGCAGTAACTGCTGGTATTGGAATTGAAAAGAAACTAGAAGAATTTCAAGCCAATAATGATGATTATGATGTCATTCTATTAAAAGGATTGGCAGATAGATTGGCAGAGGCATTTGCAGAAAGAATGCATGAAAGGGTTCGTAAAGAATTTTGGGCTTATGATAAAACTGAAAATTTTTCAAATGAAGATTTAATCAAAGAAAAATATACTGGCATACGACCAGCACCTGGCTATCCTGCTTGTATTGACCATACAGAAAAAAATACTTTGTTTGAAATTTTAGATGCCACCAAAGAGGCAGAAATTATTTTAACAGAAGGAATGGCGATGTACCCAACAGCAGCTGTTTCAGGTTGGTATTTCTCACATCCAGATAGTAAATATTTTGGAATAGGAAAAATTGCAAAAGACCAAGTTGTTGATTATGCTAAGCGAAAAGATATGCCATTAGAAAAAATGGAACGTTGGCTCGGAAGTGCTTTAAATTATCAGTAAATAAAAAAGAGGTTGAAAATTCAACCTCTTTTTTTTGGAGCGCTCCCTCTTGGACTCGAACCAAGGACCTACTGGTTAACAGCCAGTTGCTCTAACCGACTGAGCTAAGGAAGCGTGTCATTTAATTAATAACGACCGCAAAGATATAAAAATTAAAATAATTATGCAATCTTTGTGAAAAATATTTTTTTATGAGTTTGTTAATTGTAGGAACAGTAGCTTTTGATGCGATAGAGACACCTTTCGGAAAAACAGATAGAATTACAGGAGGATCAGGCAATTATATTGCCCATTCAGCTGGACACTTTACACATGATATGGGTTTAGTAAGTGTAATTGGAGATGATTTTGACCAAGATGAATTAGCCTATTTAAAGAAAATTGGTACTGATATCTCGGGAATTGAGGTAATAAAAGGAGAAAAATCATTTTTTTGGAGTGGAAAATATCATTTAGATTTGAATCGTAGAGATACATTAGCAACAGATTTGAATGTTTTAGCTAATTTTAATCCAGTACTTCCTGAACATTTAAGAAAACCAGACTTTTTAATTCTCGGAAATATTGATCCTGCTTTACAAATTAAAGTAATAGAGCAATTAGAAGCAAGACCAAAATTAATCGCAATGGACACCATGAATTTTTGGATGGATATTGCATTAGAAAATTTATTGAGCGTTTTAACAAAAGTAGATTTATTGACGATTAATGAAGAAGAGGCGAGACAATTAACAGGCGAATATTCGTTAGTAAAAGCGGCTCAAAAGATTTTAACAATGGGCCCAAAATTCTTGATTATTAAAAAAGGAGAGCATGGTGCTTTATTGTTCCATGGAAATAGAGTTTTCTTTGCACCAGCTTTGCCATTAGAAGATGTTTTTGATCCAACTGGAGCTGGAGATACTTTTGCTGGTGGATTTATGGGCTATTTAGCTAAAACAAAAGACATTTCCTTCGACAATATGAAACGTGCCGTAATTTATGGTTCAGCATTAGCGTCATTCTGCGTTGAAAAATTTGGCCCTCAGCGATTAAAAGAAGTTACTCAAGAAGAAATTGAAGACAGAGTACAAGTCTTTATTGAAATCGTAGATTTTGATATTATATTAGAATAATAAACAATTTCTACTTTTAATTAAGTACTTATATGTGGACACTTTCACGATATATGGATTTGTCTATAAATTTCTTTATTTTAATTAAAGTTTTAAATTTGAATACCATCAAACATAAAGCTATATGATTAATGAAGAATATTTAGAAAATTCTGAATATATCTCGTACGGAGATTTTACGGAGGAGCAGTTTTATACTTTAGCCGTAGAAACGATTAAAAAACTTAATTGGGAAATTTCTATCATTGATGAAGATGGCTTAACAACAACTTCTATTAATTCAAAAAGTGATGAATCTGAATTTTGTATTGTATTAGGCGATGAAAATGTGGAGTTAAATAGCATTGCTAATAAATCAGAACAAACAAACTTTGATAATATTGAACAATTCAAAACTGTTTTTTACCAATTGAAAGCGACTTTTTCTAAAGAAGAAATAGAAGAAAAACAACAACAATTATATGAACAAATTGGAGAAAAAGATACTGATGCAAACTCTCCAATAGAAGATGAAAACAATGGTCATTGGTGGGACTTTTTTATACCTGTTAAAGACTATTTCTTTACGCCAATTATAATAAACATCAATATTTGTTTATTTATTCTAATGCTTCTATTTGGCGTTAAACTTCTCAATCCTTACAACGAAGATTTGATTAAGTGGGGAGCTAATTACGCACCTTATACTATAAATGGTCAGTGGTGGAGAATTGTAACCAGTAATTATATACATATTGGAATTTGGCATTTATTGGTCAATATGTATGTACTCTTAATTTTCGGGAGTATTTTAGAAGCCATCTTAGGAAGTAAAAAACTCATCATTGTTTATCTAATTAGTGGTTTTTTTGGGAGCTTGGGAACGCTTTACTTTCTTCCTTGGACAGTTTCAGCTGGTGCATCTGGAGCAATCTTCGGTACTATTGGTGCTTATATCGCACTTGCTACTACAAAACTATTCGATAAAAAAGCAAAAAAAGAAGTCTTACCAACTTTAATCCTCTATGTAATTATAAGTATTATTCCTGATTCAGAAACTAACATCTATGCACACGCTGGAGGCTTATTTACAGGATTAATTATTGGTTATTTTTACGCATATATTCTTTTACATATTGAATCCGAAAAAAAAGAGAACTTAATTCTAATTGGATTGGTTAGTACTTTTATTTCTCTTGGAATACTTCTATTTCAAAATGCTCCAAATCCTAGTAAATATTACGACGAACAAATCAAAATATTTAGAGAACAAGAAGAAAAGGCACTCAATGTCCCTGATTTAGAAACTGCAAAATCGCAATTATATATAAATTATCTTCAAGATACTAGCATTTATTATTGGAATAAAAACATCCAACTTTTAAATCAATTGGATACAAACAAATTACCAAAATGGATTATTGGTGACAATAATTTATTGAAGGAATACTGCAATTATAGAATCACAGAATTTCAATTCATTATTTTAAATACAAAAGAAGAAACTAGCATTTATAATGATAGCATTAATTGGTATGGTAAAAAAATAGACTCCATACTAAATTTGTATAATAACTAATTTCCAATAGAATTTTGGAAGTTTTATAGAACTATAATAATAATGAGCATATTTTTATAATTTGACTTTTGAAATGGTATTTGTTTTTTATCGGTTGATATTTGAAAAACAAATTATTACATTTGATAGAAATAATTATTTCAAAAAATTATACTTCCCCCATACATGAATGATGAGATACAAAATAATTTAAATACTTTAGAAAACAAGAAACTTCAGCTTCTTAATCAATATATTGAGACTTTAGAAGAAAATGGAGAGCCCAACGAAATTTATAAATATGTAGCCATAAATACATTTCAGCAGAATTGGGATTTAGATGCTTCGGATTTTTATCAAATGCTGAAAAAGTCATTAAGTAAAGTTTCAAACTTGCTTTATCAAAATTCAAGAGGTTTTATTGAAAAATCTGCTCAATTGTTTCCTGAAGATACAAGAGCAATGTTTAAAAAGCTATATGATGAATCTATTCCGATTGCTCAAAGGATAAATGCTTTTCAAAATGATGCAGAAGCTATTCTTCCAAAAATGAAAAACGCTTTATCTCGAACAAATATCAAAACCCAACAAGATGAACGTACAATTTCTGTTTATTTAGCCTTTCGTTATCCAGAAAAATATATTTTGTACAAATCAGATTATTATCAAAATTTCTGTGAGCAATTAAATGTCCAGCCTGAAAAAACTGGCAAACGTTTTTTACATCTACAAACATTAGCTGATACTATAATTGAACAAGGATTTTTAAACAATGAAAATTTTAGAAACACCTATCGAAAATACTATCAAAAACCTAACTGGGATGATAAGTATTTGATGATTCAGAATGTGCTGTACGAAATAAACAGAGAAGAAACAAATGAAATAAATTTAATAAGCCTTTTAAATAAGTTTGACAAAAAGCAAATTGAAGAATATTACGAGTTCTTAGATTTAATTATTGAAAATTTTGGATTTCAAGAAGACGACAAAAGATTGGTTTTTAATGCTGATACAAATAAAATTGTTTTTACAATCGGTCAAAGATATATTTGGAATACTGCAACCATTGGCAAAGACGATTATAAATTTCGAACGATTTCCGAGCAGCAGATAAGCAATAGTTTTGTAAATTTTGACGGTAGCCCAACTGCTTATTTCTGTAAACTAAATGATATTTCAGAAGCTTATAATAATAAACCGTCCATATTTAACGCAATAGAAAATGAATATCAAAGAACTAACGTTTCAAGTTACTATAAATACAACAAAAAAGCGTTAGAAAGAATGGCTTTTGATATTGATTTCAGAAATGAGATTTTGAACCAATTAGAATATCACACAACAACTGAAAAACCAATGAAAAATATAAACTCAGATAATAAGTTTCCGCTAAATCAAATTTTGTTTGGTGCTCCAGGTACAGGGAAAACATATACATTGAGAAATGAATATTTTCCTAAATACACAATTTCTGAAAAAAGTATAAGTCCAGAATCCTATTTTGAGGAAATTGTAAGTGGATTGACTTGGTGGCAAGCCATTGCTTTGGCTCTTTTAGAAATGGGAACAAGCAAAGTAAATGATATTTTAGAAAATAGATGGGTTTCAAAAAAAGCAATTTTGTCTGAATCAAAAAATGTTCGAGCAACGATTTGGGGAACCTTGCAATTTCATACTATAATTGAATCAAAAACAGTCAATTATACGCAAAGACAAACTCCGTACATTTTTGACAAAACAAAAGATAAAAAATGGGAATTGTTTGAAACAGATTTAAAAGAACAAGCTCCTGAAATTTATGATATTCTTGATTCTATTAATAACTTCAAACCGAATCCTAATAAAGAAATCAAACATTATGTATTTACAACTTTTCATCTGTCTTTTTCTTACGAAGATTTTATCGAAGGAATAAAGCCTGTTATGGAAGAAGGTAATGAAACTATTTCTTACCAAATTGAAAACGGAATATTTAAAGATTTATGCCTGAAAGCTCAAAATGACCCAAAAAATCGCTATGCTATTTTTATTGATGAAATCAATCGAGGAAATGTTTCTGCTATTTTCGGAGAATTAATTACATTGATTGAACCTGATAAGAGAATTGGAGCAGCCAACGAGCTTAAAGTAAAGCTTCCTTATTCAAAGAGAGAATTTGGTGTTCCAAAAAATGTTGATATTTTCGGAACAATGAACACTGCCGACCGAAGTGTAGAAGCACTCGACACTGCTTTAAGAAGACGTTTTTCATTCGTTGAAATGCAACCTAATCCAAATATTTTGCTCAATTCAGAATATCAAGATGTTGATTTGAAACGATTGTTGGAAACCATCAATCAACGGATTGAAGTGTTGATAGATAAAGACCACCAAATTGGCCATTCTTACTTTATCCATATTGAAAGTTTAGATGATTTAAAACGCACTTTCAAAGACAAAATTATTCCGCTTTTGGAAGAATATTTTTTCGGAGATTTTGGAAAAATTGGGTTGGTTTTAGGTGGAAGTTTTATTCATCAAGAAGAAAATAAAGCAAAATTCCCAAAAAATTTCAGCTATGAAAATGAATTTTTAGAAGATAAAAAAGTATATCGTTTTACGCCTTTTGAAAATTGGGACGAACAAACTTTTATTGCTGTTTACGAAGATTAATTGATGCAAAACAAAAATTTTATACAAGTTTTTGAATATCAAAAATTACGATACGATGATTCGGGTGTATTCCGAAAACATCATTTTGATGCTATGGTAAAATTCAACGAACTACATCAAAATAAATATTTTACAATTATTCATCAGGGAATCCGATTTGGAAGTTATGTCGGTGTTATTCAAATTGGCGGATTAACTATCGAGATTCTTCCGAAAGCCGATAACAATGCAAATAAAAATCTATGGCAAAATGTATTGCTCTATATGCTGAAAGTTTGTAAGAAAATTCAGATTGAATCTATTTCTGAAACACAACTCAAAAAACGTTATCATTCGATTTTAGATGTTTATTTCGAGTTGTATTTAAACGAAGTCAAACGATTGATAAAAAAGGGATTGATAAAGAAATATAGAAAAAACCAATCCAACCAAAATGCACTAAAAGGTAAATTACTTTTTGCTCAAAACATTCAACAAAATATAGTACATAAAGAGCATTTTTATTGTGAACTTCAGGTTTATGACAAAAACCATTTGTTGCATCAAATCCTTTTAAAAGGATTATTGGTTTTAAAAACTTTTGTCAATGATACTCTGAAAGATAAATTAAACCGATTGCTGTTTGAATTTCAAGATATTGAAAATATAAACATTCAAAAAAAGCATTTTGATAAAATCATCATTGACCGAAAAAACTACGATTATCAAAAAGCAATCGAAATTGCAAAAATTATCATTCTGAATTATTCGCCTAGTTTGAACTACGGAAACGAGCATTTACTCACACTATTATTTGATATGAATGCTTTATGGGAAGAATATATTTTTCGTATTCTTCAAAAACACAAAACAGACGATATGGAAGTGTCCTTTCAAAATTCAGATAAATTTTGGGAAAATAAACGCATTCGTCCAGACATTGTTATAAAAACCAAAGAAGAAACATATATCATTGATACAAAATGGAAAATCATTGAAGCAAATAATCCATCAGACGATGATTTAAAGCAAATGTTTGTTTATAATCTGCATTGGAAAGCGGAAAAATCACTACTTCTTTATCCTAAAACTAATCAAATGGACAGCAAATTTGGAACATTTTATTATGACAATTTAGGTAAGCAATGCAAATTAGGCTTTGTTGATATTACTAACGAGCAGTCAATAAAAAATAGTCAGATTATTGCGTATGAAATTTTTGATAAGTTAAGGTTTTAAACCATACATAATCTAATTTTTATTATTTTTGATACAAAATGAGAACGCTAAAGCATAAAATATTTATTAAAAATAATCTTAGCTCTGTTTCCTTTCTATTTTGTTTTCTTTTATTCTCTTCTTGCTCTGGATTTAAAAATTCTCAACATGCCATTCATTTAGATAAAAGTTATTGCAATAAACAAAAACAGACAATTTATACCCAAGCAGATTTACCTAAACCTCTTTATGAATTAGACATTGATACTGTTTTAAAAAATAGATTTTCTAATACTTCACTCAATATGGCAAATGCTATCGGAATATTAGATATTTTAACCGACTACACAAAACTTCTCTTAGATAGTAGCCATTCGTCTTCTCTCGAAAAAAGAATTGCTATTTTAGAACATATACACCAAATTGACCAAAAAATAAATTTTACTTCTCTCGAAATTTCTGCTATTGCTAGTGAATTGGATTGTGAAGAGGAGCGAACCAATCAGTTTGCATCTTATTTAAAAGAACGTGAAAGCCAAACGGAGAAAGGCTTGGTTATTGGTTCCATAATTGTTGGTGCTGCTGGTGCAATTGCGGCAGAGGTCGTTGCTAAGAAATCATCAAATGATAATTTGGTAACTGGTTTTACTATCGGAACGAGTTTAGTAGAAACATCATTGGGTGTTTTAATGCTAGTGAATAAAAGAAAAATTGATTTTAAACATTCAGATAATGCTTTGACTGATATTTGGAACAATTCAACGGTTTCAAGTTATTTTCCACCTTCAATTTGGTATTACCTCACTTATGAGAATCCTAATACGAAAGAGAAATCTTTAGCAAAATTATTAGTAGAAAAATGGTTTTTATTTGGACAGGTTGAGGAAGAAAGCAGTAATCCAAAAGACAATAACAACAAATTGTATTTTGGGAATGGTGGTCAATATGGTGCTGATGAATTAGATAATCGTGCGGATATGCTCGACCAAACAGAATCTTATGTTACCTTAATGAAACAAGATTTAAAAACGCTTATGGCAGAAATTGCTAAGCTTGATAAAAAGTAAGCCAATTGGATTCTTAGCTATATTTGAACATTACGAGTTTAATTTTATCTTTGTTCAAAAAATTTGAATTTTTCTATACAATATCAAGATGCTCAATCGAATGCTCGTGTCGGTAAAATTACAACCGATCACGGCACCATAGAAACGCCAATTTTTATGCCAGTTGGTACTCAAGGTGCCGTAAAAGCTGTGCATTTCGACGAATTGCATAATGATATCCAAGCTCAAATTATTTTAGGAAATACTTATCATTTATATTTACGTCCAGGTTTAGAAATATTAGAAAAAGCTGGTGGTTTGCATCAATTCAATACTTGGAAAAAGCCGATATTAACGGATAGTGGTGGTTATCAAGTTTATTCATTAAGTCATAGAAGAAAAATTACCGAACAAGGTGTTACTTTTCAGTCGCATATTGATGGTAGCAAACACTTGTTTACTCCAGAAGGCGTAATGGATATACAATGTACTATCGGTGCAGATTTTATGATGGCTTTTGATGAATGTACACCTTATCCTTGTGCTTATAATTATGCCAAAAAATCTTTGAAATTAACACACGATTGGCTGGACAGATGTATTGAAAGATTTGATAATACACCTGCAAAATATGGCTATGAGCAACAATTACTTCCGATTGTTCAAGGTAGTGTATATAAAGATTTAAGAATAGAATCAGCAGAATTTATCGCTTCAAAAAATAGATTTGGCAATGCCATAGGTGGTTTAGCCGTAGGTGAACCTGCCGAAGAAATGTATGCAATGACTGAAGTTGTAACGAACATTTTGCCAAAAGACAAGCCTCGCTATTTAATGGGTGTTGGTACACCTGCAAATATTTTAGAATCCATTGCTTTAGGTATTGATATGTTTGATTGTGTAATGCCAACAAGAAATGCTCGACACGGTTTATTATTTACCTCTCAAGGAATTATTAATATAAAAAACCAAAAGTGGAAAGATGATTTTTCACCGATTGATTCCTTAACTTGCCCAACTAGTCAAGTACATTCAAAAGCATATCTACGTCATTTATTTGTAACAGCCGAGATTCTAGCGATGCAAATTGCATCAATTCAAAATTTAAGTTTCTATCTTTGGTTGGTTAATGAAGCACGTGAACAAATTAAAGCCGGTACTTTCTCCAATTGGAAAGCTCCTATGATACAAAAAATCATGCAAAGATTATAAATCAACAGTCTTGAAAGTATTAGACAAATATATTATAAAGCAGTTTTTAATCACTTTTTTCTTTGCTGTTTTTCTATTGAGTTTAATTGCTATTATTATTGATATAACTGAAAAAATTGATAATTTCTTAGAAAATGATGCTCCGCTCAAAACCATCATTTTTGATTATTATGTAAATTTTGTTCCGTGGATAGTTTTATTGATAGCTCCACTTTTTGTATTTATTTCCGTCGTTTATTTTACTGCAAGACTTACTATGAATACAGAAATTATTTGTATGCTAAATGGTGGTATGAGTTTCTACCGATTGATAGTACCTTATTTGTTTACTTCCATTTTATTGGCTCTAGGAATTGGTTATTATGCACACAATATTTTACCCAATCAAAATACAAAACGAATTGCATTTGAGGAAGTTTATGCCACAAAAAAAGATAATAAAACATACTCTATTAATTATCATTTTCAGATAAGTAAAGATACTTTTTTATATACTCAAAATTATTATGAAGAATCTAAAACTGGTAATAAATTTACGATGGAAACCATGAAAAATGGTCAAATTGCCAGTCGTTATGAAGCATCAAGTATTCAGTGGGATACTTCCAAACTGAAATGGAATATGAATAATTATTCCATCAGAAAAATAAAAGAAAAAGATGATGAATTATTAGAAGGTTCAGATACGATTTTAAGTTTACCAATTACACCCAAAGATTTTATAATTCAAGTGTATGATATGGAAACAATGACAACCGACAAGTTAAAACAATTCATTCACGATCAAAAAGTTAAAGGAGCAGAAAACACCAAATTCTATGAATTAGAAAGATATCGTCGTTCTGCAGTGCCATTTAGTGTAATAATTCTGACACTTATTGGTGTTGCCTTAACGACTCATAAAGTTCGAAATGGAATGGGTATTTATCTTGTTTTAGGTTTGCTGATTAGTGGTGCATTTATCATCATACAACAATTTTCAGGCGTATTTGCAACCAAAGGCAATTTAGATCCAATGTTGGGAGCTTGGATTCCAAATTTTATTTTTGCTATAGTTGCTTTATTGCTTATATATAGAGCACCAAAATAAATTCTGTAATAATAGCTTGTTGAAATACTTTTCATAAAATATTCCATAAGCCCTTTATTCATCGGCGATACAAAGGTTTATACCAACTATTTTTCAGTATTATTTGCCTTTTCTTGCTAAAACTTTCTCTACTTTTTCGATAAAATTTTTGGGCATTAAACCGTATTTCTCTAACAATTGGTCTGGAGTTCCACTTTCGCCAAAGCTATCATTTACTGCCACAAATTCTTGAGGGACTAAATAGTTTTGAATTAAAACACTTGCAACGCTTTCACCTAATCCACCTGCCATTTGATGTTCTTCAGCAGTAACAACACAACCTGTTTTTTGCACTGATTTCAGAATAGCCTCCACATCTAATGGTTTTATTGTATGCATATTGATTAACTCAACAGAGATGCCTCTTTTTTCTAATTCTTGACCAGCAAGAACTGCATGCCAAACTAGATGTCCACAAGCGATGATTGTAACATCTGTTCCTTCAGATAAAAATTGAGCCTTCCCAATCTCAAAAGTTGTATCTTCTTTTTCGGTAAAAATTGGCCAAAATGGACGACCAAATCTTAAATAAGTTGGTCCATTTCTTTCGATAATTGCTTTTGTTGCCAAGCGTGTTTGATTGTAATCACAAGGAACAACGACAGTCATGTGTGGCAACATCTTCATCAATCCTATATCCTCTAAAATTTGATGCGTAGCACCGTCTTCGCCTAAAGTCAAACCAGCATGTGAACAACAAATTTTTACATTTTTATCAGAATAAGCCACCGATTGACGAATTTGGTCATAGACTCTTCCTGTTCCAAAATTGGCAAATGTTGTCGCCACTGGAATTTTTCCACCTATAGTTAAACCTGCTGCCAAGCCAATCATATTAGCTTCTGCAATTCCTGTTTGTATAAAACGCTCTGGAAAATCTTCAATAAATTTCTCTAATTTCAAAGAACCAATTAAGTCGGCACAAAGTGCTACAACCTTTGGGTTCTCTTTACCTGCTTCGTGTATGCCAACTCCAAAACCACTTCTGGTATCTTTCTTTTCCGTAAAAGTTATATTGCTTAAGCTCATGCTATTATTTTTATTAATATTCGTGGGGTAATTCTAAACCAACTGTTTCGTTCCAAGGCAAACCGTATATGCCAATTTGTTGCATAAATGGATCTGGATCCATTTCTTCAGTATTGTAAACACCTGGTTTCATCCAAATACCTTCCATCATTAATTTTGCACCCAACATTGCAGGAACACCTGTTGTATAACTTACGCCTTGTGCCTTACAATCATTATAAGCATCTTGATGTTTACAGTTGTTCCAAATAAAATAGGTTTTATCCTTTCCATCTTTGATGCCTTTAATTTGACAACCGATAGAAGTTTCTCCAGTATAATTTTCGCCTAAACTTCCTGGTTCCGGCAGTAATGCTTTCAAAAATTCAATAGGAATAATTTCACGTCCTTGGAATTTAATTGGTTTGATAGAAGTTATTCCGATATTTTGCATAACACGCAAGTGTGTTAAATATTCTTGCCCGAAAGTCATCCAAAATCTAGCTCTTTTAATTGTAGGAAAATTTTTAACTAATGATTCTAATTCTTCGTGGTATAATAAATAAGATTCTTTTGGACCAATATTTGGATATTCAATGGGTTTGTGGATAGACATCGCAGGAATTACTTTCCATTCGCCATTTTCCCAATATTTTCCATCTTGAGTAATTTCTCTAATATTAATTTCTGGATTAAAATTGGTAGCAAATGCTTGACCGTGATCGCCTGCATTACAATCTACAATATCCAAATAATGCATTTCATCAAAATGGTGTTTTGCTGCGTGTGCAACATAAATTTGGGATTGTCCTGGGTCAAAACCACAGCCCAATAAAGCCATTAAGCCTTTTTCTTTAAATCTTTCTTGATAAGCCCACTGCCAACTATACTCAAATTTTGCTTCATCTTTAGGTTCGTAGTTTGCAGTATCTAAATAATGTACTCCTGTTTCCAAACAAGCATCCATTATGGTTAAATCTTGATAAGGCAGTGCCACATTAATTACCATATCTGGTTTGAAAGCATTGATAAGTGCCACTAATTGCGGAACATCATCTGCATCTACAGCTGCTGTTTGTATTTTGGCTTCAGGAATTGCATTAGCAATTGCATCACATTTTGCTTTTGTTCTGCTCGCTAACATAATTTCAGAGAAAACTTCAGGAACTTGTGCACATTTGCGTACGACAACATTGCCTACGCCACCTGCTCCAATAATTAAAACCTTTTTTGACATGATATTTAATATATAATTTGAAGCAAAAATAATAAAAAAATGTAGCTTTTCTATTAATGAAACAATTTACTAATTCAATAATTGAAAGAATGAAATAATTTAGTAATGAAATAATTCAAAAATGAAAATTTCGTAAAATGAAAACTTTACTTCTGAATAGACCTCTTGCGAAATTCACACTAAGCTAATAAAAAACTATTTCCAATCTAGTTTAATAACCTAAACTTGTTGATGATTTGGAAAGAAATTAAAAATCTAAAGCCGACAGATTTTAAAAGGCTAACAGGAGTAACACCTATTATATTCTTGCATTTAGTGGAAGCTGTGAATGACTATGAAGCAAAGACACGAAAGCGAGGAAGAACAGGTAGAAAATCGCATTTAATAACAGAGGACAAGCTACTAATGACCTTGATGTATCTTCGAGAATATCGTACTATGTTTCATATAGGAGTTGCATACGGATTAAGTGAAAGCAATGTTTGTAGAACTATAAAATTTATAGAACAAGCATTAATTAGTCACCCTTCCCTACATCTACCTGGCAAACGTGTCTTAACAGAGTCAGAACATCTCTTTGAAGTTATCCTAATAGATGTAGCAGAGACCCCAATTGAACGACCTAAAAAAAACAACGTAAATATTACTCAGGTAAAAAGAAAAGACATACTATAAAAACACAGATAGTAGCAGAAAAACATACACGAAAAATAATCTGTTTGCATAATAGTATAGGCAAACAACATGATTTTAAACTTTTTAAAAATAGTAGAGTATTTATACATCCTACTATAAAAGCACAAACAGATACTGGTTATCAAGGTATTAAAAAGCAACACGCTAATAGTGAACTACCCAAGAAACGGAGTAAGAAAAATCCGCTAACTAAAGAAGATAAGATACAAAATAGAAAAATATCATCCCACAGAGTGCTAATAGAAAACATTATCCGTGAACTAAAAATATTTAAAATATTAGCAGAAAAATATCGAAATCGAAGAAGAAGATTTAACTTAAGAATGAATATTATTGCAGGAATTTATAATCTAAGTCTAAAATGAATTTCGCAAGAGGTCTAATAAAGTATTAATTGGAAAATCGTATTGCTTATTTTCTAATTCTTAGAAAATTTTCTGCTAATCTTAATCCTTTAATTTGCATTTCTAAAAACTGAATTAAAGATTCTTCACTTTGCTCTGCATATTTCAACAGTTCTGAAGCTTGTCCATAAATGCTTTTGTATTCCAATTTTTGCATTAGATAGTATCCATCTAAAAAATTTTTTATGCCGCCTGATATAATAAATTGCTTACATAAAATTGCACTATTGGATTCTTCCTGTTTAATTTCATTGATAAAATCGACCATTTCTTCGGCACTATGTCCAATATTTGAAATAGATTTATATAAAGCTAATTTTTCGGGTTCACTACGTAATAATTCTAATTTTGAAAAATTAGTACCTCCAAAAGCGGCTAATTCTATGGCTTGTATTGGCAATTTCATTAAGGCTTTAAGGCTTTCTTTGCCCATTCCTTGTCCTACTTCTTTAACTATTATTTTAGTATCTAATTTTTCTATTAAACGTTGTAAAGTAATTATTGGAGCTATTGTAATTTTATCACCTTCTGGTTGTAGCCATTCTTGCAATGGATTGATATGAACAATTAAGCCATCTGCACTTAAACGAGCAATTAGGTCTTTAATTTTTTGAACTTGTTGATTTTTTAATATTAATTCAATTTGAGCAATACCTAAATTGGCATAAAATGGCAAATCATCTCCAATAATTTTTCTGAAATCAAAATCTTTGATACGTTCATTATTATCCAACAGCGAGCGACAAGAACCTAAACCCATACCCATTTTAAACTTTGCAGATGCTTTGGCTAAATTGGAATTGATAAAAAATGCTTTTTCAGTTCCGCCCGTCATACTCGAAACCCAAATTGGTGTTTGAATATTTTTATCTAAAAATTGAAAGCTGTCTATTTTTTCATTAGGATGTGAAGATAAAGCTGGTTCGTAATAAAATCTTTTATCTGACAAACTTTGTGCAGTCTGAGATTTAAAAGCCAATTCTATATGATCTTGCTTTCTGTTTTCGGCGTTGCTATCTTGTAAATAATTTGAATCCACCTTTTAGGTTTATATAAGCAAAAGTACAAATATTTTATGGTAATAAAAGTCTATAAAAGAAAAGAGGATTGCTTTGGCAATCCTCTATAAAACAATATAATCCTGAAAATTAATCTCTTCTTCTCAAAATGAGTGAAATATAATATAATAAAGTAACTAATGAACTTAAAGCTGCTACAACATAAGTCATTGCTGCCCATTTTAAGGCATCTTTAGCACCGTCTAATTGGTCTGCTCTCATAATATTTGCTTGATCTATCCAATGAATTGCTCGTGCTGATGCATCAAATTCTACTGGTAAGGTAATGAAAGAAAATAAAGTTGTTAAAGCAAACAAAGCAACACCAACTACTAAAACATAGGGATTATTCGTCACTGCTAGAACTCCTAATCCTGCCAAAATAATCCATTGCATATATTTTGAACTTATTTCAAGCATTGGTACCATTTTAGAACGCATTGTTAGCCAGTTATATGCAGTTGCATGTTGCACGGCATGTCCACATTCGTGTGCCGCAACTGCTGCTGCTGCAACATTAGATTGTGCATAAACCCAATCACTTAAATTGACAGTTTTGTTCAAAGGATTGTAATGGTCTGTTAATGCTCCTGGAACTGAAGTTACTGTTACATCTGTAATTCCATATTGTTGCAACATCATTTCGGCAACTTCTTTTCCTGTTAGTCCGATTGGAATTTCAGAATATTTTTTGAATTTGCTTTTTAATCTGTAACTCACCCACCAGCTTACGCCCATGATGACAAACATTAAAATATACAACATTCCTGAATTCATAATTTATAAAATTTATCTGGGACAAAATTACTTCAAATTTTTGATGTAATCTCTGTTTTAACAATATTTAATTAACTTTTTTTAGATAGTTAAAAAATGAAAAACAATAGCTATAATTTTAGATATCGCCACGTAATAATCTATATCTTTTTCGTGCTTCGATAACAAAGGTGCTGTCTTTGTATTCTAAAATTATTTTCTCATAATAATTTTGTGCTTTAAGGTTATCATTCAAGAAGTTTTGGTATAATTCTGCAGCATAAAAAATAGCATCGTCTGCTAAAATATCAGTTGGATATTGCTTTTCTATTTTTAATAAATATTCTAAAGCCTCAGAATATTTTTGTTGTTTCTTGGCAATTTTATATTGTTCAAAATATATATCGTCAATTAACGATGAATTGCTTGCATGCTGTAATAATAATGCAAATGAATCTTTGGCTGCATCTAATTTATTCTGAAATTCTAATAAATTGGCTCTTGAAAATGCTAATAAAATTTCATCTGTTTCGTCTGTATTTAGGTTGTCTAAAATAAATACAGATAAATCTATTGCATCATTTGAAATTAATTCAGTTGTATTGGCTTTTATAATTTTTAATTGCGTTTGAGCCCATTCAAAATCGCCTTTAAAATAAGACAAACGAGCATTTCTAAATTTAGCTTCTTCGCCAAGAGCTGTACCCTTTTGGTCTTTTTCTACTTGTGTATAAAGTAATCGAGCATCCCAAGGATTATTTTCCATAATATAATAATCGCCTAAATTCAATTTTGCCGTGGCGATAGTTGTCGCTTGTAATCTAGGATTTTTTACTAATTCTTCTAATAACTCGATAGCATCTTGGGTATTGTGTAAATACAAAGCTTCTAAACTTGCTAAATCAATAGTTGCATTATACACCATTTGATTATCTGCATTTGAATTTATAAAGTCTAAATAATCTACTTTTAATTTTAGTAAATCAGTTTGTGTATAATTCGTTTGGTTCGTTATTTTTTCTTTTTGAGCATTAATCAAAGAAAGGCTTGCTGCATAATACCAAGGATTATTATTTCCCTTTTGGACAATATACTGAAATCCTTTAATTGCTGCATTGTAATCTTTTTGTTGTAAAGCAGCATTAGCAATCACAAATATATTATTGCCATTTTCATTGCGGAGTATATCCAAAGATTTTGCTTGAATAATTGCACCTTCAAAATCATTGATTTGCATATACAACCAAACCAATAAATCTTGATAAACCAACATTGTTTTATCTTTTCCAATTCGTTGGTAAAGTGATTTTTCTATTTCATCTTTTATCTTATCATTTTTATTTATGGCTTTTAATAAACCATTTTCAATAATTTCTAAATTATCTGCTTGTGATGGTGCTTCGTCCAAATAAGCTTGCACCATTCCAGAAATATTATCTTGATATAAATAAAGATTGGCTATTTGCAGGTTAAATTCATACGGACTTTTTAAAATTTCTTTGCCTTTTAAATAAGTTTTCTTCGCTTCTTCAAATAAATTAGATTGTTCAAAATAATTGGCAATACCTAAAATATCAAATTTGTTTTTGGGTAAATCTTTGATGATTTTGGTATAAATTTTTTCTGCTTCTGTTCTATTATTTTGTTGCTGATAAAATATTCCTAAATCTATTAAATATATTGGATTGTTATAGGATTTTTTATAGGCTGCTTTTATTAGTTTTTCAATATTTTCTTTGTTTCCAATCTTATTTAGAACGGCATAATATTCTTTATAATATTGTAAGCCATCAGCTTGATTGAATAAATCGGCATAATATTCAGCAGCTTTTTCGAACTCCTTATTTTCTACAAATTGACGTGCTAAATAATGATTATAATTTCCTTGTTGGGCATAAAGTTGCACAGCAAAAAATAGCATTAAAAAAAACAATAGTCTTTTTGGATTTTGCATCATCAAGATTAAAAGTAAGAAAAATAGGGAATATTAAACGTTAAATTAGCTTTTTTAATTCGCCAAATCACTAATAAACTTAATACGCATCAATTGAATTTCATCGTATTCAATATCATCTTCTTTTAAAATTTTATAGGCTATTTTTAAATCAGTCGTTTCTGCTTCTCTGAAATAATCAAAAATTTCCTCTCGTATATCTTCATCAATTTTTTCATTCAAATAATAATCAATATTGACTTTAGTTCCTGAATTAATAATAGTTTCTAGCTCTATTATCAAGCTTTCCATATTCATATTGTAGGTAGAAGCGATATGTTCCAAAGGCATACGTTTATCAATTGCTTTAATAATATTGATTTTAGTATTTGAATTTTTATCTGCCGTTTTTATTGTTGAAAAATCAGAATATCTTTCGATACCATTTTCCTCAATATATTTTTTTATCGCTTCCAAAAAATCTTTACCATATCGTTCAGCTTTTCCTTTATTTACACCAAAAATATTTGAAAGTTCATCTGTGGTAATTGGGAAAAATGTTGCCATTTCTATTAATGAAGCTTCTTGAAAAACAATATCTGTTGGAACTTTATGTTGTTTGGCAACTTTCTTTCTGATATCTTTTAATACATCTAACAATAATGGTTCTAAAACATTGGTATTTTTTTGAGTGCTTGTGATAATGTCTTCATCGTCCTCATCTTCTTCAAATTTATGGTTCAAAACACCTTTTATAGATTCTTGTTTTTTTAAGAATTTTTTGCCTTTTTCAGTAAGTTTAAGAATTCCAAATTCTTCAATTTCTTTGCGTAGTAAATTTTCCAAAATGGCTTTACTCACCACAGAACTCCAAAACAACATATCTTTATCTGAACCTTTGCCAAAAATCTTGAGTTTGTCATGATTTTTGGTTGTGATTTCTGCTGATTTTCTACCCACTAAAATATTCACTAAATTCACAGAAGTTGTTTGTTCGTTAGTTTCTAACAATGCTTGAAGTGCTAATAAAATTTCATTTTTAATTTCTATTGGCTCTTTAGGTTTGATGCAATTATCACATTTCCCGCAGTTTACGGTCTCTTCTCCAAAATAATGCAACACAATTTTTTTTCTACATTCTGCACTTTGAGCAAAGGTTTCCACTTCTGCCAATTGTTGTACTGCAATTTCCTTTTCTGTTACAGATTTTTCCTTATTACTTAGAATAAATTTTTCAAATTTATGAACTTCTTTTGGAGAAAAATAAGCAACACAATCACCTTGCAAACCATCTCTACCTGCACGACCAGTTTCTTGATAGTAATTTTCAATAGATTTAGGGATATCAAAATGAATTACAAAACGTACATCTGGTTTATCAATACCCATTCCAAAGGCAATAGTTGCTACTATCACTTGCAAATCTTCCATCAAAAATTGGTCTTGTCTTTCACTACGTGTATTGGCATCTAAGCCAGCATGATACGCCACCGCATTGATACCATTAACGGCTAAAATTTCGGCAATTTCTTCAGTCGTATTTCTGCTTAAACAATAAATAATACCACTACTTCCGTTTTGTTTTTTGATGAATTTGATGATGTCTTTAACAGTATCTTGCTTATTCTGTTTTAGTTTTATTTCGTAATACAAATTTTCTCTCAAAAATGAAGAAATGAACACTTCAGGATCTTTCATGCCTAAGGTTTTCAAAATATCTGCTTGAACTTTTGGTGTGGCAGTTGCCGTCAATGCCATGACAGGAATATTTTTGTCAATTTCATTAAGCATTTGCCTAATTTTACGATATTCTGGTCGAAAATCATGTCCCCACTCTGAAATACAATGAGCTTCATCTATCGCTACAAATGAAATAGAAATTGTTTTAAGGAAATCGATATTTTCTTGTTTAATAAGAGATTCAGGAGCAACATACAAAAGTTTAGTAATACCAGAAGTTATATCCTTTTTTACAGTATTAATTTGTGTTTTATTAAGTTGAGAATTAAGGAAATGTGCGATATTATCCACATTACTATAACCACGAATTAAATCCACTTGATTTTTCATCAAAGCAATTAAAGGAGAAACGATAATCGCAGTACCTTCAGAAACTACGGCAGGCAATTGATAACATAAAGATTTACCTCCGCCTGTTGGTTTAATAACCATAGTATCTTTTTTGGATAAAATACTTTCAATGATTTTCTTCTGGTTGCCTTTAAATTTATCAAAGCCAAAATAATTTTTCAGCTCTTGTTCTAAATTGAATGTTGTTTGCATAAATTCATTTAATCCTAAGAAGAAAACATTGTAATACAATGCTTTCAAAATAAAGATAATCAAAAATAAGAATAAAAGCAAGTATTTTTATAGGCTTTCATTTATAGAATTCTTAATAATTTGCCTAACTTTGCCGATTCAATAATATTAGTTTAAAATTACACACTATATGAACCCTAATACTTATGTTGCTATTATGGCGGGAGGAATTGGAAGCAGATTTTGGCCAGCAAGTAGAACATCCACACCTAAGCAATTTTTAGATATATTAGGAACTGGAAAGAGCTTAATTCAAGGAACTTATGAGCGATTTTTAAAAATTTGTCCTAAGGAAAATATTTTTATTCTTACACATTCTGATTATATAGATTTAATTAAAGAACAATTACCTTCAATTACAAATAATCAAATTTTAGCAGAACCAGCACGAAAAAATACGGCTCCTTGTATTGCGTATGCTGCTTTTAAAATAAAAAAGATTAATCCAAATGCCAATATCATTGTAGCACCTTCAGATCATATCATTTTGAATGAAGATGAATTTGTTCGTGTATCAAATTTAGCTTTAGATTTTGTTCAAAAAGAAAAAGCATTGGTAACTTTAGGTATCCGTCCAACGAGACCAGATACTGGCTATGGTTATATTCAATATATAGAAAAAGAAATTCAAGCAGAAATCCATAAAGTAAAAACATTTACTGAAAAACCAAATAAAGAAGTGGCAGAAACTTTTATAGAAAGTGGCGATTTTTTGTGGAATGCTGGCATATTTATTTGGAATGTGAATTCGATTATTGATGCTTTTGAGCATTTATTAATTGAAGTATATGATGCTTTTCAAGAAACAGAAAGTCAATTGTGTACTGAAAAGGAAAATGATGCTATTCAGCGTGCATTTATCATATCACCGAGTATTTCGATAGATTATGGTATTTTGGAAAAGGCCGATAATGTATATGTTGTACCTGCATCGTTTGGTTGGAGTGATTTGGGTACTTGGGCATCTTTATATTCTGAAAAGGAAAAAGATTTTATGAATAATGCTGTTTCAAGTGATAATATTATTGTTTACGAATCTTATAATAATATTATTCAGGCAGATAAAGATAAATTGGTTGTGGTGAGTGGTTTAGAAAATTATATTATTGTAGATACTGATGATGTTTTGTTGATTTGCAAAAAAGAGGAGGAACAACGCATTAAAGAATTTACTTATGATATAAAGTTGAAGAAAGGCGAATCTTACTTATAATTCCTAAATTTTAGACAATTCTTCTTGCCTGAGATTTATCAGTAATTGATTTATTTTCTGTATGATTGATATGAACAATTCCAGGAGTTTTTTCAGGTTCTAAAGTACCAAATTTTTGTTGCCATCCTAAGGCTTTTGCACCATTAATAGTTGCCCAATTTAATACTGTTTCAAATGATAGATATGAACAGTATTTTAAAATTGTTTTTATTTCTTCCAAAATATTCAATTGCCAGTTAGATGTTAAACTGTCTGTTCCAATACAAACTTGAGCTTTTGTGTCGATAAAATATTGATAGTTTGGCAAACTATTTTCGATATACAAATTAGCATTTGGGCATGTACACCAATAAGTATTTTGAAAGCCTAATTTTTTTTGAGCAAGTAAAATATCTTCTTTTGTGGTACAAGTATTATGAATAAATAAATTTCTGTGGTGTGGTTTTAAAAATTCTAAAGCATAATGAATAGAACGCAAATGTTTTGGAATTGGTTCTAAGGTATAATTTAGGTTTTTATAAAAATCCACAAACTTGCCTGATTTATTAAAAAATAAAGCATCTTCCGACAAAGTTTCTTGGTTGTGTATAGAAATAGTTTTGTCTGTATTATTATCAAAATTTTGAATTAAATAATCGAATAATTTTGGAGAAACAGAATAAGGTGCGTGTGGCACTTTAGATTTTTTATTGGTTTCACTTTCTGCTAATTGTTGATAAACTGCATCATATTGCTCAATAGTTGGTAGAGTATTTATATTTTGAAACATATCAAAATATTCTACGAAAGTATAGTAATGTAAATTTCCTTTTTGTTTTTGTTCAAAAGTATCAACTGCATTTGAAATATCACCAACTGCAACAATTCCATTTTGAAGCATTTCATTTTCAGCTGCTATGATTTTTGCTTGAATAATTTCCTGACTATGGTTTCTATTTTTAATAACTTGTCCTATAAAATCTATCAAACCTGTACCTGTTTGTGCAACATTTTTTAAATGGGACAATTCTAAATGACAATGAGCATTAACAAAACCTGGAACTAAAAAACCTTCATAAATTTCTAATTCTGAATCATCATAATTTTTATCCTCATCAATTTTTACAACTTCATTGTTGGTATTCAATATAATAACACCGTTTTCAACAGGAGCTGTGGATATCGGAAATACAAAATCTGCTTTTAGTTTTCGATACATAGCTTAACCGTTTTCTGCCACTACTTCTTGCACTTCTGGAATAAATTTTTTCATTATATTTTCTATTCCTTGTTTTAAAGTTACAGTAGATGATGGACATCCATTACAAGAACCTTGTAATTGAACAGTTAAAATTCCATTTATAAAACTTACAAATGTAATATTTCCACCGTCCATTTCTACAGCAGGTTTTACGTATTTATCTAAAGCAGTTTTAATTTTAATTTCTATATCTGAGTCATTTTCAAAAATAGTATTGGTTGCAGTTTTTTCAGGTTTTATAAAATCTTCGGCTATAATTGGTAAACCATTTTCTATATAATTTTTAAGAAATGATTTGATTTTCGGCATTAATTCATACCAATCAATAAAATCATCTTTTGCAACAGAAACAAAATTATTACTGATATAAACAGAAGTAATTTGTTCTATACTAAACAACGCTTTAGCTAAAGGTGCTTTATCAGTTTCAGAAACAGATTCAAATTCAGCAAAATCATTAGGATATAATGGTCTGTTGATAACAAATTTAAGTGTATTTGGATTGGGTGTTGATTCTGTATAAATCATCACCGGAATATTAGTTGTTGTTTCCATTTTTAATTTATTTAATTCCTGCTTGTGCTGATATTTCCATCATTCTATCAATAGATTTTTTAGCTGCTAATCGCAAATTTTCATCTATAATAATTTCTGGCATTTCATATTTTAAGCACAAATAAATTTTTTCTAATGTATTCATTTTCATAAATGGACAATCATTACAAGCACAAGCATTATTTGGTGGTGCAGGAATGAAAGTTTTATTAGGTGAAGCTTGCATCATTTTGTGGATGATACCAGGTTCTGTTGCTACAATAAATTCTGTTGCTTCATCTGTTGATGTATATTTTAATAAAGCTGAAGTAGAACCAATATAATCAGCAACATTTAATACAGCTTCCTCACATTCTGGGTGAGCAATCATTTTAGCATTTGGATGTTTTTCTTGAAGTTTTGTAATTTTTTCTAAAGAGAAAATTTCGTGTACAATACAAGAGCCATTCCATAAAACCATATCTCTTCCCAATTTTTTAGAAAGATAAGCACCTAAATTTCTGTCGGGTGCAAAAATTATTTTTTGGTCTTTTGGTAAAGTGTTGATAATTGTTTCAGCACTTGAAGAAGTAACAATATAATCTGAAAGTGCTTTTATTTCTGCAGAACAATTGATATAAGACAAAACCACATGGTCGGGATATTGCTTTTTAAACTCAGCAAATGGTCCTGGTAAACAACTATCTGCCAAACTACAACCAGCATGTAAATCAGGTAAAACTACTTTTTTGGTTGGGTTTAAAATTTTTGCTGTTTCTGCCATAAAATGAACACCAGCAAAAACAATTAAATCGGCATCTGTTTTTTCGGCATATTGAGCTAATTGTAAACTATCACCAATATAATCAGCAACATCTTGAATATCTGCATTTTGGTAATAATGAGCTAATAAAACTGCATTTTTTTCTTTTTTCAATTTTTGAATTTCTTCAAATAAATCTAAGGTTGGATCAATATCCATATCGATAAAACCACGTTGTGGAAGTTCTGCAATTTTTTCTTTTAAATCCATACTTGCTATATTTTCCATTTTTTGAAAATTTTGTTCACACAAGATACCCCATTTTTTTTGAATTTTAGAAAATCTAAGTTTTAGAAACTATGACTAATAAAATATAAATTAATTAAAAAAAATTATTATTACTTATTTATTACCTCTGTGCATTCGTTGATACTTTTTTTTCAATATGTTTTGTTTTTTGTTTTTTATAATTAATAAATGAGTTTATTCACATTGATTAAACATTTTATATCTATTAATGTTCTACTTTATTTTCAAAGACTTATATTTTTTATTTGTCCTTAATACCAATTTTACACACAAGTACTATTTATTTTTTCTAACATACTTTGTGTATTCTTTTTTTTCTATTTAATGTTTATTTGTTTGAATTTTTAGTGCTTAATTTTCTAATAAGTCATCTTGCTCGTGGAGATTTTTTTACATTAAAATTACTTTGCACTTAAAATAAATTAATACACAAATTAATTGAGTTTTAAACATAAAATATTGTTAGTAAGTTGAGCTTTTTTCAATTGTTTTGTACGAATACTAACAATATTGTGTATATATTTATAGTTACTTTTATTACTAATAATAAAAAATATTATCTAATTTATTTTGAAAGTAATTTTTTATAGATAGATTTGATTATCAACTATATAATTTTCTACTTTTTCAGGTATAAAATAAAGAATGCTTTTATTTTCTTTTATTCTGTTTCTTATTTCTGTTGATGAAATATCAAGTAAGGGTAAATTTTGAATTTTAAAATAATTATCTTGATTATTGACGCTTGACGCTTGATTTTTATTTCTATTATACACTAATATCTCAACGTTCTTTTGTATCCATTCAGTTTCTTTCCATTCGTGGAATTTTTCTATATTATCAGCACCGATAATTAATTTAAAATCATACTTAGGATAATTTTTTTTCAATTCTTTTAAGGTAAGATGTGTATAAGATGGTTTAGGTAAATTAAATTCTATATCTAAAACTTTAAAATTTGATATAGGCTCAATGGCTAATTTTACCATTTCTAATCGATGATTTTCAGGAGCTAAATCAACATTTTTTTTGAAAGGATTTTGTGGTGATACGATAAACCAAATTTCATCTAAATTTGCAGCTTCACGAATATGTATAGCAACTAATAAATGACCAATATGTATTGGATTAAATGATCCAAAATATAAACCTATTTTCATTGTTTTAGATTTTCTTGTTTTCCTAAAATTTGAATTAATATAAATATACTTAAACCAACTAATTGTTCTGTTAAAGCATCCCAAAAGCAAACCATTAAAAATAGACTATTTAATATAAATAATAGCTTATTATTTATCCAATATTCTTTTAAAATAATGATTATTGAAAATGTAAATAAAATAAATCCAACGACACCAGTACTCACTAAAATTTGTAAATAAGAATTATGTACATACATCATTTTAGAAGCATCAAAATATTTATAGATAGCATTGTATTTATTTTCAGTTTCTTTTTTTATATTAGTCAATCCAACACCTAAAAGTTTATTTTCTTTAAAAATATTCCAAGCAATTTGAAAGGAAACTATTCTTCTTGCATCTGAATAATCTAATACATTTTCTTGGTGGAGTTGTTGTATATCATATTTTAAATAATTTATTTTATTCTGTAAATTAGTACTAAATAAATAACCAATTACTGGAAAAAGTAAAATAATTATATATTGATATTTCTTGTAATATATTTTTTGAATGATATAAATTATTATAGAAATATATAGTATTAATAATCCAGATTTTACTGCCAAAATATGTAAGTATATTATAAAGTATAGTATAATTATATTTTTAAACTTATTGTTGATAATATTTGTATAAGTTAGAATATTTATACTTAATACGATTAGTAAACTGAATTTTACATGGTGCATAAAGGTAGGTAATACTTGACCTTTAGAATATAAATTGTTCCAATAGTTTTTATCGGAAAAATATTGGATAATAGTATAAAATGAAATTCCAATTAAAAAGAAAAGTATTAAATTGAAAAGAATTTTTTTTTGCTGATTACTTATAATTTTAATTGAATAAATGAACGCAAACCCTAATAAACTAATTTTTGAAATTATAGTTTGGAGACTATCTAATATATTATTTGTTTTCCAAAAAGCACCAAATAAATAAACCATGAATAATAAAAGAAATCCTAATGGTAAATTTTCTTTTAGGTAAATTTCATTAAATTTTTTTGTTATTACCCAAGCAAAAAATAGTAGCGTAGAAATACTTAAAACAGCATTACTAAAAAATAAACCAACTACAAAAGTAGAAAGTAGGGCAATATTAATGTTTTGATATATTGTTTCATTAATTTTCAACACATTAAAAATAGAAATTTTTTACAATCTTCCTAAACCTACTCTCACTGCTACATTGAAATTTAGATAACTAAACGAAAAATCATTTTTCTTGATTTTTGTAATTCTATCGTAATAGAAAGTAGGAGCGTAGTCAAATGAAAGATTAAATGGTACAATTAAGTTTTGTGTCCAAAAATCTAAACCCACCACAGGAGCAAGACCACCAGAAATAATAGCTTGTTTTGGTGCATTTTTTCCAAAACCTATATTTCCACCACCACCAACATAAACAAACCATTTGCCTCTTCTGTCTATCTCAAAATGTTTTTGATAAGCTGTTCCAAAATTTAAAACTGAAGTATTGTATAATGTACCATGAACACCTTGTTTCACAGTAAATTCTAATGCATTTCCATTTCTATCTAAAAAGTATTTTCCTGATAAACCCCAACCATAACCAAAGCGTAAACCAATAGCTCCTTTACTTTCTTGGGTAAAAGAATTGGTTAGGCTAAAAATTAAAAATATAAATAGAAAATTTTTTAGCATAAATTATTTAATACAAGATAATATTTTTTCTCTTAAAATAGAGTTTTATAATTTTTTAGCTTAATCATCTATTCTTGTACTACTCAACCAAAAGTTGTTATTTCCTTCACCTAATACTAAGAAAATTACTTGTTGTTGGATTAACTCTAACATACCTAAAAAAATAAAAACAGCATGCATTTTATTTTCACAAGCAGTTAAAATTTCTTCAAAGGAACTTTTTTTCTTTTCTTTAATTAAAGATGCTAATTTATTTCTTTCTTCTTCAATCGTATATTCGTACTGAACAATTTTATGTGTAATTTTTTCAGTTCTAGTTTTGTATTTATCCAATGCACGTTGATAAGCACGCATCAATTTTATCAAAGAAACCGTTTCCAGTTCAACATCATCAGCTAAGATTTTAATTAAATCTTCAACTTCAGCTTTTTGATTACCACGAGTATGTCTTAAACTACGTTGAGCTTCTAAATCTTTAATTTCTTCAACAACCTCTTTAATTTTTTTATATTCCACTAATTGTTGAATAAGTTCTTGTCTTGGGTCGATTTCATTTCCTTGCTCATCTAATTCTTTTCTAGGCAGAAGCATTTTAGCTTTTATTCTCATCAAAGATGCAGCAACTAACATAAATTCACTGGCAACTTCAATATTTAATCTTTCTAAATGATGGATATAATTCAAAAAATCTTTTGTGATTTTGAAAATTGGAATATCTTCAATATCTAATTCATCTCTTTCAATAAAGAACAATAACAAATCGAATGGTCCTTCAAATTGTGGTAAATGGATTAAAAAAGGAGCTGACATATATTTTATTTACTTAGAATGTTTATTTTTGAATACTCTAAGATACATACAAGTTGTTTTTTTTATGCAAATAGTTATCTACACAACTGAAGTTACTAACAGACTAAAATATGTTTTAGATTTTATATTTGTTCAATATTTTGGAATAGATTATTTTTTAGAAACGGATATTGTTGTTTTTAAAAAGCAAACTTTAATTGCAAATTTTATTTGTATAAATTATTCCAAAGAACAAATTAATAATTGTGTAAATATATCTTGTGAAAAATTACTGTTTCAAACAAATATAATACCTCAAAAAATATTTATTGCACAGATTGATGAAATGCCTGTTATATTTCCTTCGGAATTTCTGGACTCTAGTTTCCAATTTGATATTTTTGCGGCTATATTTTATCTTATAACTCGTTACGAAGAATATCTACCTCATGAACAAGATGAACATGGACGTTATTGTTCGCACAATTCAATTTTAGCTAAGCCTGAATTTAGTTTTAAACCCATAGTTGAAATTTGGTTAGCTTATTTTAAATCCATTTTATTAAATATTCAACCAGGTTTAGAATTTAAAAGACATAAGTTTACTAAGATTTTTACTTTTGATATTGATAATGCTTTTCAATATAAGCATAGAAATTGGTTTAAGCATCCACCTAATATATTTATAACAGAAGTAAGAAATGTGTTGTTTGGAAAGCAAAATGACAAGTATAATACATTTGATGAATTATTTCAATTTTGTAATCAACTTTCCCATAAACCTTATTTCTTTTTTCTATTGAATGACAGTTCTAGGAGAAATAGCAATGTTTCTCCAAAAGCCAATGCATTACACCATATTATCAAAAATTGTACAGAATTTTATATTGGTATCCATTCATCTTATCATTTTTCGCAAACTTTTTTTATTCGCGAAATACAATTGTTATCAAAAATTGTAAACTATCCTATTGTTTTTTCAAGACAACATTTTTTAAAAATTAGTTTTCCGGATTATTTTAGAACACTTGTTGAGTATGGCATTACTAAAGATTTTTCTTTAAGCTATCCAAATATTTCAGGATGTAGAGCAGGTACTACACAAGCCTTTTTCTTTTTTGATATAATAAATGATAAACAAACATCGTTACTAATACAACCATTTATTTTTATGGATGCCACCTATCAATATTATATTCACGATGATAATTATACTATTCAACATAAAGTAGAAAAGTTATTAGATGAAATACAAAGAATAAACGGTAATTTTGTATCCTTATTTCATAATGATTTATTACATGATAGTTTACCCTTTAAAAACATTATGAAAAATATTCAAGAATATTAATAGCAAAGTATGTTTAATTATATATATAGAGGTGTTTGGATTTTATTCGTTTTTTTATTTTCTTTTGTACAATTATATAGTCAAGATTATAAGTTTGCACAATATTATAATTCCCCATTGAACCTCAATCCTGCTTTGACAGGTAAAATAAATAGTTTATACCGTTTAACAGCAAATTATAGAATGCAATATTTTACTGTTCAAGCACCATCACCTTATACAACAATTTCTGGCTCTGCTGACTTTGGTTTATTTCGAGATAAATTGAATAATGATATTTTCGGACTTGGAATTGTTTTTGGAAATGATAGACAAACAATATTGCGAACGAATAAACTAGATTTATCTGCAGCTTATCATAAAAGTATTGGCTATAAAAAACAACATTATTTTAGTGCAGGGTTGCAAATTGGATTTATACAACGAACAATTGACTTGAATAATCTATATTTTGGTGCTCAATTTGATGAAGATAGATTTGATTTAACAAAGCCAAATTTAGAAAACTTCAATTCTAATAAGTTTATTAAGCCCGATTTTAATCTTGGTTTATTTTGGACATCTTCATTGAATAAAGACAAAATTGGCATTTTTGCTGGAGTTTCTGCATTTAATATGTTTTTACCGAATCAAAGTTTTTTATCTTCAAACTATGAACGATCTATGCGTTTTGTTGTCTATTCAGGTGCGTCATTCCAAATCAAGAAATTTATGATGATTATTCCAAATACATTATTTGCATTACAAGCAAAAAGTATTGACTGGAGCCTTGGATCTAATTTTGCTTTTAATATTTCCGAAAAGCGATATGCTTTTAAATCTTCTGTATTGTTTGGTGTGTTTTATAATGGAAATGGTTTAATATCTACAAATGTAGGAATTCAACATCAAGGATTTATGGCAATGCTAGGTTATGATGCTGATTTAGTAAAAGATATTAACAATGCTGTTAAGTCTGTAGGTGCGATGGAAATTTCTTTGATTTATACTGGAAATCCTATTAAATCGAAGATATATCAACCTTTATTTTGTCCTAAGTTTTAATTTTGATTGTTCCACGTGAAACACTAACATTTTATAAACATCAAACTTATTAAGATGTTTATAGTTTTGTGTATTGTTTGCTTTGTTTGACTATACTCTTTATTTTTCTTAGGATACAAAATTTATAATTTTTTTCTTATTAAGTTATTTATTTCAAAGCAAGTTGTATATTTATTCTCGATTTGCTCATTTTGTTTCACGTGAAACAATTTTTTCTTCTCCTTTTAATACTTCTTATGTTTTATTGTTCTTTATTTTATTGTCTTTGCTTTATATTTTATTATAGAAACTTTTTTCAACTTTGAATATTATCAATTTTAATTTGTGATATTATACTTTGGTTTGTTCCACGTGAAACAATTCACATTTATTCCACATGTTTATTATCTACATGTTTATAATTTTGTTGATGAGCAAAATACTTAGTATTTGATTTGTTAGTTTGATTGTTTTCTCTTTTGGTTCAATTTAAGCTATAAAAGTTAAGTATTCTATATTTTTTTTATCTGTTTATATATTTTCTTAGATATTCACTTAACTTTGTATTATGTTTCAAACTTATGATGTTATTGTAGTTGGTGCTGGTCATGCTGGATGTGAAGCCGCAGTTGCTGCCGCAAAAATGGGTAGTAAAGTTTTGTTGGTTACCATGAATATGCAAACTATTGCACAAATGTCTTGTAATCCTGCGATGGGTGGCGTAGCAAAAGGTCAAATCCTTAGAGAAATTGATGCTTTAGGTGGATATTCAGGTATCGTTTCTGATAAAACTATGATACAGTTTAGAATGCTTAATCTATCCAAAGGACCAGCCATGTGGAGTCCTCGTACTCAAAATGATAGAATGTTATTTCATACAACTTGGCGTGAAATGTTGGAACAAACACCTAATATAGATTTTTGGCAAGATATGGCAAATGGTTTAATTGTAGAAAATGGACGTGTTTGTGGTGTTGAAACTAGTTTAGGTATTAAAATAAAGGCTAAAGCAGTTGTATTAACCAATGGTACTTTCTTGAATGGTATTATTCATATCGGTGAAAAACAAATTGGTGGTGGAAGGGCAGGTGAGAAAGCCGCTAAGGGTATTACCGAAAATTTAGTGCGTTTAGGTTTTGAAAGTGGTAGAATGAAAACTGGCACACCACCAAGAATTGATGGTCGTAGCTTAGATTATTCTAAAATGGATATACAAAATGGCGATGAGGCTAAATATGGTTTTTCTTATAAAAATATATCACGACCTAAAGAACAACGTTGCTGTTGGATTACTTATACCAATGAAAATGTGCATGAACTTTTAAAAGAAGGTTTTGACAAATCTCCTATGTTTCAAGGTCGTATTCAAGGAATTGGTCCAAGATATTGCCCTTCTATTGAAGATAAAATTAATCGTTTTGCAGATAAAGATAGACATCAAATTTTTGTGGAGCCTGAAGGTTGGAATACCGTAGAAATTTATGTGAATGGGTTTTCTACCTCTTTACCAGAAGATGTACAATATAAAGCAATACGTCAAATACCAGGTTTTGAAAATTGCAAAATGTTTCGTCCTGGTTATGCTATCGAATATGACTATTTCCCACCTACACAATTGCATGTTTCGTTAGAAACTAAAGCAATTAAAAATTTATTCTTTGCGGGTCAAATTAATGGAACAACAGGATATGAAGAAGCTGCTGCACAAGGGACAATGGCTGGTATAAATGCTCATTTAGCGATTAATGATAAAGAACCTTTAATTTTAAAACGTTCAGAAGCTTATATCGGTGTATTAATTGATGATTTAGTGAATAAAGGAACTGAAGAGCCATATAGAATGTTTACATCAAGAGCTGAATTTAGAATCTTATTAAGACAAGATAATGCGGATATTCGTTTGACAGAATTGTCCTATAAATTAGGTTTTGCAGAAGAAGAAAGAATGAAAAGAGTTGAAGAAAAGATTAATGCCACAAATGAGATTAGAAATTTTGCTAAAAATTATAGTGTTGAAGGTAAAGATATTGACACTTATTTAGAGGATGTAGGAACAACAAAATTGTATCAAAAAACAAAATTGGATAAAATTATTACTCGCCCTCAAATCAATTTATTACCTTTAGTAGAATATGTTCCATCTATTAAACAACATTTGGAAAAGTATGAAGAGGAGTTTCTTGAACAAGCCGAAATAAATATTAAGTACGAAGGATATATTGAAAAAGAATTTGAGCAAGTAAAAAAACTTGAAAAATTGGAAGACTATAAACTAAAACCAGATTTTGATTACAATCAAATTAAATCACTTTCTATAGAAGGCAGACAAAAATTGAATAAAATTAAACCATTAACTATTGGACAAGCCAGTAGAATTTCAGGCGTTTCTCCTGCTGATATTTCTGTTTTAATGGTTTATTTAGGACGATAGTTGAAGTACTATAATGATGAATAATGAAATGATAATAAATAAAGGTGCTTTTATAAATGGAATTTCTAGATTCCTACATACTCATTTACGCTCATTTCTTTATTTGTTTATTCTTTCTTTTCTAATGAATGCATGTGCCGTTATTTCTGCTCCAACTGGCGGAGAAAAAGATAAAATTGCACCTAAAGCTATTAAAATTAACCCACAAAATGAGACAGTAAATTTTAATGCTAAAGAAATTAATATAGATTTTGATGAATTCATTCAATTACAGAATCCCCAAAATATTCTAATTACTCCAGACATTAACCCCAAACCAGTTTTTACTTCAAACAGAAAATCTCTTAATATAAAATTCAAAACCGCATTAGATAGCAATACAACCTTTTCAATTTTTTTTGGATCAGAACTAAAAGATTATACCGAAGGTAATCCAACCGATAATTTTACTTATGTTTTTTCGACAGGAGAATATATTGATTCTTTAAAAATTAAAGGTAGTATTCAGAATTATGAAGATAAATTGCCACAAAATACTTATGCTATTTTATATAAAGATTTAAGAGATTCTGTTTTTACTACAAAAAGACCAAACTATATTTCAAGAATTCAAACCGATGGTACTTTTGAAATAAATCATCTGAAAGAAGGTCAATATCAAATTTTTGCATTAGCAGATAATAATAGCAACTATTATTATGATTTACCAACTGAAGCAATTGGTTTTTTAAAAGAAAATATACAAGTTGATTCAAATTCTCAAAATATTATATTACCACTTTTTATTCCAGAAGTAGCACAAATCAGAATTATAGAAAAAGATAAAGCAATTCAAAATGGTATTTTTAATATTACTTGGAATAAAACCTTATCTCCAAAAACAGATCAGTTTGAAATTGTAAGTTTGCCAGAAACCAAAGCTTTAGCATTTTTTGAAGACAAAACAATGCGAATTTATTTTCCTAATCTACAAACAGATACTGGGCATATTCAGTTATTCGTGAAACATAACGGGAAAATTGTTGATTCAATAGAAACTAAATTGACCAGTAAAAAAACAAGCAATATCTTTTTTGATTCCATTCAATACAAAAGTATAAAGCAATTGCAAAGTAATCCTTTAAAATTAGTTGCATCTAAAATTTCAATTGCTGATATTGATACAAATAAAATATATATTATTGATACCTCTGAAAATAAAATACCTTTTTCAATTACTCAAGAGGAAGATTTTAAAACGTATAAACTTACTGGAAATTTCTTACCTCAAAATTATACAATCTACATCTTAGACTCTTGTTTTCTTGATTTAGCTGGAAATTTCAATACAGCCCAGCAAATTTCACTCTCCGTACTTGATAATAAAAAAGGAGGTAACTTATTGATAAACATAGAATTAGATACTATATACCCAAATTTAATTTTCATTTTAAAAGATAATCAAGGGAAAGTCCTGAAAAATGAATTTTTAAGCAATTCTCAGACGTTTAAAATTAACATTGGCTTAATACAAGCAGGTGAGTATAAAGTCGAGCTAATTCGTGATGATAACCAAAATGAAATTTGGAATAGTGGAAGTTTTATAAATAAAACCTTACCTGAAAAAATTTATTATCACCCAACACCAATTATTGTAAAAGAAAATTGGGATGCCGAAGAGACCATACAACCAAAATTTGATGAAGTAAAAAAATCAATACTTAATTTACAAAATAAAAAACAAGAGTTGAATCAGCAAATTAATAACAATTCTTCAATACCATTTCAAAATCGAAAGCTAAAATAATAACGATTCTTCTTCTGTTTTGTCTTAAAATATGTTAATCTTTATATATTACATAAGATTTTTAATTTAAACATTGATTTTCTGTAACTATTTTTCGTAGTTATCGTATATCTGTGCTGTAACATTTTTTATCCAAGTAGCATAATAATGAAAGAAATAACACAATTAATATTTGATTCTAATTTAGACAATATAGCAAAAGTAGAACAAGCGATAGAAGATATAAAACAAAATTATACCATTACAGATACGATTTACGGCAATGTTATGATTGCTTCCATTGAAGCAGTTACTAACGCAATAGAACACGGTAATAGTTTTGATAATACTAAAAATGTATTTTTTAAAGCCTACATTTGTAATCAATCCTTAAAAATTTCTGTTGAAGATGAAGGTTGTGGTTTTGATGTGGATACTTTGCCAGATCCAACGACAATCGAAAATAAAGGAAACCCTGATGGACGTGGTGTATTTCTGATGCGACACTTAGCCGACGACATCAAATTTGAAAACAATGGCACACGTGTTGAACTATTTTTTCGGTTGAATTAGCTAATAATTTTTTCGGAATTATTCTATTTTAAAATTGTGAAATATTATTTTAAATACGGAAAAACAAAAGCCGTTTTAAATTTTTTTTAAGTTGAAATTAGACAATATGAATCGAGTTATGTGAATATTTCTAACTAAAGATTTTATCATCTCCTCCTAACAAAAGTTAATTAATCTACCCAATAGATACAGATGTTCCAATTATTTTGGTAACTTTATATTAACAAAATAAATGAAATATGTCAAAGATAAAAGAGGCTAACGTTTTAGTTACTGGAGGTGGTAACGGAATTGGGAAACAAATGGGCTTAAAATGTTTGCAAGATGGTTGTGCAAATTTAGTGATATGGGATATTAACAAAGACAATTTAGATAAAACAAAAAAAGATTTTTCCAATCGTGGATTTAAAAATGTACATACTTTTTTAGTCGATGTTTCTGATATCGATGATGTTGAAAAAGCAGGAACAGAAGTTTTATTAGAAATTGGAAATATTGATATCTTAATTAATAATGCTGGTATTGTAGCTGGAACTAAAAGTTTTTGGGATTATACCGCAAAAGATATTGATAGAACCGTTGATATTAATATAAAAGGTGTGATGTATGTTACTCGTGTTTTTATCAAAGAAATGTTGAAGCAGAAAAAAGGGCATGTTGTCAATATCGTTTCGGCATCTGCTTATTTGGGATTGCCAAAAGGCTCTGTTTATGCTTCAAGTAAATGGGGAGCAATGGGTTGGAGCGAAAGTTTACGTTTAGAATTGGAGAGAGAAGAAGGTGATTTACACGTAACAGCAGTTTGTCCAAGTTATATTGATACTGGAATGTTTAAAGGCGTAAAAGCTCCTCTTTTATTTCCATTATTAGAACCAGAAAATACTGCAGAAAGAATAATTAAAGCTGTAAAATCTAATCAAGTGCATTTATTATTGCCAGATACTTTAAATTTAGTACCTGTATTAAAAGGCATTTTCTCTCCAAAAATATTTGACGTAGTCGCCGATTGGTTGGGAGTATATACTTCAATGAATTCATTTGAAGGAAGAGCAGAAAAAGAAAGAATTCCTGAAAGCAAAAAACAAAAGTCAAAATAATACGTGGGTATTAAAATATAAATGCTATGGCAACAAAACAAGCAAGAAAAACAGGACAAATCCAACAAATCATCAGTGAGCAACAAGCCTTTTTTGAAACTGATAAAACAAAGGATGTTAATTTTAGAATTGCAGCTTTGAAAAAATTAAAAGCTTCGATTCAGAAAAATGAAGGTAAGATTTATGAAGCTTTGCATAATGATTTTAGCAAATCAGGTTTTGAAACTTATACTTCAGAAATAGGTACACTTTACGAAGAAATCGGCTTTCTGTTGAAGCATATAAAAAATTGGGCAATGCCACAAGCCGTAAAAGATACAGTTGCCAATTTTCCATCTAAAAATTATATCTATCCAGAACCTTATGGCGTTTGTTTGGTAATTGGAGCGTGGAACTATCCTTTGCAATTAACTTTAAGTCCTGTAATTGGTGCTATTGCGGCAGGAAATACGGTTATTGTAAAACCACCACGAGCGTCTATGCATACTTATCAAATTACACAGCAAATTTTATCTGTTTTTGAAGAGGATTATATTTGTGTTTTGCCAGAAGATAGCAATAACGATGAGATGTTACAATGCAGATATGATTATATTTTCTTTACTGGTGGTGTTGAAGTGGGTAGAAAAGTAGCTCGTGCAGCTGCCGAACATCTTACGCCAACGACTTTAGAATTAGGTGGTAAAAGTCCTTGTATTGTTGATGCAAGTGCCGATGTTGATATTTCTGCAAAAAGAATTGTTTGGGGTAAATTTATGAATGGTGGACAAACTTGCATTGCTCCAGATTATTTATTATTGAACTCAAAAGTGAAAGATAGTTTTTACAAATCTTTTAAAAAATATGTCAAAGAATTTTATGGTGAGAATCCATTTTTTAGTGCTGATTTCCCAAGAATTATTAATGATAGACATTTTTCAAGATTAAATAAAATGTTGGTGGACGGCAAAATTATTGTCGGCGGAGAAACGGATAAGGAATCAAAATATATTGCTCCAACTTTGATAGAAATTAAAGACCTCAATCATCCATTAATGGAAGATGAAATATTTGGCCCAATTTTACCTGTCCTTGAAGTGGATTCTGTTGATGAAAGTATTGCCATTATCAAACAGTTTGAAAAACCATTGGCATTATATCTTTTTTCTAAAAATTATGAGGAACAACAAAAAGTTTTAAAGAAAATTTCTTTTGGAGGTGGTTGTATTAATGATACAATTGCTCATTTTGTCAATAAAGAATTACCATTTGGTGGCGTTGGCAATAGTGGAATTGGTGCTTATCATGGAAAATATAGTTTCGATACGTTCTCACACCACAAAGGAATTGTACATAAAGTAACTTGGCCAGATGTGCCACTGAGGTATCCGCCGTATAAAGGCAAAACACCTATTATTAAACAAATCCTTAAATAAATATAGCCTCCCAAATCTGGGAGGTTTTTTATACCATTTTCTTAACATTAAATTATCGGAAACTTTAGATACATTAATAGTTTCTTTAGTTTTTTATGTATAATTTTGTCTTCGGTTATGGAAGGATTAAATGAAAACAAAGAAATAAATTTAGAATTGGAGGATCAAGTATTCTGTAAAGCTAAAGATTTATTTATGTCTATTGGTATCCGAAGTACAACTATGGACGATATTGCTAAAGACTTAGGTATTTCTAAAAAAACATTGTATAAAGTTGTTGAAAATAAAGGCGACTTAGTTACTCAATGTGTTATTCATGATGCCAATGCAAGAAGATTAGAAGTAGATGCAATTGTAAAAGAATATTCTAATCCAATTGAACAGATGTTGCAATTAGGTATTCATATTTTAAACTCTATCAAGCAACATAAAATTTCTATGATTCACGACTTGATGAAATTTTATCCTGAAAGTTGGCGAATTATAACCGAACATAAAGAAACCTATGTCAAAGAGATTATCAAACAAAATTTAAAGAAAGGTATCCAATCTGGAGCTTATAGAAAAGATATAAAAATTGATATTTATACTAATTTCTTTATAGCAGGTACAGATATTTGCATCGATACACGTATTTTTCCAGAATCAGAATTTGAATTTCCAGATATTTTTAGAGAATACCTTTTGGCTCATTTACGTGGTATTGTAAATGAAAGCTCATTTACAGAATTAAATCAATTAATAGAAAAAGTAAAATTTTAATATGAAGCAAATATTCGTTATAGCATTTGCCTTTTGGAGTACATTTATTACAGCTCAGGAAACTATGAGCTTGAAAGATTGTGTGAATTACGCACTAAAAAATCATACCAGCATTTCGATGGCAAAAAATGATTTAGAATCTGCTGTTGCTAGGAAAAATGAAGGTCGTTCAGCTTATTTACCACAAGTCAATGCACAAATTTCTTGGGACGATAATATTATCAAGCAATCAACGATGATGCCAGCATTTCCACCTTTAACAACTGAACCAATGAAATTAGAAATTGGACCAAAATTCAATACAATTGCTGGTATCCAATTAGACCAAACAATTTTTAATATGTCATATATTGAAGGTATCCGTGCTTTGAAACCTAATGAAGAATTGAATAAATTAAAATTACAAAAAACAGAAGAAGATGTAATTTATAATACTGTTGCAGCTTATTATCAATTATTAATCATTAATGAAAATGAAAAATTATTGAATGAAAGCGAAGTAAGAATCAATAAAACTTTACCTATTGTTCAATTACAATATGACAAAGGCGTAGCAAGAAAAATCGATGTGGATAAAATCAAAGTAAACCTCAATAATATTCTAGCCAACAAAGAAATTCTTAGAATAAATAAATCAATGGCAATGAATAATTTGAAATATACAATTGGTATGCCATTAGAAACAGAAATAACAATAGACCCAAAATTTGAAAATGAAGTATCTACAGATATTTTGAATAATGCCAATAATGTAAAAGATAAAGTAGAGTTGAAATTATTGAATACAAGTTTAGTTTTAAATGAAATCAACTATAGAAGACAAAAAGCTGCTTACTATCCAACAATTGCTTTCGCAGCAAAATATGCAGGCAATGCTTTGGGCGATAAATTTGCAGACTCTTTTAAAAAATGGACACAGTTGGCCGTTGTTGGTGTAAAAATTACGGTTCCAATTTTTGATGGCTTAAGAAACTCAAGTGCATTGAAGCAAATGTCTTTGAATAATGAAAATATTAAATACAATATAAAACAAACTGAAGATGGTTTAAAATTGCAATTACAAAATGCAAAAACAGGCATTAGTAATGCTGTTCAGAATTATACTATCAATAAAGAAAACTTAGAATTAGCCAAAAGTATTTTTGATGTTACAACTTTACAATATCAAAAAGGCGTGGTTTCTTATACTGAAGTACTTTCATCAGAATTTTCATATAAAGAAGCGGAGGTTAATTACTTACAATCTTTAGTAAAATACTTAAACTATAAATTAGAATTAGATAAAGCAAACAATAATATTCAATCATACAAATAAAAAATAAATAGATAGCTATATGAAAACTAAAATCTTTTTAATTATCGCAGGTTTGCTCATCATTGGTGGTGCTGCTTATAAATTAACTAAAAATAAAAAAATCATAGATGACAATGCAAAGCCTATCGACAGAAGTGGCGTTCCAATTGCAGTTACAGCATTTGAAGCAGCGTATTTTCCAGTAAGTTCAGATTTTGCTTTGCCAGGTGTTTTAGATCAAAATAATACAGGAAATGTCAATGCAATCAACCCAGGTAAAATTGTTTCTTTAAATATCGAAGTTGGACAGCAAGTTACAAAAGGACAGATAATTGGAAAAGTAGATTCTAAATTGAAAGAAATTGCTTTGCAACAAGCAGAATTGACCATCAAAAAATTGGAAACAGATGCTGTCAGAACTAAAGATTTAATTGAAGGGAATGCCGCACCAGCCACCAGCATTTTAGATTTAGATTATAATATTGAAAATACAAAAATCCAAAAGGACAATATCAAAGCACAAATTGCAAATGATAATATTTATGCACCAATAAGTGGTATGATTATTCAAAAGAATTCTAATGCTGGAGAGTTTATTAATCCTGGAACTCCAATTGCAACGATTATGGATATTTCAATTTTGAAAGCAGTTGTTTATGTGAGTGAGAATAATGTGTATGAATTAAAAATAGGACAACAAGCACAAGTATTGTCTTCGATTTATCCTGATAAAATTGTTACAGGAACGATAAAATATATTGCACCAAGAGGCGATGAAAATCACAACTATAAAGTGGAAGTACATATACCAAATAGTGGCTACAAAGCGGGTACTTATGTGTCTGTAAAATTTGCATTCAAAAAACCTGCTGAAGCTTTATTGATTCCAAAAATTGCTTTAGTAGAAGGTGTAAAAAATCCTTATGTATATGTAGTTAGTGGCAATAATGTTATCGTGAAAAAAATTGAAGTTGGCGAAGAAGTTGGCGAAAATATTGTTGTGAGAAATGGTTTAGTTGCTGGAGATAAAGTAGTAACATCTGGTCAAATTAACCTATCTGAAAAAAGTAAAATCCAAATTGTAAAATCTAATCAATAAAATATTATGTCAATTACCGAAGTTGCGATAAAACGCCCATTGCTGATTTCAGTACTCTTCTTGGTATTGATATTGGCTGGTTTTTTAGGCTATAAAGAACTAAATTATAACTTACTTCCAAAGTTTGAAGCACCAGTACTTTCTATACAAACAGTGTATCGTGGAGCATCTGCGGAAGAAGTAGAAACCAATGTTACTAAGAAAATTGAAGATGCGGTTTCTTCTATTGAAGGTCTGGATATCATTTCTTCAACTTCAATGGAAAATGCTTCTATTGTGATATTGCAACTAAAACAAAATACCGTTGTAAATGATGCACAGCAAGAAGCTCAACGCAAATTAAATAATGTCAAAAATGAATTACCAGATGGTGTAGATGACCCTGTTATTTCAAAATTCAGCTCAAGTGATTTACCAGTTTTAAAACTCACATTATTTGCTGATAATTTAGGAGAATCTCAATTATATGATTTTGCAGACGTAACCATAAAACCTATTATTTTGAATTTAGATGGCGTAGGTCAAGCAAAATTAATTGGCGGTAGCGAACGTGAAATCTCTGTGATGTTGGATAATGAAAAATTAAGAGGTTATAATTTGTCTTCAGCACAAGTGAGTCAAGCGATATCTATGGGCAATATGTCGTTTCCTGTAGGTAGTATTGAAAACAATTCAAACCGTTTTAATTTACGACTAGATGCCAAACTTGTTTCTGTAGAACAATTGCGTAATTTAATTGTAAGAGAAAATAAAAATGGCAGTAAAATTTTATTGAAAGACATTGCAACGGTAACTGACGGAACAATAGAGCCAGTTACTATCAATCGTATTAATGGAAGAGTTGGTTTGGGTATGGAAATCAATAAACAAACAGATGCGAATGCAGTGGAAGTTGCAAAAATCGTTAAAGAAAAATTAGATACTTTAGTTAATCAATATAAATCAACAGGATTGAATTATGAAATCGCTGTTGACCAATCTAAATATACTTTAGAAGCAGCAAATGCAGTTCAACACGATTTAATCTTAGCGATTTTTATTGTGGCATTAGTGATGTTATTTTTCTTACACAGTTTAAAAAGTTCATTCTTTGTATTGGTGGCTTTGCCATCTGCGATGATTCCAACTTTTATGATGATGTATTTGATGGGCTTTTCCCTCAATTTAATGACCTTATTGGCATTATCTTTAGTTGTTGGTGTATTAGTTGATGATAGTATTGTGATTTTGGAAAATATTTATCGCCACATGGAAATGGGCAAAAACAGAGTAAAGGCATCTTTGGAAGGTCGTTCAGAGATTGCTTTTACGGCTTTGGCAATTACCTTGGTGGACGTGGTGGTATTTGTGCCATTGTCTTTGGCTGGTGGATTGATTGGAAATATTTTGCGTGAATTTGCACTCGTCGTCGTGTTTTCAACATTGATGAGTTTATTGGTTTCTTTTACTTTAACACCATTGTTAGCATCAAGATTTGGAAGCGTTGCACATTTAGATGAAAATACATTATGGGGAAAACTCAATTTAAAATTTGAAAGTATTATTGATGCATTAATTAATCAATACGCAAAAGCATTGGATTGGGGATTGAGCCATAAAAGATATGTTGTTTTAGGCGTAATCTGCTTATTTGCTGGTGCTTTTAGTTTAGCAGGATTTGGATTTATTGGTAGTTCATTTGCTGGAAGTGGCGATAGAGGTGAGTTTAATCTTATTGTTGAATTAGACCCACAATCAACATTAATCCAAACAAATAAAGTGGTGAAAAAAATCGAAGATATTATTTTAGAATATCCAGAAGTGGATAAAGTATTTACTAAAGTGGGTGCCGTTGGAACACAAATGGGCGAAAGTATTGCCACACCAAACCAAGCCGATATTACTACTACTTTGATTGATAAAACTAAAAGAAAAATCACGACAGAGCAATTGAGTATCCAATTAAGAAATAGATTTGATAGTATTCCAGGAATAAAATTCTCTATTAAACCAACTACGGTTACTGGAAATAATACGCCTCAAATTCAAATTGTTGTGATGAATACCAATCATGACTCACTTCAAAAAGCAACTCAAATGATTTTTGATTTTGTGAAACAAACACCTGGAACAGATTATGTTGAATTGAGCACTAAGAAAAGTAAAACAGAAGTTGAAATTGTATTGGATAGAGATAAAATTGCCAAAATGGGCTTGAGTATTCCTATGGTAGGTGTAGCAGTACAATTAGCATTTAGAGGCAATGACCAATCTAAGTTTAAAGATAAAGGCGAGGAATATACTATCAATATTTTATACGATAAAGAAGATAGAAAATCTATAACCAATATTGAAAATACAATTTTACAAACACCAAGTGGTGCAATTATTAGAGTTGGAGATATTGCTGATGTTAAAGAAATTTCTGCACCAGAAAAATTAGAACGATACAATCGATTGAGTTCTTTACAAGTATTGGCATCAACTGTTGGGCGACCAACTGGTTCTGTAATGGCAGATATTAAATTAGATATTGAAAAAGCCAATTTCCCAATAGGCACTTCTGTTGATTACTTAGGCGAGGAGAAAAACCAAGCTGATTCATTCGGAAGCTTAGGTATTGCAATGGGTATAGGTATTTTATTGGTTTATTTAATTATGGTGGCATTGTACGAAAGTATGTTGTATCCGTTTGTGGTATTATTCTCTATTCCTGTTGCCTTAATTGGTGCAATTTTAGCTTTGGCTTTAACGATGGAAAGTTTAAGTATTTTTGGTATCATCGGTTTTATTATGTTGATGGGATTGGTAGCCAAAAATGGTATTTTGATTGTCGATTTTACCAATCATATTAAAGCACAAGGGTATGGTTTAAAAGAATCTTTGATAGAAGCAGGTAGAGAACGTTTGCGACCTATTTTAATGACTACGTTAGCGATGGTATTTGGTATGTTGCCAATTGCACTATCTAATGGACCAGGAGCTGAGTTTAAAAAATCTATGGCGTGGGTAATTATTGGAGGCTTAACCAGTTCATTATTACTGACCTTATTTGTTGTGCCAACGGTTTATTATATTTTAGAAACTTTGAAAAATAAAATTCAAGGAAGAAAAGGCGAAAATGCACCAAAGAAAAAGACGATTTCTGAAATGATTTCTGAATAGGATTCCGTATCTTTATTTTTAGATGGAATTCAGTTATTTAAAAGCCCTACACATTATTTTTGTAGTCAATTGGTTTGCTGGTTTATTTTATATGCCTCGTTTATTTATTTATACCAAAGAAGCGAGTGAAAAAAAAGAGCCAGCACGTTCAATTCTTCTTGAACAAAACCTAATAATGCAACAACGACTTTGGAATATTATAACGTGGCCTTCAGCAATTATTACATTGTTGTTGGCTACGCTTATTTTAATTCAAAATCCTTTTTTTTTACAACAACCTTGGTTGCATACTAAATTGGTTTTTGTGGGATTGTTGTATGGCTATCATATTTATTGCCATATTATTTATAAGCAACAACAGCAACATATTTTCAAACTTAGTTCCAAACAATTGAGAATTTGGAATGAACTAGCAACAATTTTACTGTTTATTATTGTTTTTTTGGTGGTGGTAAAATCACAAATGAGTATTTTATTTGCAATAATCGGAGTATTTTCCTTAGCTGTTTTACTAATGGCAGGAATTAAATTTTACGATAAAATAAGGAAGAAATGAATTATTGCAATTAAAAAATTCACATCTTAAAATGTACAGCAATACTATATTTTAAAAATATTTTTATTAGGATTTTTTATGCTTATTTTGTAATTAATTATGAATTTGTTTTACAAAAATTTTTATAGGTATTATTGGTTAATTTCATTATTTACACTTTATTTATTTTTTAGAAATTACCAAACTTTTTTAGACGTTTCATTATTAGACGAAAGTGGTTATTTATTGTTATCAAGATTTAACCCTTTAATTTATCCTGGTGGCTATGGTGCATTATATATTTTATGTTATAAAATATTACATCAGTTGATTAGCAATTCTATGCAATTACATTTTTTTGCTATTATTTTTCTTACATGGTTGCCTTCTATAATTGTTTTTTATTTTTTATTTTTTAGAAAAGTTCCAGCTTTTTTATGTGTATTTATTTCTTGGACATTGATGCTCTCGCCTTATATTGCAGCATTTGATTGGTGGCCTAGAATTAGTCATTTTGCAATTTCCTTTATTTTTATTTTTACGATTATTAGTTTTAAGTATCATTTCAATAAGTATAAATTCCTTTTATTTGGAATTTTAGTTTGTGGTATTCTTTCTTATGCACGACCTGAATTAATGTTGAGTGTTTATATGTTACTGGGTGTTTTAATAGCTATATTTTCTTATGAAAGGATTGTACAAAAAAAACAATCCAATGTTGGTTTTACAAAGCGTAATAAAATACTTTTTTCCATTATGACATTTGTTTTCTTAGCCTTTCTTTTAGTATGGAAAAATCCTCTAAAAAATACAGGAAGAGCTTATTTTGCTCTAGGACAACATTATACTTTTAATGTATTAAGATGGGAAAATAAAGATATGACTTATTTTATTCGATGGCCTGAAGTCTTTGAAAAAAAATTTGGAAAAAGTAGAACTTTTAAGCAGATGTATAAATACAATCCTAGTGAAACGAAAAGACATGTTGTAGAAAATATTAAACATTATTTTGAACAGACTTATCGATTTTTACCAGAGCTTTGGATGCCAAGTATTCTTTTTAAAATATCAGCAACTATTAAGTATATAGTATTTTTTTTAATTTATTTGGTCTGCTTGTTTTATTTAGGATTAAATACTTACTGGCAACAGTTAAAACAAAAGGTAATTGATAATTTTTTTTATGTGTTGTTTTTTTTAATAATAGCAACGCCCTCATTATTCGCATCATTTATTATTTATCCGAGAGAGCATTATTTTATTATGCAATTGCCATTGTTTCTCTTTTTAATTTATTTATTGATAGAGCCATTTTTTTCATTAAAAGTAAAACCATCACTTTCTAAAGTAACCCTAGTAATTACGATATTCATAATTTTAATTTTAACGCCAAATATTTCAGCTTATCCTCGATTCAATAAGTTTGATAGATATGAACAACCAAACTATGTTCCTTATATAAAATACTTAGAAAGTTTGAAAATTGACAAAAAAGTTAATTTCTTAACTATGGAGTTTTTACAAATTTATTTACCCAATAATTATGCTTATGCAACTGAATTTTTCACTAAAAAGCCATTTTATGATTCATTAATTGTTGCAAAAGATATTAATTTAATTTATTTATCACCCTATATGGAGAATGAACCTAGACATCAATCTGACAGTACTTTTAAGTATTTTATGAATAATTATTCAAGATTAGGTTGGAATAAAGTCCAATTAAAAGACAAAACAGGTTATTTATTAATAAAGCAGGAACTCTTGGGTCTGCATTCACTAATTATAGAGTAAAATAAATTAATAGCCTTTAAGCGGAATTGTATATTGTTTATTTTGTAGAGGTAGTCTAAAGGCTACCTCAATTGATATTTTTAATATTCTGAATATCAATAGCCATCAGCTTTAGCTGTGGCTACTGTGGCCATTAAAAAATCAAGCAGTTTTATTCGGTTTGTATTATTTTTTTTGTTATTATTGTAAGGTATTTAAGTTTACATAAAAATCACATAATTAAAATGAAAGATATATTTAAAATTTTATTTATAGTATGTATAAGCACGTTTTATAGCAGTAGTTATGGACAGTCGTGCTTTAAAAATAATTATTCTGGGTTTTCAAATACAACTAATTATTTAGATGTAGATACAACTAATTTTATAGTAACAAATGGAGGTAGCCAGTTAGAAAACTATCATTTATCTTCTTTAAAATTAGCAATAGAAATTGGTAAAATTGCAGATACATTGGGGAATGAAATATCTTGTAGTTCTGCTGGATTTCACCAAAATACACCAAATTAATATTATGAACAAATTTACAGCGTATAGAGTTGAATATACACCTGAATTATCTGTTGTTACTGGTTTAGATAAAATAAAATTTAAATTAAGAGCATTAGTTATTAAGCCAAATAATGCAAGCAATGCGCCTTGTGTTTTAGTTACACATGGAAATGACGGTGTGTTGAGAGATTGGAGAGGGAATTTGCTTTATGGCGTTTCTGACCTTTTAATGAAAGGCTATGTAGTAGTAATTTATGAAAACTTATCTACACAAAGACGAGTACCACGTTCTGATATTTGGGGTTGTATCTCAAAAACCTATAAATATGTATCTGCACCAGGAACACCTATTTGTATGTCAACTATGCTTTTTCATATTGCATATATAAATTGTGGAGGACAACAGAGTACAATTAGATGGAAGTTTTATTGTTTATTAACTCTAGAAGCTATAGCAAAGTTTGTAGCCCAAAATAGCAGTACATATAATGTTAATCCAAATAAATTATTTACTTATGGTTATAGTTTTGGTTCTGGAGTTGCGGAAGGTTTTCTAACTCAAAAAACGGAATTTCCAAGTGCTTTGCTATATAACACGAGTGTAAATCATACACCGATTAGACAAGCTGGATTTAATTCAACAGTTGGCGTTAATTTTACAATTCCAAGTGCAGATACTTCAAAATATACAATTTTAGGAGGAATTCCAATGAGTAGTACAAATGCAGATTTGGAAAAAAATTGTGGCAAAGTAGATATTTATACAGCAGATGATTCTACAAAAAAATTATTATTAATTCATGGATATGATGATAATGTTACGGATTTAAGTACTTATTCAAATGTATATCCTCGTAAACAAGAAATATTAGATAGCGTAAATATAAAAAACCACTTAATCACAGTTTGTGGAGAAGGACATTCTATTTTTAAAGGGTTTGATAATTTTATTTCAGCTACTGGAAATATATTTAAAATTACAGATCGTAATTATCCTTTTTATTCATTTGTAAAAGGTTTAACTATTTCTAATATTAATACAATGAAAGACTCACTAAATCTGAATACTACGTATAAAAATTTTATGGATACCATAAGAGGTATTGATAATCAGATTTTTCAATTGTATAAATCAGGAAGCCAGTTTTTTGTTAATGCTATAAATAATACTTCGTATATTTTGTGTTCTACAGAAAACAGTTATGATAGAAAAACATATATAGGGAATGATGGAATATATGGAAGTACTTATAATGCAAATGATTGGTTGTATAAAATATACAATGCGAGTTGTGAACTGCCAAGCGGAGAAAGAAAAGCAAAAGAGATGAATAGTATTAAAGAAATGGGCTTTAATATACCTATGTTGTATCCAAATCCGAGTAATGGTATTTTTAATATTGATATACCCGTTATATTTAATATAAAAGAACTAACTTTAGTAATTTATAATTCAAATGGACAAGTTGTTAGTTCTCAAATAATAAATAAAACATACCAAACTGGCGAAATTATAAAAGAACAATTTGATATATCAAATCAATCTAACGGAAATTATTATATACAAATCAGAAGTGATACAAGAATATTATTGAGTCAGATTGTCATATTAAAAATTTAATTTTTTATTGATTTAGGTTATTAATCTTTCAAAAAAAGGAAAATGCAGCCGTACTTTCAAACTAATAATACAAATATTACTCAATTTGATAGTATACGATTTGTTATAGCAATATTTGTAATTATTGTACATCATCAGTTTACTAATATAAATATTCCTTTTGCATTTGCATATATGGCGATGCATATTTTTTTTATCATGTCTGCTTTTCTGATTTCGAGAGGCTTGTTGTTAAGCAAATCTAAGGCACAAACATTTAGTTTGTTCTTTAAAGATTTTTATAAAAAAAGAATTTTAAGAATATTTCCGGTATATTTTGCTTATCTGTTTTTTCTAATCGGAATATCTATTGCGTTATATTTATTAAAATTTGGAGACATATTAAAAATAATTACTGAATTAAAGAAGTTTGGATGGATGCTTTTTACATTTACTTATAATTATAGAGAATTTTTACTTCATATAAAAAATATGCCATTGATAGAATCTTTCTTTTTTTCTCATCTTTGGTCGCTTTCTATGGAAGAACAATTTTATATTGTAATTCCTTTTGTAATTTATTTTATGAATAGAAAACAATTAGTTTGGTTATCTGTAATTGCAATTATTATTACACCAATTTTTAGAGTTTGGTATTATGAGAATGTATTAGTGAATGAAGAAGATTATATATTAAGAGGATTGATTTATTACAGAGCAACCTTTTTACAATTTGATTGTTTTTTTTATGGTATTTTGTTAGCGACCTATAATTTTAAAGATTTTATTAAAACATATAAGATAATATTTTATTTACTGCTTATTGTATATTTATTTGTTATTATTTATAATGGATTTATCATTTCAAAAGAAATGAATTTGAGCTTTTTTAGTTCAATTATTAGGTACGATTTTATGATATTGAATAAGCAATATCTTTATCATGATGTATTAATAAATTGGCTGATATTTTTTATGTTTTTAAATTGTTTTTATAATCCAAATTTTTTATCCTTTCTAAATTTTAAATTCATATTGAATGCCGGAAATAAGTTTACTTATAGTTCTTATGTTTATCAATATTTATTTATTTTACCTAGCGTAGGCATTTTATACCCTTTATTAACAAAAGTTCTTGGACTAACAGAAGTATTGGCACAATTAATAGCACTAATTGTTTCATCTGTTGGAATTTATTATTTATCTTCATTTAGTTATAAAAAAATGGAAATAAAGTTTCTAAATTTACTAAAAAAAGAAAAACATGCAAAATAGTGCTACGCAGAACATTGAAATTAAAAAACCTTCTGTTCAGTATTTTGAAGTAATAGATGGTTTGCGAGGTTCTTCTATGTTGATGACTATTATGAATCACATGTTTTTTTTGCAAATTTTAAAAATTCCTGTTGTTTTTGCTCATTTTGGTTTGCATGGCTTTTTTATATTATCTGCTTTTTTAATTAGCAGTATTTTATATAAAGAAAAAGAAAAGTTTGGTGTATATAAACCTTATGTTAAAAACTTCTATATAAAAAGAATATTACGAATTTTTCCAGTCTATTTTCTCTATCTTTTTGCAGTATTAATGCTGGGTTTAGCTACAAAAGGCACACCATTACAAGCACCTTTGGGCATTATTTATGATTTGAAACATTACGGCTGGATGTTGCTCACTTTTACGTTCAATTATAGAGAATTGTATTCCTGGTTAATCAATGAAAGCCATTTGCGTTGTATGTTTTTTCCGCATTTGTGGTCTATATCATTAGAGGAACAATTTTATTTGGTTGCACCAACCTTAGTGTTCTTTTTTAGAAAAGAAACAATTAAGAAAATTGCAATTGCATCAATTATAATCTATCCTTTTTTTAGGTTTTTTGGCTATTTATATTTGCTAAACGATGTAAAAATGATTTCTCCATTTACTGTAGATGGACACGATGAATTAAGTGCATTATATGATTTCTTTTATCGTTCTAGTTTATTTCAATTTGATGCATTTATGTATGGCATTTTAATTCCCTTGGTTAGCTATGATAATCGTAAAGTTTTAAGATGGATAGTAATTATTTCGTTTTTTACACTATTAGCAAGTCAGTTATATAATATTATAGATTTAGCTCACGATAGTGGCAGACCAATTTTGCAAGTTGCCAACCATGCAGATGTCATTATGAGAAATGGACAATTTGGTTATATCAATACATTATACAATATTTTAGGAGCCTCTTTGTTTTATTATTTATTAAAATTTCCTGATTCTTCTATTCAAAAGCCGCTTCGTTTTTCTTTCTTTAAAAATTGTGGTCGAATTGTTTATGGTATTTATGTTTATCACCCAATTTTTATTATGATTACTTTGGTATTGTATAACTTGTTTTTTAGTATGATTTCTAAAGAAGTTGGAGATATGTTTATTGTAAAATTATTAGCAGATATTGGAGCTGTTGCATTTTGTTTTACAACTACCTATTATGTATGTAAACTGAGTTTCTATAAATTTGAAATGCCTTTCTTATTATTAAAAGCCAAACGTTCAGAGCAGAAAAAGATTTAAGAATGAGATGTGAGATATAAGAGATGACCGTGCCTTCATTTCGACGATAGGATAAATATCTTTTAGATTTGCAGAAACCCAAAACAAATTTTAGCTCTGCTGAATTTTTCTTTCTCGCTTTGCTCGAAATGAAAAAAAATGAAACAACCAATAATAATTTACTATCGACTAATAACTAAAAAATGGATTTTGAGAGATTAACTTTTAGCATACATCAAACTAACGATTTTTTACTAAAGAATGCAGTAAAGGCAGTAAATGTTAATATTACTCTTAGAAATTGGCTAATTGGTTTCTATATTGTAGAATTTGAACAAAAGGGAAGTGACAGAGCGAAATACGGAACTAAGTTGCTAGAAAATTTGGCAAAAAACATCAGCATTAAAGGACTTTCTGCACCTGAATTATCACGTTGCCGACAGTTTTACAATACTTATCCTCAAATTCTTGCGACAGTAACCCAAAAATTCAAAACCTTAGTTCCTACTCATTTTATTGAAGATTTTGTACATAAGTCAATTCTTGGGATAGCATCCCAAGAATTAGATAATAATATAATAAGTCAATCAACAACTGACCAATCTCAAAACGAACATTTACATCAACTCTTGTCTTCCTCATCGTATTCACACCTTGTTGAACTCATAAAAATAGAGGATAGCACCAAAAGGCGATTTTATGAATTACTAATTTTAAAGACACAACCATCTGTAAAAGAACTCAAAAGACAAATTGATACACTTACTTTTGAAAGAGTAGGGTTATCGGGTAATTATGAAAAATCATTCGATAAAATAATAAAGAAGATAACACCACAACAAACAAATGATTTGGTTAAGTCGCATTATTTTTTTGAGTTTTTAAATATAGAACAGCCACATTTGATAGAAGAAAGTGCATTAGAGCAAGCACTTATTCAAAATTTAAAACAGTTTATTACAGAACTTGGTAATGGGTTTTGCTTTGAAGCCCGACAAAAACGTATATTGATTGGCGATGAATATTATTTTATAGATTTAGTTTTTTATCATCGTATTTTAAAATGTCATATTTTGATAGAATTAAAAACAGAAATAGCCAAACATGAACATATAGGACAATTGAAAACGTATCTAAATTATTACAAAAAAAATATTCAAGAAGTAAATGACAATCCACCTGTCGGAATTTTGCTGGTTACCAATCAAAACAAGGCATTGGTGGAATATGCTATTGCTGACAGCGATTTAGATATTTTTGTAAGTAAGTACCAGCTTCAATTACCAGATAAAGTAGAATTGGAAACATTTATTAATAACGAATTAAAAAATAGATAAAAAGTGATAAGGGAAGACAAGAATTATTGTGTATCAATCAATAAACCAAACAGCGAACGTCATTTCGACGTTAGGAAGAATTTCTTTTTAGCATGATGAAACTTGAAACAGATTCAGCTCCGCTGAATTGCTGTTTATTCTGATGGTAAATTCGATAAAAATCAAAATTTTGAAAATGAGTGAAGAACAAAAAGTGCATAAAGAACAAACCACAAGGAGTATTGGTTATATCGAATCTATTGATGGTATCAGAGGTTTTTATGTGTTTCCTATAATTATTATGCACTTGCATTTGCAACACATAAAAATGCCGGCTTTTATTCCGCATTTTACGTTGCATTTATTTTTTATTCTGTCTGCCTATTTAATCAGTAGTATTTTATATAAGCAAAAAGAAAAATCGGAGTCTTTTAAATTATTTGCCAAAGATTTTTATATTAAGAGAGCCTTGCGAATTTTGCCATTATATTGGGCATATATTTTATTCTTTTTTGGAGTAGCAGTAGTTTTGCGTACAGTAGCACCGGCATTAGAACAAAATTTTCTCGGCGTAATTCACGATTTAAAACATTATGGTTGGATGTTACTCACGTTCACCTTCAATTACAGAGAATTATTTTCGTGGTCTCAGGATTTGAGTCACTTGCGTTGTCACGTATTTCCGCACTTGTGGTCAATTTCTATTGAAGAACAATTTTATTTGATAATACCTACACTAATATTTTTTCTGAATAAGAAAAGCATAAAAATTATATCAATAATTGTAGTTTGTGTGTATCCACTGATTCGCACATTCGGATATATTTATTTTCGTGATGTTGTAGAAATGAGAACTACTTATGGTGACGAATGGAATGCTTTATTTAATTTCTTCTATCGCTCCAGTTTTTTTCAGTTTGATGCTTTCTTTTATGGACTTTTAATCCCATTAATTCGTATTGAGAAAAGATATATATTGTATGCCGGTTATTTTATTTCTTTATTATTGATGATACTTTCTCAGTCGTATAATGCTGTATTAATTGCTGATGAGCAGAAAATCAGTTTTTGGTCAGCAATTCATTTACCAACAGTTATTTACAGCAATAATCAGTTTATGTATATGAATACTTTGTATAATATTTTCGGATTTTTCCTTATATATATAATGATAAACGACCCAAAATCTTTATTGAATAAATTTTATAATGCAAAAGTATTCAGACCAATAGGTAAAGTAATTTATGGTATGTATGTTTATCATCCAGTTTTTGCATTGTTAACGTTAGCACTTTATTATGGCTTTTTAGTAAAAGTAATTCCGAATATTTTAGCAGATATAATAGCTATTGCAATCTGTACAACAGCTACTTATTATTTTGCCAAATTAAGCTATTATAAATTTGAAATCTATTTCTTGAACCTGAAATCTAAAAAGTAGTTTTTCAAAAAATATAAAATAAAAAAACCACAGAAATGCTGTGGTTTTAATTTAAAATCAAATCTGATATTGTATCAGTCTCTGAAATATGGAGCGGAGAGAGAGGGAGCAACAAGATACAAATTTACTAAAACTCATAACCCTTATAAATATTGCAAAGATATAATAAAATCAATACTTACAATGCTTTTTAATTTATTTTATTATTGCTATAAATTGCATTAATTTGATTTAATTTGTACAGAACCGTACGAATATTGTACAAATAGTTTATATTTGTATTGATAAAATTGATTATAGTATGGCTACAGTAAATTTTTTATATCGTTCTACAAAAGAAAATGCACATCTTACACTAAGGTTATTATTCAGACACGATAATAAAGATTTTGTTTTCGGTGCAAGTACTAAGTTAGAAGTATCAAAGTACTATTGGACTAAAGAACATTCGCAGAAACGACCTAAAGATATTGATATAGCTAATAGACAACTTGAAGTAAACAAAGAACTAAATAATATTGAAAATCATATTTTGAAAGCATTTAAAGATGTGGAGGTTAAAGTAATTTCAAAAGAATGGTTACAACAACAAGTTGAGTTATATTATAATCCACCCAAAAAACAAAAGGGAATACCTACTAATCTAATTGATTATATTGATTTTTATCTTGATTATCGTAAGTACGAAATAAAGCCTACATCTATCGTGAAGTACAATGTTATCAAACATAAGTTGGAACGTATGCAGGACGACCGCAAGAAACCTATTCTAATAGTTGATGTTAATGAAAGTTTTAAAAAAGAATTTGTAGCATATCAAAAAGATAATGGATATGCACAAAATACGATACAAAGAGAATTAGCATTTATAAAAACCTTTTGTAAACACGCAAGGCATTTAGGACTTGAAACAAGCCACCAATTAGACGTGCTAAGAGTAGATAAAGCTAAAGCAGAAAAGATTTATCTAACTTTTAAAGAATTAGAAGTAATAGAAAATTTAGAGTTAGAAAATGATAGATTGGATAATGCTCGAGATTGGTTAATCATTAGTTGCTATACAGGACAACGTGTTTCAGATTTTTTGAGATTTGATAAGGGAATGATACGTGTAGAAAATGGCAAAAGTCTAATAGAGTTTACCCAAGCGAAGACAAATAAGCTGATGACAGTACCGCTACATCAAAAAGTATTACAAATTCTACACAAAAGGAATGGAGATTTTCCAAGTGCCATATCCGACCAGCGATATAATGAATACATAAAGGAAGTATGTAAGTTAGCAAATTTAACAGAGATAATACAGGGAGGGAAACAACTTGAAACCGATAACGGAATAAGAAAAATTACAGGCGATTATCCTAAATGGGAGTTGGTAACATCGCACATAGGTAGGCGTTCATTTGCGACTAACTTTTATGGAACGATACCAACATCATACTTGATTTACATTACTGGACATAGTAGCGAAACAATGTTTTTAAATTACATAGGCAAAAGCAATAAAGATTTAGCAATGGAAGTAGGTAACTATTTTTAAAGTATTAATTTTCAATGCAATACAAAGATTATAATTAAAAATATAAAAAAAGTACAAAATTTACCAAAACTATACTTGAAACCCGTAGTATGTTTGTGATATTAAAATATATTCGATATGACAAACACAATTTTATTACAAAATGTAAGCACGGAAGATTTAAAAGATTTAATCAAAGAGGGTATTAAAAGTCAATTAGATGACTTTGCGAAAGAACTAAAGGTTTATAATCCTGATGAACTATTGACACGTGAACAAACGTGTGAATTTCTGCAAATAGATAGCAGTACTTTATGGCATTGGACAAACAAAGGTAAAGTTACAGCTTATGGTATTGGTAGTCGCAGATATTTCAAAAAAGCTGAAATATTAGAAAATCTTAAACCTTTAAAAAAATAGAGCAATGAGTAAAAAAATTAAACATTGCTCCAATATTCTATTAACAGGGAATAAGAGCAAAGATAAGCATTATCAAACGCAAATGCAAGTTGTATTTGATGCACTTTTAAAGCAACCAAAGACAATGTTAATGGTAAGTAATGAAACAGGCATTTTAAGGACTACAATTTGTGGTTACATTGCTAAATTTAGAAAGCAGAACAGTATTAGAATGTTACAAAAAAACGCTTGTTCTATTTCAAAGCATCGTGCAGGATATTACACGACCAACACCGAATTGTTTCCTATTGTTGAACCCTCAAATACTACTAAGCTATGAGTATAGATAATAATATTGATACACCTACTATTCTAACCCATTTAAAAGAATTGGAGCAGAAAGGTAAAGAAGCAACACCTCACGCTGAAATATTGCAACAACTTATTGAACAGTTTGAACCGTTGGACTTTGAAGCAATGGCAAATCCACACAATACCGAGAACTTTAAGTTATCTAATAAACATTATTTGGTATTATCCATTGAGAACGCCTTAAAAGTTGCAGAAAAAAATCGTTGGGGCTTATGTAAAAATCACGATTTTATTTATTTGTACAATGGTACATTTTGGAATGAAATTGATAAAGAAATATTTCAAAAGTTTTTAGGCGAAGCGTCCGAACAAATGGGAGTTGCTAAATTTTCTGCAAGATTTTACCAATTTAGAGAACAGTTATTTAAGCAGTTTTTGGCAACGGCATATTTGCCTACACCCGAAAGCAATAAAGATGTTGTAATGATTAACTTACAAAACGGAACATTTGAAGTAAGCCCAAAGGGTACAAATTTAAGACCGTTTGACCGTTCGGACTTTATTACTTATCAATTACCATTTGAGTACGACTCACAGGCAAAAGCACCATTGTTTGAAAAGTACTTAAATAGAGTATTACCCGATATTGAACGCCAAAGGGTATTAGCTGAATATTTAGGATATGTATTTATAAAACACGGAAGTAAAGCATTGAAAGAAGAAAAAACTTTAATACTTTACGGTACTGGAGCAAATGGCAAAAGTGTATTTTTTGAAACAGTAAACGCTTTATTAGGTACTGATAATGTTAGCAATTTTTCATTACAGAGCTTAACGAATGATAACGGCTATTTTAGGGCAAAATTAGCTAATAAGTTAGTAAATTATGCAAGTGAAATAAACGGCAATTTAGAAGCATCAATGTTTAAACAATTAGTTTCAGGCGAACCAGTAGAAGCTCGTTTGCCCTATGGACAACCTTTTGTTTTGAAACAGTACGCAAAGCTAATTTTTAATTGTAATGAATTACCAAAAGATGTAGAGCATACAAACGCCTATTTCAGACGTTTTTTAATCATTCCTTTTGATGTTACTATTCCCGAGAATGAACAAGATAAAACCCTACATACCAAGATTATTGAGAACGAACTTTCAGGCGTATTCAATTGGGTATTAGACGGACTTAATAGATTGCTAAAGCAAAAGAAATTCTCAGATTGTGAAGCATCAAAAAAAGCCATTGACCAATACAAAATTGAAAGTAACAGCGTACAGATGTTTTTAAATGAAAACGAATATAAGGGAAGCCCAACCAATTATAAATTGATAAAAGAGCTATACACAGATTATAGAACTTTTTGTTTTGAAGACGGTTTGACCCCTTTCAAAAAGACCAATTTCATAAAGCAATTAAGGGCATTAGATTTAATTGTAGATAGGGTATCACAAAACCAATTAGCAGTTTATTTAGAAACAATGATGTAAAAAAAAGTTTTTTTTAGGCAGTAACTTTAGTACCAAAAGTAACTAATTAAGTTACTAAAGTTATTAAAGTTACTCTCCAAAAAACAAATAATTTTATGAATACTGGATACAGATACAAATTAGAGAAAGGTAGTAAGAAATACTTTTGCCCTGAATGTAATAAAAAAACATTCGTGAGATACATTGATGTAGAAACAGGCGACTATTTGCCCGAACAGTACGGACGTTGCGACCGTGAAAGTAAATGTAATTATCATTTGAACCCTTATAAAGATAGTTACTCAAAAATGATTTGGGAGCAGGAACAGGGCAACCGTTCGGAATATCCGACAAGTTGGAAACCTCCACAAAAAAAGATAGCACCACAGGTTGAGCCTATATTTTTTGATTTTGATACATTTTTAACAACATTAGAAGCTAATAGATATGATGACAATATATTTTTACAAAACCTACTTGAAAGCGTTCAATATCCGTTTGATATTAATGAAGTTGCAGACGTTGTTCGGTTGTACAAGTTGGGTACAGTTGCAAATGGTTATCGAAGTGGCGGTATTACTTTCCCTTTTATTGATAAAAAGTTTAATGTAAGAGCAATACAAGTAAAGCAATTTGATAAAGATAATCACACCATAGGCACGGACTTTTTACATTCAATCATTGAAAGATTTTATAATGAAAACAATAAACCTTTGCCCGAATGGTTAGAAGCATACACGAAGCAAGATAAAAAGGTAAGTTGTTTATTTGGCGAACATCTTTTGAGTAAGTACCCAAGTGCGAAGATTTATCTATTTGAAGCACCAAAAACAGCAATTTATAGTACATTGTATTTTGGTTTGCCTGAAACATCGAATACTATTTGTATGGCAGTTTTCAATAAAAGTAGTTTATCATTTGATAAGCTGGAGGTATTACAAGGACGTACCGTTTATGTATTTCCCGACCTATCCAAAGACGGAAGTACATTTAGAGAATGGGAAGCAAAAGCCAAAGAATATGAATTGAAGATGAATAGAACAAGATTTATATTTTCGGACTTATTAGAACGATTAGCACCCGAACAGGATAAGAGCAAGGGCAACGACTTTGCAGACTATTTAATAAAACAAGACTGGCGAGAATTTAGAGTTGGTAAAAATTAGAACCTATTGATAAATACAATAAAATACAATAAGATATGCCTTTTAAAAAGAATGTAAGCGGTAACCCAAAAGGGAAACCCAAAGGAGCAGTAAACAAGACTACAAGGGAATTAAGAGAAATTATAAATGAATTTCTTAGTAGCAATTTAGATAAAATACAAGATGACTATAATCAATTAGAGCCTAAAGAAAAGTTACTCTTCATAGATAAAATGTTAAAACACGTTCTACCAACGAAAGTGGAGGAAGTGGATACTATGCCTGATGAAGTAGTTATAACTATTATTGACGGTAAGCGTGTACCATAGATTGAAACCTCCACATTTAAAAAGTTGGTTTGTAAAAGTTCGTAAAAGTAGGGTTTAGGCATAGCAAATTGTATTGTAAAATATAATATATTAAAAATATAGATACATCAACCGTACAAAAATCGTACAAATAGAGAAAACTAAAAAGCATAACATATTGAAATATAGTAAGTTATGTTTTTATGGAGCGGAGAGAGAGGGATTCGAACCCCCGGACCTGTTACAGTCAACGGTTTTCAAGACCGCCGCATTAAACCGCTCTGCCATCTCTCCGAGTGCAAAGATAGAATATTTTTTATTATTGTAAATTAAATTTTTGTTGCTTACTTATTTTTTCACCATTTCAGTATGTGGCAAATGGTCTTCAATGTATTCAGCACTATTAACAACAAATCCAAATTTTTCGTAAAAAGGAATTAAATAAGATTGTGCACTAATCTTGATAGGCATTTCTGGATATAACAATTCTATTTTTTGCATGACTTCTTGCATCAATAAAATCCCAAATTTTGTGTTTCTTAACTTTGGAGCAACAACAACTCTTCCAAATGAAGTAAAATCAGGATATGAAATACCATCAGGTATTAAACGAGCATAAGCCACTAATTTATCTTCGTAAAATCCTAAAAGATGTTTTGCTTTTTGGTCTTTGTCGTCTAAATCTTTATAGACAACATTTTGTTCAATAATAAAAACTTCTTCCCTGAGTTGTAAAATAGCATACAACTGATGTGCATTGAGTTCCTCAAATGATTTTAATATAAAGTGCATATAATTTATTCTCCGTAATATTCTACAAATATGTTTTCTGTTTCTACCAATTTCACACAATGCAATTGTGCATCTGTGATTAATGGATTTAAGATGTTCCAAATAATAATAGCTAAGTTTTCTGTTGATGGCATCATAGTTTTTGGAATAATATCGACATCTAAATTCAAATTTTTATGGTCTAATTTCTCTGTTATTTCCTTTTTTATAAGCCTACTTAAATCTTTGACATTCATAATGAAACCAGTATCCAAATTGGGTTTGCCTTTTACGGTTATAAATAATTCATAATTATGTCCGTGCCAATTTTTATTAGCACATTTTCCAAAAACTTCAGCATTCTGTTCAACTGTCCATTGATTATTGTATAATTTATGGGCAGCATTAAAAGTTTCTCTCCTTGTTAGATAAACCACAAAACAAATTTAAGTATTCAAATAATTACATAGTGTTAAATTCTTAGTACTTTTATTAATTTTAATTATGAGAATTCTATAAAATAAAAATAAAGTGGATTTTATTTCTACTGTTCTATATCTTCTAACTGTTCAAATTTATCAATATTTTCTTTTACTAACTTTTCTAGAAAGCATTAAAAAATCGAAATTGTAAGGGTCTTTGAAAATACTTTTAGCTAAATCAGATTGATAGTCTGGTAATGTTGTTTCAAAATTATTTAAGGCTTTTCCATCTCTTTCATAAAGTTAATTTTGTATTTGTAATAACATCACATCTCTACTCCATTCATTTTTAGCTGTTTCTGCAATGTAGAATGCCCTTGCTGCTGTGTCTTTTACTTTAGTTAATAGGCTTATGTGATGATACCACGTTATTTGTGCAAGTGGTACTTGCACAAATTCATCTTGTGATTGTGCAAGTGGAATTTGCACAAATGGAAATTCTGGATAAGCTTCGGCAAAAGCTCTCATATATTTTAGATTCCTTACAGAAAAGCCTGAATTATTGGGGGAAGTTTTTAGCTAAATCAACGGCTAAAAGATCAATCACTTTGCTACCCCAACCGTTTTTATTTTGTTTTTCAAGAATAGAATATCCAATTTCCCAATAAAGTGTAAGCATTTCTGAATTTACTTTAATAGCGGCATTCGTTTGAGCAAGTTTTATTTTTATAGTAATAAATTCAGCCCAATTATCGTATTCATGATGTTGATAAACGTATTTACCCATTTTAGAGTTATCTGTTTTTTAGTACCTTTCTTACATATTTTTTGTTAGTTATAATAACTAATTGATTGGTGTCTAATTAAAGGTTTATGATTGACAAAACTAGCTATAACAAGAATTAAACATTCCTAATCTTCAAAATTACTTTCCTTGATTACATAGTTTGGTCTATCTTTTACATTGTCCAAAATTCTTCCAATATATTCGCCAATAATTCCTAAACAAATTAATTGAACACCACCCAAAAACAAGACACTTAGCATAATTGATGTCCAACCTTGAACGGTATTGTTGTTCCAATATTTTTGATAAACAGAATATATGATAACTGCAAAAGCCGTCAATGAAATTAGAAATCCTGCATAAGTAGCCAAGTGCAAAGGACGGTTAGAAAATGAAACAATTCCATCATAAGCAAACTTAAACATTTGAGCATAGGAATAATTAGTTTTGCCACTACGTCTGCCTTTTCTTTCAAAAGGAACACCAATCTGCTTAAATCCAGCCCAAGCAATTTGACCACGAATGAATTTATTTTGCTCTGGCATACTACAAATGACGTCTTTTACTTTTTTTGAAATCATTCGATAATCGCCAGTATCTTCTGGAATATAGACATCAGATAATTTATTGATGAAGCGATAAAAAAGTTTAGCAGAAGTAAGTTTTAGCCACGTTTCATCAGAGCGATAGGTTCTTTGTGCAAAAACAACTTCATATCCTTCTATAAATTTTTCATATAACTTTTCAATCAATTGTGGAGGATCTTGCAAATCAGCATCTATAATAACAATCGCATCGCCACTTGATTTTTCTAAACCCGCAAAAACAGCATTTTGATGTCCAAAATTTTTGCTAAAATGAATATACTTTACATTTTTATCTTGTTCTGCTAGAATCTGAATGTTTTTATAAGATAAATCCGTGCTGCCATCATCAATATATAGAAATTCATAAGTTGAACCAATTTTTTGGATAGTAGTCAATAGTTCTTGATACAAAGGAAAAACATTTCCTTCCTCGTTATGCACTGGTATGACAACAGAAATTTTCAACAAGCTAAAATTAATAAATAAAAAATTTAGATTTCAGCTAATTTCGACAAAAATTTATCAATATAATTACTCCAAGTAAAATCTTTTACAGCAAGGTGTGCGTTCTGACATAATGTAGTATAATTTTTATCTTGGATAATAGATAATATATCATCAGATAATGTTTCTGGCGATTGATTATATACACCAAAATTTATCTTTTTATCAAATGTTTCTACGAAATCATCATAAGGAATTGTAATAACAGGATTGTAGAAATACATAGCTTCAATCACTGATGAAAACCCACTCCACTTAGGCGTCGTATTGATAATCATTTTAGAAGATTCCATTAAATCATAATAAGTAGAACTGTCTTTTTCGTTGTCTTTATCTAAATAACCATAGCAAGTTACAAAGTTAGGTAGTTTAGAAAAATCACTTTTTTTCATACCTACTATATGAATTTCTAAGTGATGATTTTGTAGTCGAAGCTTTTCAATAGCTTCAATTAAGAGCAAAACACCTGCTTTATACTTTATTGTTCCGATAAATAGAATTTTATTGGAGTTTATTTTTTGTGCCAAGATAGTATCTGCATTTTTTGCTACTTTGGCATTGATAAAATAACCACCTAAATAAAAAATATTTCTATTGTTATAACTGTTTTTTATGATTTCTGCCATTTTTGGAAACATTACAAATACGGCATCTGCGGTTTCAATACATTTATTTTCTGCATCAATAAAAGTTTGTTCTAAGTTTCCTGGTTTTCTTTTTTTAAAATGAGGAAAATAATGCTCATAAGTCCAATCGCCAAATAATATAGTAGGTTTGTCGGAATAGGGTTTTGCAGAAAAGCTAAAATTTAAAAATAAATTGGCATCAGCATTTGGAAATTTTTTTATTGCAGATTGAATGATTTTGTTTGCAAAAAACCGATTGATAGGCGTTCTATAATAGTCAAAAGCATTGTGCTGTTTGGTTTTTTTTAAACCTTTATCAATGGTAAAATTATAAATATTTTTTAAAAATTTATTAGGTTGGATATTGACATAATTTACTTTTATGCCTTTTTCTTTCAATGTTTCAGTAAAGAAATAAGGAAAATTAGACCAAGTACTTAGCTTTCTAGCATCTCCATTTGTAAAAACATTGATTTCCTTAATTTGCATTCCTTAAAATTATCTAGAAACTAAAATACAAAATTTTTGTGGACTATCTTTAGAAGCGTTTAATCTTATTTCAATCAACTATATTTTCTGTTACTGCACAAAAATAAAGCGGGTTTATAGTTTACTTATCATTTAGAAAAATTATTTTTGATGCAATAATTACTTAAACGCAACTTTTATTAAAACAAAAGATTATAATTGTATTTAAAACTATTTATTTAGCAATATGAAATTTCGTACAGACATCAGTTTTCTTAGGGCTCTTTCTGTAGTTATTGTTCTTTTGTTTCACTTTCATGTTCCTGGTTTTTCAGGTGGATTTATTGGGGTAGATGTTTTTTTTGTTATTTCAGGATTCTTAATGACGATGATTGTTCTTAAAGGATTTGAAAATAATAGTTATACGCTTATAGGTTTTTACAAAAGAAGAATCAATCGCTTAGTTCCAGCTTTAGCTACATTGCTTCTTTTTGTATTATTGATTTCTGTATTTTTATTTTTAGAACCTGATTTAAAACAGAATGCAAAACTTACAGGACTTGCAAGTCTTTTTGTTTCTAATATTTATTTTTTCAAGTACCTAAATTATTTTAATCCTTCAGGAAATATTCTTATACATACTTGGTCGCTTGGTGTTGAATGGCAATTTTATTTATTTTATCCGTTAATTTTAATGGCTTTAAAAAGCACCTATTTTAAAAACCCCAAAACTTTTTGGTTGGTATTAAGTACTTTGACGATAATATCATTTTTGATTGCGGTGTTGGTCGGTAGTTATTCAACTAATTTTATTTTTTATATGTTGCCTGCAAGATATTGGGAACTCAGTATTGGAGGCTTGGCTTATGGTTTAGGAAATTATGATTGGAAAATCAATGAAAAGTCTAAAAAAACTATTGTTTTAATTGCTATATTTTTAATTATTGTTTGTAATAGTGCTATTTCAGAAAGTAATTTGTGGCCTTCTGTATTGACATTAATACCAATCCTAGCAACTTTTATTATTTTAAGTTTGAATATAAACTTTCCATTTTTTAATTATCCAATTATCCGATTTTTTGGAAATATTTCATATTCACTTTATTTATGGCATTGGCCATGGTATATTTTATTTAGATATTTTGGTTTTATTAGCTGGGAATCGATTGTATTGGTTGCTTTTTTATCAATCGTTTCAGCATATTTATCCTATAAATTTATTGAAAACAATAAGAAAATTACAAACGTAAAATTTAGTCTTTTATTTCTTGGTTTAATTTGCAGTTTAAGTGCTTTGTTTTTTATAAAGCCCAAAATAACTGAAAAATTATCTATCTATCAATCTGAAAAATTTAAAATTGGTAGTTATAGATTTGATTATATTGAAACGAAACAAAAAGATGCTCAATTTAATCCAACAGGTTGTTTTATAAGCAACCAAGATGCAATTAAAGATTATAATAAGCCGATTTGTTTAACATGCGATTCAACAAAGAAAAACATCTTACTTATTGGAGATAGTCATGCTGCTCAATATTCTGCGTCTCTTCGAAAACTTACGGATTACAATTGGTTAGAAGCAAGTATTGCCTACAATTTTCCATTATTAGATTCCAGAGGCAAAAAAGGAATGGTTGACCTCAATAATTATATTTATCATGAATTTATACCCAAAAACAAAGATAAAATTGACTTAGTCCTTATTTCTGCACATTGGTTAATGCGTAATAATGTTGATTTGAATTATTCAGAAGATGAACTTTTAGTACTAATTAAAAATACTATCAGTTATTTCGAAAAATACCAAATTCAATATTTATTTATAGGAGAAACAGAGTCTTATTTGCTGGAATATCCTAAAATTTTAATGCTCAAGAATTTAAAAAATATTCAAACAGAACAATATTTGAATAGTAATGGAGTAACATTAGAAGCAAAAATTAAGGCAACTATTCCAACTAAAAATTATATAAATTGTTATCAAATCCAAAGTATTAGACACTTTGATGCGAATAAAAAACAACCTTATATGTTTGATATTAATCACTTGACCCAATTTGGAGCAGACCAATATGTTCAACAACTTATTCAGCCAAAAATCAAATCAATATTAAAGTAATTCAATGATAAATAAATCAGTTTATCAATGTTTATCGTACAATCCAACTTTCCTTACTTTAAATAAACATTAGATTTTATTTTTATTTGTTTCTCTAGCATATTCTATCGGTTCTGGTATTTATGAAGGATGGGAAATTGAAGCACTTCAGTTGCATTTTGCAAAAAAGTTGAAATTTTGATTTTTAGTCTGTTTTTCATAAGCACTTTTGTTATATGGCATTATTATTCAACATAAGTTTCCATTATTACGTTTTTCACGGCTTCGATTTCTATTTTTGTAAGGGTGCCTAATTTCTTGAAAATTCTTTTTCTGTCCACCGTTCTAATTTGGTCTAAAACTATCCAACCTTTTGTTTTTGCTTGTTTAATTTCAACTCTTGTTGGATAAGGTTTTGAACTGCTTGTGAGTGGTGCAACAACAATCGTTTGAAGATATTTATTCATTTCATTTGGCGAAATAACAGCACAAGGACGAGTTTTTTTTATCTCGCTTCCTATGGTTGGGTCAAGATTTACCAACACTATTTCGTATTGCTTTATTTCCATTCTCCAAAAGTTTCATCTTCAAAAATGTCGTCAATCAGTAATTGGTCATCTCCGTTTGCGTGCATAAGCTTAAAAGATTTTTCCCAACCTTTTCTAGGAACAGATTTTGGTTTTAAAATAATTCTGCCTTTCTCTAAAATTAAATCAAGCGTATCACTGATATTATACTGCTCTAAAATTGATTTTGACAATCTAATGCCTTTTGAGTTTCCAATATTGATTACTTGTACTTCCATAAAAAATCCTATTTGTAATTACAAAGTAATTACTTTTTTTTTAAAAAACAAAATTTAATATCTGTTCAATTTCGTCAATAAATTTTTCAAAGTCAATTGTTGCAAAATAGTTGTAGTAACTGTATTTTCAAATCCATAAACTAAATATATTTAATAGGTAGATGTAACTTCACCTCCTAGAAATCGATGTAATACAGGTTGAAGAGTTTCATTCATAACATAGATTCTGTTATCAATTTTTCCATTTGCATCAGTACAAGAACCTGACTTTGTACCTTACCAATTAATATTAAAACCCAATTTGGAGCAGACCAATATGTTCAACAACTTATTCAGCCAAAAATCAAATCAATATTAAAGTAATTCAATGATAAATAAATCAGTTTATCAATGTTTATCGTACAATCCAAACTTTCCTTACTTTAAATAAACATTAGATTTTATTTTTATTTGTTCAAATAGAAATAATTTTATACCTTTGCACTCGCTTTTAATGTTTAGCTATTATGGATAAACATTCAAGAAGCAGGATTCCGTAGCTCAGCTGGTAGAGCAATACACTTTTAATGTATGGGTCCTGGGTTCGAATCCCAGCGGGATCACAGGTGCCAAAACCTCCGCCCTTGTAACTCGTTAGTTCAAGGGCATTTTTATTTAATAAACTTTCCTTTAATGTTCTATTGTAGAACAATATTCTATACTAAAAACAGCATTAAATTTTGAGTTGGGTGCAATAGTGTTATAATTTCCAGTATTCAAAGCATTTGCCAAAGCTGTCATAGGTTCTATACAGATATAAGGTTTTTGTTCGTTATTAGGATGATAAATTTGTACAACAGTATAATTTTCGTCTAAATTAAACGTCACCAAATAATTATCTGTTTTTAATTGATAGTTTTCGTTTTGGTTTTGGTGCAAAAATGCGTGATCAATATTTTGGTTTTTGATAGGTATTTGATTTTCTTTAAATGAAAAAAGGGCTTCTTTTTCATCATACTTATTTGTGGGTATTAATTTTTCATCGACCAATGCCACTTCTGCATCTGGAACAATTAAAATATTATTTTCAGAATGTTTTATATTGAAATAGGGATGAAATCCAAAGCATATCGGCATTTCATTTGAACTTAAGTTTTCTATTTCAACCTTATAAAATAATTTTTCACTTTCTAATTCTAGGGTAATAAAAATATTATGCTTAAAAGGAAATAAGTCTAATAAATGTGTTTCATTAAAGGCTAATTTTGCGGTACAAGAAGCTTTTAAATCTGTTGCACTCATATCTATAATTTGCCATTTATCTGATTTTAAAATTAAACCATGAAGGGGTAAATTATTTCCATCTCGATATAAAACAGCATTTAATATATCATTCATCGTAAATGAACGATTAAAAATTTTATCACGGTCCAATCTATTTGCCCAAGGATGCATAAACGGAATACCAGCTAATTTTCTATCCTGAAAATTTTCAATTAATGTTTTATCAAAATAGATGGTTTCTATATTTTTATAGACTAAACTAAATAAATTAAATCCCTGTTGTACAACAATTTTGGCGTTTATAAATTGATTAGACAACTCAATAATTTCAAAACTTTCTTCAATATATTTTTTTATAAAATGCATACTAAATTTCTTTTAATGTCATGGATTCGGTATAAAGCAAAAAGGCTTTAGTCTTTTGTTTATTCATTAACTCATACGCTTTTTTATAAGTATTAATTTGAGTTTTATGTTTATCTTCTTCCGCACCTGTTTTATAATCAATGATAATATTTTCGTCAGGTGTTATAATCACCAAATCTGCACGTAAAACCTTATTTTTATAATAAAAATTCTTTTCATACAAATAGGTATTTTCAGCTTGAATAAAACCTTTTTCTATAAATAGCTTAAAAATTTCAATCAATTTGTTTTTATAATAAACAATAGCTTCATCATCTAATAAATATTGTCGTTGAATGGAATATAAATCAAGTTTATTCATTTTCAAACTATGAATATTATTGACCAAATGATGTATAATATCTCCTTTTTTAGTATTTTCATCGGAATAAGACGATGATAAAAGTTGGAAATTTTGATTGGTATTAATCGAAGCTAATTTTAAGTTGTTTGCATCGTTATTTTCTTTCTCTTTTACTTCAAAATTTGCAGAAGTCCCAAGTATAAAGCTTTTGTCTGTTACAAAATTTTCAGAAAATGCGTTGTTTAAGGTGTTGGTTATAATATCATTTATGCTTTTTGCTTCATCAGGATTAGCTTTTTTTTGTTTGCAAAAAATATGCAACTCTTTCTCTGCTCGTGTGAATGCAACATATAACAAATTGATATTGTCAATAATACTTTGTTCTTTTTCTTTTAAATAGGCAGTTTTAAATTCGGATTGTTCAAGGTTTTTGACATAAGACAATGGCATTACTTGACCTTCTGTTTTAAATACTTCACTTTTTGCCCAGAAAATAGTATTTGCCTTAGGCATTAAACTCCAATTCGCAAAAGGTAGTATTACAATCGGATATTCTAATCCTTTAGCTTTGTGAATCGTAATGATTTTTACAGCATCGGTTGTTTCAGAAGGCAACACAGAAATCTTGTCTTTTTTCTCTTCCCAATAGTATAAATAACTAATGATATTATGGCCTTTATTTTGAGAAAATTTATAAATATCATCTAGCAAACGTACAATATAGGCATTGCTTTCTTTATCCATTTCATAAATATGGAGCAGTGTATGCACAATATCAATTAGCTTGTTATTTTTTATATGCTTGCTTATTTTAAATTCTTTGAAACGCTTTTCAAATTCAAAACTTTGTTTATGATATAATATTTCATCGTAATTTTTTATACCAATATAATTACAATAAAAATTCTCTAATTTATATTTATAAAAAACCTCATCACTAATAAAGTATTCTAATGTAGCAATAATCAATTGGATATTTAGGTTGTTTTTTATTAGCAAAGATTCACCAGAAACAAATGGAATTGGTTTTTCTAATTGTTGGAAGTAGTTAGCAATTTTAATACCTTCTTTATTAGTGCGAACAAGAATAGCCACATCTTTCCAATTGGTTTTTTTATTTAATTCATAAAGTCTTTCTGTTAAAACAATTAAAATTTTATTTTCAGTTTCCTTATCTTCCTCATCATCTTCCAACGTTGAATCTTTTTTATTTTTTGAAGACTCAATCCAATCACAACGAATCAATCCACCATTTTTTTTAGCTTTTACTTCTTCTGTTTGCGTTTGTTCTTGCTCGTGATATGCTTTTGAAAGCAATTCAAAATCTTTGTAGGTTTCTATTGTTGTCCTAAAAAAAACATTATTAAAGTCAATAATATTTGTCAAACTTCTAAAGTTATTTCTGAGTGTTTTTTCCTTTTTTAGGCTTGTAAAATTATTTAAGTCATCATCAACTTTTTTAATAATCAATTCCATTTTTCCACCACGCCACCGATATACACTTTGTTTTGGGTCGCCAACAATTAAAGCCAAACCATATCCTTTGGATAAAATTTCAATGACAATTGGCATAAAGCTTTTCCATTGCAAAGTGGAGGTATCTTGAAATTCATCTATCAATATATAATTGATGAAACTGCTCGTTTTTTCAAAGATAAATGGCGTAGCTTCTGTATCAGCAATTTTGGAAATAAAAAATGATGCATCTGTAATTAAAATCACATTTTCCTGACTTCGGTATTCACTGATTTTGATAGACAATGCATCTAAGAGTGCCATCGAATAGATATTTTTTTGAATACTTCTAGCGGTGATATAATTGCTAATATGCTTTTCATGATGATTAATAATATCTTCAATAATAACCTTTAGTTGATTATCCCAAACAGACATAATTTTTGCTGTTGCTTCAACATAATTTTTGGCATTATCATTTGAAACTAAATTGGCATTTTCAAAAACAACATTTCTAATGGTTTTATAACTATCAAAACTTAATTCTTTTGAATTTTTAATAAAACTATTTAGGCAGTTTCGGGAGCATAATTTTGCATTAATTCCTGATTCTTTTATAATTTCTTCAGCCAGTTTTGCTTTGTTTTGGATATTTTTCTTATATATATTAATAATATTTTGTTGTTCATCAGCAATAGCTTTGTATTTAGAAAAATCTGGTTGTCTTATTTGTTCAAAATTTTCATTCAGCAATAGAAATTCTTCTTTCAGCAATTCCTGACTTAGGGTAAAAATATTTTTTTCTATTTTCCAACCTTTATCATTATCAATATTATTTAGAGCATATTCTTCCAACCATTGGGCAATTTCATTTTCTGTTTCAGATTCTTCTAATAATTGAATAACGCTATTGTGTAAAACACTATCTGTATCCATTTCTATTTGCATACCAATTGGTAGTTTCAATTCTTTAGCAAAAGAACGAATGATTAATTGGAAAAAACTATCGATGGTTGTTACTTGAAAATGTCCATAATCATGTAAAATAAGATTGATGGCTTTCGTGGCTTGTTCCTGAATGTTTTGACTGACATCAACCGCTTTTTCTTCTTTTATTTCCTCAATAATTTCTAGTGTTAGTTTTGAATTTTTATCTTCTTTAATTTCTTTTAAAAAGGCTAAAATTCTACTTTTCATTTCGGCAGTTGCCTTTTTGGTAAAAGTAATTGCCAATATATTTTTATAATGATAAGGTTGTACAATAAGAATTTTTACAAATTCTTTAGCCAGTGTATATGTTTTTCCAGAACCAGCAGAGGCTTTAAAAATTTTTAAATCGGAATTCTTATTCATTTATACAAAATAAGTATAAAAGTGTAGAATTAAAAAAATAAAAAGGAGAAAACTTGCTTACAATAAATCTTTTATGATTTTTTCAATACTGATATTTTCAGCTTCAGCTCTGAAATTTCTAATTACACGATGTTGTAAAATTGGTAAAGCAACATTTTGAACATCTTCAATATCTGGAGAATACTTTCCATTGATAGCGGCATGGGTTTTCGCTCCCAAAACTAATGCTTGTGATGCTCTTGGGCCAGCTCCCCAAGCCACAAAATCTTGAATAATTTTTGGAGTATTTGAAGTATTTGGTCGAGTTGATGAAGTAAGTTTTACAGCATATTCCAAAACATTATCCGCAATCGGCATTCTTCTAATTAAGTGTTGATATGCAATAATATCTGCTTTAGTAATTACTTTTTTGGTAACAATTTTTTGGTCTGTAGTTGTATTTTTTACAACAGCAACTTCTTCTTCATAACTTGGATAATCCAATTGGATACTAAACATAAATCTATCCAATTGTGCCTCAGGCAATGGATAAGTTCCCTCTTGTTCTATTGGATTTTGAGTAGCCAAAACAAAGAAAGGCAAATCTAAATTATATTGATGTCCTGCGGTCGTAATTTGTCTTTCTTGCATCGCTTCCAATAATGCAGATTGTGTTTTGGGCGGTGTTCTATTGATTTCATCTGCCAATACAATATTTGCAAATAACGGGCCTTTATTGAATTGAAATTGTCTATTTTCATTAATGACTTCAGCTCCAATAATATCTGAAGGCATTAAGTCGGGTGTAAATTGAATGCGTTTAAAATCTAAATCTAAAGTATCTGCAACGGTTTTGACTAATAATGTTTTGGCTAATCCTGGTACGCCAATCAACAAACTATGACTGTCTGAAAAAATAGATAATAATACAAATTGAATGACTTTATCTTGACCGACAATGACTTTATGAATTTCATTTTTTAGACTTTGATAGTCTTTTGCTAATAGTTGGATGCCTTCGGTATCAGAAGTAAATTTTTGCATAATTGAACTTTATTCTTTTACCCAATCTTTTAAATTTTCACAAGATTTATACTTTGGATCTAACATCAAATATGTTTTTCCAAGATTTTTTTGTAACCACTTTTCAACAACACCTTGTTCTTTTTGATTTAAAGCTGCTGATTGAATTCTATCGTAATCTTGTTGCAAATTGGCAACATGTGGTTCTGTTTTTGAAAATAATTTTAGGATTCTATATGCTGGAGAACCATCGCCAGATTGAAACATTTGTGGTTCTGTAATATCGCCAATTTTTAAATTCTCTATTGCTTTATACATTTCTGGGTCTAAATCTTTTACTTCGTTGGTTGTACTTCCTGTTTCTTGATTTATTAAATATCCACCTACATTCTTAGATTGTTCATCTTCGGAAAAATGCTTTACCGCTTCAGAGAAAGCTAATTTGTTATCTAAAATTGCAGTTCTAATACTGTCGATTCTTTTGTAAGCTAATTCTGCACCAACCGAAGTTGATTTCGGACGAATTAAGATATGACGTAAATTAATTTGATCGCCTCTTCTTTCTATTAACTGAATGATATGAAAACCAAATGTGGTTTCAACAACATCTGAAATTTCTTCAGGCTTTAATTTGAAAGCGACAGCTTCAAATTCTTTCACAAAAGTACCACGATTTGCCCAACCTAAATCTCCGCCTTCTTGTGCAGAACCTGGGTCTTCAGAATATAGACCAGCCAATAAATCAAAAGATTCTCCTTCTGTTAATCGCTTTTTTATATCATTGATTTTATTTAGAGCAATTTGTCTTTGTTCATCACTTATTTTTGGTTTGACCACGATTTGTCCCAATTCTACTTCTGCATTAAAATATGGAATATCTTCAGGAGCAATGTTTTCAAAAAATGTTTTTACTTCTGATGGTGTAACTTTTAATTCACCCACGATTTTTCTTCTCATTTCATCAGCATACATTTGCTCACGTATATCATCTCTAAAATCGTCTTTAATTTGTTGAACATTTTTATTGTAATAAGCTTCAAATGCTTCAACAGAACCTGCCATCGAAATAAAATAATTGATTTTTCTATCCAATTCAGCCTCAACATCGCTTTCAGCTATGGGCAAACTGTCTTTTTCTGCCTGAACAGTTAAGATTTTGTTGAAAATCATTTGATACATTAAATCACATTTATTTTCAGCAGCGTTCTCATCTCTTAAATTCATTATTTCCATCTGATTTTCAATGTCAGATTGTAAAATAATTTTATCTGCAACTATTGCATCAATTTTATCCAATACAATTCCATTTTGGGCATTCAAGTTATTTGAAATCAAACCAAAAAGAAAAGTAAGCACCAATATTCTTATCATAAATACAAAAGTAAGGTTTTGTTTGTGTTTTTTACTTAAAATGAATGTTTTAATGTTTAATTATTTTATTCAAAACAGGTTCGTTAATTTTTACAGTATATTTAGCTTTTAAATCATTTATCCAATTTTCTTCCAATTGTTCTTGGTAAGCAGCAATTACATATCCTTTTATTTCATCGTAAGGTTTTGGTTGTTGCGGCGTGTATTGATATTGTTGTGTAATGACAAATTTATCCTCTTTCTTAATAGGTTTTTTAATACTCAAATCAATCGCATTGTTGTTTGTAACAGTATGCGTAATTTCATCAATCGTTGCATCTTTCTCACCCAAAAGTGTGAGTTTGTCTTTCAAAACACTATTGCTTATATTTGGATTGCTTAAAATAATTTTATATATTTTCTTTGCTGTTTTTGATTGAGGAATGGTAATGTTTCTTTCTTTGAAACTTGCTTTTTGTAAAAAATCAGCAGCGTGTGTGTTATAGAATTGTTTTAATCCAGCAGTATCTGAAGATGCCTTATTCCAAATCTTTTGTTCAGATAAATCGAATATCATAATTCCATTTTTATATTCATTGATGAGTTGTTTGTATTCCTCATTATTACTTCTGATATCTGCTTTTACTTGAGCTAAAATATTTTCTTTTTCTATTTCATCATACAATACATCAATTCTTGAATCAGCAGTGTTTTTTGGTGCATAACTGTAGTAGATTTTTTCGATAGCTTTTCCAATTTTATTTTGGTCAAAATCTTGATTGCCAATTTTGTATAAAATATTATTTGGAATTGTGTCTTTATATTTGAAAGCTGTATTTCCTATTAAATTATTAAGGTGTTTTTTAAATTTATAGATATTATTATTAAAGGCAATAAAATTATATTTTGATTTTTGAGTATTTAAAAAGCTTTGCATAGCTTGTTCATAAATATCTGAAACAAGTAATTTACTTCTCAAATTTGTTTTTTCTTCTTCAAAACTTTTTGGTTTTGTTTCATCAATTTTTTGAATCAGATAAAAAGCTAGTTTGGTTTCAACAGGTTCAGAAATATCACCAATTTTCTTTATACTATATGCAGCTTCTTCAAAAACAGGCGTATAATAATGAATACCAAACCAATCAATCTTTCCACCAAATTGTTTTGAATTTTCATCATCGGTGTAATTTTGAACCAAATCATTGAAAGGTGTGCCACTTTTAAATAAGTGATATATTTTTTGCATCGTATCTCTCAGTGCTTGAACACTTGCAGGGTCATTTGGATTTAGAATATTTTTCTTAATAATCGCCACTCTCAACATAGGACGTGCTGGTCTTGTATCATTTAATTTTAGAATATGATAGCCATATTTGGATTGGAATGGAGCTGAAATTTCTTTTGGTTTTAAGGTATAGGCAACATTTTCCAATTCTGGTAAAATTATTTGATAACTATTGAACCAACCTAAATAACCATCTTTTGTATTTGTGTTTTTATCTTCTGATTCTTTTGCGGCAATTTCAAAGGAGCTTTTTCCACTTTTAATTTTTTCGTAGATAGCTTTGATTTTTTTATCCGCAATAGTTTTAGTCGAATCATTGTAGAAAGGCACAAAAATATGACTCAATGAAACATCAGTTTTAGAGCGTTCATATTCTTGCAATAAAACTTTATCCAATACTTCTTTTTCTACATAATTATTGATAAGTTGATTTTCATAAGTAGCAAATTCTTCTTTAAATTTATTGTTGTTGAATAAACCCAATTCTGTGGCTTCTTTTAGCTTCAGTCTAAAATTGATATATAAGTCCAAATAATCATCAACTGATTTTTTGCTGTATTTGTTTGCTCCTGAGAAATTATTCTTATTGTAGATATATTCAAACTCACTCAGCTTTACAGGCTCATTACCAATCGTAAATAAAACATCATCTTGAGCTTTGGAAGAAAATAAAGTAAAACCTAAAAAAAAGACAAGTAGAGACTTTTTCATACTGCATAAAATATTGAGATAAACAAAAATATAGAATTTAAAGATGAATATATAAAGAAATATGCACTATTGTAAAGGCATTTAATTATTTTTAACAACCAATGAGAAAGGTTCAAAAAATAGAAGTTTTAAAAATTGATAAGATTGCCGCAGAAGGAAATGGAATAGCCAAAACTGAACAAGGCATTTATTTTGTAGAAAAAGCGATTCCTGGCGATGTTGTGGAGGCAAAAATCATAAAAAAGAAAAAAGATTATGGTTTAGCTAAAATTCAAAAAATACTTGAACCTTCCAAAGAAAGAATTGATGCGGTTTGTTCGCATTTTGGAACTTGTGGAGGTTGTTATTGGCAGAGTGTCAACTATACAACTCAAGCGGAATTTAAGCAGCAAATTGTGTTGGATACTTTTTGGAAAATTGCAAAAATTAAAATCGAAAATCCTTTGCCGATATTGGCCGCTCAACAAATATTTGAGTATCGGAACAAAATGGAATATACGTTTTCCAATCGTGCATGGTTGACTGATGAACAAATTCAAAGTGATGAAGTCTTTGAAAAAAGAGCATTGGGCTTTCACGTTGCAGGTAGTTTTGCTTCGATTTTGCAGATTGACAAATGTTATTTACAAAACGATTTTGCTAATAAAATTCGCAATCATATTTATCAATTTTGTTTAGACAATAATTTTGAGTTTTATAATTTGAAACTTCAGGAAGGTTTTGCTAGAAATTTAATTATTAGAAACACCACCTTAGACGAATGGATGGTAACGGTTTGTGTGGCTCAGTCTAATCAAACACAAATTGATTTAATGATGCAGAATATACAAACGAGTTTCCCTCAAATTACTTCTTTAAATTATGTAATTAATACTAAAAAGAACGATAGTATTTATGATCAAGAAGTAATAAATTTTGCAGGAAGACCTTATATTATTGAAGTTTTAGATGGCATAAAATATAAAATTAGTACAAAGTCATTTTTCCAAACGAATAGTTTCCAAGCAAAATTATTGTATGATGTAACCGTCAAATTTGCTAAGATTGAGCCAAATGATATTGTGTATGATTTGTATTGTGGTACGGGAAGTATTGCCTTGTATATTGCAAAATATTGCAAGCAAGTTGTTGGTATCGAACAAATAGATGATGCGATTATTGATGCTCGAGAAAATGCACAAATAAATCAAATTTCAAATGCAAAATTTTTTACAGGAACAGTAGAAAAATTGTTAGATGAGGAATTTATACAAGAAAATCAAATGCCAGATATTGTTATCCTAGACCCACCACGTGCGGGATTGCACAATCAAGTCGTTGAAACCTTATTGATAGCAAAGCCCAAACGTATTGTTTATGTATCTTGTAATCCTGCAACACAGGCAAGAGATGTGCAATTGTTGTCAGCTCAATATAATTTATTAGAAAGTCAGGCAGTAGATATGTTTCCACATACCTATCATATTGAAAATGTAGTGTTATTAGAATTAAAAGAAGAAGCGTAAAATGGCTCAACAAGGAAAAATAAATACACTTTTCTTGTCGTATGATGGCATGACAGACAGCTTAGGACAATCGCAAGTTTTGCCGTATTTAGTTGGATTGTCTAAACATAATTATCATATCACGATTATAAGTTTTGAAAAAGAAGAAGTTTTTGAGAAAAACAAAGCTACGATTCAACAAATTGCAGATACCAACCAAATTACTTGGTTACCTTTAAAATATACCAAAAAACCGCCTGTATTTTCTACTATTTACGATGTTTATAGATTAAAAAATCTGGTAAAAAAACAAATCAAAGCAAATAATATCCAAATTATTCATTGCAGAAGTTACATCACAGCATTGATTGGCTTATGGGCAAAAAAGCAATTTGGCACTAAGTTTATTTTTGATATGCGAGGCTTCTGGGCTGATGAGCGAGTGGACGGAAAAATTTGGAATATTGAACATCCATTGTACAGAAAAATCTATCAATTTTTTAAGAAAAAAGAAATTGAATTTTTACAAAACGCTGATTATACTATAAGTTTAACACATAATGCAAAAAACGAAATCTTAAGTTGGGAAAATTTCACAAAAAATAAACCACGTATAGAAGTTATTCCATGTTGTGTTGATACCAACTTATTTAGTAAAGAAAAAGTTGATATACAACAAGTTGAAAATTGGAAACAAAAATTACAAATTCAAGACAGTGATTTTGTTCTTACCTATTTAGGCTCTGTTGGTACGTGGTACATGTTAGATGAAATGATGGCATTCTTTGCTCAATTAAAATCCAAAATTACAAATGCTAAGTTTTTGTTTATTAATAAAGATGAACATCAACATATTTTAGAAGTTGCTAAGAAATATAATGTTGAGGATAGTGTCATTTTACAAGGCGGTAATAGAACAGAAGTCCCAGCGTTATTGAGTTTGAGTGCTATTTCTATTTTTTTTATTTTGCCATCTTATTCTAAAAAAGCCTCATCGCCAACAAAGCAAGGAGAGTTAATGGCATTACAAATTCCTATTGTTTGTAATGCAGGCGTAGGCGATACAGATTTTGTGGTAGAGCGTTACCACTCAGGATTCATTGTCCGAGATTTTAAATATGATGCAATTATAGAGCAAATTCATCAGGAGCATTGGCATCAAATTTTTGATTTAGATAAAATTCGCAATGGAGCAATTGACTATTTTTCATTAGCAAATGGGATTGAAAAATATGCAAATGTTTATACAAAAGTATTGTCTTCGTAAAATGCTATAACTCGATATTTTTAAGAATATCAGTAGATAAATCAACTAATTCACTTGTAATCATAGCTGTTGCACCCCAAAGTGTTCTGCCTTCTAAATCATAATAAGGTGCTTGTAAAGTTATGCCCATGGCAGAATGTATAGGTTTCTCCATTATTTCAGCTTGAATTAAATCAACCAAAGGCATTTCAATAATATTGTCCACTTCATTTTTACTGATACGATAAGTTGGTACTTCATTAATAAAACCAACAATCGGCTGAATTAAATAATTACTAGCAACCACATAGAGTTTAGATAACTTTCCTAGAACTTGAATTTTTGAGGCCTCAATCCCAATTTCTTCATACGTTTCTCTTAAAGCAGTAGCGGTATAATTTTTATCGTTTTTTTCTCTACCTCCGCCAGGAAAACTAATCTGTTTACTGTGAACACCTGTATTCGCTGGTCGCTCGATAAAAACCACATTAATTTGATTGTTTTTTGGAAATAACAAAACAAGAACTGCACTTTTTTTGGCAAATGGATTTGTCGGAATACTTAAATTTTTCGCACTAGGATAATAAGGTTGGAGTTTTTTGTGTGCTGAAGTACCAGGCAGTTTTCTATCCAAATTGGTAGAAATTTTTGCTATCATTTGTTCAAAACTTTGCATAATCCTGTCTTTATTTAAAAATCTATGAGAGTTATCATAAATATTCTGTCAAAAATGTTATGGTAATTTATTTAGTTTTCGTAAATTTACAGAATTAATTAATCAAAGCGACCCATGAGAAAAAATAAGTTAATATTATTATTATCATTAATGAGTTTTGTTGTGCTTTTTTCTTGTAAAAGAGATGATAATGCAAAAAATGATAGAGGTAGAACCTTGAATAGAATCCTTTTTGGTTCGTGTTCAAGCCAGCACAACGATATTGTTGGAATTTACAATTATATGGGTGCTCAATATCCTGACTTATATTTAGCAATGGGCGATAATATTTATGGTGATTTCTTTGCTATTTTACCAGGAACTTATGACTATATGAGAATGGCTTATGAAAACATGTTTGCAAAGCCAGAAGTAAAAAGATTTTATGATAAAGTTGAAACATTAGCCGTTTGGGATGACCACGATTTTGGTCAAAATGATGGCGTGATTGATAATACTGCAAAGTATTATGCAAAAACTTTGTTGTTTGATAATTTCAAAGTTGCACCAGATGATCCAAGAAGATTTAACCCGAGTGGTGAAATTTATGCAAATTATGAATATGGAGATGAAGCACACAGAGTTCAAATTATTTTGTTAGATAATAGATGGAACAGAACACCTTATGCAGCACCTGGACCACTTTCTGCATTATCTGGTTATGATTCAATTGTAACTCCAGACGCAAGAATGATGTCTGATGAGCAATGGGCTTGGTTAGAAGCACAATTTAAAAGACCTGCTAAATTAAGATTTGTAGTTTCTGGCACTCAATTTTCAGCATCTTACAATGGAGGAGAAGCTTGGAGTGTAATGCCAAATGAGAAAAGAAGAATGGTTGAATTAATTAAATCAACTCGAGTGAATGGTCTTGCATTTTTAAGTGGAGATGTGCATTTTGGTGATGAGAATGTTTTGAAAGTACCTGATTGTTATCCAATTTTTGATTTTACTTCTAGTGGATTAACACATTATACAAGTTCGCCGTATGCAAGTACAAACAGAATAAAAGGAAGTGGAGCTCCGTATGCTGGTTTAAACTTTGGACAAATTGATATTGATTGGAACAAAACACCAATTGAATATACTGTTACAATTAGAAATTCAACAGCAAAACCTGTCATTACAAGAAAGATAAGCGTTGCCGACATTTCTTTCTAAATTGAAATTAACTAAATTATATTATATTAAAAGTGGTTTTATTAAGCCACTTTTTTTATTTTTGAAGTATGAATTTATTTGAGCAAACACAACAACTTTTAGAAGATGTAAAAGCATTTCCGATTGCTTCAGCACAAGAACTAGAGCAATTCAGGATAAAATTTTTAGGTACAAAAAATGTTCTAAAAGATATATTTGCCCAAATTAAAGCTGTGCCTAATGAACAGAAAAAGGAATTTGGACAATTAGTGAATCAAGTGAAGTTGGTTGCAGAAGAAAAGTTTGCAACAGCAAAAGTTCAATTCTCCACCACCCAGCAAACGGCTTCAAATATAGATTTAACTTTGCCAGGCGAACATTTGCCTATTGGTAGCAGGCATCCTGTGAATATTGTAAAAAGTCAAATCATTTCTATTTTTAATAAAATTGGATTTTCTATTGCATTAGATAGAGAAATGGAAGATGATTGGCATAATTTTACAGCATTAAATATGCCAGAAGACCATACGGCACGTGATATGCAAGATACTTTTTATTTGCAAGTTAATCCTGCGATGTTACTGCGAACACATACCTCTTCAGTCCAAACTCGATTGATGGAGCAACAAAAACCACCGATTAGAATTATTGCACCAGGTCGTGTTTTCAGAAACGAAACAATTTCTGCTCGAGCTCATTGCTTCTTTCATCAAGTGGAAGGTTTGTATGTTGATGAAAATGTTTCATTTGCAGATTTACTACAAACTTTAGATTTCTTTGTAAAAGAAATGTTTGGCAAAGAGACTAAAATCAGATTACGTCCTTCCTATTTTCCATTCACAGAACCATCTGCAGAAGTAGATGTTTCTTGCTTTATTTGTAATAGCAAAGGTTGTAATGTTTGTAAACACACAGGTTGGGTAGAAATTTTAGGTTGTGGAATGGTTGATCCTGCGGTGCTGGAAAACTGCGGAATTGATTCTAACAAGTACACAGGGTTTGCATTTGGAATGGGCATTGAACGTATAACGATGTTAAAATATCAAATTAATGATTTAAGATTGTTTTCAGAAAACGATATGCGTTTTTTGAAGCAATTCCAATCGGTATAAACGCAAAAATATGTTTACTTTATGGCTGATAATTTCTATTTGTTTAGCAATAGCCTATTTTCTGCTACAACTTTTGTTTTATTACCAGTGGAGACAAACTGAAACCATTACAAATACAGAAAATTCAGTAAATACAAGCGTTGCTATCATTATTCCAGCAAGAAATGAAGCTCAAAATATTTCTAATTTATTAGATGCTATATTACAACAAGATTTCCCAAAAGAATTAATAGAAATTATTGTTGTAGATGATTGTTCTGAAGATGAAACATTGGCTATTGTTCAACAGAAATTACAACAGAATACTTTTGCTTATAAAGTTTTAGAACTTAAAAATTTTATTGATGTAGAACATTTGAATGCCTATAAGAAAAAAGCAATTTCGATAGGTGTTGAGCAAACCAACCAAGAACTAATTATCACAACAGATGCAGATTGCATTGTACCAAAAAATTGGCTTAAAAAAATTGTACAATTTTATGAATCTACTAATGCCAACTTAATAGCGTCTCCAGTATTGTTACATTCTTCAACACATTTTACCTTTTTTTCGAGATTTCAGATTTTAGATTTTTGTGGTATGCAATTAATAACCGCAGCTTGTATCAAAAGTGGTATTTTTAATATGGGGAATGGTGCCAATTTAGCATATAAAAGAAGTGCTTTTAAACAAGTTAATGGATATGAAGGTATCAATCAAAAAGCAAGTGGCGATGATATGTTATTGGTGTATAAAATTGCCCAAATAGATGATAATAAAGTGTTTTTTAATAAAAATATTGAAGCTACCACTCAAACTGAAATTATTCATAATTTAAAATCATTTTTACAACAACGTTTTCGTTGGACAAGTAAAGCAATGGATTATCAAGACAAGCGTATGACGATGATGTTAGGACTGGTTTTATTGTTTTGTGTGAGTATGGTCGTTAATTTTGCAATGATAATTGGTATTATTTTGTATTATCAAATTTTTCCAAATCATACTATTGTTGGCTATTTACAATTTTTATCTGTATTATTTTTCTTGATAGTTTTTAGTTTTCAGTTTGTTTTAAAAACGATAGCAGATTATATCTTATTAAATGAAGCTAGTTCATTTTTTAATGAAAAGAGGCAATTAAAAGGATTTATAATTTCTGAAATTTTACATATTGCTTATATTGTTTATGTTGGTATTGTGGGCAATTTTGTTTCGGTAAAATGGAAGGATAGAGCAGTAAAATAGAATTACATCTTACCAACCGCCACCTCCGCCACCTCCGCCGCCGCCGCCAGAACTTCCACCACCAAAACTTCCACTACTACTTGATGAAGAAGGGATAGTAGATGCCGAACTAATGCTACTTGATAAGCCTTGTGATAAACTTGATGTAAAACTTGAAAATGAAGAAGAAGACATTGATTGGTAAGAACGATACATAACAGGCTGCTCACCATTATTAATGGCCTTTTCTACAATATCATTAAATTTTTCAGACCATTCATTTTCTACATTTAAAGCGATGGCATAAGGAAGGTATTTTTCATATAATTGAAGCGACATTTCTGGCGGATTCATTCGTTCAAATCTATCTTGTTCTGTTGTAGATAAGTATATCTTAAAACCTTGTATTTTATCAGCAGTTTTTCTACCTAAATTGGTATAAGCTTTAATTATTAGTGTGAATATTATTTGAACGACAACAGCTAATAGAAACAAACAAACTAAAAAAATAATATGATTGGTTGGTGGCTTATATGTTCCTAGATAAATTATTGTAGCGATAAATATTCCAAAAAGTGCAAAAAATCCGATTCCTATTTTGTCATAGTTTAATGATAAATATTTTGTAATTGAAGAGTCTTTTTCGTCTATTTTTAAAATTTGATTATCTAGATGTTTTTTGAAGAGGAAGTATATAGAAGCAAATTTGCTATTATAAGTTCCTTTTGAGATAGTTATTCCATTTAGATCTGTTTCCTCAAAACCATAATTCTTTTTGCAATAATCATCTTGGTCAATATTATTAGCTCTAAAAGAGTAAACATTTGATTTAAATACAATTCCTTTAGATTCAACATCAATATTAATTTTATGCTTAACAGCTAAGTCAATTAATGCAGCAGAAAATAAAGTATCATTAAAAGATTGTTTATTTATATAACCAACAGAAGCTGGAGAAAGCTCATTTGGTGGTTCAAATAAGGGGATAATCACGCCTGATTTTGGGTCTTTTCCAACAGCTTTCCAGTGAAGATACAGCAAAATAAAATGTATAAAAACAAAAAATATTATAAAAAATAAATATTTATTGTCTTTTAGTAATTGAATGGCTTGAATTAGAAAATTAGGTTCAATAAAAGTTTCTTTTGGATAAGAAACAGAAATTGTAAGTCCTTCATTCTCTAATAAACTTTGAGTCGATACTACTTCAACATTAGTAGAATCAGCAAGATAAATTTTGGCATTTCTCTCTTTTCTGCCTTGTTTTCCAGTATAAACACTCATATCTAATGGCGTGCTTGTCTGAGGTGAGAATACATTGCCTTTTACTTTATTTATTTTAAACAACCACCCGTTGCCAGTTATATTCCAATAAAATTCATCTCGATTATTATGAAATTTTAATTGTCTTGCAGTGGTATAATCAATAATATATTCATAAATACCTTCAGGTAAAATAATATCTGATTGACCACAATAAATTCTTACCCCATTTGTTAGATTTTCAAGAAAGAAATTCTCAGGCTCTCCATTTCGTGTAATTGAATTTACATGGAATGGAACTGAATATAGAAAACCCAATTTATTGCAATATTGTATTGGAAAATCACGTGTTATTCCTCTTTGAATTAAATTATTATTTCCATGATTAAAATTTGCAACCTTAATTTTTTCAATTACTCTAATTTTTCCATCCTTACTTAAATGAATTTCACTTTGAAAGTCTAGTATTTGATCATCCAAGTTTTTTTCTAGTAATTTCTGTAGTAAAGTATCATTTTTAAGTAATACTTTTTGAACGGCATCATAAATTGTTTGTCTATAAATTCTATATGCTTTTGAAGTTTTTAGTTGTCTTTTACTATTTGAAACTTTAGATAAGTCTTCTACAATCTGTTTTTTTGAAATTGCAATAATTTCATTTTCAAGCACTGCATAATTCAAATTAAAATACAAATCAATATCTCTTACATTTATTACATCAAAAGTTGCTTTTTTTATTAAAGAAGAATAACTAGAATCATTGAAGAGTGCGTCCGTTTCAGAGGAAAAAGAAATATTTTTTGCATATAAATTACTAATGAGAATTAGGATTTGAATACTTATAAAGAAACAGCGTTTCATATAATATTTATTACACTAAAAATTAATTTTAGGTGCAATTTTTGCACTTTCTTCCTCTTCAAAAAACTCTTCAGGTAAAAAATTAAATAAAGATGCTATAATATTTTGAGGAAAGACAGCTCTTTGTTGGTTATATTCTCTAACTGTTCCATTATAATACCTTCTGCTATTATTTAATTTAACTTCTATTTCAGTTAGTTCATTTTGCAAATGCATAAAGTTTTCATTTGCTTTAAGTTCAGGATATTGCTCACTCACTTGATAGAAGTCTAAAAGTGCTTTATTTAAACCTGCTGAAGCTTCACTTTGTTCGGCAGGCGAAGTTGCCATAGCACTTTTATTACGCCATTTAGTAACCTCAACCAATGTTTTATTTTCATGTTCTACATAACCTTTTACAATTTCTACTAAACTTGGTATTACATCGTTTCGTTGTTGTAAGAATGTTCCGATTCCACTCCAAGCTTCTTTTAACAAAATTCTAGATTTTGTAAGTTGATTATAGACAAAGATTAGAAATAGCACTATTAAGATGGCTATAATAATTGTAATTGCACTTAAAAGTATCATAATGAAAGTTTTATTACTATCAAATTTAAATAAAAAAAGCGAAACCTATTCGTTTGGTTTTATAAAAAATGTATTTAGTCAGTATCAAACTAAAATTACTTTACAAGTTTCATTTATACCCACATTTTACCTATTATTGTATAAACCTATTTCAGGATAAGACATTTAGCGAATTGGGAAATCAAAATAGGATTCAGGAAAGGGTTCATTTTTCAAAGTATAATGCCACCATTCTTCTTCAATAGTTTTAAAACCATATTTTTCCATTATCGTTCTTAGTTTTAGTCTATTGGAGATTTGTTGTTCACTCAATAAGGTATAATCATGATGAGATTGTATTCCAAAAAAGTCAAATGCAGAACCCATATCTATTTCTTTTTTATTAGAAAGTTCAATGATGGTTAAATCAACAGTACTCCCTCTGCTATGTCCAGATTTCTCAGCAATATAACCTAGTACAAATAAATCTTTCTTATCAACTTCTGGATAAAATTCCCTTTTAGCAATTGTATCATCAATATTTTTTGCCCATTCCATAAAATTTTGTACGGCTCTTTGAGGTCGATAGGCATCATAAACTTTAATACCAAGACCTTCTTGATTTAGTTCCTTTTGAACTTTTTTTAAGGCATTAGCCGCTTCTAAAGTAATGTATAGTTTATTTGCTTCATAACCCCTTACTGGTCGTCCCATAAAATTATGATTGCCTTTATATCGTAAATCTAATTCTAAATTAGGTATCAGCTTTTTTAAATTTACAAATGCAGATGGTATCGAATGATTTTTTTGACAGGATAATAATATTATTAAGCCAAATAAACTGAATAACCTGATAATATTAATATTACGCATTGTTTAGGATTTTATTTTTTTATACTTACAAAGTAAATCAATTTAAAAATGGAAATATCATTTTTTCAAAGAATAATAAAAAAAGCCAAACTTTTTAGTTTGGCTTGATAAAAAATGAATTTAGTCTTTACACAATCATACCTGCTGCAACGGTTTCATTGGTCGCTTCATCTACTAAAATAATACTTCCAGTCTGTCTATTTTTTCTATAACTATCAAAAAATAAAGGTACGGTTGTTTTAATGCTTACACGCCCAATTTCGTTAAGTTTTAGCTCTGTTTGACCTTCTACTCTAGTAAGTGTATTGGTATCCAATACATATTTTATCTCGGTAATGATGGTTTTACATTCTTTTGAAGTATGTCTTAGGATATATTTTCCACGTAATGGCATTGGCTTTTCATTCATCCAGCACAACATTACATCTAATTCTTGACCAGTTTGAGGGACATTGTTTTCTCTAACAATCATATCGCCTCTTGAAATATCAATTTCATCTTCTAACAAAAGGGTAACGGATTGTGGTGTAAATGCTTCATCTAAATCGCCATCCATTGTTTTTATTGCTTTTATTTTAGAAGTAAAGCCACTTGGTAAAGCTTTTACAATATCTCCAACTCTAAAAACACCGCCTGCAACTCTCCCTGCGTAACCTCTGTAATCGTGGTATTCATTTTTCATCGGACGGATTACATATTGTACCGGAAGTCTTGCATCTATATGGTTTAAGTCTGAGCCAATATGAATATTTTCCAATAGATACAATAAAGTTGAGCCATTGTACCAAGTCATATTTTTGCTTCTTTCCACTACATTATCGCCTGTTAATGCTGAAATTGGAATAAAAGTAACATCTTTTATATCTAATTTTGAAGCAAAAGCTTTATAATCACTAACGATTTTGTCAAAAGTAGCCTCGTCCCAATCTACCAAATCCATTTTATTGACACAAACAACAATATGCGGAATTTGTAATAAAGAAGCAATATAAGAATGTCTGAATGTTTGTTCAATAATACCTTTTCTTGCATCAACTAAAATGATGGCTAGATTGGCAGTACTTGCACCAGTAACCATATTTCTAGTGTATTGAATATGTCCAGGTGTATCAGCAATAATAAATTTACGTTTTGGAGTAGAAAAATATCTATAAGCAACATCAATGGTAATACCTTGCTCACGCTCAGCTCTCAAACCATCAGTTAAAAGTGCTAAATTGACATATTCCTCGCCTCTTTTTTCAGAAGCTGATTCAATGGCTTCAATTTGGTCTTCAAAAATAGATTTACTATCGTATAATAATCTGCCGATTAAAGTAGATTTTCCGTCATCAACAGAGCCTGCTGTGGTAAAACGCAATAACTCCATATCTAAATATGCTTTACTATCGAAATTTTCTTGTGTTGTTGTCATATTATTTTCTTCTAAAGTTTCTTTTATTATTCCTTATTTCTCAATTACTTGATATAAAAACAGTCTTAATACTTATGTCTTATTTCTTACTACTTTTATGATTAAAAATAGCCTGCTTTTTTTCTATCTTCCATAGCTGCTTCACTTCGTTTATCATCGGCTCTAGTACCTCTTTCAGTGGTTCTACTTGCGGCAACTTCTTGGATGATATCTTCTAAGGTTGAAGCCTCAGAAAATACAGCTCCAGTACAAGAAATATCACCAATGGTTCTAAAACGTACTACTTTTTCTTCTGCTACTTCATTAGGTTTCTTTTGCATATATGGATTGTCAGAATACCAAACACCATCTCTTTCAAATACCATTCTTTTGTGAGAGAAATATAAATTAGGCATCTCTATTTGTTCTTGATAAATATATTGCCAAACATCCATTTCTGTCCAATTTGAAATTGGGAAAACTCTAAAATGCTCGCCTATATGTTTTCTTCCGTTGAAAATATTCCATAATTCGGGTCTTTGATTTTTTGGATCCCATTGTCCAAATTCATCTCTGTGTGAGAAAAATCTTTCTTTTGCTCTAGCTTTTTCTTCATCTCTTCGAGCTCCACCAATTGCACAATCGAATTTATTTTTTTCAATTGCTTCTAATAAAGGAACTGTTTGTAAGGCATTTCTTGATGCATTATATCCTTTTTCTTCTCTTACTAATCCTTTGTCTATCGCTTCTTGAACAGAGGCAACAATTAATTTCAAACCATTTTTCTCTACTAATTGATCTCTAAAATCTAAGGCTTCTTGAAAATTATGTCCTGTATCAACATGTAAAAGTGTGAAAGGAATATTAGCTGGATAAAATGCCTTCATTGCCAAATGTGTAACTACAATTGAATCTTTTCCACCTGAAAAAAGAATACAAGGATTTTCAAATTGTGCAGCAACTTCACGAAGCACATATATCGACTCCGATTCTAATTCTCTGAGATGGTTTAAATGGTAATCTAATGCCATAATTTATTGTTTAATTTTATTTATAAAGTGATTGTATATTTTATCAATACTTTCTTCAATAGAAAGTTCTGCTGTTTTTATTTCTAAACTTGGATTTTTTGGAGCTTCAAATGGAGCATCTAATCCAGTAAAATTCTTAATCTCTCCTTTTAATGCTTTAGCATATAAGCCTTTAACATCTCTTTTTGCACATTCATCAAAAGAGGCATTGATATAAATTTCATTAAAATCAGCATCTCCAATGATATTTTTTGCTTGCTCACGAATATCTAAAGTTGGCGATACAAAACAGTTGATGGTAATAATGCCACAATCTAAAAATAGTTTATTGATTTCGGCAATTCTTCTAATGTTTTCAGTCCTATCCTCTTCAGAAAAACTAAGATTTTTATTGATGCCTGAACGAATATTATCGCCATCTAAGACCATAGAAAGTATGCCGTTTTGATGTAGTTTTTTCTCTAAGCCTTCCGCAATCGTAGATTTTCCAGAACCAGATAAACCTGTCATCCATATACAAATTGACTTTTGCTTCAATAAGCTTTCCTTATCTTCTCGTTGCAATAATCTGCCAAAAATTGGATGTATATTGTTATCGTTTTGCATAATTTGAGGTACAAAGATAAATAAATTTCTTAAACTTCCAATAGTATATTGACTATATAGACTATTAATTTTTATTTTAACTTATTTTTCAAAATTGGAGCTTGTTTTATTGACTTGCTCTTTTGTTTTTTTCTTTTTTAAAAGGAGCTGGTGTAATATTGTGTTCTTTAAAACTTTTATCCTCGAAAGCTTCTAATGCTCTTTTATATATTGGATTTTGAATGTTTGTAATTTGATAATAAACAGAATAGTCAAATAAATTTTGTCCAATTAAGCCTTTTAATTGATTTTTAATAACAGGAATAGATTGTTTGTAAACTTCAGCAGAATCAGGTTCTGCATTCTTGGTTTTTGCAAATGCAATAAAATTATTGTACAAAGTGGAATCTACTTCAAATGATTGAATATATTTATTTGCTGAATTATATTTTTGCATAAGTATATCTCTATTTTCGTTCACATAAGTTAATGCAAATTGATTGAAAGCTCCGGTTCTTATTAATTTACTATAGAATTTAGAGGTCCAAGTAGTATCTAAAGGCACAAAAATATCAGGAATGATACCACCTGCACCATAAACAACTCTTTTATTATTGGTATAGAATTTTGTAGAATCAATAATTTTTGTTTTATGTTCATCAAATAATTCCCCACTCTCATATCGTTCATTAATATCTTCACTATATACACCATCATTTTTTCCATAAGGTTTTTGGATATTTCTGCCACTTGGTGTGTAGTAATGAGCCATAGTTAATCGTATTACCGACCAATCTGCGAGATTATAAGCTTTCTGAACTAAACCTTTACCAAATGTTCTGCGTCCGATGATTAAGCCTCTATCCCAATCTTGTATAGCTCCAGCAACAATTTCTGATGCTGATGCTGAGCCTTGATCCACCATAATGACTAATTCGCCATTTTCAAAATTACCAGAATTAGTAGCATTCAAGTCTATTCTTGTTTGTGAACGTCCTTCAGAGTAAACCACTAATTTACCTTCTGTTAAAAACAAATCGGATAAAGCATGTGCTTGATTAAGATAGCCTCCGCCATTGCCTGTTAAATCTAAAATTAATTTTTTGGCACCTTGTTTTTTTAAACTATCAATGGCTTTAATAACTTCATCAGTTGCGGTAGCAGAAAATCTAGAGAGTTTGATATATCCAATTTCTGATGTTGCCATATATTGTGCTTCAATTGCATAAATAGGAATTTTATCTCTCACAATATTAAATTCAATCAAATCAGGCTCGCCATATCTTTTAACTTTTACAGTAACAGTGGTACCTTTTTTGCCTCTTAATAATTTAAAAACTTTATCATTATCCAAGCCAATTCCAGCAACTTTAGCCGTATCAATATAAATAATTTTATCACCATCTTGCAATCCTACTTTTTGTGATGGACCGCCATGAATAACATGTACAATTAATAAAGTATCTTGAAAAATTTGAAATTGAATACCAACACCTTCAAAATTTCCTTCTAATGGTTCATTCGTTTTTTTGTATTCATCGGCAGAATAATAAATAGAATGTGGGTCTAGTCCTTTTAACATAGATTTGATGCCGACTTCAACAATAGAGTCCATATTAACTTTCTCGACATAATAATTATCAACAAGATTTAAAAATGAAGACATTTTGGATTGATAGGTTTGAGCGAAACTCACAAAAACACTAAAAATTATAGCTAAGGAAAGAAAGGTTTTTTGCATACTCACGAATTTAGAATGATATTACAAAATAAATACCTAAATATGGCAAACTACATCAAAAATTGTTAAATAAATAGAAATTATAATTAGATAAGCTATTACACTGCTTGTCCTTTCACATCAAATGCATCTCTAAGTCCGTTGCCTAATAAATTGAATGCCAACACCAAAATCATAATGCAAAAGCCAGGAGCTAAAGCTAAAAATGCTTTATTTGTGGTTAGGTAAGCCAAATGGTCATTGAGCATAGTTCCCCAACTTGGAGTGGGAGGTTTAACGCCGATTCCTACAAAACTCAAACCCGCTTCAATCAATATTGCAGAAGCAAAATCTGCCGCTGCGATTACCAAAATAGGACCAATAATATTAGGTAAAATATGCTTAAAAATTGTTCTAAAATGATTGTAGCCTAAACTTCTTGCGGCTTGAATATATTCCATTTCACGCACGCCCAAAACTTGACCACGCACGACTCTCGCCGTATCCACCCACATGGACAAACCAACAGCAATAAAAATAGCTAAGAAAGAATTGATTTTATCGCCAATAGCAAAACGAATGGTCATTGCTAATAAAATTGTTGGGATAGACCAAATTACATTGATGAGCCACATTACCACATTGTCCACCCAACCTCTAAAATAACCAGCAATGGCACCCATAAAAATACCGATAGACAAAGAAATTAAAACTGCAATAAAACCAACTGTGAGTGATACTCGAACACCTAACAATAATCGACTTAAAATATCACGACCGTAACCATCAGTTCCTAATAAATAGCGTTTTGTTACGATATTGTATTTTTCAATATCTGCTTTTATGTAACTAATATCTTTCTTTTCAAATTGATTATTAATATCATAAAAGAGTGCTTTTTTATCCTGATATTGAATGTTTGGCTTTTCATTTGAAACCGCATAGACTACTTGTGCTAACGAAAAGGCTTTTGTTTCAACTGGCCTATCTTCTCCAGCATAAGTTTGTACAACAATGCTCGTATCATTCATTTCATAATTACTTATTGGAATCATTTGATAAGGATTATCTTTTCCAATAAAAACGGTTTTTAAAAAGGAACTCGGATTTTCTAGTCTATTTTTGCGAACCAAAAGCATTTTTACCTTTGTATTAGGCGACAAATTAGTTAATTCTAAAACTTGGTCATCAGCATCAGGTGTTTTGTCTTGAGCAATAACAGGAGCAAAAATGGCAAGAAATAAAGCTATTATAATCACACATAAACTAAAAATTGCAGGCTTGTTCTTTTTTAGCCGTTTCCATATTTTTTTAGTTGGAGATTCTATTGCTTGATTACTCATTCTTTACACCAATTTTGCAAAGCAAGATACAATTATTTTTTATTCCTTAGAATAAGTATTCGTAAAACAGTAAATTTGCGTCCAACCAATCATTTTTGTATGTTATATTCTATGACCGGTTTCGGTAAAGTTTTGTGTGTCATTAATAATACCAATTTTTCTGTTGAAATAAAATCGCTAAATAGCAAACAAATAGAAATCAACCTTAGAAATGCTAATTTTTTGAGAGACCTTGAATTGGAACTCAGAAAACTACTTCAACAAAAATTATTGAGAGGAAAAATTGATGTCAGCATCAGTGAAGAAATTAATGATAAGCAAAGTATTCTAAATTTAGATAATATTGAACAATTGTATCGTGAATTGATAGATTTTGGTCAAAATAAAAATATTCCATTAGGCGATATTTTTCCAACGGTTTTAAAATTAAGTGAGCAAAACAAAAGAGATAGTTTTACAATTGAAGATGAAAAAAAAGAGGCTATTTTAGAAACTTTAGAAACTGGTATTGATGCTTTAATTGAGTTTAGAAAAAAAGAGGGATTAGAATTGGAGCAAGATATTGTAAGCCGTATAAAATGGATTCAAAAACTTAGAACAAATATAGTTCCGTTTGAAAATAATAGGATTGCCAAAATTAGAGAACGAATTGAAAATGAATTGACTCAATTAAAAAATATAACAATAGATTCTAATCGTTTAGAACAAGAAATTATTTTTTATGCTGAGAAATTAGATATCACAGAAGAACATACACGCTTGCAATCGCATTGTACTTATTTTTTAGAAATAGTAGAGAATAATACTATTGAAAAAGGAAAAAAATTAGGGTTTATAGCACAAGAAATTGGCAGAGAAATTAATACAATTGGCTCAAAAGCAAATGATGCTGATATTCAAAAATTAGTTGTTCAGATGAAAGATGAATTAGAAAAAATCAAAGAACAATTGAATAATATTTTGTGATTTTATTTATGTCTTTGTCTTAAAACTTCAATGATATCTTCTAGTTTGAAACCTTTAGCTTGTAATAAAATCAAGTAATGGAACAATAAATCTGCTGCTTCATTTTTGAATAAATCATCATTTTCATCTTTAGCTTCAATGACTAATTCCACAGCTTCTTCTCCTACTTTTTGAGCAATCTTGTTGATACCTCTATTGAAAAGAGAAGTCGTATAAGATTTTTCTGAAGGGTTGTTTTTTCTATCTTCAATTATATTTTCTAAATCAAAAAGGAAAGAAAATTTTTCATTATTTTTTTCAAACCAACAAGTGTCTTTTCCTGTGTGGCAAGTTGGTCCGTTTGGAATTGCTTTAATTAATAATGTATCGTTGTCGCAATCTACTTTTATATCTTTTAAGGCCAAAAAATGACCGCTTTCTTCACCTTTTGTCCAGAGCCTATTTTTTGTTCTTGAGAAAAAAGTAACTTTTCTTAATTCAACTGTTTTTTTGTAGGCTTCTTCATTCATAAAGCCTAACATTAATATATTTCCTGTATTTGCATCTTGTACAATTGCAGGAACAAGCCCATCCATTTTCTCAAAATCTATTTGCATTGGGCAAAAATACTAAATAAAGTTTTGTTTTTTCATTAATATCTTATAACTTTAAAAGTATAACGAGGCAACTATGAAAAGGATAGTAATAATTTTATTTTTTTGTGTAATTGTAGCTCAAACTCAAGCACAAACCTCAACAAATAAACCCAATAAACCGTCGTTCACTGATGATTTTCTGAACGAAAACCTTATGAATGATATAATGTCACAGCTTGACGCATTTGAAAAAGAGGTTAAGTATGAAGATAAATACACGTTTAGTGAATATTCAAAAATTAAAATTTCAAATACCAATAAGGAAAAAACAAGTAATGTGGTTTATGATATTTACCTTTCAGAAAATGCATCAATGATGAAAATGAATGTTGGAAATGGAAATAAATCTGAAGATGATATTAATATAATTATGGATTCCAAAAACAAATCTATGATTACCTTAAATGAACAAGATAAATCTGCGATTGCAATAAATACCGAAGGTTTGATGGATTTGGCAAATTCATTTTCTAATAAACATCTTTCTACTCAGAAAAATACAACGCAAGTAAGTATTCAAAAAACAGGAAGAACCAAGACTATTTTGGGTTATGCATGTAATGAATATAAAATTACCAATAGTGATAGTGAAGGCTTAAATGAAATATTTGCTTGGGTTACAGAAGATCCAAGTATCAAAAATATAGATTTTTTTAGTGCATTAGGAAAGCAACTGAAATTGCCAAATCCTCCAAAAAGTGAAATTATTGGGACTACTTTAGAATTTAATGGTAAAAATTTAAAAACGCAAGATACTTTCTCTATGCAAGTTCTTGAGATTTCAAAATCAACTTATACTAAAGATTTAAGTACTTACAAAATGGAAGGAGGTTTTTAAATTCTAACAGAAATATTATTTTTTTGAAGAAATTGTTTTAGCTCAGGAATTGGAATTTCGCCAAAGTGGAAGATTGAAGCAGCTAAAGCTGCATCAGCATTTGCTTTTTGAAAGACATCGATAAAGTGTTCTTTTTTTCCAGCTCCACCGCTTGCAATAACAGGAATTTTTAAATTATTAGCACACCAGCCCGTAATATCTAATGCAAAACCCTGTTTGGTTCCATCGTGATTCATAGAAGTTAATAAAATTTCGCCAGCACCACGTTCTTGTACTTCTTTTGCCCAATCTTTAGTATATAATGGAGTTGCTTCTCTTCCGCCTTTTACATATACTTTCCAATCCTCATCTAATTTAGTATCAATTGCCACAACAATACATTGAGCACCAAATTGCTTGGATAAATCATCTATCAAATTCGGTTTTTTTACTGCCGATGAATTGATAGAAACTTTATCAGCTCCAGCATTTAATAGCTTATCGACATCAGCAATTGTAGAAATACCACCGCCGACAGTAAATGGAATGTTGATTGCTTTTGCAATTTTAGAAACTAATTCAGCAAAAGTCTTGCGTTGTTCAACTGTTGCAGTTATATCTAAAAAAACTAACTCATCTGCACCTTGTTCTACATATCTTTGAGCCAATTCAATGGGGTCGCCAGCGTGTATTAAATCTACAAAATTGACACCTTTTACAGTTTGACCATCTTTTATATCCAAACAAGGAATAATTCTTTTTGTAAGCATTATAAAAATTCTTTTAATTCTTTTAAACTAATCTTGCCTTCATAAATTGCTTTACCAACAATGGCGGCATAACAACCGATAGCTTTTAATTCTACTAAATCTTGTAAACAAGAGACTCCACCAGATGCGATTAATTTTATTTCAGGGTACTCTTCTAGTAGTTCTTTGTACAAATCTACCGAAGCTCCTTGCAACATACCATCTTTGCTGACATCAGTACATAAAACATAATCAATGCCTTCTTCAAAATAATAATCTAAAAAGGAAAAAATATCTTGGTTTGAATTTTCCTGCCAGCCTTGAATTGCGATTTGCTTGTCTTTAACATCTGCTCCTAAAATCAATTTATCTTCACCAAATTCCCAAATCCAATCCGTAAATTCCTTTTGATTCTTAACAGCCAAACTGCCCACAGTTATTTGTTTTGCTCCAAGATCAAATGCTTGTTGTGCTTGTTCTCTAGTTTTAATACCACCAGAAAAATCAATATGTAAGTTTGTATTAGAGGCTATTGTTTCCAAAACTTTCCAGTTTTGCACTTGTCCTTTTTTAGCACCATCTAAATCTACTAAATGTAAATGTGTTAAGCCTGAAGCTTCAAATATTTTTGCTTGTTCAAGTGGATTTTCATTGTAAGTTTTTTTAGTATCATAATCACCTTTTGTGAGTCGCACACATTTGGCATCAATAATATCAATTGCAGGAATAATTAGCATAAAAATAAATATGCTGCAAAAGTAAGGTTTAAAATAGTATTGTTCTTATAAAGTTTAGAAAAATTCCCTTAAATGGAAAGTAGAGTGTTTTCTTTTTGCTTTATTTTTGAAATGACACACTTTTTGTTGTGTTAAGATGGTTAGGTATATAATTATAAAAAAAGGAACAAGTGCATAAGCCTATTTTTATTATAGAAATTGTAAATAGATGCTTTAGATTTTTTTAATAATTATTGAATTACTAAAATTCCAAAATTTCTTATTTTCTACAATCGCTTAACAAACATTTAATTCTAAATTTTTTATTATAAATAACTTCAATTTACTATCTTTGCCGAATAATTTTTGGAAACCGTGTTCAGAACTCAATTGAAATATATATTTTTAGCCTTATTTTCTTTAACTTTTGCTATAAATCCAGCATTAGCCAATACAGATACTGTTGCGAATGAAGGCATTATGCTAATTAATGAAAAAAGTATTGCTCACGAAGAAGTAGAAAAAGAGGAGACAGACATTGTAGAGACAATTTTACACCACGTTTCTGATGCAAATGAAAATCATTTGGGAACTATGGGTCATACACACCTTACTATTCCGTTGCCATGTATTTTAATTAATAAAGAAACTAAAAAAGTATCTTTCTTTATGTCTTCTGCATTTCATCATGCACCAGAAGGTATTATTGATGGATATAAAATGGAACATTCAAGAGTAGTAGATGCTCAAACAGGAAAAAGAGATACATTCTACGATTTGTCAATTACAAAGAATGTTTTTAATATGTTGATTGGATTTGTACTATTGACTATATTGTTCTTTGTTATCAAATCTTCTTACGAAAAAAGAAAAGGTCAAGCACCCAAAGGAGCACAATCTTTTATGGAGCCTATCATTGATTTCTTAATTGACGATATTGTTGTAAAAAATATTGGACCAAACTATAAAAAATATTTACCATTTTTATTGTCAGTATTCTTTTTTATATTAATTAATAACCTTTTAGGATTAGTTCCATTTTTAGGAAGTATCAACTCATCAGGAAATATTTCTTTCACTATGGCTTTGGCATTGTGTTCATTATTGGTTATTAACTTAAATGGTACAAAAGATTATTGGGGACATATCTTTGCAATGCCAGGCGTTCCAAAATGGGTATTGATTATTTTGACACCAATTGAATTATTAGGCGTAATATTGAAACCTGCCGTTTTAATGTTGCGTTTATTTGGAAATATTATTGGAGGTCATATTACAGTATTAAGTATTGTTTCTCTGATTTTTATAATGGGAAAAATGGGACAAAGTATGGGTGGAGCAGCAGCTGGTGGAGCCGTTGCATTTCCAATATTATTATTTGTGAATGCATTAGAATTATTCGTTGCATTCTTACAAGCTTATGTATTTACATTATTGACTGCAGTATTTATAGGTGCAGCAATAGAAGAACATCATCACGCAGAAGAACATCATTAATTATTAAGAATAAAATTATTAACAAAACAATTAAATTTTAAATTATGACAGGATTTGCAGCATTAGGCGCAGGATTAGCAGCATTAGCAGCAGGAATCGGAATCGGTTTAATCGGAAGTAACTCAGTACAAAGTATTGCAAGACAACCAGAGGCAGCTAACGATATTAGAGGAGCAATGATCTTAACAGCAGCTCTTATTGAAGGGGTAGCAATCATCGGTATGATTCTTTCATTCTTGATGAACTAATACAAGAGTTAGAATAATTATTAAATCTAATTACAATATTATTATTGTAATTCAATTTTATGCTTTATGCTTTTAAAATTTGATACATTATCTTTATTGACACCTGATTTAGGCTTGGTGTTTTGGACAACTATTATTTTCCTAGTATTTTGGTTTATAGTTGGTAAGAAAGCTTTAGGTCCGATAGCTAACGCTATTAAGGATAGAGAAGCATCTATTAACGATGCATTGAACGCAGCTGAAAAAGCTAAGGCAGAAATGTCGCAGTTACAAGCAGACAATGCAAATTTATTAAAAGAAGCTAGAGAAGAAAGTGCTAAAATTCTAAAAGAAGCAAAGGACATTAAAGAGTCTGTTATCGCTGATGCACATAATCGTGCTAAAGATGAAGCTGCAAAAATCATTGCCGATGCAAAAGCTGAAATTGATACTCAAAAGAAGAAAGCTTTAGAAGAGGTTAAAAATGAACTTAGCCAATTTTCAGTTGAAATTGCTGAGAAAATTTTGAACAGAGAACTAAGCACTTCCAAAGATCATCAGCAATATATTAATTCATTAGTAGAAAATATAAATAACAACTAATGTCAGCAGAAAAATTAGCCAATAGATACGCAGATGCTATATTTTCGGAATCTACTTCTACAAATAAGTTAGAGCAATCTTATGCAGACTTACAAGTGGTGGCTGGTGCAATTGCTGAAAGTCGGGAATTTAGTAACTATCTAAAAAGCCCAATTATAGATTCTTCTAAAAAATTGGTAGCATTTAAAGAGATTTTTGAATCAAAAGTACAGGCAAGCACTATGCAATTCTTAGATATTATTATTAATAATAAAAGAGAACAATATTTGCCTTTAATTTTATCCAAATTTTTCAGCAAATACAACCAAATAAAAGGAATTGCAGAAGTAAATGTTACGGTAGCGTCAGAATTAGATGCTGATACACAGAAAAAAATTGAAGATTATATTAAAAAGGAATCTGGGAAAGCCAATGTAAAAATCAATCAAAAGATAGATGCTTCTATTTTAGGTGGTTTTATTGTTGATTTTGGAGATAAAATTTTAGATAATTCTGTAAAGCAAAAACTTAAAAAAGTAAAGCAGCAAATATTGAATTAATATAATGCTTGTCAAACTTATTAAATTTATAAATTAAAATATAATAAAATGGTAGAAGTAAGACCAGACGAAATCTCGGCTATATTACGCAAACAATTAGGTAATGTAACTACAGAAGCTGAATTAGAAGAAGTAGGTACAGTATTACAAGTGGGTGATGGTATTGCACGTATTTATGGATTAACTGAAGTTCAAGCAGGTGAATTGGTTGAATTTGAGAATGGTATTAAAGCTATTGCATTAAACTTAGAAGAGGATAATGTAGGTGTGGTATTAATGGGTCCATCAGATGCAATTAAAGAAGGAGATAAAGTAAAACGTACCAAACAAATCGCATCTATCAATGTAGGTGAAGGTATGTTGGGTAGAGTTATCAATACTTTAGGAGAACCTATTGATGGTAAAGGTCCGATTAGTGGTCAAACTTATAGAATGCCAATTGAAAGAAAAGCCCCTGGTGTTATTTTCCGTCAGCCAGTTACAGAACCATTACAAACAGGAATTAAAGCTATTGATGCTATGATTCCAGTAGGTAGAGGACAGCGTGAGTTGATTATTGGAGATAGACAAACAGGTAAAACTGCAATTGCAATTGATACTATCATTAATCAAAAAGAATTTTACGAAAGAGGGGAACCTGTTTTCTGTATATATGTAGCTTGTGGTCAAAAAGCATCAACTGTTGCTAATATTGCAAATACATTAGAAGCTAATGGAGCAATGCCTTATACAGTGATTGTTGCGGCAAATGCATCTGACCCAGCACCACTTCAATTCTATGCACCATTTGCTGGTGCTGCAATTGGAGAGTTTTTTAGAGACTCAGGTCGTCCTGCTTTAATTGTTTATGATGATTTATCTAAACAAGCAGTGGCATATCGTGAAGTTTCATTATTATTAAAAAGACCTCCTGGACGTGAGGCTTATCCTGGAGACGTATTCTACTTACACTCTCGTTTATTAGAAAGAGCGGCAAAAATTATTGCTAAAGACGAAATTGCTGCTAGAATGAATGATTTGCCTGAGTCTTTAAAAGGTATTGTAAAAGGTGGAGGCTCTTTAACAGCATTGCCAATCATTGAAACTCAAGCAGGTGACGTTTCTGCTTATATTCCAACCAACGTAATTTCGATTACTGATGGTCAGATATTCTTAGAGTCTAACTTGTTTAACGCTGGTGTTCGTCCTGCAATTAACGTGGGTATTTCTGTATCTCGTGTGGGTGGTAATGCACAGATTAAATCAATGAAAAAAGTGGCTGGAACTTTAAAATTAGACCAAGCACAATATAGAGAATTAGAAGCATTTGCTAAATTCGGTTCTGACTTAGATGCTGCAACAAAATCAGTATTGGAGAAAGGTAAACGTAACGTGGAAATCTTAAAACAACCACAATATTCTCCATTAACAGTAGAAAAACAAGTTGCAATTATCTACTTAGGCTCTAAAGGTTTATTGAGAAATGTAGCTGTTAATAAAGTAAGAGAATTTGAAGATACGTTCTTATCAACAATAGAACAAAAACACCCTGATGTTTTAGCAAACTTGAAAAAAGGAAAATTAGAAGATGCAGATTTAGCTAAATTAGAAGCAGTAGCTAAAGATTTAGAAGGAAGTTTTGCATAATTAAATTATAGTTGGAGGATATAGCCATATATTCTCCAACAAAATTGAAATGTAATTATTAAAAATGGGAGCAAATTTAAAAGAAGTAAGAGGAAGAATAGCATCTGTAAAATCAACTATACAGATTACAAAAGCTATGAAAATGGTTTCTGCTGCTAAATTAAAAAGAGCAACAGATAGAATTGTCCAAATACGTCCTTATGCTGACCAACTTAATAATGTTTTACAAAATCTTGTTAGTAACCTACAAGGAGAAGTTTCAATTTCTTATGGTAAACAAAGAGAAGGAAACAAAGTTTTAATTGTTGTGATTACTTCTGATAAAGGTTTGTGTGGTGGTTTTAATGCCAATTCTATTAAAGCTGCTAAAAATTTATTAGCGGATAAATATGCTACTTTAAACGAAGCAAAAAAAGTAGATGTTTTAACGATAGGCAAAAGAGCTTATGAAGCATTTAAAGACGGTAAAAATTATGTAAACCGTGATTTTACAGAATTATTTCATAATCTAAACTTTGAAGATACTTCTAAAGCTGCTGAATATATCATGTATGCTTTTGATCAAGGCGTTTATGATAAAGTGGAAGTTGTTTATGGTAAATTTAAAAATGCTGGTACTCAAATTACAACGGTAGAACAGTTTTTGCCAATTAGTACAACTACGGAAGCATCTAATTCAAAGTTAAACGCTGATTATATTTTTGAGCCTTCACAAGTTGAAATTTTAGAAGGATTAGTACCTAAAATTTTAAAAACTCAATTCTTTAGATATTTGTTAGATTCTAATGCTTCTGAACATGGAGCGAGAATGACAGCGATGGATAAAGCCACTGAAAATGCAAATGAATTGCTTAAAACATTGAACATTATGTACAATAGAGCAAGACAAGCAGCTATTACAACAGAGCTTTCTGAAATCGTTTCTGGTGCAGCAGCACTAAGCAATGAATAATTACTAATGCTTTAGTATTTCAAGATTTCTAATTCTATTTCTTTTTCTATTATTAAGTAATATGTTTTGGATACTTTTGTATCAATCTAAAATTTTGAAACCTAAATTTTATTCCATTTTCATACCACCTTTGATGAAATCTGCAACAATAGCTCCTTGTAGCCAATATCCTTTGCTGTTTAAATGAAAGTCTGTTAGGTGATAAATATTATCTGGCGACATTTTGTTATTGTTTAAATAAGTTGTTAATCCGATTTGCGTATTAATAAATCGAATTCCAGTATGTTTATATAACTCTATAAAACTTTGCTGAAAATTAAAACTTTCTCTATCTATTAATTCATTCATATTGGGTGTAATCATACATAAAAAGGGAATCCCTTTTGTATTGCAATATTGCTCAAATGCCATCATTTTCCGCATAATAACATCAACACTATACGTTAAATCTTCAAACTGTATTTGAAATGGTCGATATTCAAATACATCTAACATTACTTTTCTAAAGAGAAAAGAAATACCATATAAATATTCCCACCAAAATTGTTTTCTAAATCCATTAGTAAAACGTTCATCACCACCACGATTCATAATATCAGGAATGTCAGAATAAGATATATTGCAAATGACCATTTTTGGATTAGTGATTTGAAATAAAGTATCTAATAATTGATATTCATAGACTGGATCGCTCCCTCGCACGCCCGCATTGATGCAGTGTATATTTTGACCTAAATGAAATGCTAAAGATTTACATAAGGTTGAGTCATCAGGAGCACCAGCACCTTCTGTAAAGGAATCACCTAATAGTAAAATATTTTTTGTGTTTTTAAAATCTACTAATGGTCTTTCTCTCAAACCCAATTCATTATATTGATGTTTATATGAAAAATCTATAGAGCTATAATCAACTGTACTATTTGGTTGATTGACTCTAAATCCTAGAAAGTATTTTTTGTTCTCTCCATAAATTTGTGAGTTGTAGTTTGCAAAAATAGAGCTTGAATTAGCTTCAGTATAATTAAGATTGCCTTTTCTAGACACTCGCAGATAGGTTTCTGCTATGAATAAAATAATTAAACTTGCTATGATATTAAATGCTATTTTTTTATTTTTTATAATATTATAGATGAGTAATATTATAAAAAAATAAAATGCAATTGTAGAGATATAATTAGTTGCACCATAAGCATAAAACATTATCATTAAGTATAAATTAATGATGAATACTATTAAAATCAATAATAATCGTTTTTTGGCGATTATATTTTTTAAAAAATTATTTTTCATTGATTTTTGTTTGTAATGCAAGATATTCATCGATGCTATTTGGGTTTTTCATTGCATCTAGTGAAATACTTTTTTCAATTGGCATACCCATCATAATTTTCTTTATAGGCATTTCCATTTTTTTACCACTTATAGTATAAGGAATCTCATTAACTTCTATAATTTCATCAGGTACATGTCGAGGAGAATATTGTTTTCGTAAACTATTTTTAATTTTTGTCTTTAACTCATCGTTTAAAACAATGCCATCTTGCAAAACAACGAATAGCGGCATATAAAAACTACCATTTTCACGTTCTATACAAATTACTAAACTATCTTTTATTTCTTCTAATATTTCTACGGCATTATATACCTCAGCAGTGCCAATTCTTACGCCATCGCGATTTAATGTTGCATCACTTCTGCCATATATTATAACACCCTGATGTTTTGTGATTTTTATCCAATCGCCGTGTCGCCAAATATTATCGTTATCTTCAAAATAAGCACTTTTGTATTTTTCATTATTAGCATCATTCCAAAAATAAACTGGCATACTCGGCATTGGTTTAGTGAGCATCAATTCGCCCAATTCTTGTTCAACAGCCTTACCTGATTCATTCCAAGCTTCGACACTCGCCCCTAACATTCGACACTGAATTTCACCAGCATATACGGATAAATAAGGACTTCCACCAACAAAAGCACTACAAATATCAGTGCCGCCACTTAGAGAAATTAACCAAACATCTTTTTTGATATGCTGGTATATATATTCAAATCCATCTGCAGGTAACGGAGAGCCAGTAGAACCTAAAGAACGTAAATGTGTTAAGTTATATTTCTTATTGACGGCCAAATGCTCTTTTTTACAAGACAGATAAAAGGCAGCTCCAATTCCAAAATGGTTAATTTTTTCGGTATCTATAAATTCCCAAATTGAATAAAAATCTGGATAGTTTGGTGCTCCATCAAAAATACATAAAGTGCAACCTACCAAAAGCGAAGAAAGTGCATAATTCCACATCATCCAACCAGTAGTTGAATACCACAAATACCTTTCTCCTTTTTTACAATCTTGATGTAATGCCAATGCTTTGTAATGTTCTATTAAATTTCCACCAGTACTGTGTACTATTCCTTTTGGTTTTCCAGTTGTTCCAGAAGAATATAAAATCCAAATTGGATGTTGAAATTCAACTGGCGTAAATTCTAAATCCTTTGAATCTTGTTCTAAAATACTAGCCCAATTAATAAAATTATTGTGTTGCTCTCCAATCAAAATTACATTTTCTAATGACGGAATTTTAGAGGCAATCTCTTCAATAGTTGCTATTTTATTAAATGATTTACCATTGTAATTATAAGTAGAAGCAGCGATAAATAACTTCGGTTCTATTTGTTGAAATCTATCGACAATGCTTTCTGTTCCAAAATCAGGAGAACAACAAGACCAAATTGCACCCAAACTATTGCATGCAAAAAAGGCTATAATTGCTTCAACATTATTTGGTAAGTAAGCGACGATTCTATCGCCTTTTTGTATATTTTTTGATTTTAAAAATTGTTGAACTGCACTAACTTTTTGTTCTAATTCTTGCCATGAAACAGCTATGCTTGCTTGATTTTCTTGCTTGTAAATAATAGCAGGGTTTTCATTGTTTTTATTTCTGAAAACATGTTCTGTATAGCTGATGGTCGCTCCATCAAACCATTTTGTTTCATACATTTTATCTGTATTTTTTAAAACAGATGAATAAGTTTGATGAAACTTTAAATCAAAAAAAAGAGCAACTGCTTCCCAAAAAGCTTCTAAGTTTTGTACACTCCATTCCCAAATTTCTTGGTAGTTATGAAATGATAGTTGGTATTTGTTTTCAATATATTTTTGAAACTTATAAAGGTTTGAATTATTAATAAACTGTTCAGAAGGCGACCAAAGTACAGACATCTTTTTTTTCTTTAAAAATAACTATCTTTTTTAAATAAAGCTATATTTATCAACCTAATAAAGATTAATCACATTATTTCAATTCTGTTTTTAGATTTGTCGGCAGATTTTTCGCTGTGTTAATATGTATGATATAGCCTTTTGCAATAAGATATTGAGCTAAAATATAGGTACTCATTATTATTACTCTACTTAAATAAAAAGGTTGTTTGAAAACTGAAATAGCAATACACATATCAGAAAATATAAATAACAATGAACCAATAAAGATTAGATTGAATGAAGTAGTAGAAACTATACCTTTTCTATTTAAAGCCATAATGGACATCAGTGTAATGATGATACAATATAAATATACTGGTACTTTCATTGCTTGGATGCTATCTCCCAAAAAGTATAAAAGCCCAACAATAAATGCAATAAAAGGCAATATTAATGACGGTTTTGACTCAATAAATCCAATTTTATATTTACCTTTTACATCTTTTAGAAAACAGAAAATATAGTTTAAATGAGCAATTAGAAAGGCTGCTAATCCAAATATAAAAAACATTTTAGCATTTTCTGGTTCAAATTCATGTCTTATCATCAAAAATAAATCACCTAACCATGAGAAGAATAAACCTAATAATATAAACAAAATATCTTTTTTATTCTTAGTGGTCGTATAAACCCATATCATTAAAATCGGCATTAATAAGGGCTTTGCAACATAAATAATGGGAAAACGCTCTAAAAACTCTCCAGAAATTTCAATTATGGCAACTATTAAATAGATGATGGGTAACATAGCTTATTTTTAAAGATTACTTTTTATTGCTTGATTACATAGCTTGAATAATACTCTCGCTCCAACATTGGCATTCCACTCTTTGTCATTTGGATTTGGTGCAACTTCATTCAAATCGAATCCGATAATTTTTTTACCACTATCCACAACTTTTCTTACCAAATAAATTGCCTCATCAAAAGATAAGCCACCAGCAACTGGTGTTCCAGTATTTGGACAATACATTTGTTGTAAGCCATCAATATCGAAGCTAATATAAACGTTTTCAGGCAATTCTGCTATAATCTCATCAACAATATTTTTCCAAGCAATTCCTTCTATTTTTTTGTCATTCAAATCCCAATCAAAAAATGTCTTTAATTTAGAATTATCTTGTGTGATAGCAAATTCTTCGGGAGAAATATCTCTAATACCCACTTGTACTAATTTTTTCACTTGCTCAATCTGAATAGCATTGTACATAATCGAAGCATGCGAATAAGTAAATCCTTCATAAGCATCTCTCAAATCAGCATGTGCATCAATATGTAAAATTCCAAAATCATTGTGATGCTGTGCCAAAGCTTGGATTAAACCGAGCGGTGTACTATGATCCCCACCTAGTAGAGCCACCATTTTTCCATCTCTGATAATCTTGTCTGTTTCTTCAAAAACCCAAGCTCTCAATTCATCGCAAACGGTATTTATTTCCTCCAAACTATTTTGCATTGTTTTATTATCAGAAATTTGTACGCCATTTTCTAATAAACGAATATACTCAGCGGCTTTTGGTCGAAGTTGTTTGTTTTTCTGTTGCCAGTATTCAGATATTTGCAAAAGATAAACTCCATATTTATGAGCATCTTTCAAAAAAGGATCAAATAAGTCTAATTGAGAACTGGCATCTAAAATAGCTTCAGGACCTTGTGCCACTCCAGTATTATAAGAAACCGTAACTTCCCAAGGAACAGGCAGTATAATCAATTCAGCATCTTTATATTCATGTGGCAATGAAAATATATGTCCATTTTTTATACCTATATCATTAGGTTGAAAATCTAACATGATTAATTTTTTTATAAAAATAGGAAAAACTATTTAATAATGTGTTGAATAACAACACTTGCACAAGCACCACCAAAAGCGGCAGGCATAAAAGAAATAGTACCATAAGAAGAGCGTTTGAAATTGCTACCATCGGTCATTAAAATTCTTTTTTCACTTTGTAATTCAGGCGAAAAAACAACCTTAAATCCTTTGTAGATTTTTTCTTTTTTCAATCTTTTACGTACATATTTTACTAAAGGACAATCGTGTGTTTTGGATAAATCGGCTACTTTAATTCTCGTAACATCTAATTTTCCACCAGCACCACCACTGGAAACAATCTTAACTTTATTGCGGTAAGCTGCTATTAATAGATTTAATTTTGGTGAAATACTATCTATGGCATCGACGACATAATTATATTTATCAGCAGTAATAATTTCTTGTGCCTTTTCTGGAGATAAAAAAGTTTTAATTACGGTCAATTCAATTTCAGGATTAATGTCTTTAATTCGTTCAGCCATCCAATCTGCTTTGGATTTCCCAATCGTAGAAATAGACGCTGGCAATTGCCTATTTCTGTTCGTATCGTCCACAATATCTCCATCAACAATGGTCATTTTTCCAACTCCGGCTCGTGCAATAAATTCGGCACAATAAGAGCCAACTCCGCCCAAACCAACCACTAAAACGTGTGCTTGAATTAATTTCTGTAACTTTTCTTCTCCAATCAAAAGTTCTGTTCTGGAAAGCCAAGCTGTATTTTGCATTGCTTAAAAAGAATAATAATTACAAAAATTTATCTATTCATCATCAATAAAAATTCTTCATTGCTACGAGTCCCTTTCATTTGATTCAATAAGAACTTCATAGCTTCTTCAGAAGTCATGTCTGCCAAGTGATTTCTTAGAATCCACATTTTGGATAAAGTATCTTTATCTAATAATAAATCATCTCTTCTGGTTGATGAAGAGGTAACATCAATCGCTGGGAAAATTCTTTTATTGGCTAGTTTTCTATCTAATTGCAATTCCATATTTCCAGTACCTTTAAATTCTTCAAAGATAACTTCATCCATTTTGGAACCTGTTTCAATTAGTGCTGTTGCTACAATAGTTAATGAACCACCGTTTTCAATATTTCTTGCTGCACCAAAAAACTGTTTTGGCTTGTGTAATGCATTTGCTTCGACACCACCTGACAATACTTTTCCAGATGATGGAGCAACGGTATTATAAGCTCTTGCTAATCTTGTAATTGAATCCAAAAGAATTACAACATCGTGTCCACATTCCACTAATCTTTTTGCTTTTTGTAATACGATATTAGATACTTTAACGTGTCTATCTGCTGGTTCATCAAATGTAGAAGCAACAACTTCTGCATTAACACTGCGTTGCATATCTGTAACCTCTTCAGGTCTTTCGTCAATTAAAAGAACAATTAAATATACTTCAGGATGGTTTTTTGCAATTGCATTGGCAACATCTTTTAATAGCATCGTTTTTCCAACTTTTGGTTGGGCAACAATCATTCCTCTTTGTCCTTTACCAATTGGTGTAAATAAATCAACAACTCTTGTGGTTAGATGTCTTTCATCTTGGAATAAGTTTAATTTTTCGTTCGGAAACAAAGGCGTTAAATAATCGAAAGGAATTCTATCTCTAATTTCTTGTGGTGTTTTGCCATTGATGCTATCCACTTTTAATAAGGCAAAATATTTTTCACCTTCTTTTGGAGGTCGAATTGTTCCAACAATAGTATCGCCTGTTTTTAAGCCGATTAACTTTATTTGTCCTGGAGAAACATATACATCATCTGGAGAAGAAAGATAGTTGTAATCTGATGAGCGTAAGAAACCATAGCCTTCAGGGATAATTTCTAAAACTCCTTCGCCAGGAATTACACCATCTAAATCAATATTAAATATTTCTTTTTTTTCTTCTTCAATAATAGGCGAAAGCTCCTCAACTACTTCATTGTTTTTTGATTCAGAGTTATTGTTTCTATTATTATTTCCGTTTTGATGATTGGGATATTTTGGATGTTTGTTGTGATTAGGTTTATGTTCAAATGGTTTTTTTTCAAGTATTTTTTCTTCTCCTTTCTCTTCTTCAATACTATCTTTTAATTGTACTGCCTGAGGTGCATTTTCTTTAAGTTCAGGAGATGCGGGAGTGTTTGAGCTAACTTTATGAACAACTTTGTTTATTCTGTTTCTTATCTTTTTATCATTATTAGCTACAACATTTTCTTGATTAGTATCCGGATTTACCACATTTGCATCGCTCGTAGCTTCTAAATTCTGTTTAGTAGATTCCGAATCAATTCTAATTTGTTCAACTTCTTGATGAGTAGGTTCTTTTTGAACTTCATCAATAGGAGTTATAGTCATTTTATTAATAGGCTCTTCAGAAGTATTGTTATTGGCTTGTTTTAAAATAAGCTCAATCATTTCTCCTTTTTTTAATTTGCTAATTTTAGTTTTTGGTATAAGCATTGATTCTGCAATTGCCTTTAAATCCGATACCGATAAAACGTTTAGTTGTTCTGCATTATGCATATAAGAATAAATAAGATTTGTGTTTTAAAAACATGAATTGTCTATAATAAAATGTCAATAGGAAGTTTGCAATGAATAATTGCCTGACTTGTTTTGATTTTGCAAAGTAAATACTTTTTTTATAAAAAAACTATTTTTCTTATAAAAATCTCTTGAATCTACTAAAAATCTTAATTTTTAAAGAATATTAAAAGAATTTGTTATATCACTTTTAAGAATTTTTATTACTTGAAGTCTGTCTTTTTGTGTATTTTGTAATTCGAAATTTAACTATAAATGTTGTTTGGTTCAATATGGAAAGATTTAAAGTGGCACTTGAAATTTGGTGTACCATTGACTAAAATAATTTATGCAAATGTCTTTGTTTTCCTATTGTTGAGTTTTTTGAACGTGATAGATTTTTTTTCAAAACTTCATACAAGTACTTGGTTATTAGAGCATCTTTCATTTTTTCCTTCCAGACAATTTTTCTTCCAACCATGGGGAATTTTGACTTATCAATTTACACACATTGGGTTTATGCATATTTTATTTAATATGTTGTGGTTGTATTGGTTTGGAATGATAGTTCAAGATTTTATTGGCAGAAATAAGATTGTACCATTATATCTTTTTGGAGGTTTTTTTGGTGCGGTATTTTTTGCTTTAATTACGAATTTAATTCAACTTGCAGATCCAAACTTTAATTTGAATGGCTCTATGCATGGTGCGTCTGCTGGAGTGATGGCTATTGTTTGGGCGGCAGCTACATTATCACCAAATTATGAAATAAGACTATTGCTATTAGGAAATATAAAATTGAAATGGATAGCCTTAGCAATTTTGGTATTAGATATTATTATGCTAAATGATGGAAATTTTGGTGGACATATTGCCCATATTGGCGGTGCATTTTTTGGCTGGTTATATATTACATTGCTTAGAAATGGCAATGACTTGACACATCCATTTTATGATGTTATAGATTTTTTTAAATCAATTTTTAAGAAAAAAGAAAAAATGAAAGTGGTTTATAGAAAACCTCAACAACAACAGAAGGTTTATGCTGGTCAAGAAAAAAAGCAGCAAACGAATAAAAAAGAAAGTGAATTTTCTGAGCTTAATAAGCGAGAAAAACAAGAAAAATTAGACAATATATTAGACAAAATAAATTCATCGGGATACGATAGTCTGACAAGTGCTGAAAAAGAATTTTTATTCAAAATAAGTAAAGAAGATTGAAATTCTTACATTTGATTATATCATTTTTCTCCCGAACTATCAATATCATTGGTGTTGTAGGCTTGTTGGTCTGTTTATCTGCAAGTTATATAAGTCCTGAAAATTTTGGATTGATAGCCGTATTAGGTTTTGTATTTCCGATTTTTGTTGCATTAAATCTATTGTTTGTACTTATTTGGATACTTCGTAAGCGATGGTTTTTTATGGTTTCTTTTATTGCATTAGTATTGAGTGCAGCTCAAATTGTGCAACTTATTGGGTTTAGAAAAAGCCAAGTAAATAGTGAGCCTAATATAAAAATCATGTCTTATAATGTGCGAAATTTTGATTTGTATAATTGGAGTGAGAATAAGCAAGCACAAGACAAAATTTTCGAAACGATAGAGGAAGAAAATCCTGATATTATTTGTTTTCAAGAGTTTTATTCAGATACGTCTGAGAATTTTAATACGATAAAACGATTGAAAAAATTAGGATATAAGCATTATTTTTTTGTCAGAGAATTGGTTTTGCGAAATACAGATGAATGGGGTATTGCTACTTTTTCAAAATTACCCATTCTTTCTTCTAATAAAATATTGAAAGAAGATGAGAGCAATAGTTATAAAAGATTTCCCTACAAAGGAATATCAACGGATGTTAGCTTTCAAGATAAGCAAATTAGAATTTTTAATGTTCATCTTCAATCTATCCATTTTGGAAAAAATGAATATCAAGTTATTGAAGATTTAAAAGGAAAGGAAATAAAGGAAAATGCAGTAAAAAAGATGCTTAGAAAACTAAGAAATGCTTTTCAAAAACGAGCTGTACAAACAAGGATTTTTCAATTAATTTTAAATGAACAAAATCAACCGTATGTCATTTGTGGCGATTTGAATGATTTGCCGAATTCCTATACGTATAACATACTTGCTAAGAATATGAATGATGCTTTTTTACAAAATAATATAGGCATTGGCCAAACTTTTAACCGTATTCCTTTGTTGAGAATTGATTACATTTTGACAACAAAAGATTTTAAAACAAGTGATTGTAGAGTGATTAAAAATCCAATTTCTGACCACTATCCAATTGTAACCAAAGTTGGATTCTAAAAATTGTTATAGTTTAATTTCTATTTATTTTATTCCCAAACCACGCTTTCTTTTTGTTGATACCAATTTTGATAAGCATCTTGTTTTTGTTTCTCCAAGATGTTACGTTTTACTTTTAATGTTGGTGTTAATAGGTTGTTTTCAACTGTCCATTCCTCGTTCATAATCACGACTTTTTTCATTCGCTCATGTTTTTCTAATCCTTTATTGACAGAAGTTGCTAATTCTTCTAATTCTTTATCCACCTCATTTTTGTTTTTGCCTTTTGCTTCTTCTGAAAGCACAACCAATGCCATTGTTTGAGGCAAATTTGCTCCAACCACACAAACTTGTTCTATTAAAGTAGATTTTGACAGTTCATTTTCAATCGGTGCTGGAGCTACATATTTTCCTTTGTCAGTTTTGAAAATATCTTTAACTCTTCCTGTTATTGTTAAGAATCCTTTATTGTCTTCAACACCTTGGTCGCCAGTACATAACCAACCGTCTTCGGTAATGGTTTCTCTGGTTTTTTCAGGTTCTTTGTAATAGCCAACCATTATTGCATCACTTTTTACTTGTATTTCTCCTTCTTCTGAAAAACGAACTTCATTAAAAGGTAATGAACAACCCACACTACCAACTTTCCTTGAATTAGGCAAACTTAAATGAGAATAGGCACAGTTTTCGGTCATCGCATAAGCTTCATAGATTCTAAATCCAATATGATCAAACCAATTGGTTGTCGCAACAGGAAGTGGTGCAGCACCACTCAATAAATATTTGGCATTTTCCAAGCCCAAACCTTCTTTAATTTTTTTCTTAATCAAATTATTTACAATTGGAATACGCATCAGCAAATCCAATTTATTTTGATTCATTTTTGCTAAAATACCCATTTGGAACTTAGTCCAAATTCTCGGAACAGCTAAGAAAACAGTAGGTTTCGTTTCCTTCAAATTCATTGGAAAAGTTTCTAAGCTTTCAGCAAATGACATCGTCCCGCCAGAATATATACTACCCATTTCCACTAACATTCTTTCTGCAATATGCGATAATGGTAGATAGGAAAAAAATCTATCTGCAGGACTTAAATTATCTAGTAACTTCATGGCATTGGCAGCTGCAAAACCTATTGCTCCATATCTGTGTAAAACGCCTTTTGGCAAACCTGTTGTGCCTGATGTATAAATAATTGTAATTAAATCATCTGGATTTGGAATAGGATTTTCCATTAATGGTTCAGTATTTTTCATAATATCTTCCCAATTGATGTAGCCATCGTAATATTCTGACCACATCGGAAAGTTTATAACCTTTACGCCATCAGGAATGCCGTGTGCTTGAGTTTTCCAATTATCTAATTTTCCTACAAAACAAACCTTAGTTTCGCTATGTTCTAAACAATATTTTATCAAATCGCCGGGTATTGTGGGATACAATGGAACAGAAATATGACCAGACATCATAATTGCCAAATCACTCATAATCCAATGCATACTATTTTTAGATATAATTGCAATCTTTGAATGCTCAGGCAAGTTTAAAGACTTTAAATAATTAGCCATTTTTCTAATTTCAGTACCAGCTTGTGCCCAAGTAACGGACAACCATTGACCTTGATAAGCTTGTCTAAAAAAAGTCTTATTTGGTTGTGTTTTTTCCCAATGATAAAATCGTTCTAAAGGCGATTCATATTTTTCCATTCGTTTTTGTTTATATTATTTTAAAAATAAGGAAATCTTTTGTAAATACAAGTTTTTTTGATAAAAATTAAAAATTCAATTTTTGCTTATAGTAGAATATTTCGTTTATGTTTTGTATTTTAGTTTTATGCAATTGGATATTCAAATACCAAACATAGTGGAGGAGCTTCAAAATAAATTAAAAGCGAATCAAGAGCAATTGCATTTTTTGTTAAATATTACCGAAGCTATTAATATGAATTGTTCTACGGATCAATTAATAGAGCTCTATCAAGAAGTTATTCAGGAACAATTAGGTGTTGGAGAAATTGCATTCTTTGTCTTTAATGGCGTATGGAAAAGAAAAATTTGGTTAAAAGAAGAAGAACAAGATACTTTTATTCCTATTGCTGATAATATTCATAAATACTTTACACCCAAAATTTTAGATGAAGAAGAACAACTACTTTTTCACAACTTCAAATTTTTAATCCCAGTTTATCATAAATCTCAAGCCATTGCATTTGTACTATTTGGAAATATGAATTCGAATAGTTTTTTTAATGAAACAGAATTGCTGGAATTTGCTCAAGTTATTACCAATATTATTGCAGTTGCCCTAGAAAACAAAAGACTTTTCAAGCAAGAAATTGAGAAAAAAGAATATGAAAAGGAATTAGAATTAGCTTCAAAAGTACAAGGTATGCTAATTCCTAAAAAGTTACCCAAAAATAACTTATATGAATTTGATGGGATCTACGTACCATACAAAGGTATTGGAGGCGATTATTATGATGTTATCCATATCAACAAAAATGAATTTGTATTCTGTGTTGCGGATATTTCTGGCAAAGGAATTTCAGCGGCATTAGTAATGGCAAATATTCAGGCTTATTTGAATGCTGTTTTGGATATGCAAATGTCTTTAGAAACGCTAATTCATAAATTAAATAAGAAGATATTTACAGTAACAGAAGGAAACATGTTTGTTACCTTGTTTTTAGCAAAATACAATATTGTAAGTAAGGAGATGACGTATATAAATTGTGGGCATGTACCTCCGATATTGATTAATCCTCATCAAATGCAATTGTTAGAAAAAGGAACAACCATGTTAGGCGTTTTTGAAGATTTGCCAAAAATGAGTTCTGAAACAATTACTATAAAAGAAGCCACCAGTATTGTTTGTTATACTGATGGTTTAACTGAATTAGAAAATGATAATAACAAGCAGTTTGGAATTAATCTTCTCCTAGATTTTTTAAAGTTCAATTATCAATTTAATCCTGCATTGTTTAATAAGTTATTGCATGAGCATATTTCAAAATATAAAGGCAACTCCTTATTTAATGATGATATTAGTATATTGACAGGAAAATTCTATTAGAATGATTTTTTATAGAATATTTTTTATTTGTCTTTTTTTTATAAAACTTACGAATCTTTTTGCAAAAGAGAAAATTATTCCAAATCATAATTTTGGGATAGATGCTAGTTATCAAATTGGAAAGGTTTTTAAACATACTAAAAATTTTCAACCAACAATTACTGGAGCAACAAACGTTTTTCAGATTTCAGCTTTTAAGCAAACGAATGGCAAAAAGGATTGGCAAAGAAAACTAAAATATCCTGAATTAGGTGGAGGCTTTATTGCATTATTACATCATAATAGTGATACCATAGGCAATGGATATGCAGCATTTGCATATTTTACATACCCATTTGTCAGAAGTAGATTTGTTGATTTTATTTTAAGATTTTCTGGAGGATTCGCCTATGACTCAAATGTTTATGACGAGCAAAGTAACCCAGTCAATAATGCTATGGCATCACCTATAAATATTTTTGTAGAAGCCCGATTAGGTTTAAATTTTAAGATATATAAAAATGTTGAATTGATTACAGGAATAGCATTTGCACATTATTCTAGTGGAGGTACAAGATTACCCAATCTTGGACTTAATACGCCAACTTTTTTACTTGGATTAAGATATATAGGCATTTCTAAAAAGGCGACACCATTCAATACCGACCCAGTTGAAAAATCACAATATAAAAATGAATTGGGCTTCTTATTAAATACTGGCTGGAGTGATATTACAAAATTTGATAAAGACAAAAGTCATATTATCACATCGGGTTCGGTACAATATGCACGCTATTTTAATATCGTTAATAAGTTATATTGTGGTGCATTATTGGAATTTGATTTTGGACAACCACATTTGCAAGAAAACAGACTATTGGTTCAAGATAAATTAATAAAGAAAGCAGCAAGCAGAATGAGTATTTATGTAGGTAATGAAATTGCATTTGGACGAACGTCTATTTTTTATGCATTAGGTGTTTATTTATTTACGCCTTATAAAATGTTTACGCCGATATATTTTAAAATTGGTACGAATATTAATTTCTTGGCTTTAGGTAAGAAGAATCGGCCATATTTTAATTTTGGTGTTAAAGCACATGCTGGGATCGCATCTTATACTGAAATAGGCTTAGGTAGTAATTTTAAATACTAAATAAAAATAAAAAAGTCCGCCAAAAGGCGGACTCATCATTTAAAGCAATAAGCTATTATTTAGAAATTTTGTAATTAGCTTTTCTAGCTAAGTTTCTATTTGTAGAATTATCAATTCCACCAGATACTGCATTAATTCTTGATGCATTGATACCTTGTTGAACTAAGATGTTTTTAACATTGTTAGCTCTGTCTTGTGCTAATTGATCGTTGTAAGCTTTTGTTCCTGTTGCATCAGCATAACCAGTTACAGTTAATTTTGCATTCGGATTAGCTTTTAAATAATCAGCAATTTGTTGGATACCTTGCATTGATTTAACTTGTGGTGTTCTTACATCAAAATCAAAATAAGTTGCCAAAGAACCACTATTTACTAAATCTAAAATCGTTTCATCTTTCTCAGTTGAATTTTGAATTGATTTTAACTTATCGTTGATTGTTTGGTTTAATTCATTTCTTAATTTATCCAAATCTTCGTTTGTTGCGCATTGCATTTTGATTTTAAGCATTCAACTTCATCTCTTAAACTTTGAATTTCTCCTTTGATACCTTCTCTGTCTTTATAGTATTCGTTTTTCAAATCATCTAAAGCTTTCTTAGTAGCTAATTCTTTTTTAGCCCAATCTATATACTGTTTTTTGCCGAAATTATAAGTCAAACCTAATGTATAAGTATGTAAAACTGCATCAACGTGCAATTCCTCTGTTGTTTCTTGTGCCATTTAATTGTGTTTGTTGTTTAAAAATTAATGCTTGGCTAAAATCAGCAGTCAATACTAGTCTAATCAATAATTCTAAATTGTGTGTGTAATACCCATTTAAAATCAATAATATTGTCTCTTTTTAATTCTTGTCAGCATAATTGCTTCGAATTTCTGACAAGTCAATTTTATCTTTGTCTAATTTAAAACTTCTATAACCAACTCACGATTATGTCCTAATAAAGCCAAATCTACCGATGAATTCAGGAAATGCATAATTTGTCCTAAATTAACAACACCTTCAACATCTATACCATAGTAGTGTCAACTTTAAATCAAGTTATTTTAGATAAGTCTCTTTTTCCAACTCCAAAACCGGGCGATACTTGGTCATAACTAATATTTGTTTTAATACCAACATATCTATTAATCAATAAATCTAGCACCTAAATCAATATGAAATGGAGATACTCTTGAAGTGCTAAATTTTCCATTTACACCAGAATTAACGATAGTTCTCTGTATGCAGGTATTGATAGTGAATTAAATCCGCAGTTTAATTCTAAAGACCATCTGCTAAAGCTTCTATTGAAGGCTTTTGTCTTCGCTAATTTCTTTTTTGCTTTCTCTTGCTTTTCTTCTTTCTGAATTGCCCCATTCATTAATATTAATGATAAGAATAAGGTAATTGACAGTTTGTTTAAAGGTGTCATAAATAATGTTTTCAGTTAAAAATTCTTTTTAATAATTGTTTTATCGGCTTTTAAAGTATCAAAGAGTATCAAAATTCATGCTAAAAAGATATGCGTATAATCATTTTGTTGAAAAATAACTCAAATGTAATGTTTTAGTATATATCTTATAATCTTATTGTAGCTAAAAGTTAAGGTTACTCGTCATTAACATCAATTGTAACTTTTTATTTTTAAATATATTGTAGTTTTATTTAGTGAGTTTGATGTAATTTTAAATTATTGTTTATTGATACTTAATTAGTAAAAAAATGTATCTTTGCACTCAGGCAAGTCTCCTTACGACCAGCTCACTTGATCCTCGAGGTCGGAAGGACAAAAGGTAGTCAGTTGTAGCGGTGCGATATGAGTAACTTGCCTTTCTTTTTATATTGAAAGAAATCTAATTATATCATGTTCAATTATTTATTTTACAGCAACAAGCCGCTCAAAACTCTACATTCACATTAATCATGTTTGCGGTTGATGTTTGTTGTTTTTATTTCTTTTTAATTCGTCCGCAATCTAAGAAGGCAAAGGAACAGAAAAATATATTGCTGATTTAAAAGTTGGGTAAAATTGTAACTATTGCTGGTATTCATGGAAAATATTGTTGCCGTAAATGAAGGAGATAATACATTTCTATTCAAGTGGATAGTACAACAAAATGAAAATTGAACGTAGTGCCATTTCTTTAGAAATGAGTAAAAAAGTTCAAGACAGTCCTGCATCCTGGTGCTATGCTAAAAGTTGGCGTAACGAATTGGCTATGGTAGTGGAAAAACTTCAGATTTGTTTTGTTATTTCAGCAACTTTTTAATATTCGGTTTATTACGCCGATGTTCGTTACAAAAAACATATCATCAACGAAAATCAAATTATAAAAAAGAACAAATTGTTTGCATTATTTGGCGAGGAAAGCTTATCTAAACAATGAATATAATAGAACTTTTATAGCTTCAAAGGTTTTAATAATAATACACTTTTACAACAATTAAATGCAATTGTACATCCCTGCTGTATTTATAGATGCACAACAATTTTTTAATAAACATCAATCAGAGAATTATGTTTTATACGAAGCTGCTATTTTATTTTGAAAGTGGAGGCTATAAATCCATGGATAAAAATATCTTAGTTACTGCATCAACTGAATTGAGGATTGAACGGACTATAAATAGAGAATGGAATAACTGCAGATGAAGTTATGCAAAAATTAAAAACCAAAAACAGATGAAGAAAAATAAAACTTAGTAACTTCGTGATTATAAATGATGGAAAAAAAGACTTGAAATCACAAGTTCAAGAAATCCATCGTTTAATTTTAGAAATTACAAAATAAAGATTGAATTAATAACAGATAAAATACAAAAAAATGCGCAGAAATTATAGACGTATTAATTATTGAACAGGACCAGCAGGTTATACCGCAGCAATTTATGCAGCAAGGCAAAATTTAAAAGCGATTCTTTATCTGGGAATTGAGCGGGAGGACAATTAATGACAACGACAGATGTAGAAAATTATCCGAGGATATCCAGATGCTGTAACTGGACTCAAAATGATGTCTGATTTTCAAAGTCAAGCTGAAAAGAATGGGTACGGATATTCGTTTTGGAACAGTAAGTGAAAGTATAGATTTTCTAGTAAAATTCAGTCAGTTTGGATTGATGATGAAAAGAATTAAAAGCAAAAACAGTAATTATTGCACCAATTGGTGCAAAAGCAAAATGGTTGGGATTAGAATCTGAAATGAGATTGAATGGAAATGGAGTTTCTGCTTGTACGCTATTTGTGATGGTTTTTCCTATAAAGGAAAGAGGTTGCTATTGTTTGGAGCTGGAGACACCGCATGTGAAGAAGCTTTGTATCTTTCAAAACTTTGTCAACGATTACATGATTGTCCGAAAAGATGAAATCGTGCATCTAAGGTTATGCAAAGGCAGGGGTAATAAATACGCAAAATATTAAAATTTATTGGAATACGGAAACTTTTGAAGTATTGGGCGGACAAAAGGTAGAAGCTATTAGAGTAAAAATAATCAAACAAAGAAGAGCAAGAAATAAAGTTAGAAGGATTTTTTTTGTAGCTATAGGTCATGAGCCAAATTCTAAAGTATTTGCACCATTTTAGATGTTGATGATGTGGGTTATATTATTACTGAAACCGAAATCTTCAAAACTAAAGTTGCAGGTGTTTTTGCCGCGGGTGATGTTCAAGATAGAATTTATAGACAAGCTGTAACATCACAGGGAACAGTGGCTGTATCGCTGCCTTAGATGCAGAACGATATTTAGCAGAACACTTTTGATAAATGATTAAAATCATATTTCTATTTCAATTTAATTACTATCTTTGTTTTAAATTTATTTGATATGAGAAAAAAAAAATATTAGCCCTTACTTTAGTAACAACATTGTTCTTTGTTGCTTGTAATAATAGTGAAACTCAGACTCCTGGTTAGCGCTCCAGCTCCTGAAGCGACTACAGAAGAAGTAACAGAAGATGTTGCAGAATATGATCCTAAACGTGGAGAAGGAGAATATGATGAATCAAATCTACAATTAGCAGGATTAGATGCAATGGCTACAAAGGAAAAGCAATTTCTGAAACAAAATGTATGTCTTGCCACAACAACAGATGAAAAATTAGTTGGACAGGTTGGAAAATTGTTACTCAAAGAAATACAGCTCATTGGATTATGAATTTTATTACAAATCCAGATACAATGTTAGATAAAGACCCTGAGTTACAAAAACAAATTGAAATTTGTTTAGTTCGTATGCCAGACCAAAATTTAAGTGGTGAAGAAGCGAGAGAAATATTAGAATTTATGCGTCAAAATGATGGTGTAAAATAAATATTGCAACAAATTAATATAAAAAAGGTCAGAAAAATTCTGACCTTTTTATTTAATAATTTTTTACTTCTTTTTTCTTGTAATACTCCATTCAAAATAAATTCTGATGTAATATTTCCGTGTTGTCATACCAATAGATTTCACATTAAGTAAATGCGTCTGGTTCTCCAGTTTCTATTGCTTTTTGAACACGTTCTCTAATCATCATGCCTTCTTCGCAAACAAATGTAGTTAAACCAGTTGCTGTCTTAATAAATTTGGAAGAAAGTCCAGTAACAAATGTAGAAACAGAAGGATTACTTTTGTGAATATACATTAATAATAAAGCCCCACCAGCCATTTCAGCAGCCATACCAAGTACAGCCCAATATGTTGTATCAAAAGGGTTCTTATTTAAAAAACGATAAGGGACAGTAATTTTACAGGTTGTTTCATTTAATTCAGTCATGCGACAATCAGCAACTCCTGCTAAAGGAAGTTTTGCAAAAAGTCCAGCTTTAAAAGAAATTGGATTAAGCACCAATTTTCTATATTGTTCTTGTTCTTTGGTAAGCATCTTTAATATTTATTTTGATGAAGATAATTGATATTCACGATATTATTATAAATATAGGTTAGCTTTTATCCATTTTATAAGCTAAGTGAAAAGTTAGGCTTCTAGACCATCTGAAAATCATTGGAATAAGCACTAACATTAAAATAGTATTTAAAATAACAAAAGTGCCAACTTTGTTTAAAAATCCATAAATGGAAGTAAAGATTAGAAAAAAAACAACAGATAAAACACCACTTAGGAAATAACCAGTGTACATAGATAGCCAATAAAAACCAGTTTCGTTGCTATAATCTAAGTTGCAATTCGGACAATTTTTATGCATTTTATCCATATTTTTAATATGATATGGATTAGAATCTAAAAATAAATTTCCTTTATAACAATTAGGACATTTTGCAAAAAGAATAGCTTTTAATTTTTTAAACATTACACTTATTTATCTTACAAAAGTAAGATGTTTTAATAATATTTTTAAATCTTGACAATAGAGATGTATTTTAATAGTACAAACGATATAATCAGGATACTTTTACAAAGAATTTCCATCTTTTTCTTCTAATATTTATCACTACTTTTGTTTGGTAACAGATGAACAGAATTATTAAAGATAGACAAAATTTAATTTTTGTATTTGCTTTTGGATTGGCATTAGTTGTTAATTTTTTTTCGTGGGATAAACCCTTTTTTTGGGATAGCTTACTAACTTCTTCTATAACCCAATACTATTTTGAACATGGGTTTGGTAACTTAATTTTACCTAACGATTTAGATGCTGGACATCCTCCCTTTTTTTATATTTATATTGTTGTTTTTTATAAATTATTTGGCTTAAACTTATTTGCCGCACACTTGTCAATGCTACTTCCAAGCTTATTAGGCTTGTTTTCATTAGTAAAAATTTTACAACATCTAAATTTCTCCTATAAATTACAAGCATTTACCATTTTGGGCTATTTTTTTATTCCTGCAATACTCACACAACATACTTTAGTAAGCTATGATTTAATGCTTTCCTTGCTTTATTTATTTGGTATCTATTGTATTTTATTTGAACGAAAAATTTTATTGAGTATAATTGCTATAGGTATCTGTAGTGTTGCAGCTCGTGGATTATTCTTTATTTTTAGTTTGTTTTTTGTTTATTATTTAAACAATAAAAATCTAAAGAAATCTATACTAATTTTTTTACCAGCATTGTTATTATTTGGCTTATGGATGTTTTATCATACTTTATTTACTCAGCATTTTATTGCTTTAGAAAATAATTGGAGCGAACATCGAAAGTTGGTTAATTTCAGAGGATTAACTATGAATTTTATTGCCTTAGCAAGAGTTCTTTTTGACTTTGGGATTGTATTACTTTTTATTATTCAGTTGTTACAATTTTATATAACAAAGAATATAGGTAGGCTTCAATTGTTTTGGATTATTCCTTTTGTAGTTTTCGCTGGAGGTTTTGTTTTTTTATCTAACCCAATTGGACATCGCTATTTCTTGGTCGTGTATATATTTCTCCTTATTGATTCTATTTATTTTTTAAATAAGCAATATAAAAATTGGCTATGGATATTGTGTTTGTTGCCGTTAGGTCATTTTCAAATATATGGTAATCGCATTTCAAATGGTTGGGATTGTACTTTAGAATATTTGTCATTTATTTTCTTAAAAAATGATTTTGACAGATATATAAAATCAGAGAACATTGATTATTCAAAATTAGGTACAGTTTTTCCCATAAATATATCCAAGCAACAATATTATTTATCAGGTGATAGTCGTTCAATGGTTAATATACATGGAAAAATCATTGATGATTATTCATTTATTTTATATTCAAATGTTGGGAATGATTTTTCAGATGAACAACTAAATCGAATGCAACAATATAAGATTGAAAAAATAGAAAAACATGGAAAAGTTACCATGATACTATATTATACTAGGTGATTTATCAGCTAAACAATCTCATTCCAACTCATAAAAAAACAGTATCTTAGTTTCCATTTTTAATGGAAACCTTAAAGCCAAAATATAATAAACAAGATATTATTAATGTAGGTCTAATCCTATTGCTTGGGTTTTTAATTGCTAGACAGCTTCAAGATTATATGGATGTACTGCTTTGGGATGAAGCAATATATTTAGATAGAGGATTTTTATTATGGAAAATTATTCCAAATACTTGGGGACCTGTTTATTCAGTTTGGTATAAATTATTATCCTATATTGAGCAAAATAAGATAGCTTTATATTATTTGAATTTCAAAATACTGTTTCTTTTAAGTTCAATTTTGGCTTATCTTTTTATGGTTGCTTTGAGAATGCCAAAAGTGATGGCTTTATTCTTTACTTGTATGTGGCTGATTCATCCTTATAATTTGCCGTCTTGGCCAAAAATATCTCATTTTGTTATTTGTATAATTCTATTTGCTGCTATATTTATACAATATTTAAAAAGTACCATCAATCAAATTGTTGTTTTTTCAATTGCTTTTTTAATCTGTGGCTTTGCTCGTCCTGAACTATATTTATCGTTTATTTTTTCTGTTTTATTGTTATTTATTTTAATTTTTATCAATAGAAAGAATATTAACCCATCGAATATCTTAAGTATTTGTGTTTGGTTGTTATTTGTGGGTATTACTTACAAACTTTACCGAACGCCACTAACTAGTGGTGATGCTCAAAGGGGTTTGGGTGTATTTATACAACATTTTGCATTAAATTATTCTATTTGGAACAAACAAGATATTTTGTGGTGGTTCGATTTTCAAGATGCAGTAATGCGTTGTTTTAAACCTCCTTATACACTTAAAAATTTTGTACAAAATCCTTATTTGTGGCAACATTTTTCGTTTAATATTCAATTATTATTGTCAAAATCATTTAGCTTAATAAGTAATCTAATTTTTCCATTTCATTTTATTAGTAAAAAAATATTTTTTGTACTTAGTTCTTTATTGTCGCTTTATCTTCTATATAAAAACAAGTGTCAAATTAAGTATTTCTTTCAATTGATAAAGGAACAGTTTCTTTTGTTTGGCTTCTTGTTAATATCTGTTTTGCCATCTATTGCATCATCTATTTATGCACACCCTAGAACACATTATTTGGTTATTTTATTTCCTTTTATCTTTTTTATATTCAGTGCATTTTTTCCAAAGCATAAAACATCAAATGTTTTTCACAGCCTACTCATCTTTGTAGTTTTTATATTTTTTATGCCTAAAGCAAAAGACTTTCAGTTTTTTGATTTATATGGTACAGATAAAAATATGATGACCAAAAAAACAATTAATTTTATTGAAGATAAATATCAAGATAAGCCAACTACAATTTTGGATATTGATGGATTGATGCCATCTTTGATGAATAGTAATTTTAAATCAAGTAATATTCGACCTTTAATAAAAGAAGATTCTGTATTGATTTCATCGATTGTACTAAAAGAACAACCCGATATTATTTATGTCACGCCAACCATGATGAAACTAAAGAAAAACAAAACAGATAGTTTGTTTCAACAAATGATAGCAGAACCAGAACGATTTAATTATTATAAACAAGCTATTCCGACATTAGGAGATGTTTATCTATTGGAGAAAACGAAGTAAATAAAAATATAATTAAACCCATTGATAGTTATAAACTTTAAAAACAACTTACCTTGTGAAAGATTTTATGCTAGATAAATTTAAAAGAGAACTTTTTATAATTAATGATTTTATAGCTATTTGTCTATTAATAATAATGGGCATATTTGTGGTGCATAATTTAGAAAACAATATGGATGTTTTGCTTTGGGACGAGGCAAGATATTTAGACAGAGGATTTTGGCTTTGGAAAGCATTTCCAAAAACTTGGGGACCAATCTATTCTGTATGGTATAAAATCCTTTCCTATGTTGAAAGTAATAGAATAGCTTTGTATTATCTGAATTACAAAGTACTTTTTATTGCAAGTACAATTTTGACTTTTAGTTTTATGCGAGCGTATAAAGCATCTTTATTCGTAGCTTTTTTCTTGAGTTCTATGTGGCTAGTAAATACTTATAATTTACCAGCATGGCCCAAAATCTCTCATTTTTCAATATGTATCATTTTATCTGCGGGAATTATTGTTGCATTTTTAAAAAACACTATCAATAAAACTATTGTTTTTGCAATTGCCTTTTTGATTTGTGGGTACGCACGTCCAGAATTATACTTGTCATTTATCTTTATACTTCTCTTGCTTTTTGTATTAAGTATTAAAAATATCAGAACATTGAATAAAAGTAATGTTCTTTATTTTGCTTTGCTGTTTTTTCTAATACTGTTAAGTTATAAAGCCTATCGAACGCCGTTAAATAATGAAGATGCATCAAGAGGAATAGGTGTTTTTTTGCAGCATTATGCATATAATTATTATACTTGGACAAAACAAGATGTGATTTGGTGGTTTGATGTTCAAGAAGCTTTGGATAAAAGTTTTAAAGCTCCTTATCAACTGAAAGAAATCATGTTGAATGTAAATAGTCCATTTTGGAAGCATATTTTGTATAATACAAAATTATTTTTTAGTCATTTGGTTTTCATCATTTCAAATCTATTTTTTCCTTTTGCTCATCTTAACAAAATTCCCTTTTTTATTGGTACATGTTTGATTGGTTTGTATGTTTTTTGGTGTTTTAGACAAAGTTTGCCTTTAATTATTGAAAGATTTAAAACAAATTGGCTTGTATTTCTAGTTTTAATCTTAGGGATTCTGCCGTCGATAGCATCAAGTATATATGCTCACCCAAGAACACATTATTTAGTATTGCTAATGCCTTTAATTTTTCTATTTTTAAGTACCGTTTTTAAGGAAAGCTTAAATTCATCATGGAAGGGATTAGTAGCATTTGCTTTATTTTTTATACTTACTTCTCCAAAAGCTAAAGACTTTAAGTATTTTGATTTATTTGGTACAGATAAAAATATGATGAATAAAAAAGCAATTCTTTTTTTAGAAAATAAGTATAAAACAGATTCTGTTAATGTTTTTGATATAGACGGACAACTCAACACTTTAATGACACAAAATTTTAAATCATATAATATAGGTGCATTTATTTCAAAACCAGATTATCTCTTATCTCAATTTATTCAAACTGAACGTCCTAATGTTGTTTATGTTACGCCAACGATGTTTAAATTAAAAAGAACACAAAAAGATTCAATTTTTCAACAAATGATTCATCAGCCTGAAAGTTTTGGATACCAAAGAAATAGTATTCCAGGATTGACAGACACTTATTTTCTAGTAATAAAGTAGAAGCGAGTTTTTAAAATGCGTTCCTTAGAAAATTCTGTTAAAATACCAATAATCTGAAAATTTCTACAATAAAAACTACTACCTTTGACATTCAATTGAATTAATTACAAAGCATTTGGGAAGGGGAAATACATTTTTAGATATGGTGCTTTATACTCGTGACCAAGAAGGTTATGAGAAAAAAATTGTTTTTCTATTTATCTATTCTTTATTTTGTAACAGTAATACCTTTTCTCAGTTTTCAGCAGTGAGTAGTATTGGAGGGATTTTTGTGGTTATTCTTATTCCTCTAATGTTATTATTGACAGGTGTTTATTGGTATGTCGCTATATTTATTTATAAGCGTCTAACATTGATTGATTTGTTTGTGCTTGTTTGGTGTTTAACGCCAATTTATAACTCCATCGCCTCGCATCTTACACTTGATGTTAAAATTTTGAAAGCCTTAATCAGTGCAATGCCAAGGTATTTGGTAGTTTCAGCAAGCTTAATGTATTTTTTAATCAAAAGTGAGAAAATTACAATAAAACAATACTGCCTTGCTGGCGTTATGGTGGGTTGGTTTGATTTAATTTTGTATGTCATTCTAAATATCTATTTAGACCCACAAACCTACAAAGCAGATGAAAGTTTAGTGGGATATAATCCATCAAAAGGTGGATATATTTGGCGTTTTGGTAGTGTTTATATCATATTTGCCTTGTCCTATCATTTTGTAGTATTTTTAGTAAGAAATAAGTTTTTACATTTAATAGCCACCATGATTTTCTTGGCTTATATGTTTTTCTTGGATAAACAACGTACAGAAATTTTATCGGTATTGATACCAATAATTATTTATATGTTTTTCAAGTTGAGATGGTATGAAGTCATTAACCGATTATCACAGTTGGTCTTGTTTTCTGGTCTTATTTTGGGGATTATTTATTATATCAATCCTATGCTTCTGCAATTTACGGCAGATATGTTTATTAATTTCTTTAAGTTTATGATGGGTATGGAAACTGGAGAAGCATCTGCAGATTCAAGAATTATTCAATTTACAAATGCTTATGATTTCTTTATGCGTCATCCCACTTTTATGTTTTGGGGAATTGGATATGTGAAACCTGAAACACTATATCTAGAAATGGGAAAATTCATTTATTCAGATACTGGAATTGTTGGTATTTTAGTAGCACATGGAATTATCGGTACGATATTACAAACTTCCATGTTCTTATATCCAATTTATGTATTTTTTAAAGTAAAGCATTATCGAAATGATATTTATTATAATATGGGAATGTTGGGTTGTGTGGTTGGTTTTACCAGTGGTATGTTTAGTGGAGGTTATGCTTTAAATGCATTTGGTATTTTCTATTTCTTTGCTTTTGTTGAATATTTTAGAGTAAAAGAAAAGATTTATTGGAAACATAAACGCTTGGAACGTGAAAAAGCTACTTAAATATTTTTTGATAATATTTGTCATTTTTGCGATTCTTAAAAATTGTACGCCATCTAAAAAGGAAAAAAAACAAATTGCAGAAGTTACAACCAAGTCTTCCTCTATTGATATTGGTTTAAAATTAGATTATTCAAAAGAGCAACAATTATATGCGGATAATCTATTTGGTTTAAATACAGGATTTATTTGGACAAAAGAAATTGATAAATCAAAGGACTTTGTTGAATTATTAAAAGAAAGTGGCAATGTTGTTTTGAGATTTCCAGGAGGAGGTGTAGCCAATAATTATTATCCAGATGAAGTTGGATATGGCTATAATCCAAAGAAAAGACCAATAGGATTTAAAAGTATCATGCTCTATAATCAAACAAAAGATAGAAAATATAATATCATTGAGAATTTTGTCAGTTTATGTAAACAAACTAATGCTAAAGTAATTTATTGTGTTAATGTTTTAGATGGCAATGTTGAAAAAATGCAAATCGTTATTGACCGATTGAAAAAGGAAAATATTGAGCTAATCGGTGTAGAATTAGGCAATGAACTAAATATGGGTAATTATCGTCATGTTTTTCCAAATGGACAAGTATATTTAGATACTATTCAAAAATACATTCAAGCAATAAGAAAAAACTATCCTGATTTGAAAATTGGATTGGTTGCTGAAACGTTAGATGTCAATAATTTAAAGGACAAGAGAAGTCAATTTATGCATGAATGGAATAAAAAATTTTCTACCACAGACTTTGATGCCTATATCGTTCATTCTTATTTTCCAATTGATGATAAACAAAAGAATTTCGATGAAATTTTCCTAAAATCTGTTGATATTAGTAATCCATATTATACAAACTATACAACAAAATTATTGGAATATTTTAACTCAATTGATAAAGAGCAGAAGAAAAAAATTTGGATTACAGAATGGGGAATTTTTAATTTATATGGAGGTAATACATTTTTACAAGCTGCATCGACTGCCCAATTTTTAAATAATATAATACAATATAACAAGCTTAATCGTATTGATATTGCTTGTTTACACGATATTGGAGCAATGATAGGACAGGCTCATCCAAAACGTCAATATACTTACCAAAAAGATAATTTTGCTGTTGGAGCGTTATACTTTCCTTATAAGTTTCTAGCTGATATTATTGTAAAAAATAAAGCCAAATTAATACCACATCAATTAGATAAAGAAGTTGCCTCTAATTTCGTTGTACAAACATTTTATAGCTCAGAGAATAAAAAAACATACCTTTATTTTATCAATACTGCTCCAATAACGGTTCATTTAGCTATTCCACCTACAAAATTAAAAAAGCAAATTGAATATATTGTTGCGGATAAGTTGTATGCACATACTGGATTTGCTGCATTTTTGAAAGATTATCCTTCAAAAAACACCTTAATTCAATACAAAAAGGAAAACAGATCTACTAATAAAATTAAAATTTATCCTTATTCACTTGGTGTTATCAGTTTTTAGAAAGGAATTATAAGTTCAATTCTTTCATTTTATTTTCCCATTTCCAAGCGGAAAGCATAGCGATTTTTACATAGGCTTATTATTTAAGACAATTCTTATTAGAAGGGTTTTTCTAATCAAAGCCTATTGTACAATAAACTTATTAGGATTACTTTTTAATGGTTTAAAAAAATATATTCCACATTTCAAATCTGAAACATCTATTATATTTAGCCCCGTAGATATATAGCCACTTTTAAGAACAATACCATTGATATCATAAATATAGAATTCATCTGAAATCTCAGATTGAATATTTAATAAAGATGATGTTGGGTTTGGGAATAGTATAAATGAATATGGAATATTATCTTTAAAATCAAATCCTTTACAATCTTGACTAAAAAAACTATCTAAGTTATTCAGTCTTAATTTAAGCCAGTTTGTAGTATAAGCATATTGAGTTTTGGGGTAAATATATTTATTCCAAGCTAATTCTTCTCTCTGATAAATACCATTTCTTGATAAGTATTCCATTTGCTTCTCAAACATTTGTGTAATGTTTTCATAAGTAATTACCTGAGTTCTCAAGAATTTCCATCTACTTTTTAATCTTTCTACAAATCCGTTTTCTGAACAATCTTTCAATAATCTATCGTATAAATTATTTGACAATAATCCTGTAGTATTATTATGATTTGAACCATCCCAAAATAATCCAAAGGTGCCGTCTAAATCCCAAGGAACATAAAAATAAGGTTCATTTTTATCATATTTTGCAATGTATAGATTCTTGCCAGTATTGTCTGCTGCATAGGTTAAATTAAGGAATATAAAATAATTTACCAAATTGTCCACTACCATCTTATCTGGATAAGCTAAATAAAATTCTTCATCAGAAGACTTCTCTACAAAAGAAATTAAATTATATAAATTCTCCCAATCTATTATTTCTTCTGCGTCTGGGTATTCATATTCAAATCCAGCCCATAATGCTTTAGAATTATCATAAACAGGTGCCTTATTCATTAAGACAGCATCGGTCCAATCGCTTCCTTTATATAGTTCTCCTCTTATTTCATCATCCTTAAATTTTTTCAATTTCAATTGAGATCTATCAACTCGTTCGCCTACACCATAAACGCCTCTATATTCATTATTAATAAACACTTCTGCGTATTTCATATTTACGCCATTAACAGCTTTCTGTTCTTTTTTAATATAATAAAGCGTATCTATTTGTTGCCATAAATCAAACGAAACTACATTGTTGAATCTTAGTGGTTCATTATACATTGCTTGTAAATTCCAATCATCGTCTTCTCTCATGCCCAATAAACGAACATCTTTAGTTTCTTCGCCAGTGGAGTCTGCCCAAAATTCAATTCTCAAAGATTTTTTTGGATAATTTTGTGAGCTAGCACCTCTATATTCTATTCCTATATGCTCATTTACAATCATGCCATTTGACTCTGCCATAAAAAATGATGCAAAACGCCTTGGCTCATCTACTATAATATTATTTGTAGTAATATGAATAAGCGGCAATTCTGTAAAGAATAATTGATATCGATGTCCTTCTTCATCCTTTATTGGATATGACTTTCCAATCTCTACACTACTTATTGGAGCTGAAAAAGTATAGATTTTGTCTAGTTGAATCTTATTGAATGCTTCTTCTAATGTTGAATTTATTGCTAAAATATTAAAATTAGAAACAATTAATTGTTTAGAATAGTCTATTTGGAATTGTCCATTAGGAATTAATATTGTACTCTGTGCATTTAGAGAATTGAAAAAAAATAACGATAGAATGACGAAAAGTCTAACCTTTAATATATTCCTCAGTAATTGTTTATAAAAAATCATATCAAATCAAAGATATAACAAAATCAGCTAAGAAATTAAATCAAAACTTACAACAATGCTAATTCTTTCATTTTATTTTCCCATTTCCAAGCGGAAAGCATAGCATCTTCAATATTATATTGACAATGCCATTTTAAAGCCTTAGATGCTTTTTCATTGTTGGCATAAATTTTTTCTACGTCGCCAGCACGTCTTGCACCAACCTTATAATTTAATTTTTGACCTGTTGTTTTTTCAAATGCATGAATGGCTTCTAAAACAGAAACTCCATTTCCAGTTCCTAAATTAAAAATCTCACAATTAGAATGGTTTTGATTTTCGATTAGATATTTTAAAGCTAAAGTATGTGCATGTGCAATATCACAAACATGAATATAATCACGCACGCAAGAACCATCTGGGGTATCATAATCACCACCAAAAACGGTCAATTGCTCTAACTTCCCAATAGCTGTTTGTGTGATATAAGGTACTAAATTATCTGGTCTATTCAATAACATTTCCCCCAAAATTCCACTTGGATGGGCTCCAACTGGATTGAAGTATCTTAATAAAATAGATTTTGTGGTATTGACTTTAGAATAGTGTTGTATGATTTGTTCGCCGATTTGTTTCGTATGTGCATACGCCGATTCAGCTTCTTGAAAAGGTGTTTCCTCCGTTACAGGCAATGCTTTGGCATTTCCATATACAGAACATGAAGATGAAAATACAAAATTTGGAATGCCAAATTTTTGAATACCTTCTAAAATATTATTTAATGAAATTAAGTTGTTGTTGTAATATAATATTGGATTAGCAACTGATTCTGGCACTGTTTTAAATGCTGCAAAATGTATAATACCAACGGCATCTTTGTGTTGTTCTAAAACATCAAATGTTTCTTGTTTGTTGCACAAATCAATTTGATAAAACTTAAATTTTTTCTCTGTGATTTGCTCAATTGCTCCAATTGGATATTTTGTTGAGCGTGCTAAATTATCAATGCATACCACTTCAAAGTCATTTTCTAATAAATCTACAATGGTGTGTGAACCAATATATCCTGTTCCGCCTGTTACGATTACTTTCATCTTATTATTTTACTAATTCTATTAAATATTGTCCGTAGCCACTTTTTAATAATGGTTGTGCTATTTCTTTTAATTGGTCAGCCGTGATAAATCCTTTTTTATAAGCAATTTCTTCAATGCAACCAACTTTTAAACCTTGTCTTTCTTCAATTACTTGTACGAATTGAGAGGCTTGCATCAGAGAATTAAACGTGCCAGTGTCTAACCAAGCGGTGCCTCTATCTAAAATGCCAACTTTTAGTTTACCTCTTTTTAGATATTCTTTATTGACATCTGTAATTTCATATTCTCCACGAGGAGATGGCTCTAGGTTCTCGGCAATTTCAACGACATCATTATCATAGAAATACAAACCAGGAACGGCATAGTTCGATTTAGGATTTGTTGGTTTTTCTTCGATAGACACGGCATTTAATTGCTCATCAAATTCAACAACACCATATCTTTCTGGGTCTGAAACGTGATAGGCATAAATTACACCACCATCAGGATTGTTATTTTTTACCAATAAATCTTCTAATCCTGAGCCATAAAAAATATTATCACCTAAAATTAAAGCAACTTTATCATCGCCAATAAACGATTTTCCAATTACAAAAGCTTGTGCCAGTCCATTGGGAACTTCCTGAATAGCATATTGAAAATTACAACCATATTTTTTCCCATCACCTAATAATCTTTCAAAATGAGGCAAATCGTGTGGTGTAGATATAATCAATATCTCATTAATTCCAGCTTGCATCAAAACAGATAACGGATAGTAAATCATTGGCTTATCATATATGGGCATAATTTGTTTACTGATAGCCATTGTAATTGGATAAAGTCGAGTTCCAGAGCCTCCAGCCAAGATAATACCTTTCATTTTTAATTATTTTTGATGATTATAAAAAATTGTTCGCTAATATAAACAGAATAACAGATAAATTTTTTATGTTTGTAGAATAAAGTTTTGGCGATACAAAATTTTGTGTTAAATTTGCATTAAATTAGACTATATATGAGTACAGGCGAAAAAGTTTTTAAGGTTTTAGTTGTAGATGACGAACAAGACATTTTAGAATTCTTAAGTTATAATTTAGAAAAAGATGGATTTCTTGTTTCTACTGCCGAGAACGGAAAAGTTGCTTTAGAAAAAGCAAAAAAAGAAGAACCAGATATTATTTTATTAGATGTGATGATGCCTGAAATGGATGGAATTGAAGCATGTAGAACACTTAGAGAAATGCCACAATTTGAAAATACCATTATTGCATTTTTAACAGCAAGAACTGAAGATTATTCTCAAATTGCAGGTTTTGAAACTGGTGCCGATGATTATATCAGTAAGCCAATTAAGCCAAGAGTATTAATCAGTAGATTAAGAGCTTTGTTGAGAAGATATGAAACCAAAGAGTCTAAAGCTTCATTCTTAGAAGTGGGCGATATTAAAATTGACAGAGAGCGTTATTTAATTACGTTCAAAGGTACAGAAATGGCAGTGCCTAGAAAAGAATTTGAATTGTTGTATTTATTAGCATCTAAGCCAGGTAAAGTATTTAAACGAGATGAAATCTTAAATGAGATTTGGGGTCGTGATATCATTGTTGGCGATAGAACAATCGATGTTCATATCAGAAAACTAAGAGAAAAGTTGGGAGAAGATTTAATAAAAACAGTAAAAGGTATAGGATACAAATTTGATGAAATATGAGAGGAAACTCTTCTCTAAATACAATATCAATTTATACAAGTATAGCAGTAGCATTTTTTTCTACTGCTTTTTTTTTCGTGGTTAATGAGCTATTTGAACACCAAATAAACATATTTGCTCATTTTATTTTCTTTTTTGCGATATTTTTCTGTTCTTTTATTTTGTTTAGATATGTATTAAAGCAATTGATTTATGATAAAATCAAGATTATATACAAAACAATAGGCAAACCTTTAAAATTTCAGCATGAGGTAAAATCATCTAAAGGAAATATTATGCTGACAGTTGAGCGAGATGTTGCTGAATGGGCTATCAATAAAAACAAGCAAATACGTGAATTACGAAAACTAGAGCAATATAGGAAAGAGTTTGTGGGCAATGTTTCTCATGAATTAAAAACCCCAATTTTTAATGCACAAGGTTATATTGAAACTTTATTAGATTCAAATTTAGAGGATAAGGATTTTATGAAATCTTATTTAGGAAAAGCAGCATCTAATATCGATAGATTGGAAGTTATTGTTAGTGATTTGTTAGAAATTTCTAAGTTTGAAACGGGTCGCATACAATTAGAAAAAGATGGGTTTGATATTGTCAAATTAATTAAAAAAGTAATTGCTCAGTATCAATTTTTAGCTGAAGATTGTAAAGTAAAAGTAAAAGTTTTTAATCATGAGAATGAATTTTTTGTATTTGCTGATGAAAAAAGAATTATGCAGGTATTGGAAAATATTATTTCTAATTCAATAAAATATAATAATGAAAATGGCAAAGTAGATATTAGAATTTATGATCTAGATGAACAATATATGATAGAAATAAGCGATAATGGACCAGGAATTGCAGAGGAGCATTTGCCTAGATTATTTGAACGTTTCTATCGTGCGGATAAAAGTAGAGCAAGAAAAGTTGGAGGTACAGGACTTGGACTATCTATCGTAAAGAATATTATTGAAGCACATGAAGAAACAATAAATGTGAGTAGCACTTTAAATGAAGGCACTATGTTTAGTTTTACTTTACATAAATATCGAGAAAGATTATAAAGTATCTAAAGCCGCCAAAAGAATAGAACAACTAGCTTGTATTTCATCTTCAGTAATAATTAATGGCGGAGCAATACGCAGACAATTATTGGCAAACAAGAACCAATCTGTAATTAGTCCATTTTTTAAACAATATTGAATGACTTGATGTATTTGTTCGAAACTATCCAAATAAACAGCCATCAATAAGCCGAAATTATTAATTTTTTTAATCTTTGGATGTTTTAATAATTGCAGGAACAATGCTGCCTTTTTGGGTACATCAATATATAATTCTTGTTGATGAATGGTTTGAATATTGGCTAATGCAGCAGCACAGCAAACAGCATTTCCGCCAAATGTAGTAATATGACCGAGAACAGGATTGTGTGTTAGACTTTGCATAATTCTTTTGTCAGAAATAAAGCAACCAATAGGCATACCACCACCTAATCCTTTAGCCAATAAAATAATATCAGGCAAAATGCCAAAATGCTCAAAGGTAAATAGTTTTCCAGTTCGCCCACAACCAGTTTGAATTTCATCTAAAACTAATAATGTGCCTGTTTCGTTGCATTTTTGTCTTACTGCAATCAAAAATTCTTTAGTTGGAGCAATAACACCAGCTTCAGCTTGTACACTTTCTAAAAAAAATGCCGCAGTTCGTTCTGTAATCAACTCGATATCCTCTAAATTATTATACCTGATTTGTCGAGTATCTGGCAGTAATGGACGGAATGCAGATTTGAAAAATTCATCTCCGAGCAAACTCAATGCTCCTTGTGTACTTCCGTGATAGGCGTTTACACAAGAAATAATCTCAGGTTTGCCAGTAAATCGCTTTGCTAATTTCATGGCACCTTCGGTTGCTTCAGCACCACTATTGGTAAAATAAATACTGTTCAAATTTTCAGGCAGCAAATCTGATAGATACTTTGCTAATTGAACTTGTGGCGATTGTATAAATTCGCCATACACCAAAGTGTGCATATAGGTTTTTGCTTGTTGTTGTATAGCATTTACTACATTTGGATGGCAGTGTCCTATATTACTTACTGAAATTCCAGCTATTAAATCGATGTATTTTTTACCTGAAGTATCATACAAATAAATACCTTCAGCTTTTTCTATTTCTAATGCTAATGGCTCAGGTGATGTTTGTGCAACATGTTGTAAAAATAATTGTCGTTGTGATAGCATTTTTTTGATTAACTTTTATTAAGTGCATAAAATAAAAAAACCATACATTTATGTTTTATTACAAATGTATGGAGTTTATAGTTTGTAAAGCGTTAATTACTCTTCTATAACAGAAACCTTCAACATTCTAATGTCATTAAATGGACGATCATAAGGATCTCGAGGTGCAGAAACAATTTTATCAACAATATCTTGTCCTTCTACAGTTTGTCCAAATACGGTATATTGCATATCTAACATTGGTGTACCACCAATTGTCTTGTAAATTTCTTTTTGTGCTTCTGTCCATGAATTGCCAGTTCTTGAACCTAAAATATTTAATTCATTATCCGTATAAGTCTTCCCAACAACAATATAAAATTGTGTACTAGAAGAAGCTTTTTGAGGATTGCCATCACGTGCAGCAGCCAAAGCTCCTTTTTGATGAATAATATTTGGGAATAATTCAGCAGGAACTCTATAATCTAAACCACCTGTTCCTAAACGCTGTCCTGGTACTGCATTTTTTGATAATGGATCTCCACCTTGAATCATAAATTCAGGAATAACACGGTGGAATAAGGTGCTATCTAAAACGCCATCTTGTACAATTTTAATAAAATTGGCTTTGTGCAATGGTGTTTCATTAAATAGTTTTATTTTAATGTTTCCGACTGTTGTTTCGATGACAACATAAGTTGTTTTTGGGGTACTAATTTTTGGTTCCATTTTTTCTACAATTGTATCTAATGTTATTATTTCTTCTTTAATTGTTTTATCTACAGTCTCTAATTTTGAAGCAGATTTTTTGTTTTTTGTTTTTTTTCCTTTTGCTATGGCTAAACCTGAACAAAGTATAAGTGCGAGGATAAGTAAAATTGTTTTTTGCATATTCTTTATATTTTTAATTAGTCAATTATAGCTTTTTGATGTATTGAATAATCATTTTTTTTAAGAGCATTTCTTGTTGTTCGTGGGTTAATTTCTCTTTGTTTCTGTTGTATTCATAATGTGGCCATCCATCTTCATCTATGCCTTTGAAAGTATAATAATCTGCAAGGCTTAATAAAGCACACACGCCAACATGTATAACATCTTGTTTCTGTTCTTTGGATAGTTTGACTAAATTTTGTCCAATTTCCCGATGTCCAATGATGAATAACATATTTGTTAAATCAGGAATTTTATCAAAACGATTTTTAAAAAAATCAGTTACTTTTTTCCAATCTTCTATACTAAAATCTAATGCTTCACTATTCGCTATTTCACTCATTTTTTATCCAAACATTTATAAATTAAATTGTCTAAGCCGTAAATGCTTAGACAATTTATTTGTTTAAAAATTACTTTTCTTCTTTAATTTGTTTTTTCTTTTTGGACTTAACACTAAAAGTCAATTTTTCTTTATCTTCTTTGTCCGTATCTACCAAAATAGTATCGCCATTTTGAATTTTATTTTGAAGAATTTCTTCTGCTAATGGATCTTCAACATATTTCTGTATTGCACGATGTAATGGTCTTGCTCCAAATTGTGGGTCGTAGCCTTTTTCTGAAATAAAATCTTTAGCTTCCGTAGTCAATTCGATACTAAATCCAAGTTGATTCAATCTGTTGTAAACACTTGCTAAAACAATATCAATAATTTGATAAATATGTTCTTTTTGTAAGCTATTGAAGACAACAACATCATCAATACGATTTAAAAATTCAGGAGAGAAAGTTTTTTGCAATGCCTTTTGAATTACACCACGTGTCAAGCTATCTTGATTTTCTTTGATGGTATTGGTTGCAAAACCTACTCCAGTCCCAAAGTCTTTCAATTGTCTAACTCCAATATTTGAAGTCATAATGATAATTGCATTTTTGAAATCTACTTTTCTCCCTAACCCATCTGTCAATTGTCCATCATCTAAAACTTGTAATAAAATATTATAAACATCAGGGTGTGCTTTCTCAATTTCATCTAATAAGATAACAGAATATGGTTTTCTACGAACTTTTTCGGTTAATTGTCCGCCTTCTTCATAACCTACATATCCTGGAGGAGCACCAATTAATCTTGAAACGGAGAATTTTTCCATATATTCACTCATATCAATTCTGATAAGTGATTCTTCCGTATCAAACATATATCTAGCTAATGCTCTAGCTAACTCTGTTTTTCCTACACCAGTTGGGCCTAAGAAAATAAATGAACCAATAGGTTTTTTTGGGTCTTTTAAACCTACTCTATTTCTTTGAATTGCTTTCGTAATTTTGGCAACTGCTTCATCTTGTCCGATAACTTGTTTTTTCAAATCATCAGCCATTTGAGTTAATTTTTTACTTTCGCTTTCTGCCACACGCTTTACAGGAATACCAGTAATCATCGCAACGACTTCTGCAATGTCTTCTTCTGTAATTGGGTAGCGTTTTGTTTTTACATCTTCCTCCCATTCAATTTTTGCAGCTTCTAATTGCTCTTGGAGTTTCTTTTCAGAATCTCTAAGTCTTGCAGCTTCTTCATATCTTTGGTTTTTTACCACTTGATTTTTTTCATCTTTGATTTTTTCAATCTCTGCTTCCAAATCAGTAATGGTTGTTGGAACGTGAATGTTTTTCAAATGCACTCTTGCTCCGACTTCATCTAAGATATCAATAGCTTTATCGGGTAAAAATCTATCCGTAATATATCTAGTACTTAATTGTACACAAGCTTTAATGGCTGCATCATCATAGGCTACATTATGATAGGCTTCGTATTTATCTTTTAGATTTGTGAGTATCGTGATTGTTTCTTCAGGAGAAGGCGGATCTACAATTACTTTCTGGAAACGTCTATCTAAAGCACCATCTTTCTCGATATATTGTCTGTATTCATCTAAAGTAGAAGCACCGATACATTGCAATTCTCCTCTTGACAAAGCTGGTTTGAAAATATTTGAAGCATCTAAAGAGCCTGTCGCTCCACCAGCACCCACCATGGTATGAATTTCATCAATGAATAGAATGACATCTCTATTTTTTTCTAATTCTGTCATGATAGCTTTCATTCTTTCTTCAAACTGACCTCTGTATTTTGTGCCAGCAACCAATGCCGCCAAATCTAAAGAAACCACTCTTTTATTGAATAAAACTCTTGATACTTTTCTTTGAACAATTCTTAATGCCAAGCCTTCGACAATAGCCGTCTTTCCAACACCAGGTTCACCAATTAAGATGGGATTGTTTTTCTTTCTTCGTGATAAAATTTGAGATACCCTTTCGATTTCTCTTTCTCTTCCGACAATTGGGTCAAGTTTTCCTTCTTCAGCCATTTTAGTAATATCTCTACCAAAATTATCTAGCACAGGTGTATTGGATTTTGTGGAGGACTTTTTGGCAGTTCCGCTTTGACCACTTTGATTGCCAAAGTTTTGTGATTTATCATCATCATCATCATCAAATGGTTCATTAGGCAACTCAAAAGAAATCTCATCTGGGCTTTTGTCGTTCATAAAAAATTCTAATTCAGCTTTGAAAATTTCATAGGTAACATCCCATTTATTTAATAATTGTGTTGCAATATTATCTTTATTTCTTAGGATTGCCAAAAGTAGGTGTTCTGTAGAAATCAAATCTTGTTGCATAGATTTTGCTTCTAATAAAGTAATTTTAAGCACCTTTTCCGCTTGTTTTGTAAATGCAACACTGGCAGTATTTGCAGGCATTACAGTAACTTTATCTCTAATTGCATCTTCTATTTTTCTTTTTAATAGAGAGGAATCAATTTGTAGGGAATGCAACACTTTTAGAGCCAAGCCATTTCCATCTCTTATCAAACCTAATAAAAGATGCTCAATGCCGATTTGATCGTGTCGCAGCCTTAATGCTTCTTCCTTACCGTAAGAAATCACATCTTTTAATTCTTGTGAAAATTTATTTGCTTCCATATATAATTATCTTCAAATATTTTGCCATTAATTATTACTGACAAAATGTAACTTACGAATTTATATAAAAATAGTATGTTTTTTTGAAAATAAATACAAAATTGCAATTATTAACAAGTCTATATTAAAATAGCATACAATAATCTAAGAAGTAAATTATTTAACTCAACAATAGAAAATTGATTACCAATTTAATCCGATGTAATTTGGAAGCTGTTCAGTAGTTTTTACACGAACTAAATCTATAACCGCTTTTTTCTTAGATAAAGCATCTAAATAATTTTCTAGGTCTAGATTTCTATGGTTTAATACAACAATATCTGCATGTTCGATAGCTTCGCCTAAATTATCTGTGATTAAAATAGAAAGATGTGGTAAAACTTCATCTATATAGGATTTATTTGAGCCAATTAATTTAGAAATATGAACATTTTTATCATAAATTTTTAAGCTATACCCTTTTCCTAATAATTTTTCAGCTAAATCTACTGAAGGGCTATAACGTAAATCATCAGTACCTTCTTTAAATGCCAAACCTAAAAAGGCAATTTTTTTAAATTTTTGTGCTGCAATTAAATCATAGGCAATTTTTTTCTGATTTTCATTAGAAGCATCAATATGAGAAAGCATAGGTATATTGATAAAATTATCTTTTCCCAAAGTTACCATACCAGATAAATCTTTAGGCAAGCAAGAACCACCATAAGCAAAACCAGGTTTGAAATAAGTAGGTGAAATATTCAAATGGGTATCTTTGCAAAATAATTCCATTACCTTATGAGAATCTATGCCTAATGCTTTTGAAATATTTCCAACTTCATTAGCAAAAGTAACTTTTACAGCATGAAATGAATTGTTGACATATTTGATGACTTCTGCAACACGGATATCAACTATTTCAATTGGTGCTGGCAATTCTTTATACAAAGCAGCAACTTTCTCTAAAGCGATTTCACTATCGCCACCTAAAACGGTGATTGATGGATGATAATAATCTTTTACGGCAGTGCCTTCTCTTAAAAATTCAGGATTCGAAACGACGGAAAAGTCTTGATTTCTTTTTTTTCCAGAATATTCAGCAATGATTTCTCCAACTTTTTCATTCGTACCAGGTAATACTGTACTTCTAATGACCACTGAATGAAAAGTATTTTTATTTTTTAGAGCTGTACCAATTTGCTCAGCAACTTTGTAAATAAAATCTAAGTTTAAATTGCCTCTTTTAGAGGAAGGCGTTCCAACACAGATAATACTAATTTCAGAATTAGAAACGGCATCTTTCGCATCGTTGGTTGCTCTGATTTTGCCATTTTTAAACTCTTCTGCGATTATCGTGTCAATATCCTTTTCAACGATAGTTGGCAAACCTTTATTGATTAAATCTACTTTTTGTTGGTGTACATCTACACCAATTACCTGATGTCCGTTTTTTGCTAAACAGCCTAAGCTTACACATCCAACATAGCCTAGTCCAAAAATTGAAATTTCCATTGTTTTATTTAATTGATTTTTATGTTTCCTTGTCCGTATTTGTCTAATATTATTTTATATGTTTTTCGCTTAATTTTTAAATTTATAGCGGAAGACGTTAGTGAGGGTTCAGTTACAAATATAGTATTATTTTTATAGATAAATAATATCGGCTTAGTAACTTTGATAACTTTTTTTAGTGAAGGAATCTTAATTTCTTGATTTGGATTAAAAATAGTACCACAATAAGCATCTTCATTATTTAGATAAATCATTTGAATATCGTTGTTATTGTAAACGATAGAATATAAGTTGGATTTATAAGGATTTTCTGCCGCAGTTTTGGCATAGACAATAGCATACGAAGTAGCTTGGTTTTGTTGGTTTATTGTTGCTGTAAAAATTGCTAGTGAGTCAATATTTTTCTCTTTCTTATAGCTCTTAGAAATAGTTCCCCAATCGTTAGCTCTATTTTCTATAGTATATTGAATGGTATTTGCATTTGGTGAGCAATAAATTAAATTATCGTGGTATAAATAATCGCCATTATTAAGCGTAACAGTACTTTTTTGAAGTGCCATTTTTTGATTGTTTATAAAAACACCATTTCTAAATCTCGTTTGATTTAAAGAAGTCGTAATCGGTTTATTGAGTGTATTTTTTGGTGCAGCAATCAAGCAGATTAATTTATCTTGTTGTACAATCCAAGTTTTATTAAGTTGAGTAATTTTTGATTTATTTTTATCTAGATAATCAAATATCATGTTTGCTACTATCATATTCCCAAACTTTGCAACACCTGTATTGGAAGTTCTTGAAATATTATCTGTTCCTTCAATATATGAAAAGCCTGGTAATAAATTCCAATCAAAAGCACCCAAAATATTAGAATACTCAATGGCATCTTTGATGATAAAATGATTGCCAAAATGTAAGAATTTTCCGAGTAAGTTTTCAGAATTGATACTTTCAGTAGGTAAGTTTCTATCGGATAATACCTTTATAAAAAAAGAGGCATTGGAAGAATGAGCGACTGCAATATCTGAATAAGGAAAACTTTTTACACCAACTAAATTAAAGTTTTTAATATTATTTTGTTGCTCGATTATTTTTTGATAATCTAAAACATATAAAGTATCTATCTTTTTAAATCGTTCTAATGTTTCTATAATTTGTGGTGCTTTTAAGGCACCTTTTCTAGAACTAGATCTATCCATTGTACTTGGTACTGTATAACTTCCTCTTGCTAACCATTGCCAACTTTCTAAGATAAAATTTCTTAGAATGGCTATTTTATTATCTGAAAAACGATAAGGCGTTTGGTTTAACAATTCAAAAACATCCACACAACTTTCTAAAAACCCTTTGCCATAAGCATATTCTTGAATACGTGCTTTATGAAATCGATAGGTATAATCTGCTTGCAATCCCTCCACATCGTTGGAAATATAAATCTCATTATTGATTAATTCTTTAGCATTATTGATTAAAGTTGTGTCATTAAAATACAAAGCATATTTTAATTGAATTGTAGCTAAATAAACTCTATTAACATAAGTTCTCTTTTCTGGATAAAGGGCATCTAGTTTTTTAAGTATATTATTATAGTTTGATGGTGTTATATTTGTACCTACTGCCACCAAAATATCCACCAAGTGATTTTTGGCAGTAATATCATTTACAAACCAATTTGGACAAGTATAATCTTCTTGAAACCATTTTTCTAATCCAAGATTAATAACCTCTAAATATTTTTTATTTTGATTTTTGGAGTAATCAATAGCTAAATATCGAATTCTAGCAAGATGTGCTATTGGATCCCAATTGGTTCGAGCATCATCTGTATAATCTATATCCGTCCAGATTCCTGTTTGAGTATCAAAAAGCGATACAAATTTTTGTAGTCTATTAGCGTCAACAGTGTCATTATAAACAATCTTTAATAATGTTTTTTGGTATAGAGGAGAAGTTGTTTTATTGGCTTTGTTAGAATTGTTTTTTGACAGGACACAAGTAATAGAAATAAAAGTTAAAACACTTACTACAACAAGACTTATAAAATATTTATTTTTTAAAAGCATTAATTTTTTGTTTCATAAAATCAATCATATCATCCCATTCCTCAGCGAGTTGGCTTCTAAATGCAACTTGATTTGAATCTTCAAAATTAGAATTTATTTTTTGATTGATATACTCTATTGCTTCATTTTCTGTTTTATGTACTAATATTCCTTTTTTTATTAACACATTATTGGCCTTCATTTCTCTAAATCCACAATAAATTGAAGGAACACCCAACATTGCACCTTCTCTTGCCATACTATCTCCAGATGAAATAACCAATTTAGAATAATAAATTAAAGCATGAATATCAGAAACCGGTTCTTCCAATAATATCCAATCATTAGGAAATTTATCTTTGATTGATTTATCTTCTAATGAGAGTACAATTTTTACAGTCTTATCTATTTTATCAGCAAAACTTAAAACTACACTATCATCTTGTCCATAATAATTGAAAGATTTATTGCTAACTTCCCGAACAAAGACATAATTATGCTTCTCTAAATTATATTCTTGTAACACTTTTGTACTAGGATTAATTCTCTTTGGACTCAAATAACTCCATTCTTTCAGGCAATTAAAGACTTCTATTTTGTCCGTCTGTTCCACTATAAATGGGAAATAGATTTTAGTAGATAAAAAAGCATTTATTTTTGTTAAACTTTTTCTTTCTGGGTCATCGTAAAATTGCAAAACTGGAGTACCTGTTAATTTGCAAGCAACCGCCAATGGAACACTACTTGCGGAAATACAAATATTATATTTGTTTCTAAAAATTAGCAATAGAAAAGTTAAAATCCTTTTGATATTTCCGTCCCAAATAATTGACCACTTTGTGCCTTTGCTGCTTCCGACAGGAATAGTATGAAATCCTTGAAATTCTTTTTCTATTATCTTAGGGATTTTCCCTCTTTGCAAATAACAAATAGTGATATCCCAGTTTTCATTTTTTAAATCAATGGCTAAGTTCTTAAATAAATTCAACTGAGCAGGGTGCTTGATGTCTATTAGGAGTTTGTTTTGTTTCATTTTTGTTGATTGTCTATATATTTTCTATACCACAATTCTAAGTGTATCCATTTCCATATTTCTTTTGAAATATTTACTTCTTTATTTAGATGTTTCTGATATTTTTCTTTAACCTTTTGTACATTATAAAAATTTCTATTCTTAAAAGATTCACTATTTATAATATCTTCAATAATTGTTTGCCATTCTTTGGTTCTGAACCACTCATCTTGAGGAGTACTAAATCCTTTTTTATCGACTCTATTTTTTATAGGCTCTGGGAGAATATCTTTTAGGGACTCTCTTAACAAATATTTAGTCATTCCATTTCTAATAATCAAATCTGATTTAGTTGCTAATGTTCTTTCAACCAAAATATGATCTAAGAACGGAACTCTAGCTTCTAAAGAGAAAAACATTGAATTTCTATCTTCCCATTTTAATAAATGCTCTAATTTATATTCAAAATGATTTATAAGTGCCGCTTGCAAACTCTCTGAAGAGAATAAGGTATCAGAAATTACATTATTGCTATTTATATTTTCATCAATGAATTTTTGATTAAAATAATCCATAAAGGCAACTTTTATAGATGTTCTAGCTTTCTTTGGAAGCAAGAAAAATACAAATGTCTTAATAGCAAATAAAGATTTATGTATTTTTAGATAGTAAAAAATTTCTTTAAATAAAGTAATCAATTTGAACTTTTTCAAAAGATCCTTATAATAGAAACCAAAGAAATAATGGTATCCTCCTAATAATTCATCTGCTCCTTGACCGTCTAATGTAACAACAATATTTTCTTTAGCCAATTCCATTACTTTATATTGAGCATAAGGGCTAGTTGATGGAACAGGCTCTGCTTGGCAAACAATAAAACTATCAATATCTTTTAAAAGTGTTTCGGAACTAGGAGAAATAAAATGTCTCTGTCCAGGTTTATTATTATATAAATCAATAAAATTAGACTCATCGGCCCAACTATCTTTCCCATAGACAGCAGAGAATGTATTCAAATTATTTACTTTTAGTTCGTCCATAATCACTGAAGTTATTGCAGACGAATCTAATCCTCCACTAAGACAAACACCAACAGGCACATCGCTTCTCATTCTAAGTTTTACGGCATCTATAAAAGTTTGTCTAAAGTCCTTATAGTCTCCAAATCCATTGGCTAATTTTACTTTTTCATTTATATCATACCATTTTTTTATCTCTATTGGTTGAGATACATTATTAAAATCAATAATAATACAATGTCCATGAGGTAAACTAAATATATTTTTAAAAAAAGTTTCTTTAGAATAGTCTATTCTATCATAAATTAAATAATTAAATATTGCTCCACTATTTGCATCAATATGCTGCTCACAAACTGATAATATTGAAGGAATTTCTGATGCAAAATAAAAATTATTATTTTCATTATAATAATACAATGGTTTTATACCATACCTATCCCTACAAATAAATATTTTATTTGTTTGTTGATTATAAACTGCAAATGACCACATTCCATTTAGTTTATGTAATCCTTCTTCTCCCCATGCAATATATGCATTCAGCAAAACTTCAGTATCTGTTTTTGTTCTAAATTTATAACCTAATGCTATTAACTCTTCTCTTAATTCTATATAATTAAAAATCTCTCCATTAAATATCATAGTAAAGTTACCATTCTCACTTACAAAAGGCTGATGTCCATCTGGAGATAAATCAATAATACTTAATCTAACAAAGCCAAATCCAATATGATCTTGAATAAAAGTTCCATTATCATTTGGACCACGATGCTTCATCTGTTGCATCATGAGTTTTATAGTTTCTGAATTTATTTCTTGCTTATCTAAACTTATTTTTCCAACGATTCCACACATAATTTATAGTAAATAATTAAGGTTAATGAAAGTATCTTTTATAGTTACTTGTATATTTTAAATTAGAAATTTGTCTCTTTTTTACTGGTCTTGCAGGATTGCCCGCATAAACAGTCCATTTATCAGTATTTTTTGTTAATATAGACCCTAATGCCACTACTGAACCTTCTGCTAAAGTGAGTCCTGGCAAAATACTAGCAGCCGTGAACACACTAACATTATTTTCTATATTAACTTTTTTTCCAACAGTTTTATACCACTCATCATCTAAATCATGACCTAATGTTAAAATTTTAACATTACTAGCAATATCTACATTATTTCCAATAATAATGCCTCTTCGTCCATCTAGAAAACAATCATTTCCGATAGCACAGTTATTTCCTATTTTAATTTTCCAAGGTGCATAAACTCTCAATCCCATTTGAATATGGCTATTTTTTCCAATTTTCATAAAATAGCCATATCTATAAATAAATGTCCTTATAAAATAAAACGGAACATTTGAAACGATATGATTAGCAAATGCTAAATACATAAAATGGAAAAAATCCACTATCTTTCTTAGTAATTTTCCAGATGCAAGATTTTTTTTTACAAATTCCTTCATCTATCTTTTATTTTTTTTGCAGGGACTCCTCCATAGATACTATTCGGTTCTGTATCTTTAGTAATCACTGCTCCTGCTGCAACAATTGTACCTCTTTTAATGATGACTCCTGGCATTACTATAACTCTTAATCCGAGCCAAACATTATCTTCAATAATAGTTTTCTGTACATCCTTAACGCCTTGCATATTCATTGGAATATCTAAATCTTTACTTTCATGCATTTTCCCTAAGATAATTGTTTCTCTGGCTATCATTACGTTATTTCCGATAGTTACGTTATCTAATCTTACGGCTTCATTAATTTGACAATCATTACCAATCGAAACATTATTACCACTTCCAAAATAAACATTTTTTTCTATTAACACATTCGCCCCTATAGATAAAATTCTTTGGGCAATAGTTATTCTTAATTTATTAAACAATTTACCCATTGGCCACCATGAGTTTGGTAGATTTGAGAAAATAAAATAATATAGAATAAGATATATTTTTTTCATTATTTTGATTTATTAAGATAGACTGAAAATGCTAAAGACATCCAAGCTTGCCATCTGACAAATTTTAACTTAGACATATATAGCCAATTATGAAAAAAGTAAAAATATTTTCCTGAATAATCATAATATTTCTTAAAAGAATAACCTATCACTTCTTGTGCTTTTGAAATATTTCCTAAAAGTGAAAATAAGATTATAGCATTTGCAATATCCCGAATTTCTGTCTTTATAATATTACTTCTAACATCTTTAGGCTTTCTATTCTTATGAAAGTGTAATGGCTGAGCCCCATCAAAGCAATTCTCTTCATAATCTTTTAATGCCAAATCAAACATTTTAATCGACCATTCAGCTGATACTACCTGATGCATATAATAAATAGCTTCCAAAATAAAACATGTATGGAAATTATCTACATAAGGTGCATTTTCGGAATAAGCCCAAGAACCATCTGCATTTTGCACACTCCTCAGATAACCTAATATTTTTAATATTTTTACCTTATCTACTTCCAAAGGAAATAGTTCATAATATAAAGCATAGAATTTACCAGTAACTGCAGAAATATTATAAACTACATCTTCATGGTCTGGTAAATAGGAAATAAACAATGTATCTTCAGTCTCTATCTTCAACCATTTATTATCTAATAAACTTTTAAAAGAATTAATTTGCTCCAAAACAACAGGATCCTTTGTTCTCTTGTATAATTCTATAAAAGCACAAACTCCTATTAGTGTTATAAATAATGAGGTTTTTCCTGGACCTGATGAATATCTTGAAAGTGCCATTTCAAATGCAAATCCTAATGTATATTCTTCAAATTCGTTACTCCTATTTTTTATCAACCAATTTTTTAAATATTCTATTTTTTCTTCATCATTTTTGTTATTATTAATAACCATTGCATACAAAAAAAGAGCATTTGATTTTGTATTATCTGATTCCCCAATTCCTATAAACTTTCGAATACTAAATGGAAGTATTTTATTTATAAAGGAAACCTTAGACAATAAAAAATTTGGCAATTTTATTTTTGAATTTGCAAAATCATACGGATCTATACCCCTAAACTGATTTTTATAGGCATCTTCATTTAATTCATTAATTATTTTTTGAAGTTCCATTTAGTATTATGTTTTTTATTCTATTAGCAACTATATCTACCCTAAAATTTTTATTTGCAAACTGTTTATTATAATTAGAAATATTTTCTAATTCATTACTTGTTTTACTTGCAATATACTTAATCTTTTCTGTAATTTCAATAGAATTATTTGAATCTAATATTGTACCCATTTTATCATTCTGAAAAAAATCTACAACTCCACCTGCTTTCGTAGATAAAACAACAAGTCCAGCAAACATTGCTTCTATAACAGTAATTGGTAATCCTTCCCCTTCAATATCAGATGGAAGAATAAAAAGTTGATTTCTATTATAAGCCTTTACTTTATCTTCTCCCATAAGTTTTCCTGAAAATTTTATATTAGACAATTGCTTAACTCTAAGCCACTCTTTTATTGCCATTTCTTCAGTCCCATGTCCAACAATCTCTAATGAGATATTTAATTTTTCTGCATCTAAACTTTCAAAAGCTTCTAATAACTGCCAAATTCCTTTTCTATTTTCTAACCTACCTAAAAATAAAATATTTAATTTAGTAGGTTCTATCTTCTTTTCTGGAAATGGAAATGTAGCAAATTTTTCATCTGCAACCGTAGTTTCAATATAAATATTTTTAAAATTAATTTTTCTGCAAATTAAATCTTTATGTTCTTGAGATAATACAAAAATATTTTGACTATTTTCCAAGACCTTTAGTTGATTATAAGATAGTTGTTGAAAAAAACTTGCCTTAAATCCATGTATAAAAACATTAGGATGTATATCAAGTATCTTTAATAAATTAAGAAATAAAGCATCTCGCTTAAAGGCATTTTCATTCATTGACGTATTTATAAAAAATATTTCTTTTCTATATTTTATTGCTGTCCATAAAAATTTAAATAAATCAAATATTGTTAGGATTACTTTTATAAAAATATTATTACCCTTACCTCCTCTAACAAAATAAATTTCTTCCAAATTCCAACGCCCTTTGAAAGCATTGACAAATATTGAAACTCCACCTGCCTTACTGAGATCCGGAGTTGTTATAACCATTTTTGAGGAAATTTTATTCATTTGAGCTTTTTATATTTTTATTCTTTAAATTACACAATACCAAACCCATTATAATAAAAATCATAGATCTAAATGTTATCTCATACATTTGACCCGATAAAGATATAAATAATGAGGTACAAAAGAAAGAAAGAAAAAGACCTTTTAAATTTTTTAGTTGTGCTTTAGGTAAGGTCTGATTATTTCGATATAAATTAATAAAGGTTCTGTATAATACTATATAAAATACAAAATACAAAAATAATCCAATTATACCTGAACTAAATAAAATATTAATATAGTCAATATGTAATTTCCTGTCTCCATAAACTCCACCACCATATTTCCCTTGACTATTAAATATTTCTTCTCCAAAAAAAAATCTAGTAATATTTGAATTGACAACACCTTCATTAAAAACATAAAAAATCTCCTGATACCTAGCTTCAGATTCAATATCATATTCAGCACTAAACGTAGATTTTCTTAACTCCATCCTTTCTTCAAAAATAGGTAACCATAAAGGCAAACTAAGTATGACAGGTATTAATATTGCCACACCTATTTTCATATAAGAATATATTTTGCCAGAAAAATAAAAAAATAGTAAAGAACCTAAACCCAAAATAATTAAGGTTGTTCTTCTAACAGAAATAAGCGAGAAAATAATTGCAGCAATAGAAAGAAAGATTATAATATATTTTTGTTTTTTTGTTAATTTAAAACTAAACCAAAAAAAAGGAAACACAACAACTGCAATGGCTTGTGCATATAATTTAGCATCTCCAAACCCTACTCTAACAAAATCCTCAACTCCTTTGGCATAACTCGCATTACCTATTCCAAATACATTAGATAAAAAAGCAAATATTATAGAAACAATAATTATAAAAGAGAAACTTTTAAAAATATATTTAAAATAAACAAAAGAAGGAGGCAAATTACTTACTATCAATAAGAATAAAAATGGAATAATGGCTTTTGAAATAAAATTTACAGATACTACCATATCAGATGAAAATGGCACTAAGGCTAACCAATAGAATATTAACAAAAAGGTTATTCTTGTCAAATTTGATGCACTAAATATTTTATAATAAATAAATATGTATATAAAATATATGTAAAATAAAATTCCTCTAAAAATGGGTAATATTGAATCTTCACCTTGTAAATAATATCCTACATCAAATAATACACTTAATCCAAGAAGTATATTTATATTCTTAAAAATATTGATAGACCTATTGTAATATTTTGACTTAGGTAGCATCATTAATAGGCCTATTTTATTTTAAGGAATTTTTTTACTTTTGAAATAAATAAATACCTATCCCTTATTAGATATTTAAAAGAATTATAGGTTGTAAATAATATAAACAGCAAAATATCCCTAAATAAATACAGAATATATTTTATTTTAAAAATCTTATTTATATTAATTGTTGGATAATCAAATGCCAATAAATATCTACTTGAAAATAAATTATATACAAAATTTTCATAACTATTTTCATCATATTTCCTATTATTATTTTTGATCGTTTTTTTAGTAACATTAGTATGAAATCCTATTTGGTTTTTAGGTAAAGGATATTCTTTTTCCTCATTAATAACATTAGGAATTGATAAAAAATTTGATAAAAAATCATAAATATATTCATTTTTTATTAATGTTTCATACTTAATTGTATCTGACTTAGCTGAAATAGAAGAAAAAAGTGCTACTTTTTTATTCCAATTAATAGCAGAACCGATTATGTTATCTGAAAATCTATTTTCATATAAATCAATACTATTATACTTTGAAAGATGAATATCTCTACCATCCCTTATAAGATAAATAAACTTCACATTAGGCCATAACTCTCTTACTAAATTAAAATCACCTATTGGTGGGTGTTTTATTACAATAATATTTTCTACTTTATCTTCAAAAAAAGAATAACGCTTTTTAAAATGTGTTAGTAAAATATATTCAATTAACGATTTATTATCTGGATTATTATTCTCAATAAATTGATTTAATTCTTCTTTAGTAATTTGCATATCAACAAATCGCATATCATTAAATAAAAAGTCAATTAAATTCTCATTAGTTGTATTCTTCCAATAAAAAATTCTACTCGTAAAATCTGATTCATTTGTAACATAACAATCTCTCAAAGATTCCATTCTTGCAGATAAAAAAGTAGAACCACTTCGATTATCATATAATAAAAATGCTATTCTCGATTTCATAATTTTATATTTGTTGCTTTCATAATTTTAAAATACAGACTAACATTCCACAATACCATCGTTATTAAATTAATAATAGACAGAGCTAAAATACCATATAAAGGTAAGAAAATCCAAGAAAGAATAGCAGTGATTATGATTGATAAGATAGTTGAGATTAAAAAGAAATGATGTAGTTTGCTTAATTGTGTAAATAATCCAACTGGACCAAACAAAGCATTTGCCAAGTTCGTTAAAATTAAAACACCTCCAACAATTATATTTAAAATTGAACTGTCATAGTTATATATTTTTAGAAAATAGCCTAATGATATAAAACAAACTAATGAGAATATTATTGATGTTATTCTCATTAATAATAGTTGGTGCTTAAGTTTATTATCAATTTTTTCCTCTTGAATAGAAACTGCTACTTTTTTTGCAATATCTGCATTTAATGCATTAATCGGCAAACTAATTAATTTTGCCAATTTTTGTAAAACTGAAAATAAGCCTACTTCCTTTAGAGAAAGAAATATTCCTGATAAATAAACTTCTATCCATCCTCTAACAATCTGCAATCCACTACTAATAGAAATCGATAGTGAATCCATATAATCATTCTTGGAAATATAAGTTGAATTAAACGAAACTTTCATTTCTTTTTTAAATGCAATACCATAAGCTATTATTGAAAAAAAATTAATTATACTACTATAAAATAAAATATCATCTGCACTTTTAATATTTAGAAATATTAATACGACACAGGCAATTGTTCTAATTATATCTTTTTGTAAAATATAAACATTACCACTTGAATTTAAACGCATTGTTTCATTAATATAATAACATAAGCCAGTAATTATAATTGTATAAAGAAGATAGATATTAAATTGAAAAAACAATCTAACAACAAACCATAACACTATTGTTATAATAGAATTTATTAAAAAAAATAAGAATGGATTACTCGACTTCTCTGCTTTTATTCTTGCTATCACTAATAGCCCAGGACCCGTTCCTATAAAAGTTGCAAATAAGACTACATATCCATAATTTAAAGTAAACAAGCCAAATTCTTCAGTAGATATTTTGTCGATATATACCTTCGCTAACAAAAATGATCCTACTACAGCAAAGCCTTTAATTGAAAGCGAAATAAAATGATTAATTAGAAGCTTTTTCAAAAATATTTATAGATTTTAAATTAGATTTTTAAAAACCCAAAGATAGTTTATTTTCATTTATTTTAAAACTGTGTCCTGAAATTAAAAATTAAACAGATGTCAATCTGATAAAGAAGTAATTATAAAACAGTAGCTAAAGTTTAAAAGTTGAAAGATAAATGGTATTCTAAAACTATTTTAATGGCGTATTGTGTGTAATATATTACTTCACAGAAACAAATTTAATACGATTACAAAATAATCTATTCAATGTTTTTTATTAAATTTGTTTTTTTTAGTTAATCTATAAGAGTTATTGAGTTAGGAAGGTATGAACATTTTTAAAAATATATTAAAGAATAAATTCTCCACATTTCTTTATTTTTTTGAATACCTCCGTTTTAAGTTAATTTTAATTATAATTCTTAGTATAATTGTAAGTCTTTTAGATAGTGTTGGATTGGCTATGTTTTTACCACTCATTCAATTAGTAGGTGGAGAAGGAACTGTTTCGAGTGAAAAATTGGGAGATTTCAAAATAATAGGAGATATTTTTAATAGTGTGGGTTTAGAACTTAATTTATTAAGTATTTTAGTTATTCTTATCATTTTCTTTCTATTAAAGGGTTTGTTTGTTTATATCTCTTCTGTTTCGGTTGCTTATATTATACAGGACTTTGTTTCAAAAATTCGCATTGAACTAACAGATTTATTCTCAAAATACTCTTATAAAAACTTTGTAAGTACAGACCTTGGTAGAGCTCAAAATTCATTTACTGAAGAAATTGGCAGAATCTCAAATGCATTAAAATCATATACTGATTGTATTCAACAAGCAATAATGGTTGCAGTTTATACTCTTTTAGTATTTAATATTGACTTTAAATTTGCTTTATTCACAGTTATCGGAGGATTATTAACCAATGGAATTTTTAGTGGGATTTTAAATAAAACAAAAAAAGAATCTTCCAAATTGACAGAAAATAACAGTGCTTTTCAAGGACTAATCATTCAATATATTACAAATTTTAAATACCTAAAAACAACAGGTACGCTTTTGCATTATGCCACTAAATTAAAAAATAGAATAAAATTAGTAGAAAAAAATTATAAGAAAATTGGACTTTATAATTCAATTGTAGCTTCCGCAAGAGAACCAATTTTAATGGTTGTAACCTGTGTTATCATTTTAATTCAAGTGAATTTGTTAGGTGGTGCTTTGGCAACAATAATGATTAGTTTGTTATTCTTTTATAGAGCTTTAGGAGCATTGGTCTTATTTCAAAATAGTTATAATAATTTTTTGTCATTTTCTGGCTCTCTAGCTAATATTAAAGATATGCAAATGACTTTAAAAGCTGGAGAAGAAACTAATAGTACAAAAGAATTTATAGAGTTAAAATACGCTATTAATTTAAATAAAGTTAGTTTTGGATATCATGAGGATAGTTTAATATTAAAAAATATTTCATTAAATATTGAAAAGAATAAGACTATTGCTTTTGTTGGATCAAGTGGAAGTGGAAAAACAACTCTAATTAGTTTGCTGAGTGGATTATTAGTGCCTAGTAGTGGCAATCTATTTATTGATGATAAGAACATTATTGACATAGATAAAAAAACATATCAAAATAAAATTGGATATATCTCACAAGACCCAGTTGTTTTTAATGATAGTATATTTAATAATATAACATTTTGGGATGAACCAAACGATGTTAATCGGAAACGATTCTTTAACTCAATAGAGCAAGCTGCAATTGCTGATTTTATTTTAGATTTAAAAGATAAAGAGCATACAATACTAGGTAATAATGGTATTAATTTAAGTGGTGGACAAAAACAAAGAATGTCCATTGCAAGAGAATTATATAAAAATATTGATATTTTAATTCTTGACGAAGCTACCTCCGCCTTGGATACACAAACGGAACGTGAAATACAAATGAATATTGATAAATTAAAAGGCTCATGTACAATTTTGATTATAGCACATCGCCTTTCAACGATAAAAAATGCTGATATTATTTGTTTAATGGAAAATGGAGAAATAATTGCCAAAGGAAACTTTTCAGAATTAATAGATAAATCTGCTAAATTTCAAAAGATGGTAGAGTTACAAGAAATATAAATATTATTAGAGATAGTTTGATAAATTATCTATCTTTAAATGAATAAATAGTTTCTTAAAAACAAACAGGCTAAAAAAACATTATGTCAATAACTTACAGAATAAAAGCTTTATTAGGGTATGATGCTTCTGAATTAGATACAGAAGTACATAAGAAAAACCAAATGAAGATAATCCATCACTATTTACAAAATAATACGGAGCGAAAATTGCAGGTTGGAGCACAAGGCTCCCCTATGAAAGCTTGGCTAAATGTAGATATTTTGCCTAAAACAGCGGATACTGCCTATATGGATGCTACTAAAAGATTTCCATTTGAGGAAAATATATTCAGCTATATTTTTGCAGAACACATGATAGAACATATCACTTATGATGAAGGACAATTTATGTTGAGAGAGTGCTTTCGAGTAATGAAACCCAATGGTGTAATTAGATTAGCAACTCCAAACTTGGATAAAATATCAGAAATTTTAAAAAATCCAGAAAAAGAAGAATATCGTAATTATATACAACTTTATGTGGAAAGGTTTTATGGTAAAGATTATCCAATTATTCCTGCCTTACAAATCAACAAATTATTTTACGGATTCCATCATCGCTTTATTCATAATTTTGAATCTTTGAGTTTTATTTTAGAGCAAGCAGGATTTAAAAATATTATTCAACGAGAAGTATATCAAAGTGAACATTCAGCTTTACAAAATTTAGAAAAGCATGCTGGTATGATGGGTGAAGAAAATAATCAAATTGAAACATTTGTCGTTGAAGCAATGAAGATGTAATATAAATTACAATTAAAAACTTATGACATTCAATGTCAGTATAATTTTTGTTAGTAGTCAATCCTATAGATAGATTTTTACTTAAAATTTCTATCTTTACAGATTATGCTTATTCCTAAACAAGAAAGCGATAGCGTTGAATTTAAAACTTCATTCAGTGATGAGGTGATTATTTCTTTGGTAGCTTTTGCTAATGCTCAAGGTGGTGTGGTTAATGTGGGTGTTGCTGATAATGGAGTGGTTAAAGGAATTGAAATCCATAAAGAAACAGTTCAAAATTGGATAAATGAAATCAAGAACAAAACAGCTTCTGCTATTATTCCTGAAGTAAAAATAACCGAGATTCAGAATAAAAGCGCAATTGTTTTAAAAATTCAAGAATACCCAATAAAACCAGTTGCTTTTAAAGGTAAATGTTATAAACGCATTGGTAGTTCCAATCATTTGATGAGTGTAGAGGAAATTGCCAACGAACATCTGAGAACGATTAACACAAGTTGGGATTTCTATATCGACCCTAACCACTCTTTGGAAGCTATCTCATTGGAAAAAGTCAATAGTTATATTCAAAAAGTTGAACAACGCACACAAACAACTATTCCTTACACTCCGCTTGAATTTTTGTCAAAAATGGAAATGCTTCGTGAAGGAAAACTCACTTTTGGTGCTTATTTGTTGTTTGTTTCGGACTATTGTCTAATTAGTGATATACAAATAGGACGGTTCAAAAGTGATATTACGATTATTGATTCTTTGTCGCTCCATACCGATTTATTCACCGAAGTTGAGAAAATCATTGCTTTCATCAAAAAACATTTGATGGTGGAATACATCATTACTGGAGAACCTCAACGTACCGAAAGGTTTAATTATCCGCTTGATGCCATTCGGGAGGTTGTTATCAATATGATTGTTCATCGTGATTACAGAGATAGTTCGGGGAGCGTCATTAAAATATTTGATGATAGAATAGAATTTTATAATCCTGGAAAACTATTTGGAGGAATTAGTATTTTGGATTTGTTGAGTGGCAACTACACTTCCAAATCAAGAAATAAACTCATTGCCAAAGCCTTTAAAGAAATTGGGTGGATTGAGCGATATGGTTCTGGTATTTTGCGTATTCAGAATATATGTGAGGATTATGGTGTTGTAGAGCCTGCTTTTGAGGAATTGGCTAATGGTTTCCGAGTGATATTGTTTAATGAAAAATTAAAAGTCACCGATGTCGGATTAAATGTCGGATTAAATGTCGGATTAAATGTCGGATTAAATGAGCTGTATGAAATAATTAAAAGAGAACCAGGAATAAACTCAAAAGAACTGCATTCAGGGTTTGATGTTACAACAAGAACCATTGAACGTTGGCTTAAACAATTACGGGAAAATGGGAAAATTGAATTTAGAGGAGCTCCAAAAACAGGAGGATATTATGTTATTACAGATGAGAATTAATGTTGGTAGTTAAAAAAGGTGGGTGGATTGAGCGATATGGTTCTGGGGTTTTGCGTATTCAGAATATATGCGAGGATTATGGTGTTGTAGAGCCTGTTTTTGAGGAATTGACTAATGGCTTTCGAGTTATTATTTATAGTGGAAAACAAAATGTCACCGATGTCGGATTAAATGAGGGATTAAAATCACTATTAGAAATTATTTCTTTAAATAAAGGAATATTAGCAAAAGATGCAGCTATTTTATTAGAAAATCGCCCTATAAAAACAATTGAAAGGCAAATAGCACAGCTAATAGAAAAAGGTTTAATAGAAAGAAGAGGAAGTCGAAAAACAGGAGGATATTTTATAAAAAATAATGATACAAGACAATAATAATTTTAAAAATGAACTAAGTCAATATAAAATAACAAACTATTATGCCAGAAGTTTCTATAATCATACCTGTTTATAATACAGGGAAATATATAGCCAAAGCAGTTAAATCTGTTTTAAATCAAACATTTAAGGATTTAGAATTAATCATTGTTGACGACGCTTCAACTGATGAAACGTATTCTATTTGTGAAGAATATGCAAAAAATGACGATAGAGTTAGATTGTATAAAAATGAACGAAACCTAGGAATGATGCCCAACTGGAATAATGCCTTGCAATACATAACAGGAAAATATTGGGCAAAATTAGATAGTGATGATTGGTGGCAGGAAGATTTTATAGAAGACTGCTATAATATCATGTCAAAAGATGAAACAATTGGAATGGTTTGTGGTAGATATCTTTGTATAGATGAACATGATGCTATTATTCCCAATTCTGAATATCATTTACCTGATGAGTTTAAAAATACAGCAACAGATTTTATTTGGCGAGTAAAAAAAGGAAATGATTTGTTTGTTCCTGCATTAGCACAACAAGGAAATGGATTAATAAGATCAGATATCCTTGAAAAATTAGGTCAATATACTTTACTTCCAGCTGGTGATACCGAATTTTATTTCAGAATTGGAGCAAATTATAAAATTCATTTTATAGATAGGCTATGCCATTATCACAGAATATGGAGTCAAAATTTTACACGCACTCAAGTTATTTCATCTGGTAAATTAGAAAAAAATCTATTTGATGTTAGGCAAGCAATTTTTGATTATTATGTAAAAGTTAGTAAAATAAGCAATGAGGAATATCTGCTTTTTAGCAGGCAAAACCAATATGAGTATAATAAATTTTTAATAGTAAAACATAGAAAGGAAAAATCTTATGGAAACGCATTGAATTTATTAATTAGAAATTTCTTTTTATTTCCAATTACTACTTTAAAGTTTTATTTTAGTAGAATTTTTAAAAGATGATAAAAGTAGGTTTTTGTGTTTCGTATGATTGGGAGTTTTTAAAACACTCCATTCCTCGTGTCTATCAAGAGGCAGATATTATTTGTTTAGCTTTAGATAAAGATAGACACTCTTGGAAATGTAACCCTTACGATTTTGATGATAATGCGTTTTATGCTTTTGTGAAAGGGATAGATACTCAAAAAAAAATTGATATTTATGAAGATGATTTTTCTTTACCTGAATTAAACTCTAGAGAAAACTGCAACAGACATAGAATGATGATTGCAGAAAGAATGGGCAAGGGCGGTTGGCATATTCAAGTAGATAGTGATGAATATTTCTTAGACTTTTCTGCTTTTGTGAAAGACCTAAAAAAGATACATACTAACCCAACTGGAAATGAATTTCCAATAAATGTTTGTTGTCCAATAATTCCATTATATAAAAAAACAAAAGAAGGGTTTTTAGTAGTTACTTACAATCAACAGATTCCTGAAGTGTTTCCAATGGCAAGTAATAAGCCCAATTATCAAAGAGCAAGACATAATGGTTATTTTAATATCTGGACAAAAAACTGGATTATACACGAAACTTGGGCAAGAGATAAAGATGCTATGTTATATAAATTAAGAAATTGGGGACACTCTGCAGAGGAGCTTCATCAGCAAAAATATGCACTGAGTTATTACAATCTATGGCAAAATACAGATGAATACAACTATCAATTCATCAAGCAATTTCACCCAGCAAGTCCAAAGGTTTGGGAACAGTTAAGCTATATAGAAGCAAATAATATTGATGAATTAATTCAAAATTTAAAAATCCCAAAATTCCCATTATCAAACCTGCAATTGGCATTTAAAAACTCCATCAATTACTCAAGATTAGCTAAAATATTTCCTTTTTTAAGGATAGGGTAGTTTTTTAAAAGCTCATTCTACAATACTTCCAAAACCATAAAAAATAATCAAAATTATCAAATAAGAAAAAGCACCAACACCTTTTTTAATATTACCTCATATTGCAAAACTGCACATTGGCTAGAATCGTTATTTAAAAGTCTTTAAGTAAATTTCAGGTTGCATTATAGACAAATTGCTTGATTTATAATCTTTAATATTTCTTGTAATAATTATTTTAATTTCTTTGTCTTTTTCAGCTGAGAAATTCTGTAAGGCATCTTCAAAATCTTTGAATTCTGAATTTAATGCATTCAAAACAGCTGTTTTATCTGTTGTAACAATATCAAGAATATTCATTAACATTTTTAGACTATCAATTACTTTTTCATGTTTCGCTACTTTTTTTAGCAAATAATAAATATTGCTTAATATTATTGCTGTAACAAATCCTTGAATTTGTTTGCTTTCACATAGACTTAATATTTTCGAAGCATCATCTGAAAAAGGATTTCTGTCAAATAAAAAATCAAGAATTACATCTGTGTCGATTAAAACTTTATCCATTATAGATATTTTTCTGATAATCGGTCAGATAATTCCTTTTTATAATCAAAGTTTTTGGGCATTTTGAATGAACCTCTTAATGATTTCAAAGTAGGAGATAATTCATCTTCTGCTTCTGTTGTGTTTTCTTTGGCAGTTAACGCTTTTAGATAATTTTCAATTAAATCGGAAAGGCTACGTTCATGTTTTCGAGCGTATTTTTTAGCTTTTTCAATAATTGATTGCTCAATTGTTAAAGTTAATTTTGTATTCATAATCCTCCATTTGAATACAAATATATAAATTATTTGATATACGTGTAATATTTATTATTTTTTTACGTGTAATGGTTTTCTAATTTCTGCTGATGGTTTGGAGCTTTTTTTAGGACGATACATATTTTTGCTACAAAAACCTTGTAATTTTAAAAGTAAGTTTTAATATTGCATAGTTTTTAGAAACAAATGGACATCTCTATCATTATCATTAATTACAATACTTTTGAACTGACTTCTAAATGTATAGAAAGTCTGTATAAATACAATGATAGTTTTTCGTATGAAATTATTTTAGTAGATAATGCTTCCTCAGAATGTGATACAAATCTTTTTTTGGATAAATTTCCAGATATAAATTTAGTGATTTCAGAAATAAACTTAGGTTTTGCTGGTGGAAATAATTTAGGTATAAAACAGGCATCTGGAGATTATATTTTATTACTCAATAGCGATACAGAATTGATAGAAAATAGTATTCTTTTGTGCTTAAACTATATGAAGAATAACAAAAAGATAGGTGTACTTTCTCCAAAATTAATTTTCCCAAATGGACAACATCAAGCAGTAGCTCAAAGATTTCCATCAATGAAATATCAATTGATAGAACTGTTCAGATTACAAAAATTATTGCCAAAAAAAATAGCTGGAAAACTACTATTAGGAGCGTTTTTCGACCATAATGAAAATGCCAAAGTAGATTGGGTTTGGGGTGCATTTTTTTTATTTAGAAAAGAAATATTAAATTTATTACCCAATCAGCAATTAGATGATACTTATTTCATGTATTTTGAGGATATACAATGGTGTATGGATATCAAAAAATTAGATTATGAAATTCATTATTTTGCTGAAACAAAAGTCATTCATAAAATGGGTGGAAGTTCAGGTAAAAAAAATGAAATGATGGAAAAAAATAGAATAATATTCTTCAAAAAGAATTATAATATATTTGAAAGATACTTTATAAAAGAATAAAAATCATATACAAATAACAATGGCAAACTATACAATAAAAACTAAAATATTAAATATTTTTAGAAGCGTCTTTAAAATAAGCATCTTTGAAAATCTTATAGTAAGAACTACACAGGGAAAAAAATTGAATAATTTTTTTGTTAAATTACTTCCAGCAAATTATCAATACCCAAAAGGAAGTTTTAGAAAAGTATTTAGACAAGGAAGTTGGTTTAATTTAGATATAAGTGACTATATGGATTACATCATCTATTATGGCATTGATTCAGAAAATAGAGAACCTTTAGAACGAATCATAACTAATAATATTACAATATTAGATATTGGGGTAAATATTGGAGAAACATTATTGTTGTTTGCAAATAAAAACAATCAAGGAAAAGTATATGGTTTTGAGCCTGTACCCTATCTATATGAAAGAGCAAAAGTGAATATTTCTTTAAATAAATATGAGAATATTATACTAAACAATATGGCACTTTCTGATAAAGAAGAAGAACTTTATTTTGATTTGCCTACAAATTTTAATAGTGGTGGCATCAATATGCATAAAATTAAACCTAGCAGCAATGCACAAATAGTAATTGCATCAACCATTGATAATTATATAGAAAAAAATGGCATAACTAAAGTAGATTTAATAAAAATTGATGTTGAAGGATTTGAAATGAATGTTCTAAAAGGAGGCATGGAAACTATTAATAAACATAAACCCAAAATGTTTATCGAAATATCTGAAAATAATCTTATTTCTAAAAACTCATCAAGTAAAGAAATAATGACTTTTTTATCTGGAATTGGGTATAATCTATTAAATACCTATACAAATACGAAAATCAATCCAAACGATGATTTTACTAATTGCCATTTTGATCTGTACTGTTCAATATAAAGCAATAATCCTATGTTATCCATCATCATTCCAACCAAAGATAGAACTGAAATTCTGAAACTAACCTTACAGAAAGCTATTGAAGCCATTGAAGGTTTTGAAATCGAAATTATTGTGGTTAATGATGGAAATGAGATTATACAAAAAATAGAAAACCCAAAAATTCAATACCACAACAATCCTAAAAAAGGAGTAACTACTGCAAGAAACTACGGAGCGTCATTAGCCCAATCTAATTTGTTATTATTTTTAGATGATGATATGTGGATTACTAAAGGAACCATTGAGGGAATTAAGGATATTAGAGATAAATACGATTTAAGCAACAATACTTTTTGCTTAAATTGGGAATATCCCAATGAGTTAATTACTCAATATAAACATGAAAAACTAGGTCGTTTATATATAAAAAACAATTACCATACAATGCTAGGAAGAAGTGGATTAATTTTAAATCAAACACAAAAAATAATTCAATCTAATGGGATTGGAAGTGCCAGTTTCTTGATAAAAAAGGAAGTATTCAATAAAATAAATGGCTATAATGAATTCATACAATTTCAAGGAGAAGACATAGATATTTATTCTAAATTAAAAAACGATTCAATTAATACTTTAATTTACACACCTATTACATGTTTTCATAACGATAATACGATTTCAACAATACAAGATTATACGAATAGAGAATATCGTGGCTATTTAAGTCAAGCGAAGGCTGAACAACAAGGATTAATCCAAAAAACGAATCAAAATGATTTAAAAACAAAATTTTATCAACTTTTATTACCTTTTGAATCAATTTTTATCTTTATTTTTAACCTGTTGCCGAATAAAAAAATGTTTGATACAATAGCCTTTAAGTTGATAGGAATTTTAGGAGCATTACAAAAGGTGAAAGCTTATAGAAATATTTATGCATAAATTATTTACAGAAATGAATAATAAATTATTTATAAAAATTGTTATCATAACTTCATTGTTATATATTCTATTCTATATTCTATATCCTTGTTTATATGATGGTTGGGATGATGCTATTTTGACTTTAATTTCTGCAGGATACTTTAATGTTGATTCAAACCCAGATCATCATTTAATATTTATAAATTCCATAATTGGTCGTATTCTTTCTTCTCTATACAGCATCAATAATGAAATTGAATGGTATTTTATACATCTTTTTATATTGCAAATAATATCCACTAGTATCCTCTATTATATTCTTTCATTAAGATTTAAAGATTTATTATCTAAGATACTACTTGCATTTCTATTATTTAGTCTTGTTGTTTTGTTTCTAATTAAAATGCAGTTTACGACAACAGCCTATATGTTATGTGCATCTGGATATATTTTATTATTACATTCCCTTGACAATAAGTTATTATCCTTTAGAGTTATATTTTCAATAATTTTGATTGTATATAGCTATCTTATTAGACCGGAAGTAATGATTTCTACAACTGCTATATTTCTGCCTATTTTTATCTTCCAAAAAAATAAAAAGAAGATGTTTTTAATATATATGCCTATTATAACATTAGTTGTATTATCAAAAATTGTAAATAATAGCAGTTATCAATCTATTGAATGGAAAGAATATAAGACATACAATAAATCTAGAGGAAAGTTTAATCGATATGATACTCCATTAGCCTATGAATTTAGCAGTAAAATTTATACGAGTAGTACAATAAGTAGTGAAGAGTTTGATTTGTACGATTTAGGATTTCCTACTCGTTCGATAGATGCCAAAGAAATAAATAATCTTGTAAATATTTATAAAGCTAAAATTAGTAAAAACAAAAGACTGTTTTTGGTACACATTTACTATAATCTTAAGGGTTTTTGGAAAGAATTTTTTATCTTCTTCCTCATCTTTGCTGTATTATTAAGTATAATTCTATTTAGAAAACAGAAAAATAAAATGGATGTGTATGCAATTACTTTAGCATTTTTATCTTTCTTTTCATTATTTATTTATTTGTGTATATATAATATACCTAAAGGCAGAGTTTTTTATGGATTGTATTTTCTGCTAGCAATTATTGTAATATATTATAATTATTTATTTAATAAACAGTTGCTTTTTATTTTATTTTTGATTGTTTTTATTAATGGTATTGTCGTTGTTGAAAAAAACTATCAATTTCAAAAAAAATTATCAGACACTGCAATTTCATATCTTGCGAAATTTAAGAATGATAGTATTTTTATCAATATTTCTGGTTCTATATCTACTAAAATAGCTAATTTGCCACCTCACAAATTAAATAAAACACTACGTAATTGCAATATATTGATTCATACATGGTTGTTATATTCTCCAATATATAAAAGTCAATATAATAAATACTTTAATTTTGATATAAAAAAATATGATTCCTATCAATTATTAAAAGATGCAATGCTTAATGATAAAGTTTTTTATGTTATAGATGAAAAGAATACTGATAAAATAGACTTAATTTGTAGGTATTATTATAATAATAATATTGAAACAATAAAGACAAATAATGGACTTTCACTAATAGGATTTCGTAAAAAAGTAGAAAATGATACCATTCAATAAACCATATTTAACAGGGAAAGAAACAGAATATATTCGACAAGCCGTAGAAAATAAGAAGATTTCTGGGGATGGTGTTTTTACAAAAAAATGTCATCAATTTTTTGAATCTAAATATGGTTTTAAAAAATGTCTATTAACTACTTCTTGCACGGATGCTCTAGAAATGGCAGCTATTCTCATTGACATTCAAGAAGGAGATGAAGTAATTATGCCAAGTTTTACTTTTGTAAGTACAGCAAATGCTTTTGTGTTGCGTGGTGCAAATATTATTTTTGCAGATTCCTATTTTGACAATCCAAACATAGATGCAGATGCCATTGAACAATTGATTACACCTAAAACCAAAGCAATCGTAGTGGTTCATTACGCTGGAATGGCTTGTGATATGGACAAAATAATAGAACTGGCAAATAAATACAAACTTTTTGTTATTGAAGATGCTGCACAAGCTATTGATAGTTTTTATATCAGTAAGGGTACAAAAAAACCATTGGGTAGTATTGGACATTTAGCAGCATTTTCTTTTCACGAAACCAAGAATATTATTTCTGGAGAAGGCGGAATGTTAGTGATCAATGATGAGCGATTTATTGAAAGAGCTGAAATAATAAGAGAGAAAGGAACGAATAGAAGTAAATTTTTTAGAGGAGAAGTTGATAAATATGGCTGGGTGGACATCGGCAGTTCATTTTTGCCTTCAGATATTATTGCTGCTTTTCTATATGCTCAATTAGAAAATTTAGATGCAATACAAACCAAAAGAAAAGAAATTTGGAATTCCTATTTTGAGGGACTTAAAACATTAGAAGAAAGAAAATTAATAGAACTTCCTAAAGTTCAAATCTATGCCACTAATAATGCACACATGTTTTATATTGTATGTAAAGATTTGGAGGAAAGAACCACATTAATAGATTATTTAAAATTAAATCAAGTAAATGCAGTCTTCCACTATTTGTCTTTACATAAATCTCCATACTTTCAAAGCAAATATATTGGAGATAATTTGACAAATTGTGATAATTTTTCAGATAGATTATTAAGATTGCCTTTTTATTATGAGTTAAGCCAAGACCACATTAGTTTAGTTTGTACATTAATTAAAGAATTCTATGAATCGAGTAACCAATAAAGAAAAGACTTCTGCATTCATAGTTGTATTTATTATTAAAGTTATTCTTCTTTTAATATTTGTTCATTTCTTATCTGGAAATGATTCAAAAAAAATATATAGCTATGGTGGCGATACGCTTTCTTATATAAACCCTATGAGAAATTATATAGAAAAAGGTAGTTATTATGTTGAAAAGAATGGAATACATTATTATGCCGTCAGACCTCCTCATTATGCATTGCTATATTATACATTAAATAAAATTGGTTTTAATGACAATGCTTTATTTAATTTAATAATTTTTTTTCAAATACTCATAAGTTGTCTTTCTATCATTCTTTTATCCTTGTTAGTTGCTGATTTAGCGAAAAGAAAATATATTTTCTATGTATCCGTGATGTTACTTTCATTAACATCTTCAATGAGTTATTTTAATCAATTCTTGTTACCTGAAAGTATAGTGATAAGCTTCTTGATGATTTCTCTTTATTTAGTCCATAAATATTACAACAGTAAAAAAATAGTATATATTTTTTTTGCCAGTTTATTAATGGCTTATTGTGTGCAATTAAGACCTTATATTTTATTAGCTTTACTTATACCTTATCTGTATATTTTTCTACTATTCCTAAAAAGCAGAGAGTATAAATTTCTATTCAGTCATGCAATATTAAGTGGAATGGCAATGGCTATTATTTTTGTACCTTGGACTTATAGAAACTATAAAATTTATAATACAATTGCACCCTATGATTATAAATTATTAGATTACTATTATGGAGAAAATTATGAAAAGTCAATTAGATTGGCAAAAGTTAAACTTTTAAGAATATTTGGAGAAAGTGACACATTTTGGGATATTAAAAGTATGTCTTCATTCTTTGAGAATGATACAAGTGAATTTAAACAACAATCGCTATTTAAATTTGAGGATAATTATTTTTCTCAATCAGTTACTTTAAAAGAATTTAACAATGCAAGAAATTTTTATTTAGCATGTAGCGATAGTACACTTGATGAAAAGGATGTTACTGCAATAAAATATTTCAAATATCTAACAATAAAATATCAAGATGAAAGGCCTTTCAATTACTATGTTTTTTCAAAAGTGTGGCTTATTGAAAAAATGATTTTACATAATGGAACCTACTTTTTACCTTTTACATTCAATCAAGTTTCATCCTATACTCTTCTCCTTAAAATTTGGAAAATATTTGAATTCTTACTTTATAAATTGCTTTTATTATTTACATTTGTTGGCATCATATTCTCTTTTGTTAAACGGAAAAAGGAAATGATATTTGTACTAATTCCAATATCTATTATAATTACAGTTATTATTTTAGGTGGAGCAGAATATAGATTTTTCACATTATCTTACCCAACATTATACATATTTTCTTTTGTAGGAGTTGCTGAGATTATTAATGCCTTTGAAAAGAAAATTGTTAATTAAATTTATTGTACTTATTTAGATAATAAAATTGTAAAGAAAAATTTTTACTGTTTTAGTCTAGCCATTCCAAAACCTTCTCTTCCATAATCATTACCATTATAAAACATATAGACTTGTTTCTTGTGTTTGAAAACAAAAGGATAGCAAATCATTTCACTGTCCCAGCCAGAATCTGAAACATCAATACCAACTTCATCATGCTTACGTTCCCAAACTATACCATCGACGCTAGTAGCATAACCAATTCTATACTTTGTGCGATCTCCACTTCTATAGGAATACCACATTTTGTACCCATTTTTATCAATTAGAACCATAGGACGGGAAAATGCTTGAGCCTGACCTATTTCATAAGGAATCGCAATTCCTTTACGTTTCCAATTAATTCCATCACTTGAGACTGCATATTTAATAGCGTGAATCATTTCGCCATTTTCAGAAGTCCAAGAAATGGTTGAACCATACCACATTTTATATACTCCTTCATGAAATAATACAAACGGATAAGATAGACTTATAGGATCTTCTATATCAATTCCTATAAAAGCTTTGGTTGGATTTAAGTTTAATGTTTTATTATCCGATAAAAGCTCTAGTCTTCCAATATCTCCACGCCAATGTTCATTGTTTCGGATATTCCAACCCATAAATAAAATAAATCTTTTATCATCTTGTTCATATAAATTACCAATACTGATTCCATGTGAACAAAATGATTCCTCTTCTCCATATTTAACAATTGGAGCGGCACAAATATTTAATACTTTTAATTTTATTATATCAATATCCGCAAATCCTACTGAGGATTTACTGTTATTATCTCGACTACTAAAAAAAACTCTATATGTATCATTATTTAGATGAACAGCTAAAGGATTCGCAGCGTGTGATTTTAATAAAGGATGTAATTCCTTCATTTTGAACACTTGACCTAATTTAATCCAATTCATTATAATTTAATATCAAAACTTGATTTATCAATTTTTACTGACCTTGCAGCTACATAAACACCATTCTCTTCAGAGTCTTTACTCATAATAGTCCCAGCTCCTAATAAAGTCCCTTTCTCTAGAGTTACTTTATGAGCAAGTGTAGAATTAACCCCTAAAAAACAGTTTGATTTTATATGACAATGTCCAGAAATTACAACTTGAGAAGAAATAAAATTATGACTATCAATTGTGCTATGGTGTCCAATATGGTTTCCACTCCATAACGTAACGTTATCAGCTATCTTTACAAAAGGTTGAATGGTATTATCTTCAAAGATAAAAGCATTTTCTCCTGGTTTAAATTGACTCATATAGCTACACTTCGAGCTAATATAAGAAGCAATTTTGTACCCTTGAGCTTTTACATCATTGAAGATACGTTCTCTAACTGTATTCATTGATGCATAACTTAAAGCTATAAAGATTTCTATGTCATTTATATTGAAGTGTTCTGATAATTCCTCAAATGGAATTAATAATTTATTTTCAAATTCAGTTTCATTCGCAAATTCTTTATTTACTGTAAAGGCAACAACTTCATATTCACTATCAATTTCAAAGTAGTAGTTTGCAATTTGAGCTATATCACCTGAACCAAAAATAACTAGTTTTTTCATTTTCATTTTCTTACAATTAGAGTGAATTCATATAAATGATAGTCATGTAGAAGTGCCACATTTTTACTATGATGTTGTTTACAATAATCAAATAAAAAACAAGGATCAGCATAATAAAGATAGTCTTTCATAAACTCTCTATCTGAGTATTTTGTTAGTACATTAAATGAATAACCATGTTTGCTAAGGTTATTCATTTGATTGAGGGTATTTAATATATAATCAAGCCATTCTTGTTCATTTATTCCGTTTGCCGTTACATTAAAAATTCCACTAGCAATAACATAATCAAATTGTGTTTGTCCTAAGTTCATATCAAAAGTAACTTTCAGTTTGTGCTTAAATAATTCCTTTGCAGTATCAATCATTTCAGGAGAAATATCATAACCAAAATAGTTAAAATCAGAATATCCATTATGCTCAAGGAAATTAATTAATTCTCCATAGCCGCAACCATAATCTAGTAAGGAAAAAGAAGCTTTATTAATTACATTGCATAATTGTTGAAATCTCAAATGTTGTCCATCAGTTGAATTCCAATCAACACCATTTGGAGAGTTCCCAAACTTTCTAATTTTCTCAGAATAATAATTCTCAACTTCTTTTAAAATCTTATCTTTCATTGTTCTAAGTTTAATTTACTTTCTACAATAAATAAAGGGCGATCTTTAACTTGTTCAAAAATTTTACCAATATATATTCCTAGAATACCATTACTTAATAATATAATTCCAGTTGCAAATGAAATACCTATAAATATACTTGGCCATCCAGGAGAAAACCCTTGAACAAAATAAGCAATAATAATAATAATAACAATTAAGAAAGATAGAAATGAGATTATAATCCCAAATAAAATACTAAGTTTTAATAATTTATTAGAATGAGATATTAAGCCTTGAAGAGCGAGCGTAATTAATTTAACAAGTGTATAAGTACTTTCTCCCTCAAACCTTTTATCATGCTCGACAGTAATATTAGTTTGTTTAAATCCTATCCATTTAAACATTTGTATATAGAGCCTATCTTTATCTTTTAATCCTAAAAAGGCATTAGCTGCATTTTGTTGTATAGCAATCATTGACCCCATTTCAACATCAAACTTTTTATCTGCTAAAATACCAATCATATAATTATACAATTTTGCAGTTATTTTTTTAAAAAGTGTGTGATTCCGTTTTTTTCTTTTGGTAAATACAATATCAAATCCTTCATTTAACTTATCAATCAACAATCTGATAGAGTTTGGATTATCTTGAAGATCACAATCCATTATTATAATGTAGTCACCTTTAGCATTATCTAAACCTGCTGTTATTGCATAATGCTGACCAAAATTTCTACTTAACTTAATACCCTTTACTCTTTTATCTATTATGCAATTACGTTCAATTGCATCCCAAGAATTATCAGGACTCCCATCTTCCACTAATATTAGTTCAAAGTCTAGTGTGATTTTTTGCACTTCATCCACCACTCTCCTTACCAATTCATCTACTATGTTTTCTGCTCTGTAAACAGGACTTACAATACTTAATTTCATATTTATTTAAGATATTTCATTACATTATTATGCCCTACATTTAAGATTAAATCTAAAATGCTTACACCGTGTTCAAAATTACCATGTAATTGCTCGTATTCTGGATAGTCAGAATAATCCCACCAATGTACATTAATTTTTTCTTTAGTAAATTTCTCTAATTCCATATAACTTTTAGCTGCAGCACCTGAATAATAATCTGTTCCTTTTAATGATTTACAGATTTCTACCAATCGTTGAGTTCTATCTTCTGCCAATTCATATATCAATGAACTTTTTATTATTGTATGAATATCTAAATGTTCATTAATAGCCTTTATAAAATACAAATTTACATCAGTCAAATAATCAAAATTGCAATTTTTATAAAGACCTTCTAACCATTCAGATTCTAATTTAAAATGAGCTGCTGTTTTATAGGCTTGTTTTATTATATCCCAATGTGATGTAGTCCATGATTTATCAGCAATTTTAGTATCTCTTATTCTTTGAAAGTATTTTCCTTTAACTTCCACAGGAATGGTTAGCCATTTTAGTCCTTGTGCAGTTTTTATTATATTTCTATTTCTCCAATCACGTTTTGTATATTGCATACAATCATATTCTACAAAAATATCTACATGTTTTATACTGTCAAAATATCCTTTCCAAGGAATATAATTTGATTGGGTAATTGCTATTTTCACGAAACTTATATTTTTATCTAATTATAGATTGTATTTTGGGAATGGATAAAGATAATAATTTTCATACATTTATTTCTAATTGGAATTTAAAATTATATTTTTAACAACTAAAACAAATTTTTGGTAAGTTGTCTGCATATCAAGATTTTATTAGATAAGTATAATTTCACTACTGTCCGATAAAAGTACGGAATATAAAATTTAGTTATTATAACTAATGCATACAATTATAAAAGGTATTAACAATGGTGAGCAGGTTACCCTGAGAATAATTGCATTTGATTTTGTGTAGTAATTTTTTAGTATTTTTGTGGATTTTGTGTGAATGACCTTAGGTTGATGTAGTTAAAAGAACTCCAACTAAATTTTAGACATAATCCCAAAATTATGGCTCAAATTTTATATTTTTATCGGATAGTAGTGGTAAAATTTAAAAAATTACTTTACTATTTTTTTAATTTTGATGATTAAACTCCTCTACATACTCTCTCATATTGACAAAGCCAATGAATTTGAATGGCTGATTGAACGTTTAGATGATTCTAAATTTCAGTTAGCATTTATATCCATTCACTCAAAAGAAGATACTGCACTTAATAAGTTTTGTAAACAACATAAAATTCAATTTCATCATATTCAATATGAGTCTAAAAAAGATGTTCCAAAATCTATTTTTAAAGTATATCAATTAATAAAAAAAATAAAACCAAATATTGTTCATGCACAATTATTTGAAGCAGGATTGATTGGCATTTCTGCAGCATGGTTGGCTGGAATAAAGTATAGAATTTATACACGCCATTATTCCAATTACCATCATAAATTTGCACCAAGTGGTATAAAATATGATAAATGGATTAACTCAAAATCAACCCATATCATTTCTATAACCAAAATGGTATCCGATATTCTGATACAAAAAGAAAATGTCTCTCCAGAAAAAATCACATTAATTTATCACGGATTTCCTTTCGATAATTTTAATAATATTTCTGAAGAAAGAATTAAAATGGTAAAACAGAACCATTATATTCCAGAGCATAAAAAAATAATAGGTGTAATTTCTAGATATACTTTTTGGAAAGGTATTCAAGATATTATTCCTGCTTTTAGAAAATTACTCGCAGAGAATGCTGATTTACATCTTGTTTTAGCCAATGCACATGGCGATTACAAAAATGAGATTCATCAATTATTAAATGAATTGCCCAAAGATGCTTATACTGAAATATTATTTGAACAAGATAATGCAGCTCTTTTTAAATGTTTTGATGTTTTTGTTCACGCTCCAATAGATACAGAATCGGAGGCATTTGGGCAGATTTATATAGAAGCATTATTAGTAGGTATTCCATCTGTTTTTACACTTTCAGGTATTGCAAATGAAATTATAAGAGACAAAGAAAATGCACTTGTCGTTCCACACCAAAATTCAGAAGCCATTTATGAGGCGATGAAATTATTACTAAAAGACGAGCAACTTTGTTCAAAAATAAAGCAAACTGGCTTACAAACTGCACAACAATTTTCTATAGAAAATAAAATAAATGCCTTAGAAAATTTATATTTTACTTTGTAAACATTATCTTTACTGAATGTCAGAAATCCTATTTTCCATTGTTGTTCCTACATATAATAGAGCACATCTTATCACATCAACAATAGAGTCTCTTACAAAACAGGATTATACTAATTTTGAAATTATAATTGTAGATGATGGAAGTACAGATAATACAGCTGAGGTTATTGCCCCATTTCTGTCTGATGCAAGAATAAGTTATTATAAAAAGAATAATGCGGAAAGAGCTGCTGCAAGAAATTATGGTGCAACAAAAGCAAAAGGTGAATACGTCAATTTTTTTGATAGTGATGATATTGCATTACCTAATCACCTTAAAGTAGCCAATCAATTAGTACAAGAAAAAAACAATCCAGAGTGGTTTCATTTAGCTTATTCGTGGGCAGAAACAGATCTTACCATTAAAAAACATTTCAATAACTTTAAAGGAGATACTTTAAACAGTATTATTTGTAATGGCAATCCTTTAAGTTGTAATGGTGTTTTTATCAGAAAAGATAAAATTTTAGAAAATCGTTTCAATGAAAAAAGAGAGCTTTCAGCATCAGAAGATTACGACCTTTGGCTACGATTGGCAGCACGTTTTCCTTTGTATTATTCTAACGAAGTTACTTCATTAATTATAGACCACGATGCAAGAAGTGTAAGAGCAATGAATCCGCAGAAAATTATAGACAGACTAAATATTTTTACCAACTCTGTAAAATCAGACGAACAAATACAAAAAGTATTTTCAAATAAGCTAAATACGATTCAAATGTTTGCAGATTTATACATTGCAGTACATCTCGCACCTCAGCCAAAATATAAATTAGATAGCATAAAATACTTATTTAAAACAATTTTTACGGATATTAGCGTTTTAAAATTAAAGGCATTCTATGCAACATTAAAAAATATAATTATAAAATGGTAAAAATATTAATTACAGGAGGTGCCGGGTTTATTCCTAGTTCGTTGGCAGATAAATTACTTCAGGACGAAAATAATTATGTTGTTTTGGTGGATAATCTTTTAACTGGAAACACAGCCAATATTCCAAAACATAAAAATTGTAAGTTTATAAAGTGCGATGCTAATAATTACGCCGAACTTTCTGCAATTATGACAGCACACGGATTTGATTATGTTTTTCATTATGCTGCAGTTGTTGGTGTGCAGCGTACTTTGCAAAATCCGGTAATGGTATTAGATGACATAAAAGGCATTGAAAATATTTTGTCTTTATCTAAAAATACTGGCGTTAAACGTATATTTTATTCATCATCATCAGAAGTTTATGGTGAGCCGGTTACGCTTCCACAAAATGAATATACTACACCTCTTAATTCTCGTTTGCCTTATGCAGTGGTAAAAAACATTGGAGAAGCCTACTGCCGTTCTTATCATCAGGAATTTGGCTTGGATTATACTATCTTTAGATTTTTCAATACTTATGGCCCAAAGCAAAGTCAAGATTTTGTAATGTCTAAATTTTTAAATGCTGCCTTAAACAATAAGGATATTACAGTTTATGGAGATGGATTACAAACTCGAACTTTCTGTTATATCGATGATAATTTAGATGCCTGTTTGACAACATTTAATAACGATGCTTATAAGAATGACGTTTATAATATTGGAAATGATGATATTATTACGATTAAACAATTAGCAGAAACAATTATTGAGCTTACAAATTCTAAATCAAAAATTATACATCTGCCACCATTAAAAGAAGGCGATATGACAAAGAGACAACCTGATATTTCTAAAATGAAAGAGTTGCTCAACAGAGATTTATTACCTTATAGAGATGGAATTAAAAAAGTAATTAATGCTTGGAAGATATAATGTACCAAAGTAATAATTCTGTAATTACAAAAATTTATAATTCTACAATTTAGTATATCAACCAATGTGCGGCATTCTTGGATATATCAGCAAAAAATCTATTGATAAACAAAATTTTCAAGAGGCAAATATTGCCATACAACACCGTGGACCAGATGCTGAAGGTTTTTTTTATAATGCTGAAAATACAGTGGCTTTGGCTCATCGGCGTTTAAGTATTTTAGATTTAAGTGCTGCTGCCAATCAACCATTTACTTCAAATTGCGGTAGATACATTATTATTTATAATGGCGAGTTATACAATTTTCAAGACATAAAAAACAAACTACAATTAGAAACAAAAACGACTTCTGATACAGAAGTTATTGTAGAAGCATTTGCAAAAATAGGTACAAAAGTTTTTCATCAACTTAATGGCATGTTTGCTTTTGCTATTTATGACCAACAGCAAAACAAAATATTTTTATGCAGAGATAGATTAGGAATCAAACCTTTGTTTATTTATCAAGATGCAACTAATATTGTATTTGCATCAGAATTAAAGGCAATTAAAAAATTTTCTAGTTTAGATTTTAGCATCAACAAACAAGTTATTCCAGCGTTTTTGCACTTAGGTTTTATTACTCAACCCAATACTATTTATCAAAAGATACAAAAATTTCCGACAGCTCATTTTGCTGAGATAGATACCAAAAACATTCAAAATAAAATAGAATTTATTCCATATTGGAATTTGAGCGAAAGCATTAATCAAGTTCAAATTACAGACTTTGATGAAGCCAAAAGACAACTCAATGCCTTATTGATTGAAAGCGTAGAAAAACAATTGATTTCTGATGTGCCAATTGGAACTTTTTTAAGTGGAGGCATCGATTCTAGCTTAGTTACTGCCATTGCTTCCAAAATTAAAAAGGATAAAATTAATACGTTTAGTATAGGTTTTGATTATAATAAATTTGATGAAAGCCAATATGCAAAACAAGTTTCTGAACATCTACAAACTAATCACCATCCTTTTTTAGTAAAGGAAAAAGATGTTTTAGAGCAATTGCATGCGATTATTGATGTCTATGATGAGCCTTATGCAGATTCTTCAGCATTCCCATCTATGTTGGTGTCTAAATTAGCAAAACAGCATGTAAGTGTTGCACTTTCTGGCGATGGCGGCGATGAGTTGTTTTATGGCTATGGCGCTCATATTTGGTCGGAGCGTTTGAATAAATTCTATTTCTCTACTTTTAGAAAATTAATTTATGCAACAACCCAACGCAGTGATGATGGTAGAATAAAAAGAGCAGGAACACTCTTTAATTATAGTAATAAGCAACATATTAGAAGTCATATTTTCTCTCAAGAACAGTATCTTTTTTCTGAAAATGAATTAAACGATTTACTTGTTCAACCTGATTTCAAATTTGATGCGTTTAATCCAAAAGAAGATAAAAAATGGTCTAAAGATCAACAGCCGATTTGGGACATCAATCATTATTTAAAAGATGATTTATTGGTAAAAATGGATAGAGCCAGTATGCAATATTCCTTAGAAGTTCGAGTGCCTATTTTAGATAACTCCATTGTTGATTTTTCATTTAGAATTCCTTCTTCTTTTAAAATTAAAGACAAAACACAAAAGTATATTTTGAAAGAAGTGCTCTACGATTATGTTCCTAAACAAATTTTTGAGCGACCTAAACAAGGCTTTGCAATTCCACTTATTCGTTGGTTAAAAAAGGACTGGAATTTCTTGATAGAAAAATATTTAAACAAAGCCGTTGTTGAGCAATATAACTTAGTGCATTACACTAAAGTTGCAGACTTAAAAAATAGATTTCTAAAAAATGAAGACTACCTTTATAATAGAATTTGGGTCTTAATACTTATTCATTGGTGGTTAGAAGAAAATAAATAAGCTTAGTTAGTTTATACAATTTTTTCCTTCTCAAATATGGATATAATCTTATTTATAGTTTCTGGTAATGAGAGAAAAGATTTCCCACCTGATGCATTTCTGTGTCCACCACCTTCAAAATTTTCACGACATATCTTTTCTACAGAAATTGTTCCTTTTGAACGGAAAGATAGTTTTATAATTTTCGCTTCTTGTTTAATTAAAATAGCAACTTTAACTTTCTCTATACTCAATGGATAATTGACTAAACCTTCTGTATCGCCATTTTGTAAATTGTAAGTATAGGCATCTTTTCTATCTACAATAATATAACCAATACCTAAATCTTCTCTTATCGTCATTTTACGATTTAATGCATTACCAATAAATCGCAACTTCTCTTCTCTTCCGTTTTGGTTCAAATTTTCTTGTACCTCAATAATATTTAATCCAGCATCTAATAATTGAGCGGTTATTTCAAAAGCCTTCTTGTTTGTCGCACCATTAGAAAAACTTCCAGTATCAGTCAAAATTCCAGTATAAATACAAGTAGCAACTTCTTTTGAACATTTGTATGCTGGTTCTAATAGTTCTAAAAATCTATAAATTAATTCGCAAGTTGAACAGGCTTTTACATCATGCAAAATAAAGTGTGCAAAATCTTTTGGATATAAATGATGGTCAATTAATACTATTTTCGCTTGCGTCTGTTCAAAAGCTTTATTGAAAGGATCAATTCTACTTAAATCATTAAAATCTAAACAAAAAATGATATCTGCTTCATAAACTAAAGCATTGCTTAAAGTTGGATTTTCTTCATAATTCCAAACTTCATCACAATTGGGCATCCAATTAAAATAAGTAGGAAAATCAGTCGGTGTAACCACTCTAACAAAATGACCTTTTGGTGCTAGGTAATTATATAAAGCTAATGAAGAACCCATTGCATCACCATCTGGTTTTTGATGTGTTGTAATTACAATTTTTTTAGGCGTTTCCAGTAAAGTATATAATTCAGCAATGTTTATCATAAGGCAAAATTACGGAAAAACTAGCGATTTATTAAAGGGCTGATTTTATCAGATACCAAAAGATTGAGTTATGCTATTTCCTAAACTTCTTTGACTAAAGAATTTTACATTAAATTGCAAGTTCGTACAAATTAAATAAAACAAGTATATTTGTAAAGAATTATGCAAACCAAAATGGCACAGACATTAGAAACATTAAATATTGAAAGTCAGATAGCCAGTTATGTTAGTGCCTTATCTGACAAAAATAAACAAGTGGTTTTAGCTGTGGTAAAATCTATTGCTGAAGCTGACCATGAAGCTGAATTTGAAAAAAAATGGACAAAAGCAATTCCGTTGGAAAAAGCAAGAGAACATACCTTAAATACGGTTAAAAAACTATTTAATGACAAAAATAGTCTTAATAAAAGCTGAAGTAATTCTATTTTTAGATGAACTTGTTACCTTATTAGTAGAAAAAGAATATTTTAGTTTTCCAAAAAATGCTGAGATATATGTTAATAAATTATATGACGCCATCTATGATTTACCTTCTTTAAAGCATTATGAAACGCCTCAAGAATTAATAAGATATGGGAAGTATTATGTAAAAATAAAAGGAAGCAAACAGACGATGTGGTATGTGTTTTTCGACAAAATGGATAATCGATATTTAGTTGAATTTATTACAAATAACCATTCGCCACAAAGTGAATACCTAAACAAATTGTAATTGTCAAATTTCTTTTGGTTAAAAATTTTTTGTATTAAATTCTAATAATACTCATTCAAAAACTTTCTTAGTTGCACCAATGCAAATACACTACTTAGTTCAATATTTATAGCTCTATTTTTATAAAAAGAAAATTTTTTGATAAGTTGTTTTTCTTTATTGGCAATACCAATAAAGACAGTGCCAACAGGCTTTTCTTTAGTGCCACCATCTGGTCCCGCAATACCTGATATTGCAACAGCAATATTAACATCTAATTGTTTTAAAGCACCCAATAGCATTTCTGAAACAGTTTCCTCACTTACTGCACCATATTTTGCTAAAGTTTTCTTTTGTACACCTAATATATCTTCCTTTATTTCATTGGCATAACTTATGATGCTACCTTTAAAATAAGCAGAACTTCCAGCAACTGATGTGATTTTGTGAGCAAGCATGCCTCCTGTGCAACTTTCTGCAGTACCAAGCATTAAATTTTTTGATTGTAGCTTTTTCCCAATAACAGATTCTAATGTTTCATCATCATAGCCAAAAATCCATTCATTTAATTTAGATTGAATTTCCTCAGTAGCATCATTAATAATTTTTTGTAATTTTTCTGCGGTATTTCCTTTTGCTGTCAATCTTAATTTTACACTACCTAGACTTGGCAAATAGGCTAATTTCAAATATTTTGATAGGTTATGTTCAAAAGATTCTAATTTTTCGGCAATTTCTGTTTCGCCAACACCAGCAGTTAAAATATGCTTGTGTAAAATTGTTGGCAGTTCATATTTTTTTTGAAGATAAGGAATAAAATCGTCTGACATCATCGCTTTCATTTCATAAGGAACACCTGGCATTGAAACAATAGTTTTGTTGTCTTTTGTAAATAGCATTCCAGCCGCAGTTCCCATTTTATTTTGGATAGGAATACAATTGTCGGGCAAATAAGCTACTTTTTTAGTGGCTTCATTTATCCATTTTTTTCTATGGGCAAATAGTCGTTCAATATTCTGAAAGGCTGCTTCATTAAAAACCAACTTTCCACCAAAATAATCTGTTAATACGTACTTGGTTATATCATCATTTGTTGGACCTAAACCACCTGTTATTACAATAATATCAACTGTATTCAAAGCATTTTCTATACTATTAATGATGTCTATTTTCTCATCAGATAACGTAAGGTGATGTAGAACATCAATTCCAATTAGGTTTAATTTTTGAGCAATCCAAGCGGCATTGGTATTAATGGTATTTCCAATTAATAGTTCGTCTCCAATAGTTAAAATTTCTGCTTTCATAGATTTTTTATTATTTTGGCATATTATTTATTAATAAATTTAGGGTTAAAAAGTTTAAGTATGAAAAAAATATACATTATTTTGTTGAGTTCGTTTTTAATTTTTGGCTGTACAACCCAACAAGTTCAAGATGCAATTGGTTCAATATTAGGCACGAATGATTCAATTACAGAAAGCGAAGCCGCAGGTGGATTACAAGATGCATTAGGACAAGGATTAAAAGTTGGAATGGGCTTGTTATCAAAACAAGATGGATTTTTGGGTAATGATTTAGTAAAAATTCCATGGCCAGATCAAGCAAAACCAATACTTGATGTAATGCAAAAATTAGGTATGCAAAAACAAGTAGATAATGTTACTACTTCTTTGAATCGTGCCGCAGAAAAAGCATCGGGTGTAGCAATTGATGTTTTTTTGAATGCCGTAAAACAAATGACGATTAAAGATGCTATGAATATTTTGTTAGGTGGAGATGGAACTGCGACAGCTTATCTAAAAAAAACAACCACTCCTATGCTTACAGAAAAATTCAGACCAATTATTTCTAATTCATTAGACCAAGTAAACGCTACAAAATTGTGGGGTGAAGCGATAACAGTTTATAATAAAGTGCCATTAGTAAAGCCAGTAAATGCTGATTTAACTGGGTTTGTAACAGAAAAAGCATTAGATGGAATTTTTAAAATGGTAGAGAAAGAAGAAAATAAAATTCGTGCAAATCCTTTGGCAAGAGTTTCAGATTTAATGAAAAAAGTATTCGGATTTGCAGATTCTAAAAAGTCTTAAATATTTTCAAAATGGAGGAAAATAAAAACGAACAAGCGGAATTAATTAGCAACTTTTGCAAAGCACTTTCTAATCCAATTCGTGTTGAAATCCTCCAATTAATAGCACAAAATAAAAAAATGATGGTGCAGGAAATGATTGCTGTTATTCCACTAGCTCAATCGACAATTTCTGAGCATTTAAGAATTTTGAAAAACAATCAAATTTTAAAAGTTGAAAATATAGGTACAAAATCCTATTATGCTATCAAAACAAAAACAATAGAGAAATCGGAGAAAAGTTTGAAGAAATTATTGAAGAGTATTTTAAATGGATAGGAATTTGCTAAATCGTCAATTTAATATCAAATAATACAGATTTGCCATCATCGTTATCTGCAACTAAAGAAAGATGATATTTGTTTTCAGATTGTGCCGTAATACAAATTGCTTCAATTTTTTGTGCTGAAAATATCGTGTGCTCTTCGCCTAATTTTATCACTTGATTTATTTTTATACAGGGTTCTTTTAGTTGAGTTGAAAAATTTGGAACTATACCAATTACACTACCTAAAATTGTGCCGTCATCATAGGCATTGTTAGTATCCTCTGCCGATGCGGTGACAAAAAGTAGATCATTTTGCTCATCAATACAAGCATCTGAAATGCCTAAATTCACACCATTTAATTGACCAGTTTCTATAGGAATAATACTTAGATTATTTGTATTTGAATTTTCAAAAATTCCTACTGATGTGATGATTAAATGATTAGATTCTTGTGTATTCCCACGATTAAAAAACAATAATTTATCTTTATAATTTGCTAAACCTTCAATATTTATTTCTTGAATTATTTTTTGACTTTCAATCTTACTAAAAAATGAATGCATTGATTTTTTTTCTGTGCTATTATCTTTAAGATTTACAGTAAATACATAACCACGCTGTGGCATTTTTGATCCAGAGCCTAAAATATATAGTATATCATTTAGGATAGTTGCACATTCTAAATCAGGCTTATCCACTTTTGGAATGCGTATGCCGTCAAATTCAAACAATTTTATTTTTCTTGTTTCGTGAAATGCTTTATCCAAACACAAAATATAATTGATATCATCACCAACCACAAAAAACTCGTCATTATAAAATTCTAAAGCCGAGCCAGATGGATAGTTAATTTGTTTTGATTGAAGTAGTTTTAAAATCATAAATTATAAATATAAGAAAGCAAGTAATTTACCAAATATAGGAAAAAATGTAAATATTAAACGACCAATCAATTAATAAATGACACTTGAAGTAAAGCCATATAATAGACGCTTATATCCGAAACTGTTGTAATTTTGGTACATGGTGTAATTGCTATATCAAATAAACTGTTTATTCTTTTAGCTAGTTGAAAACTTGCTTTATTTAGGATTTTCTCTTTGCTACAATTTTAATCACGAAGTGGTAGAAATCCCTTTTCGTCTAGCATTTTAATAACTCCTCTAAGTAAATAATTATTATCAAATCTTAAAATATATTTTCTAACAGAATCTCCTTCTGGCACAAGCATTTTCTTTTCAATAAGTTTCTTAATTTGTCTAGAAATTTCAGATTTTGCTTTATTCTTAAAGAATTTTTCTAAATCTGAATTTTGGATAACTTGTTTATCAATAGTTTCTTTTAAAATTTTTGCTTCTATATCTGTAATAATTTTACGATTTAAAGAAAAGTTTATTGAAGGCAAAAGTATCTCTGTTTTTAAGAATTGATAATCTGAAAGTTTATCAATTTTTTCAATTTCTTCTTTTAGTCCATTTAATACGTATTCGCTCCATTCCAAAATACCTTCTTCTGTTCCCAAATCTGCTTTAGATAATTTATCATAATATTCATTTCTATTGTTACAAAATATAGCTGTTGGATTAATAATCCTACCAATATTTACATTAAAGCCATTTTTTATTAGCATAGCATACGTAAATAACCTTACTGTTCTTCCATTGCCATTACTAAAAGGGTGAACCCAAACAAACCTATGGTGTGCAATAGCAGATTTCAATAAATCATATTTTGAAGAATCTTGATGCTTAATAAATTCAAATATCTCATCCATATATCCTTCGATTAGGTAGGGTTCTGGAGGAGAATGCTTAGAATTGGAAATTTTAATATTATGATTTCTATATGAACCAGGAGTTTTATCTCCTTCGCCTCTATTATTGAATGGCAAGCCATCTACTATTATTTTATGTAACTCACTAATAAAACTTTTATTAATTGGATAATTGATTATATTCTGTTCAATAAATTCCATAGCCTTTTCTATGTTTTGAATTTCCAATATATTATAAGAAACATTTTTATTACCATCGTTATTCAACTTATCTTCAAAATATTCAGTAATAGTTGTATTATTCCCTTCGATTCTTGCAGAACCTATACTCTCTAATGTGTGAAAAATATGTTTCAGTTGGAAAAATACCTGAGGATGAGTTGAGCCACCTAATTGTTTTTTTCTTAAATGTTCCAAATCTATAATTAAATCTGTTAATCTTGAATCAAAACTAGGTTTAATTAATTTCAAATCGAAAGGTTTAAACTCTGCACTCATCTCAAATTATACTTTAAAAGTATTTCAACAAAGTTACAAAAACATTTCAATATTAAACTAAAAATTATTTCAAAAAGCAAGTCATAATCCACTGAAATAAATTGTTTTATAATATTATAATATAAAAAAACATTTCCAATTTTAAATCTAAAGATTTAAAAAATAGCCTACAAAGAATTAAAATTATAGGTATAATCTCCTCAAACACTAATTTAAAATTTAGAACTACTCATACTGTGGATATTGTTACCACCGCCACTAAAACCATAATTGTCAAAATTAATAGGTGGGTCATCTGCTTTATTGTCTTTTAGTACCATATACTTCCACCCACTCGGGTCGGTATATTTTAGTGGATTGTTTAAAACATAGCTGTAGTAGTTGTAGTTTTGATACATAGTGTGATTGCTATTACAAATATACTATTTATTCTTTTAGCAAGTTGCAAACTTGTTTTATTTATGCTTACAAGTTACGCTTTGCTAAACTTGCAATAGCAGGGCTTAACATACGCCCTGCAATCGGGTAGTTACTATTTCAAATATACATCTTTTTGTTAGCAAGTTACAAACTTGCTTTATTTATGCTTACAATTTACCTATGCTAAACCTAATAAACTTTCCTAAAATAAGCATAGTTTGATATATTAAGCCAAGGATAAAAATTAAGTATAATAAGATTATAAATAGAGTTCCAAATATGTCTAAAAAATTCCTACTTCTATTATTTTTGTAGCTTATTTTTTTCTTACGATTTCCAAAGCTTAAAAACTGTGCAATCAAATCTAAAATATCAACCATATTATTTTACTAAATTCAATAAATAAATGCATCATTTAAACCAACGCTCCCAAAATGGTGGAGGGTTTCTTGTTTCTCCTATATAACCTGCTAATCCTATGAATAGAATAAAGGAAGTTACCATATATACTATACAGAATACAGATAGTTTATTTCTTTTTATCTCACTATATTCTGATATTCTTATTGCAACTGTTTTGTAATCAATAATTCTATTATATCTATAATATCCCAATATCATTGCCGGAATTGAGAAATAGAAGCTATCCCATTTTGAACTAATAAAACTAATATTTAAAAAATAATCTAATAAAAAAATGACTGTCAAAATATTCATAGTAGGTGCCAACATTGTAACTATAGAAGCTGCAAAGTTAGATTCTTTTTCTCCATTTCTTTTATAATAATTATAAATAATATAAAATAGATAATCTAAAAATTTCATATTGTTAAGGTTTTAAAAATGAACCAATATGTTGCCCAATATCTTTTCCCGTAGTAATTTGTAATGCTGTATTGGTATAAAAATAACCCATTGCCAAACCAGAGCCAAAACCAGTTAATGCCAACCCAGACATTGTAAAATCTAATGTATTAGATATGCTAAATCCATTATATATTATATCAGCACCTCCAAAAAACATACCTGCAAAACCAGCAGTATATCTAACTTTACTTAGAGTACTACTAATCTGTCCTACTGTTTTTGTACTTAGTTCAATGGCAGGTGTTCTAATTTTAAAGTTTTTTATACCCTTCTCTAACCAAACTAAAGTGGTGCCTCCTTTTAATGGTGTACCATAAGTATTTGCTCTACTCCATGCTTGGGCAAACGGTTGTACTATTGTATTGGCAAATCCTGCTCCTTTCCTAAAATCTTGAGAAATATTATGTAAATCCCACCCACTCTGAGTATTTCCAATACCATTTAAAGAGTTTTGTATCCAATTGTATGTATTTTGTATGCTACTTTGGTTGGTTATAAAACCTGTTGCGGTGCTGTATATCGTAATGCCAGGTGCTGTACCTCCGTAAAGCTCAAATATTTCACTAACGGTTCCACCTCTACTAATATTATTTAATATAGAACCTATTTTTTGTGGGTTATTGGTATAAATACTATTTGAATTTACACTAAAATAACTTGAAGGATTTTGTGTAGCCGTTTGCATCCAAGTTTGTGTGCCATACATAAAAGCATACATTGCAGGGTTGCTTGCGTACATAGAATAAGATCCTGCATAGTTATAATCAAAACTCATATCGCTGTATCCACCGCCACCGCCACTTTTATATCCCCTCAATATTATTCCCGTAATCTTCTGGTAGTAATACGGTTGTTAATCTTGAAGCCATAGCAACCCACCCACTCGGGTCGGTATATTTTAGTGGATTGTTTAAAACATAGCTGTAGCGGTTGTAGTGATTATGCATAGTTTTTACTTTGCTTTTATTCTTTTAGTTGTAGTTTTTTGGAACACCTAATTCTTCCTGTTTTGTTGAAACTCTTCTTTGGTATATGGTCCGTAAACATTGGAATAATGGGAAAGCTGTGTTAATGTATCTAAACTATACTCACCCGTTTCTTTTTATTAATTATCCAGTATTGATAAAACCTACTATCTTCAAAAAGTTTATCCCTTTCTCTAAATTCCATTCTGGGTTATTATAGGTATCTTTCAAAATCAAATCAACTGGTTTTTGTTCTACAACAATAAATACTGAATCAAAATTAAACTTTGTAATATGTGGGGCTATCATTTCTGTTCTATTTTTGTCAACAAGACCAAAATAACTATTTCCATCATAATCTATAAAATAATCATCTCCTAAAGCAAGTGGGTATTTTTGAGAGCAAACTGAAAATAGAAAAGCTAATGGTATTACAATTAAAATTATATTTTTCATATTTCTTATTTTTAATTGTTACAATGCCATTAAAATTAATCATAAACGCCCTCCAAATCTGTGATATCTCTTAAAATACTAAAAGGAGTGATTGGTATTGTATAGAACTGACCAAAAACAGCACCTCCAAGGAGTGTTCCAGCATTTCTTGAGAATGAGGATTTTGATTGGTAGTCAAAATCAAACATATTACTTATAATAGAGAATTGATTATTCCCTCATATCTCATTCTTAAATTACCAAATGCAAGAGAATTTGAATTTATTCCAGAATTGAAGAGATTCACATATTTCAAATCTCCGGGTTTCATCCCGTTAATCCCAATTCTCTTTGGGATGTCCCACTAAAGTCTAATGTAGATGCATTTATATTATAATCAGCTCCACCTCCAAATTGATTATGCAAGTATAATTTTGCTAAAAGATAGTCTGCCGATTTACCTCCCCCGCCACTACCAGTAATGTTATTATTTTTAGTTTGAATAGGCGTTTGATATACTCTTGAAATCGTATAGTCTCTTCCATTGTATGTTGCATAAGGGTTATTTGGCGTACCGTTCCAATTATCCCAAGTGGTTATTTGGTAGGTTGCAACAGAATTAGGTATTTAGTCGAATAATAATTTAATGCAGAATAAATATCTATCATTTGCCCACCCTGCATATATTGCCTGTACTCCAATTGTAGTGAGGACTGCTACTACTACTATTCCCAAAAGAAAAGAAATCGCTACTGCCACCACCGCCGCCACCATAATTTGAATGAAAGTTGTCAAAATTAATAGGAGGGTCATCTACTTTATTGTCTTTATAAATTTCATACTTCCACCCACTTGGGTCGGTGTATTTAAGTGGGTTGTTTAGTACATAGCTATAACGGTTGTAGTTTTGATACATAGTGTGATTGCTATTACAAATATACATCTTTTTATATGTAAGATTTAAATTTGCTTTGTTTATGTTTACAAGATACCTACGCTATAGCTTAGTTACAAACTTACTTCAGCCTAGTAAAATTGAAAACGCTAGATAAAACCTTCTATTTGGCGTTTTATTTTAATATTTTTCGCTATACTATTCTGTATGGATATTACTCAGGTGTTATTTTGTGCTATCTTATATTAAAATAAAGAAAATGCTTTGAAAATATTGTTTTACTTATCTTTGTAGAACAATTTTCATTATGCTTACGATAGAACAATTAAAAAGAGACCCTGAATTTGCTAAAGAACGTTTGGCACATAAGAATTTCAAAGATACACAGTTTGTAGATGAGCTATTAAATTTAGATGTTGAAAGAAAAAGTATAAAGACAAAACTAGACGAATCTTTAGCTCAAAGAAATTCCTTATCTAAAGAGATTGGTGCTTTAATGAAATCTGGAGATAAAGAAAAAGCCGACACGATTAAAGATACAATTTCCAATATCAAAGCTGAAGCTGACCAATTTGAGGAGCAACTTAAAGTAATAGAAAATAAGCAGTTTGATATGTTGGTACAAATGCCAAATTTTCCTAATCAAATTGTTCCAAAGGGTTCACGTGCAGAAGATAATGAAATAACCTATTGTGTTGATGAAATTCCTGAATTAGACGATAAAGCATTGCACATTGGGAACTGGCAAAAAAATATAATATCATAGATTTTGAATTGGGCGTAAAAATCACTGGAGCAGGATTCCCTATTTATAAAGGAAAGGTGCTGTTTTGCAACGTGCATTAATTGCTTTCTTTTTGGATAAAGCTGCTGAAGCTGGATACAATGAGGTGCAAGTGCCACACATGGTGAATAAAGATTCTGCTTTCGCAACAGGTCAGTTGCCAGACAAAGAAGGTCAGATGTACTATGTAAATGAAGATGAATTTTATTTAATTCCAACTGCCGAAGTACCGATTACCAATATTTATAGAGATGAAATAATTGATGAAAAATTATTGCCAATAAAAAATGTGGGTTATACACCTTGTTTTAGAAGAGAAGCAGGAAGTTATGGTAAAGATGTTCGTGGTCTAAATCGCTTACACCAATTTGATAAGGTTGAAATTGTACGTATTGAAAAGCCTGAAAATTCTTATCAAGCTTTGGAAGAAATGTTAAAACATGTCGAAAGTTTGTTGCAAGCGTTAGAATTACCTTATAGAATTTTACGTTTGTGTGGAGGAGATATGACATTCTCTTCTGCCTTAACTTATGATTTTGAAGTTTATAGTGCCGCACAAAAACGTTGGTTGGAAGTAAGTTCAGTTTCTAATTTTGAAAGTTTCCAAGCCAATAGATTAAAATTAAGAACTAAGGATAAAGACAATAATAAGGCACTAGCACATACGCTCAACGGAAGTGCATTAGCATTGGCAAGAATAGTTGCTTGTTTATTGGAAAATCATCAAACGGAAAACGGCATAAAAATTCCTAAGGCATTAATTCCTTATACAAGATTTGAAATAATAGCTTAATATTTTTTTGCTTTTAAGAAGATTGAAGGTGGATTATCGCAATCTATCCATACTTTTGACCAATTTATCATCACTTTTGATGCCATTATAAGCCAATAAATTAAAGAATAGGATAAATAATGGAAAAACGGCTCCGCACCAAAAGTATATTTATCTAATCCATAAAAGAGATTAATCTAAATACAAAAATCCCAATCAATACGATGCTTATTAATATATTTAATGACACAATTCGCATTTGTAATTTTCTATTGCAAATAAAATATTGCACCAAGTGCAATCAATCCAATACCAGCACTCAGCAATAAAAACAATATAATTTCCTTAATAATTAAAATACCTCTAACACCATCAACAGTAATGCCGCCAAATGGCACAAAAATAAAAGCCAAAACGGCTAAGACAACTAATAATAAATAAACAGTTTGGATTCTTTGTATCATACTTTACCTTTTTCATTACAAAAATAAACAATTATAACATTCAAGATTAGGAAATCTGTATTATCTTGCAAGAATATGCGTTATTTTATCGAATTAGCCTACGATGGCTCTGCTTTTTCAGGTTGGCAAATTCAAGAAAATTCAATCAGCGTACAGCAAGTTATAGAAGATGCATTATCTACAATATTAAGACAAAAAATTGATATTGTAGGCTGTGGAAGAACAGATGCTGGTGTGCATGCTCATCAATATTTTGCTCATTTTGATTATGACAATTCGATTCCTGATAATTTTATCTACCGAATCAATTCTTTGTTGGGAAAATCTATCGCAATAAAAAATGTATCTAGTGTACAGCCTGAAAAACATGCTCGTTTTTCAGCAAACAAACGCACTTATCAATATTTTATACATTTTAGCAAAAATCCATTTTTGGAAGATTATAGCTATTATTTACATACGTATCCAAATTTGGAAGCGATGAATGCCGCCCTACAACTATTAGTTGGAACACACGATTTTACTACTTTTGAGAAAAAAGGAAGCGATAATACAAATTCTATTTGTACTGTTTTTGAGGTGAAGTTCCTTGAACAGCAAGAAAAAATAATTTTTAGAATAACAGCAAATCGTTTTTTGAGAAATATGGTTCGAGCAATTACTGCAAGTTTATTGATGGTGGGTTATGGACAAATATCTTTGCACGAATTTGAAACGACATTTAAAAGTAAAGAAAAAATGCATCTTAAATTAGTTGTTCCTGCAAAAGGTTTATTTTTGTGGGAAATTAAATATTAAAGGAGAATATTTTGGGCAAAGAAACTACAGATTGGCAGACTCTAAAACGAATTTTTAAACTAACTGACCCTTTTAAAAAGCGTTTCTACATTACTTTGTGCTTGGGAATAGTATTAGCTACTATTGCTCCAATTCGTCCTATTTTAATCGAAGATGCCATTGATAAAAACATTGTTCAACAAACAGGAATTGGTTTGGAATATATTTGTTTGCTCATCTTTATCAATATTTTATTGGAGTTTGTTATTCGTTATATTTTCACGTTGCAGTCGGCTGTTTTGGGGCAATCTATTATGAAATACCTCCGCACAAAATTGTTTAATCATGTTAGTAATTTAAAAGTAAGCTATTTTGATAAAACACCAGTTGGAATTACGATTACTAGAACGATAAATGATATTGAGGCTATTAATAATATATTTTCTGAAGGAATAATTGCAATAATTACAGATGTATTGACCTTAATTTTTGTTATTGGCTGTATGTTTGCAATTGATTGGAAACTAACCTTGGTTTGTCTAACCACTTTTCCTTTTATGATTTGGGCAACCTATGTTTTCAAAGAAAAAGTTAGAGTCTCATTCCATACTGTAAGGGAAAAAGTAGCTCAATTGAATGCATTTGTTCAGGAACGTATTTCAGGCATGAGAATTATTCAAATTTTTAATGCTCAAGATAGAGAATTTAAAAAATTTGAAAAGATAAATTACGAACATTATAAAGCAAACGATAAATCGGTTTTGTATTTTTCGATTTTCTTCCCATTTGTTGAGATTGTTTTAGCAGTATCTATGGCGTTAATGCTTTGGTTTGGAAGTAAAATAGTTTTAGAGGAAACTGCTAATATCGGAATTTTTGCAGCATTTATTATGTATTTGAATATGGCATTTAGACCATTGCGAATGTTAGCAGACAAGTTCAATACGTTACAAATGGGAATTATTGCGGCCGAAAGGGTATTCAAATTATTGGACAATCAAGAAAAAAATGAAGATCAAGGACGTATTGAAAAAGAAAGTTTTGATGGCTCAATAGAGTTTAAAAATGTTTCATTTGCTTATAAAGAAGATGAATATGTTTTAAATAATATTTCTTTCAAAATTGAAGCTGGGAAAACTTTAGCTTTGGTAGGTGCCACTGGCTCAGGAAAATCAAGTATTACCAATCTATTCAATCGTTTTTATGAAATCAATAAAGGTGAAATTCTGATTGATGATATTAATATTTACGATTATTCTTTAGAGAATTTGAGAAGTGCATTTGCGTATGTTTTGCAAGATGTTTTCTTGTTTTCAGGAAGTATATTGGATAATATTACACTTAAAAATCCAACGATAGATAAGGCAAAAGTCATTGAAGCGGCAAAGCTCGTTGGTGCACACGATTTTATTATGGATTTGCCTAATGGTTATGATTATAATGTACAAGAAAGAGGTGCTACTTTATCCGTAGGACAAAGACAATTGTTATCTTTTATTAGAGCATTGGTTTATGACCCAGCAATTTTAGTTTTAGATGAAGCAACATCATCTGTAGATACTGAATCTGAATTACTCATTCAACAAGCAATTGCTAAATTAATTGAAAATAGAACAGCTATAGTAGTAGCTCATCGTTTATCGACGATACAAAATGCAGATAAAATTATTGTTTTACAAAAAGGCAATATCATTGAAGAAGGAACACATCAAACTCTGATGAACACATCAAATGGGTACTATAAAAACTTATATGAAATGCAGTTTGCTAATATTCACTAATAATTATGGTGTGTTTAGAAATGCAAAAAACTTAAATATTTCCCGAAATCACTGAATTTCAGCCATAGTATCCATAGGTTTTTTATTATTTTTCCTATATTTTTCGTATTTTTGCACCGATTTTTAATCTAATACTAAGCAAATTATGTCTAATACTGACAAAAAATTTTATAAAGAATATAAACAATTCAATCCTACAGAAATTGAACAATCCATCAATGCATTTTGGAAATCCAATGATATTTTTAAAAAAAGCATCACTCAAAGAAATGACAGTCCAAACTTCGTTTTTTATGAAGGTCCGCCGAGTGCAAATGGAATGCCTGGGATTCACCATGTGATGGCAAGAGCCATAAAAGATATTTTTTGTCGATTTAAAACGATTCAAGGATATAAAGTAAATAGAAAAGCAGGTTGGGACACACACGGCTTACCTATTGAGTTACAAGTAGAAAAATCATTAGGAATTACCAAAAAAGATATTGGAACAAAAATCTCTGTCGAGGATTACAATAAAGAGTGCCGCAAGGAAGTCATGAAATTTAAAGACAAATGGGATGAATTGACAGACAAAATAGGCTATTGGGTAGATTTAGATAATCCATACATCACTTATGAAAATGAATATATAGAAAGTGTTTGGTGGCTAATTTCAGAATTATATAAAAAAGGTTATTTATACAAAGGACTAAAAATCCAACCATACTCACCAGCAGCTGGAACAGGTTTAAGCTCACACGAACTCAATCAACCGGGTTGTTATCGTGATGTAAAAGATACAACGGCAGTTGCTTGTTTTAAATTAAAAGCAGATGATGAGCAATTGCAAAACTTGTTTTCCAGCAATCAAGCTATTTATTGTTTAGCTTGGACAACCACGCCTTGGACATTACCTTCCAATACAGCATTGGCAGTTGGTAAAAATATTGATTATGTTTTGGTCAATACAATAAATCCATACTCGCATCAGCCAATGCAGGTTATTTTGGCAAAAAACTTATTAGGAAAATATTTTAGCCCAGAAAATGAAAATGCTAATTTTTCAAACTATCAAAATGATGGCAAAAATCTGCCTTATTCAATTGTAAATGAAGTCAAAGGCTCCGATTTAGCAGGAATTAATTATGAACAATTATTGCCTTTTGTATCCAATAGCAAAGAAAAAATAAATGGAGTGGCTTTCAAAATTATATTAGGCGACTTTGTAACAACAGAAGACGGTACAGGGATTGTACATATAGCTCCAAGTTTTGGTGCTGATGATATGAAAGTGGCAAATGAAAATGGTATTGGAGGATTGACTTTGGTGGACAAAGAAGGAAAATTTGTTGATGGTACTGGAGAATTTTCAGGTAGATATGTAAAAGATTATAAAGATGACCCAAATTATATTTCGGTTGATATCGATATTGCCGTAAAACTCAAAAAGGAAAATAAAGCATTTAAGGTCGAAAAACATGAGCACAGTTATCCGCATTGTTGGAGAACGGATAAGCCAATTATTTATTATCCATTAGATTCTTGGTTTATAAAAGTTACTGCTGCCAAAGATAGATTGATTGAATTAAATAAAACCATCAATTGGAAGCCAGAAAGTACTGGCACAGGCCGTTTTGGTCAATGGTTAGAAAATTTAGTTGATTGGAATTTATCAAGAACAAGATTTTGGGGAACACCTTTAAATATTTGGAGAACGGAAGATGGAACGGAAGAAAAATGTATCTCTTCTATCGAAGAATTACAAACAGAGATAAAGCAATCTATTGATAAAGGATTTTTGCCAGCTTCATTTTTAGAGAAAGCCATTGATTTACACAAACCTTATGTAGATGAAATTATTCTAGTTTCAGCATTAGGCAGTAAAATGTATCGAGAAGCTGATTTAATTGATGTTTGGTTTGATTCTGGTGCTATGCCTTATGCTCAAATCCATTATCCATTTAGTGGAGAGCATTTAAGCGGCGTTAATTTTCCTGCCGATTTTATTGCAGAAGGTGTCGATCAAACACGTGGTTGGTTTTATACATTACATGCCATTGCAACCATGTTGTTTGATAGTGTAGCGTATAAAAACGTTGTTTCAAATGGATTAGTTTTGGATAAGAATGGCAATAAAATGTCCAAGCGTTTAGGAAATGCCGTAGATCCATTTATCACAATAGCAAAATATGGTGCCGATGCGGTGCGATGGTATATGGTAAGTAATGGACAACCTTGGGATAATTTAAAATTTGATATTGATGGCGTTCTTGAAACTCAAAGAAAATTATTTAGCACACTTTATAATACCTATAATTTCTTTGCAATTTATGCTAATGTTGATGCATTTGCATATAAAGAACAAGAATTAGTTCCATATCAAGAAAGAGCGGAGATTGATAAGTGGATTCTATCTAGATTAAATTCTTTAATAGATGAAGTCGCTAAAGCGTTAGAAGATTATGAGCCAACAAAAGCAGCACGTGCTATCGAAGCCTTTGTTGTCGATGATTTATCTAATTGGTATGTTCGTTTATGTAGAAGAAGATTTTGGGATACCGAAGCCTCAAATGATAAAAATGCTGCGTTCCAAACATTGTTTGAATGTATGTTGGTAACCGCACAACTAATGTCGCCAATTGCTCCATTCTTTTCAGATTGGTTATACAACAATCTAGTTGGAAACGAAAGTGGTTCTGAATTGTCAAAAATATATGAATCGGTACATTTGGTTTATTTGCCAAAAGTAGATACTTCTAAAATTGATACGACATTAGAACAAAGAATGGATTATGCTAAAAATATTTCTTCATTGGTATTGTCATTGCGTAAAAAAACAAAAATTAAAGTAAGACAACCATTACAAAAAATCTTAATTCCAAATATTGATATAGAATTTATTAATCAAATTGATAAAGTCAAAGACTTAATTTTATCAGAAGTCAATGTAAAAGAGATAGAATATATTTCAGATACTTCAGGCATTATTTCTAAAAAAGTAAAGCCAAATTTTAAACTATTAGGTAAAAAATTGGGTGGAAAAATGAAATTAGTTGCAGATGAAATTACTCAATTTGGATACAATGAAATAAATACTTTAGAGCAAAATAAAAAGATAGATATAACAGTTGAAGGTGCTACTTACGAAATTTTATTAGAAGAAGTAGAGATAATTTCTGATGATATTCAAGGTTGGTTGGTTGCAAATGAGAGAGGTATTACAGTTGCTTTAGATATCACCATTACAGAAAATTTAAAAAATGAAGGTTTTGCTAGAGAAATTGTCAATAAAATACAAAGTGATAGGAAAGAGCAAAATTTCAACGTTGCTGATAAAATTCAAATAAATGTGCAAAACCATTTGGTACTCAATAATGTTATAAATAAATTTAAAGATTATATTTGTAATGAAACATTATGTGAAGCAATAGATTTTGTGGATACCTTATCTGATGCAAAATCTTTTGATATAAATGATGAGACTTTATTAATGACCATAAAAAAAATATAAATATGGCAAAGAAAACAGCCCAAACAAAAACAAGTACTACAAAAAAAGTTGTTTTACCAGCTAAAAAAGCAGTGGCAAATGCACTAGTAAAAAAGGCAGCAGTTCCTGCTAAAAAGGTTGCGGTAAAAACGCCGACTAAAAAGGCATTAACACCAGCAAAAAAAGCAGTAGCAAAAGCACCTGCAAAAAAGGCAGTAGTTCCAGCTAAAAAGGTTGTGGTAAAAACGCCGACTAAAAAGGCATTAACACCAGCAAAAAAAGTAGTAGCGAAAGCACTAGTAAAAAAGGCAGTAGTTCCAGCTAAAAAGGTTGTGGTAAAAACGCCGACTAAAAAGGCATTAACACCAGCAAAAAAAGTAGTAGCGAAAGCACTAGTAAAAAAGGCAGTAGTTCCAGCTAAAAAGGTTGCGGTAAAAACGCCGACTAAAAAGGCATTAACACCAGCTAAAAAAGCAGTAGCAAAAAAGGCAGCAGTTCCAACTAAAAAAGTTACGGCTAAAGTTGAAACTTCAATAGTAACTACAAAGAAATCCGCAACAAAAGTTCCAGTTAAAAAAGCAAGTGTGGCTTCTAAAGTAACAGCGACAAAAGCAAGCACAGTTAAAACTCCAGCGAAGAAAGTTGTTGCAACTAAACCATCTACTAAAATAGCTCCTAAAAAAACGGAAACTAAAGCAAGTTCAGTTAATGCAACAGCAACAGTTAAGAAAGTTGTAGTGAAAACAAAGTTAAGTGCCTTAGAGAAATCTAGAACAAAAGCACACGTTTCGACACAGCCTACACCAACAATGACTACCGAAACTTACGTACATAAAGAAAAAGACCTTGTAAAACCTCAAGGTAGATTGGTAAGATATAATGATGAAGATTTGCAAGAATTTAAGATTTTAATTGAAGGTAAATTGGCAAAAGCACAAGAAGAAATAAGTTTCTATCAAGAGCAAATTAAAAATGCTGCTGAAAATGATACAAAATCTACTGGAATGGAAGATGGTGCTTTTACATCTGAAAAAGAATCTCTAAATCAAACGATAGCACGACAACAAAAGCTAATTGCTCATTTAGATAATGCTTTATCAAGGATTCAAAATAAAACTTATGGCATTTGTAGAGAAACTGGTCAGCTTATTCCTAAAGATAGACTAAGAGCAGTTCCTCATGCGACATTATGTGTTGAAGCAAAAAAAAGACAAAAATAATATTGCATTATTTATCAAAAAAATTAGCTTTGCAATTCAACGCAAACATATTTTATGCCAGAAAACAATAAGTTAGACAAACTTAGTATAGCAGGAAGCTTAATTACACTTGGTATTGTATATGGCGATATTGGAACTTCTACGCTCTATACACTCAAAGCAATTATGGGAATGTCCATAGAAGGCAATCATGCTGTTACTGAAGAATTGATATTAGGAGGCGTTTCTTGTATATTTTGGACTTTGACGATTATTACTTCTTTCAAATATATATATCTAGCATTAAATGCGGATAATAAAGGAGAGGGAGGAATTTTTGCATTGTATGCATTGGTTCGTAGATATAAAGCAAAATGGACGATTGTACCTGCACTAATTGGCTGTGCTGCACTTATGGCAGATGGTTTTGTAACACCACCGATTTCTATTTCATCAGCCGTTGAAGGTTTAACGATACTATATCCAGAATTACATACAGTTCCCATCGTATTAGTTATTATTGCTTTTATGTTTATAATTCAACGTTCTGGAACAGATACCGTTGGAAAATTATTCGGTCCCATCATGTTTATTTGGTTTGTAATGATAGGCGTTTTTGGATTTATCAATGTGATTAAAATGCCATTTGTTTTAAAAGCTATCAATCCAATATATGCATTTAATCTAATTTTCAATTATGATGGCGGATTTTGGTTTTTAGGTGCAGTATTATTATGTACAACTGGTGCTGAAGCATTATATTCAGATTTAGGACATTGTGGAAAATCAAATATCAGAGTAAGTTGGACTTTTGTTAAAATCTGCTTAGTACTTAATTATTTCGGTCAAGCATCTTTTATTTTGAGTCATAATAATGGCGAATATAATTGGTTAGAAACGGCACCTTTTTATGCATTAATGCCTCGTGAGTTTTTGCCTTATGGTATCGCCATTGCCACAGCTGCTGCAATTATTGCATCACAAGCTTTAATTTCTGGTGCTTTTACCTTAGTGAATGAGGCGATGAAATTAAGACTTTGGCCGAATATGATAGTAAATTATCCTACTGAAGAGCAAGGTCAAATTTATATTCCTTCAATTAATTGGTTATTGTTTTTTGGCTGTACCGCAGTCGTTTTAGTATTTAGAGAATCTAGTAAAATGGAAGCAGCTTATGGTCTGGCTATCACAATCAATATGCTAATGACAACCGCACTTTTAGCTTATTATTTAATTATAAAAAGAAAGTCGAAGTGGATAGTTTATGGTCTTCTTATTTTATTTATTTCGATAGAAGGTTCATTTTTCTTATCTAGTATATTAAAGTTCGCACATGGTGGTTGGTTTACAGTTGTCATAGCAATTGTAATTTTTGGGTCAATGTATTTATTTAATGAAGGAAGAAAAATAAGAAACCGTCATTTAGAATTTGTTGAAATGGATGATTTATTGCCTCAATTAATTGATTTGCAAAACGATATTACAATTCCAAGAGAAGCGACAAATTTAGTTTATTTGGTAAATTCTAATGACAAAAGAAAAATTGATTCAAATATTATTTATTCTTTGTTTAGAAAGAAACCTAAAAGAGCGGATGCTTATTGGTTTGTGCATGTAGAAATTACAAACGAACCTTATGGAGCTGTTTATTCTGTAGATACAATTATTCCAGAGAAATGCTTCTTTGTTAAATTACAATTTGGCTTTAAAGTAGAGCATAAAGTACATGCGATGTTTATGAAAATCGTGGAAGAAATGGGTAAAAATGGAGAAATCGATACGCTTAGTCATTATCCATCTTTAAGAAAACACAATTATCCAGCAGATTTTAAATTTGTACTGATTACTTCAAGTGTGTCTGCTGACAATGAATTGAATGCATTTAATAAATTGGCAATGGATGCTTATGCAATGATAAAATCATTAAGTGTGCCAGTTGAAGTCGATTTTGGCTTAGAGAGAACCAATGTGCGAACAGAGAAAGTTCCTATCAATATTGCAAAAAAATCGAAGATTCGCTTAGAAAGATTGTAATTGCCGCTTTATTTATTTCTGTTTTTATTCTTCTTGTCTGATTTATAGTAAAGATGGAATTAAATTTTTAGCCATTTATTACGAAATTGAACAAAATATGAATGCTAAGGATTGATACAACAGCGTAGAATAATCAAGAAATATAGTAGAAAAATGATATTGATAGAATAAAAAAAACCGCAATTTAAAAATTGCGGTTTTTTTTGGTAGCCCGTAGGGGAATCGAACCCCTGTTTGAAGAATGAAAATCTCCTGTCCTGACCCCTAGACGAACGGGCCGTTCTCTAAAGCGAGTGCAAATATACAACCATTTTTTTTATCTCACAATAGTTTACATAAAATTATTATTGCATTTGTATTTTTCTATCGTAATTTTATGAAAAATATACCTAATGAGACGACCTAGAATTGCTATTAACGGATTGGGAAGAATTGGAAGATTGGTTTTTCAAATCCTTTTTGATAAAAATTTAGTGGATATTGTTGCTATTAATGATATAGCACCTGATGCTGCTTTAGTTTATTTATTAAAATATGATACTGCTCAAGGAAAGTGGGATAAAGAAATAAAAGAGATTGATGATAAATTTTATATCGAAGGAAGAGAAATCCTATCAACTTCTTTTGGTAATATCAACCAATTGCCTTGGAAAGACTTAGATATTGATATCGTAATTGAGTGTAGCGGAAGATATCGAACGAAAGATAAATTAGCTGAACATATTGCTGCTGGAGCAAAAAAAGTTATTATTTCAGCTCCTGCTGATAATGAAGTAAAAACAATTGTATTGGGTATCAATGACAATATAATCTCTAAAGATGATTTAATTCTTTCCAATGCTTCTTGTACCACAAATTGTTTAGCCCCAATGGTTAAAATTTTACAAGATAATTATGGCATTCAATATGGTATGATGAATACTATTCATGCCTATACACAAGACCAAAAACTACACGATTCTATACATCCAACAGATTTTAGACGTGCAAGAGCAGCCGCTCAAAATATTGTGCCGACCACGACAAATGCAAGCAAAGCTTTGGAATGGATAATGCCTGAAATAAAAGGGAAAATAATCGGAGGAGCCGTTCGTGTTCCTGTAATTGCAGGCTCTACAACTGAATTGTATGTGCAATTAGAAAAGCAAGTGTCAATTAATGAAATTAATGAAGTATTTCAAAAAGCATCTAATGAAAGCTTTAAAGGCATTTTGCAATATACTGAAGATCCAATTGTTTCTAGCGATATTATTCACAATCCTTATTCTTGTATTTTCGATGCAGGATTAACACAACAAAATGGTGGATTGACAAAAATTGTAGGCTGGTACGATAATGAATATGGATATGCCAATAGACTTGCTGAATTAGTAGAATTAGTTGCTTTGAAATACAATTAATCTACTTTTTTTAAAATACTACTAAAAAACAAAACATTTTCATTGTATTTGTCAAAAATAGCTTTTAGGAGTTTACCTTCTTTGTATATTTTATACTCATTATAGCCTTGTAAATCTTTAAAGACAATATGTAGGCAATAAGTTTTTCCGTCTTCCATATCAACATTTAGCAATTCTAAAAGAACAATGTCAATGAGTTCTAATTCTTCCTGATATTGTGGAATAATTTCATCTTTTATAAAATAAATAAAATCATTATTGTGTGCCAAAGCGACTTTAAAAGTGGTATTGTGTAAATACATTAATGCAAATATAAAAATATTCTATACTTTTGGTATATGCGAATAGGAGTCAATGCTCGTTTTTTATTAAAGGATAAAATGGAAGGCATTGGTGTTTTTACTGATGAAATATGCAAACGCCTAGTAAAATTGATGCCTGAGCATACTTTCTATTTTTATTTTGATAGAGATTTTGATCCAAGTTTTATCTATTCAGAAAATATAATTGGAAAAAAAGTTTTTCCTCCTACTAGACACCCAATTTTATGGAAATGGTGGTTTGATTATGCATTACCCCAACAAATGGAAAAAGATAAAATTGATATTTTTTTCTCTGCAGATGGTTATTGTTCTTTGAATACAAATATCCCTCAAATATTAACGATTCACGATATTGCATTTGAGCATTTTCCAAAATATATTCCTTTTTTACATGCAAAATTTATGCGTTATTATACGCCAAAATATATTGAAAAAGCTGCTAAAATTATTACAGTTTCAGAGTTTTCCAAACAAGATATTATTCAACAATATAAGCTAGATTCAAATAAAATTGAAGTGGTTTATAATGCTTTTTTTTCAGCAGAGCCTATTTCATCTCCACCTATACAAGAAATAAATGTTCCTTATTTTATTTTTATTGGAGCTATTCATCCACGTAAAAATGTATTGAATTTAATAGAAGCATTTGAAAAATTCAAACAAAAAACCTCATCAGAGTTCAAAATGGTTTTAATCGGTAGAGATGCTTGGCATAATGAAGAATTTAAAACTAATTTGAGAAAATCAAGTGTGCAAAAGGATATTATTTGGATAGAAAAAATCAATCGTAGCTCCTTAATTGAATACTTAAAAAATGCTTATGCACTTACTTATTTGAGTGAGTTTGAAGGATTTGGTATTCCTTTGGTTGAAGCGATGGAATTGGGCATTCCAATTATCGCATCAAATACAAGTGCTATTCCTGAAATTGCAGGGAATGCAGCAGTTTATTGTGAACCCAACAATATTCATCAGATAACGGAAGCAATGAGTAACTTAGGGGAAAATAAAGTTTTGTATAATCAATTAAAACAAGCTGGTCTTGAACGTAAAAATTTATTTAGTTGGGAAAAGAGTGCTGAAAAGATTGCTAAAATATTATTGAAGTATAGTTAAGGATTATTTTTTTCAATAAGTAAAGAATGATATAACTGGATGCAAATATTTTCTTGTTCAGTCATTTTAGATTTCTTTGTTTTGGTTTTGTCATCAAATCCAATTAAATGCAATAATCCATGAGCAATAACTCGCAATAATTCATCTAAAATAGGAACATTGAATTTTTGAGCATTATCTAAAATTCTATCTAAACTAATATAGATTTCGCCGTTAATATGCTTTTCAATTTCAGACAAATCAAATGTGATGATATCTGTATAAGTATCGTGTGCTAAATACTTTTGATTAATTGCCAATAATTGTTCATCGTTCACAAAAATATAAGACAAATCATCAATCTTTGTTTGATAATACTTTTCTATAGAACTTAACCAAACTTTAAAACGTCTAGTTTTAAAGTCTTTTGGCTTTTGTACTTCATCAAAATAAAAATTTATAGCCATTTCTTACATTACTGAATCAGCAGATGGTCCATAAATTCCAGGAAGTTTTACATCTAGCAAACGAAGATATACTGTGAGTTGCCCACGATGATGGTAAATGTGATTTAAAACAAAAGAACGAATTGCAGCAACTCTTGGTAATGCAAAAAACACTTGATCGCCTTTTCTTAAAGTCCAATTTTCAAAGAAATGAGCATCGTCAATATTTTGTAATGCATTTTCACTTTTTTGAACGGCATTATTAAAATAATTTAGCAATTCTTCAGTTGTATTTATTTTCGGAGGATGTTGATAATTTGCAAAATCTAACTCTGTCTCTTGAACTACATCAGCTATCCAAGCAAATAATTCTGCCACATGAATTGTTAAAGTACTTAAACTCATAGATTTTTCATGAGGTTTCCAATCGCCTTTCTCCAATGGAACAACAGCCAAAAGGTTTTTGGTACTTTCAGCTTCGTGTTTTAGTTCTGATAGTAGTGAATGTGAAATACTCATTTTTAAAAATTTTATTTCAAAAATATATCTTTTTAAGAAAAATGCAACATTTTTAGTGATATAAATAGAGCTAAATGAAATTTAAATTGCCTTAAAAGGAATTATTAAAACACAAAAACAAATTAATAGTCAATCTATTCTAAACGACACAATACTTTTTTGGCAAATATTTTTTTTGTAATTTTGGCGGTTTAATACTGAAATTTAATTTTGAATTTAACAATTGATATTGGCAATACTAGAACCAAAGTAGGCGTTTTCTCTGAAATGCAACTTGTGGAAGATTGGAGTGTCGATAGATTGAGTATAGTAACGGTTCGCAAAATAATTAAACAATACAAAATACAATATTCTATTGTTTCAAGTACAAAACTAATCTCGGATAAGTTATTAGAGGTCTTAAAATCACAAACTATAAATATTGTTTTAGGCGAACAAACAAAATTGCCATTTAAGAATAATTATACTACTCCAAATACTTTAGGTTATGATAGAATAGCATTGATTGCAGGAATTCAGGCAAAGTACCCAAGTCAGAATAATTTGGTTATTGGTTGTGGCACTTGCATTACTTATAATTTTATTAATAAAAAAAATGAATTTGAAGGAGGGAGTATCCATCCAGGATTGAAAATGCGTTTGAAAGCAATGCACACATTTACTAAAAAACTCCCACTAATTGATTTGAATAAGCCTAAAAATTTTGTCGGAAAATCAACAGAAGACAACCTTACAGTTGGAACATCTTTGGCAACAGCATTAGAAATTGATGCCATGATAAACCATTATCACGTTAAATTTTCAAAATTAAATACTATAATTACAGGTGGAGATGCAGTTTTTTTGGTTTCTTTACTTAAAAATAAGATATTTGTACACCCCAATTTAACATTAGTTGGACTAAATCACATTTTAGAATACAATGCATAAAAAAATAATTTTCTTATTGTTACAACTTATAATTGTAAACAATATTATTACAGCACAAGAAAGCTCAGTTTATAGTAGATATGGATTAGGAATTATGGCTAATCATAATAATACAGCAACCAATATGATGGGAGGCTTGGGAACTGCTTATCGCTCTTTAGAAGGTCAAAGTTATATTAATCCAGCTTCACTTTCTGCAGTTAGTTTAGTTTCTTTTGATATTGGGATTTCTGGAACTTTCCAAAACTTAAAAACGTCTAATTTAAAAGCAAAACAAAATAGCTTCAATTTAGATTATCTTTCAATAGCTGTTCCAGTAAAGAAATTTTGGTCAATGTCAGCAGGGTTAATGCCATTTTCAAAAAAAGATTATGAAGTAACAAAATATAATCAATTAGACAGTAGCTCTTCTTATTTATTGGAAACAAATGGAAATGGTAGTTTAAATCAAGTATTTTGGAATAATGGGTTTAAAATAAAAGATGTTTCTGTTGGTTTAGGCTTGGGTTATATTTTCGGAAGGATTGATAATATTTCTGCAACAACAACACAAACTAACGGGATTGCAGATTTAACCAGTTATACTTCTTATCAAAAAGGAACGTATAAAGCAAAAGCATTAAATGTTGACTTAGGTGTACAATATCAATTAAACCTAAAAAATAAAAAAGATACAACAAGTCCATATCGAATGGTCTTTGGTTTTGCAGTAAACACTCCATTTTTCTTAAATGGACAACAATACTCCAATCAATTAAAATCATTCTATAATGAAATTTTAGTTAGCAGAGCCTCTGACGAAACCTTATCTGATTTTATTAATGATAAAGTAGAAAATGCTTCCTATTTACAGCAATTTTATTCAGGTAAAGATTGGACGACATTTGCTCCTGACACCTTTAAAACACAAACCAATCATCTTTCAGGAATGAAAGCAATTCCTGCTTATAATATTGGAATTGTTTTCTCTCGCGATTATAAATTTAAAGTAGGGATAGATTTTAGATATCAAATGTGGAAGAACTTCAAAGGCTTTGAACAAAATACAACCGCTGATTTGAATAACAGTTGGCGAATTGGTATTGGAGGAGAAATTTTACCGAATATTAAGAAATACAATAAATTATTTTCTAAGTTAAAATATAGAGCAGGATTCTATTATTCTAAAACTAATATCAGCATTAGAAACAATGATATTAATGAGTTTGGCATAGACTTTGGAGTAGGTATTCCGATGTTTAACCGATTCTCAAGTGATGAAGGGTTTATGCAATCTTATATTACTTATCCATTTAATATAGGTTTGCAAATTGGAAAAAGAGGAACAATGGCTGATAATCTAATTCAAGAAAATTTTGTAAGATTTAGAATTGGATTCTCTTTAAATGATAAATGGTTTGTTAAACGCAAATATTATTAATTAAATTTTTTGAAAGAATGAAACAATTGATTACGCTTTTTTCTTTTTTATTTTTCGCATCTATTGGAATGGTAAAGGCTCAAGATTGCCCACGCCATATTGAAGGAGATAGTTTAAAAACGGCTCCAGTTTATTTCTATTATAGCCAGTACATTAAAAAGAAAGATTTCGAAAAAGCATATCCATTTTGGAGAACACTCTATGACAAAGCACCAGGGCTTTCATCAATCATTTTTTATGATGGCGAGGAAATTTTAAAGGATAAAATTGAAAAAACAAAAGACAATCCAGCTTTGCAATCAGCTTATCAAGATACGCTAATTCAATTATACGATAAATGGGTAAAATGTCATGGTAATGATGATTATATTTTAGGAACAAAGAAAGCACAAGCTCAAATTCAATATAAAAATGATATCAGTGGAGCAAAAATATCATTAGAACGCTCATTAGAATTATCCGACAAATATCCCGTTGTCATGCAAACTTATTTCAACCTATTGAATTATCAATATCAAAATGGTCAAATTTCTGGAGATACAATTACTGCAAAATATGATGTTTTGATAGCAAAATTAGATAAAAATATTGCTAAAAATGGTCAATATGTGAGTAGTTATAAAGATGCCAAAACGGCAATTGAAAATGCATACATTCAAAATTTTGCGGATAAAAGTAATCCTGAAGTTTGTGCAAAATTATTAGCAATTTATTTAAAGCAATACCAAGCAAATCCAAACGACCCCACTACGGTACAAAATGTATATGAAAAAACAAGAGGCTGTGCCGATAGTGCATTGAATGTTGAGTTATTACAAAAGTTAAATCAATTAAACCCTAGTTACAGTTATGCTGTTCGATTAGCCAATATTTATATTAAAGCCAATAAATTAGATGAAGCTTATTTGTTATATGAAAATGCTATAGCACACGAACCTGATGCTTCTAATAAGTCAGATTTGTATTTATTGTTAGCCAATATGAAAGCTGATAAAGATTTATTTCCAGAGTCTAGAGAGTTGGCAAGAAAAGCTTTAGCTTTAGATTCAACCAATGCAAGAGCATATTTCTTAATTGGTTATTTATATGCATCAAGTGGAAAATTATGTTCAGCAAGTGGCGTAGGTTTCCAAGCACAAATCGTACTTTGGCCAGCATTTGATAATTTTAAGAAAGCCGTTGAGTATGGTGAAGAAGACATTAAAATAGAAGCACAAAAAATGTTAGATTTATACAAACAATATTTGCCAACCAAAGCTGATGTTGCAGCAAAAAAACTGACAGTTGGAGCACCATATACTGTAAAATGCTGGATAGAGGAAGAAACCACAGTACAAATTAAATAGTAAAATAGTCCTATATTTTATAAAAGCCTGAGTTCACTCAGGCTTTTTTTATGTTTAATAGCAGAAAATAGATTAGTTATAAAAAAAACACTTACCTTTGCTCTCTTTTATAAAATTGTTAATAAATCAAAATAGAGGAAAATGAATAGTTTATTTTACGTGGTCCCATTTTTAGGAATATTCGGACTAGTTATCACAGCAATAAAGTTTGCTTGGGTAAAGAAGCAAGATGCTGGTGATTCAAATATGAAAGAGTTATCTGGATATATTGCAGATGGAGCTATTGCATTCTTAAAAGCAGAATGGAAGGTACTTTCTTATTATGGAATTATTGCAGCCATTTTATTGGCATTTTTAGGTTGGAAAGGAGAAAACTCAAGTCCAGTAATTGCAATTGCATTTTTAATTGGGGCTATATTTTCTGCATTTGCTGGGTATGTGGGCATGAAAGTAGCTACTTTAGCAAACGTTAGAACAACACAAGCCGCTAGAACAAGTTTAGCACAAGCATTAAAAGTGTCTTTTACTGGAGGAACTGTAATGGGTTTAGGAGTTGCTGGTTTAGCAGTATTTGGCTTGGGAGGTTTATTTATTGTATTCTTCTTTATGTTTACAGATGGTGGAGCCGCAGCAAACAGCCATGGTTTATTAAAAGCTATTGAGGTATTAACTGGTTTTTCATTGGGAGCAGAATCAATTGCATTATTTGCTCGTGTTGGTGGAGGTATTTATACCAAAGCAGCTGACGTTGGTGCAGATTTAGTAGGAAAAGTAGAGGCTGGAATACCAGAAGATGATGTTAGAAACCCTGCAACTATTGCAGATAATGTGGGCGATAATGTGGGCGATGTGGCTGGTATGGGAGCGGATTTATTTGGTTCTTATGTAGCAACTGTTTTAGCAACTATGGTTTTAGGTCAAGAGACAATTTCTAATGATAATTTCGGTGGTTTAGCACCAATTTTATTGCCTATGGCAATTGCTGGTGTGGGTATAATATTTTCTTGGTTAGGTACTTTTTTTGTAAAAGTAAATAGCGAAAATGGAGATGTTCAAGGGGCATTAAATTTAGGAAATTGGGGAGCTATTGTATTAACTGGTATTGCCTCTTTCTTCTTAGTAAAATATTTATTGCCTACTGAAATGGTGTTGAGAGGCAACACATTTACTTCAACAGGTGTTTTCGGGGCTATAATTGTAGGCTTAGTAGTAGGTGCTTTAATGTCCATCATTACTGAATATTATACTGCAATGGGTAAGCGTCCAGTATTATCAATCGTTAGACAATCTTCAACAGGTCATGCAACAAATATTATTGGTGGTTTGGCTGTAGGTATGGAAAGTACAGTATTGCCAATTTTAGTTTTAGCCGCAGGGATATTTGGCTCTTTCTTATGTGCAGGTTTATATGGTGTTGCAATTGCCGCAGCTGGTATGATGGCAACTACTGCAATGCAATTAGCAATTGATGCTTTTGGACCAATTGCAGATAATGCAGGCGGAATTGCAGAAATGAGTCAGTTGCCGGAAGAAGTTCGTGGAAGAACAGATATTTTAGATGCGGTTGGAAATACGACAGCTGCAACAGGAAAAGGATTTGCTATTGCATCAGCTGCATTAACATCTTTGGCTTTATTTGCTGCATTTGTGGGTGTTTCTGGTATAGAAGCAATTGATATTTACAAGGCTCCAGTTTTGGCAGGTTTATTTGTCGGTGGAATGATTCCATTTATTTTCTCTGCTTTGGCGATTTCTGCGGTTGGTCGTGCTGCCATGGATATGGTGAATGAAGTGCGTCGTCAATTTAGAGAAATTCCAGGGATAATGGAATATAAAGCTAAACCAGAATATGAGAAATGTGTAGCAATTTCAACACAGGCATCTATTCGTGAGATGATTTTACCTGGTGCGATTGCTTTAGTAACACCTATTCTTGTAGGATTTTTATTTGGCCCTGAAGTTTTAGGAGGTGTTTTGGCGGGCGTTACCGTTTCAGGTGTTTTAATGGGAATGTTCCAATCCAATGCTGGTGGAGCTTGGGATAATGCAAAAAAATCTTTTGAAAAAGGGGTAGATATTAATGGTGAAATCTATTATAAAAAATCAGAACCACATAAAGCTGCGGTAACTGGTGATACCGTTGGTGATCCATTTAAAGATACATCTGGTCCATCAATGAATATTTTAATTAAATTGATGTCTATTGTTTCTTTAGTGATTGCACCATATATAACAGTTGGCGGATTGTTAAATGTAGATGGGACTCAAGGTGCTTGTTGTCATACAGAAATGGTAGAAATAAGTGAGACTCATTCAGAAAAAGCAGCTTGTTGTTCGGCTGATGGACAAGCTGTAGCAGAAAATGAGAATCAAGTAATAACTAAAGAAGTTACAAATACTAATGACGTAGTTGAATCTAAAGAGGAGACTACAACAACAAGTTACTAATCATTATCTAAATACTATACTGAAGAGGATAGCTTTATGCTATCCTTTTTGTTTTATATTTTAATATTTATTAAAAATATCGTTAATACGGTGTTAATATATTGAAATAATCAATGAATTTTTATTTATTTTTAATGGATAAAAAATAAAATTGTATTTTTGGAAGTTCTTAAATATTGTATGAATACTTGTCAACCTATAGAGTTGATAAGTTTAATGAAACAAACTATGATTAAAAACTATTACTTGAAAAAAACAAATTTCCTATATCTTCTACTTATTATATTAATCACTTCATGTGCTTCGCCAAAAGAAATATTGTATTTCCAAGATTTCGAAGCAGGAAAAGAAAGAGATATAAGTCAGAAATATACAACTAAATTACAGCCTGATGATGTATTAAATATCATTATTTCGTCAAAAGATAATTTAGGAACAGCTCCATTTAATATAACATCTATGGCAGGGAATGTTGGAAGTACTAATATGGGGACACAGCCAAAATTAATGAATTATATTATTAGACAAGACAGCACAATAGAATTTCCAGTTTTAGGAAAAATAGAAATTGCTGGTAAAACCATCTTAGAAACAATAGAATATTTTAAAGAACAATTAAAGCCTTATATAAATGAACCTGTTGTTGTTATTGAATGGTTGAATTTTAAATATACTGTTTTGGGTGAAGTTAGAGTGCCTGGATTGTATCGCTCAACAAGTGAACGAGTAAGTATTTTAGATGCTTTAGGAACAGCAGGAGACTTAACTATTTATGGAAGGAGAGATAATATAATGTTGGTGAGAGAAACAAATGGTAAACAAAAATATTATAAAATAGATTTAACTAGTAAAAATCTTTTTGAATCTGAAGTGTTTTATTTAAAACAAAACGATGTAATTATCGTATCCCCGAATAAAGCTCAAATACAATCATCTGCGTTTAATAGGAATACCCCTATTTTTGTGTCTATTGCTTCGTTATTAGTGTCAACTATAACAGGAGTATTTTTATTAGTTCGGAAAAAATAAAAGGTGTGGAGAAAGAACCGTTGTTTTCAAATGAAAAATTTTCAGACGAAGATATAAATGTACGTCTGATTTTAGACCAATATTTAAGATATTGGCCATTGTATCTTGTTTTTATTATTATTTTCTCTGTCGGAGCATATTTATATTTAAAATATTCTATCCCAGTTTATCAAGCGACGAGTTCTATCTTAATCGAAAAGGAAAATCAATCATTAATGGTTGATTTTTCATCTATTGAAGATTTATTTGGGGGGAATAAGGTGGTAGAAGATCAAATGTTAGTTGTAAAGTCGCTTCCTGTATTAATGAAGGTAGTTGATAATCTACTTTTAGATGTGAAAGTAACTAGAAAAACAAAATATACTCAAAAGACGGTTGGCGTCTATGACAATAGGCCTTTTATAATTGAAAGGAAGTACCTGAATGGTGATATAAAAGACCCACTAGTTTTTAAAATTGAAATCATTGACTTAGAAAACTATGAATTGACATACAATGATAAATCATATAAATATCCATTTGGGAAATCCTTGCAGATTCCTGAGTTAGTAACTTTTAAATTAATTCTTAAAAAAGATTTACCTCAGGCAGTTGAAGGGGAAGAATATACTATTACGTTGAATCCAATTACTGCTACATTAATGTATTTACAAGAAAGTTTAATTGTAGAACAAGCCATTAAATCATCTAAAGTTTCAAATGCTATTAATTTATCTATAAAGTCTTATAATGAAAATAAAGCAAAAGATATTTTAAATAATGTTGTACAAGAATATTTTAATAATGATATTCTCTCTAAAAAAATAATATCCGAAAAAACTTATGCTTTTATTCAAGATAGATTAGGTTTTATTAGTACTGAACTATCTGGAGTAGAATCTGATTTAGAGAAATATAAAACGACAAATAAGGTTTATAGTATTGTTGATGAAAGCAGATTATTTGCAGATAATAGTATGAGTACTAAACAATCGCTTACAGATGCTGAACTGCAATTGAGTATTGTTAATTTAATGCTAGGAGAATTGAATACTAATAAGAATGAAATTCTTCCAGTAAATATTGGATTAGCTGATGTGAATATTGCAGTAAACATTAAAGCATATAATGATTTAGTATTACAAGATATGCAATATAAAAGCTCAGTAAGTGAGTTAAATCCAGAACGTATAGCACTTTCAAAAAGCATAAGTTCGTTACGTGAAAATATTAAAGCATCCTTGAATAATTTAAGGGTAAACAACCAAATGTTAGTCAATAATCTAAGAAAGCAAGATAAAATTTTAGAAGGAGAATTAAGTTTAATTCCTAATAAAGAAAGGGTCTTAAGAGATATTTCAAGACAACAACAAACGAAAGAAGCTTTATTTTTATTTTTGATGCAAAAAAGAGAAGAAGTTGCAATCTCCACTATATCAATTAAACCCGATGCTAAAATTGTTAGCCCTGCTTTTAGTTCTGGGATACCCGTTTCTCCACAAAAAGGAAAAATTATTTTGATATTTCTTGTACTGGGCTTGATTATTCCTACAATAATAATTTATGTTTTATCTTTATTAGATTCTAAAATACATAACTTATCAGAATTAGAACGATTATCACCTATTCCAGTTTTGTCTTCAATAGTTAAAACAAGAAAACCAGAAACTAAAATCTTAGAAAAAGACGATAGAAGAGGTATTGTGGAATCTTTTAGAGTTTTAGTTACTAATTTGGCTTTTTCACTCTCTCATATTAGTGACAGTAAAAGTAAAACGATTATGTTGACTTCAACTATTGCGGGTGAAGGAAAGACATTTATATCTTCTAATTTAGCTGCATTTTTGGCTTATTCTAATTACAAAGTGGTTTTGCTTGGAATGGATTTTAGAGCACCTAAACTAAATATTTATTTTAAGAATGTCAAAAACAAAGGAATTACACATTTTATTAAGGATGAAAATTTAGAAATTGAAGATATTTTAAACCCTTCTAAGGTTGAAGGGCTTGATGTTATATATCCTGGATTGATTGCACCAGTTTTCTTAGATATTACTAAAAGTGATAGATTAAGATCAATGATGGATCAATTAAAAGTGAGATATGATTATATAATTATTGACTCTGCTCCAGTTGGTTTAGTATCAGAAACTTTATCTTTGGTTCCTTTTGTTGATATGTGTTTGTATATTGTAAGAGCAGATCATTTAGATAAAAGAGCATTAAAAATATCTGAAAAACTATATAATGAAGGTCGCTTTGCAGATTTTAGATTAGTTCTGAATGCTGAAGACATAAGAAAATCTGAATATGGTTATGGTAATTATGGAAAATATGGAGGCTATGGTGCTTATGGAGATTTTGAACAAGAAGAGAAATACAAAATTTGGCAGTATAAGTATTGGAAGGATTTATTTAGTTAATCTATAATGTTTGATTCTTTAAAATCAATATTCTCAAAGTCAGAAATATCTGATTCAGTTTTAGTGGAAAACATTAAAGTAGACATGCATTCTCATTTGCTTCCTGGCATAGATGATGGTGTTAAATCTATAGAAGAGAGCATTGAAATCATTAGACATTTTATAGGGTTGGGTTATAAAAAAATTATCACAACACCTCATATTATGAAAGGAACTTATGATAATACCTCCGAAATCATTAAAAATAAACTGCAAATTGTCCGTCAAGAGATTCAGTCCCAAAATTTAGATATTGAAATTGAAGCCTCAGCGGAATATTATCTTGATACACACTTCTTGGATTTGCTATTTAATGGCGACATTCTTTCTTTTGGAAAAGAAAATTATGTTTTGGTGGAGTTTTCCTACCTTCAAAAACAGAATGATTATCAGAATATATTCATGAATATTTCCCAAACAGACTACCAACCTATTTTAGCTCATCCAGAACGTTATGCTTATTTTTATGATAAAAATTTAAGCCAACTAAAGCAAATCAAAGAGCAAGGTGTTTTGTTTCAATTAAATCTGTTTTCTATTTTAGGTGTTTACGGAAAAGGTGCAAAAATGGTAGCAGAACACTTAGTAAAAGAGAATATGATAGATTTTGTAGGTACAGATATTCATAAACCCAAACATATTGCATATTTAGATGATTGCCTTAAAGACAAATATCTTCAAAAATTATTGCAATCAGGAAATTTAAAAAATAAATCTTTATTGAGTTGATGAATTTTCATCAAGATATTTAATCCCAATAGTTTCTAAAATAATTTCTGGTTCGTCTTGTGTTGTATCAATTTTAGCATCTAATAAGGCAACTACAGTTTTTCCAGCACTTGAATTCGGCAATCTAAATTTCTTATCTTTTACATCAATAGTATGGCTTTCTCCATTTTTATCTTTAATTGTAAACCAACAACCTTCACTTAAGCAAGACTTATTGATTTCTCCTTTTAATTGAACAGCTTTAATTAATGGAGTTGTTTGTAATTGAGCAATTAAGTCATCAATTGAAATTGGATTATTTTCTTCAAATTTCACTCCCAATTCCTTTGGTTCTGGCATCTTGCATGCTGTTGCAAGAAATAAAATTAAGCTCAATAACAGCAAATTAACTTTTTTCATAAAATGTATTTTTTATATAATTGAATCTTTTTTAATCATCTTTCCTTTATTAAATTCAAACACCATCACAGGTTTTTTGCTGATACTATCAAACATAGTAACTTTTCCATCAAAAAAATCTAAACCAACTTCTACTTCAACTTTGTTGCCTTCAATGATTAATGTGCCATTTGTTGCGTATTCTTTATACAAACCATTAATCATTCCATCTTTTATTGTAAAGCTCTCTTTTATTTGATTAGCTGGTTGTTCATAATAATTCGTCCAAGTATCTGCTATCTGATTGTTCTTATAAATTCCTTTTTGTTTTATATTTCCATTCTCATAATAATTTTCATAAACACCTTCCATATTATCCATATTATAGTGTTCTTTACTCATTATTTTCCCATTTTGAAAATACAAAATTCTTTCTCCATCTAATTTTCCATCTTTGTAATTTGCATTTTCCAATAATTCGCCTGAATCATAATAAGCAGTGTATGCTCCATGTTTTTTTGACACATCTTTTTTTAAAACACTATATTTTTTTAGGATATTTCCATTGAGGTCTTTTTCTTCAACCGTTCTTGTTTTACAAGCAGAAAATAAAAGTACTGTAAAAAGCAGGATATATATTCTAAAATGCATCTTTGTTTTTTTGTTGTTCGTAAACTTAATTAAAAAGGCTATTTTTGCAAAACAAATTTCGGAATAAAATGGATAAAATACAACAAATTATTGAGCAAGCGTGGGAAAATAGAACTTTATTGCAAGAAAAAAGTACATTAGATGCCATAAATGAGGTAATTGCAAAATTAGATAGTGGTGAATTTCGAGTGGCTGAGCCAACTGAAAATGGCTGGAAAGTAAATGATTGGATTAAAAAAGCAGTAATTTTGTATTTTCCAACTCAAAAAATGGAAACTATAGAAGTCGGTCCATTTGAGTTTTACGATAAAATTCCTTTAAAGAAAAATTACGAGAAATTGGGTGTTCGAGTTGTGCCTCATGCAATTGCAAGATACGGAGCGTTCCTACAAAAAGGTGTTGTAATGATGCCATCTTATGTAAATATTGGTGCTTATGTTGATAGTGGTACTATGGTGGATACTTGGGCAACTGTTGGAAGTTGTGCTCAAATTGGGAAAAATGTACATTTAAGCGGAGGTGTTGGAATTGGTGGTGTTTTAGAACCTGTACAAGCAGCTCCAGTAATTATTGAAGATAATTGTTTTATTGGGTCAAGATGTATTGTTGTAGAAGGTGTGCGGGTTGAGAAAGAAGCTGTTTTGGGTGCAAATGTTGTATTGACGATGAGTACAAAAATTATTGATGTTTCAGGAACTGAACCAAAAGAATATAGAGGCGTAGTACCTGCAAGAAGCGTAGTTATTCCAGGAACCATACCTAAAGAATTTCCAGCAGGAACTTTTCAAGTGCCTTGTGCTTTAATTATTGGACAAAGAAAGGAAAGTACTGATACTAAAACATCTTTGAATGATGCATTGAGAGATTTCGGTGTTTCTGTATAATAGCTTATTCTTATAAATCATCTAATACTTCTTTTCTGAATAGAAAAGAGGTATTGTTTTTAAAGCCTTTTATAGATTCAATTTGTGATAAAGCAGCTACTAAATTCATGGACGATTGCTTTTGATAAATTGCAATACCTTGTTTAGCTAAATTTTCAGCTAAATATTCTTGTTCTGTTTGTCCTGGTGTTGGAATAAAAATTGCTTTTTTTTCTAAAGCCATTAAGTCCATTACAGTACTATAACCAGACCTGCAAATAACTACTTCAGCTTGTTGTAAATAGTGTTCTAATTTATCACCTTGCAAAAAGTTGATGATTGTAATATTTTTATGTTGTTTTATAGATTTTTGTTTTTCAATTCTTCCACAAATTAATAGACAGGTTCTATTTGTTTCTTCTAATGATTTTATTATTTTTTGCTCAAAATCGGAGCGACTGGGTTCTACTCCAGAAATTAAAGCAACAATCTTATATCGTTTATCGTCGATTTTTGATGAATGATTATCTTTATTAAACCTTGATAGAATTCCGATATATTTTACAGGAATTGTAAATTTAATTTTATGAGATAAAACTCCTGATAAATTATGGACTTCATCTTCCATATCAGGAATCCAAAGTTCATTAAATTTTGAAATCAATTTTAAGATTTGTTTTAATAAAAATGGTTCGACAAATTTAAAAGGTCGAGGTGCTTGTATTGCAATTTGATGACCTATGAAAATGTTTTTACAATTTTGATGATAAATACCATATCTATTGTCTGAAATAATAATATTAATATTTTCTATCTCTAGAATAGTGCTTAAAAATTGATGTTCTTTTTTTATAGCATTGTAAATCTTTCTAGCTTGAAATAAAATTTGCCAAGCAGCATTTTTGTCTCCATTGTATTGAATGTTATAGTCTGGCAGTTCATAGCTTTTTAAATTTGGATATTGCTCTTGCATCATCAGTAATGATTTGCCATTTCCAGCAATTATTACTTGGTAATTTCGTTCCAATAATGCATCAACAATAGGCATACATCGTGTGGCGTGACCAAGCCCCCAATCTAAAAATGCAATTAATATTTTTTGTTTACTATTCATTTTCAATCTTGTAATATTACATAAAATAATCAGCGTTTTATAGCTCTCGATAACAATTGTTACGATTTAGGTAATTAAAGAATTTTGTATTTTATCCTTTTGAAATCGTACCTTAGCAAAGATGTTTAAGCAACAACACATCTTAGCAATTTTAAAATGTTTGACAATTGGGAAGCTGTACAATATGCTTTTAGTTTACACTTCTTTTTATTTGACAAAATACTTAAAAAAGCCAATTCAATGGGGTTTGCCGTTTTCTATTTCTATAGAACCAACAACCTCTTGTAATTTACGTTGCCCAGAATGTCCAAGTGGTTTGCGTGCTTTTACACGAAATACAGGGATGTTAGAGCCAGCATTTTTTGAAAAAACAATACAAGAAATCAAGCAACATTTGTTGTACTTAACTTTTTACTTTCAAGGAGAACCTTATTTGAATAGAGATTTTCTAAAAATGGTAAAAGTGGCTAAAAATAATAAGATATATACTTCTACTTCTACAAATGGACACTATTTAACGGATGCTGTGGCTAAAGAAACGGTAGTGTCTGGATTGGATAGATTGATAATTTCTATCGATGGAACAACGCAAGAGACTTATCAGCAATATCGAGTGGGCGGTCATTTGGATAAAGTTTTGGAAGGAACAAAAAATATCATCAAATGGAAGAAAGAATTGAAGAGTACTTCGCCTTATGTTATCTTTCAGTTTTTGGTGGTAAGACACAACGAACATCAAATTGAAGATTTAAAAAAGATTGCAAAAGAAATGCAAGTAGATGAGGTTATTTTAAAAACTGCCCAAGTGTATAATTATGAAAACGGCAATGATTTAATTCCATTGCAAGAAAAATATTCTCGATATAAAAAATTGAGTAATGGAAAATATGCACTAAAAAATAAATTAGATGATGCCTGTTGGAAATTATGGCATAGTAATGCGGTTACTTGGGACGGGAAAGTAGTGCCTTGCTGTTTCGATAAAGATGCAAAACATATCTTGGGAGATTTGCAAAAAGATAGTTTCCAAACGATTTGGCACAATCAAAATTATTGGAATTTCAGACGACAAATTACAAAAGGTAGAAAAGAAATAGATATTTGTAGCAATTGTTCTGAAGGTTGTAAAGTAAATTTTAATGTTGAGATAGATTGAAAAATAAAAATCAAAAATATCTTATTATTATAGCTGGTTCAACAGCAGTTGGCAAAACCAAGACGGCTATCGATATTGCAAAATATTTTAACACCGAAATTATTTCAGCGGATTCAAGGCAAATTTTCAAAGAATTAAATATTGGAGTTGCTCGCCCAAGTGAAGATGAGTTAAACGACGTTAAACATTATTTTATAGCCAATAAATCTATTGATGAATATGTTTCCGCTGGAACTTATGAACGTGAAGTGCTGGAATTGTTAGAAGGTATTTATAAAGAAAAAGATGTTGCTATTTTGTGTGGAGGAACTGGTTTTTATATTAATGCGGTTTTGAATGGGTTTGATGAAATGCCAGAAATTAATCCAGAAATTAGAAACGAGTTGAATGAAATTTATAAAAATGAAGGAATTGTACCACTCCAAGAAAAATTAAGAATTTTGGATATTGATTCTTATAATAAGATGGATATTAAGAATCCTCAACGTGTGATTCGTGCTTTGGAAATGTGCATAGCAACAAAAAGAAAATTTTCAGACTTTAAAATGAAAAAATCAATTGTGAGAAATTTTTCTCCTATTAAAATTGGATTGGAATTGCCTAAAGAAATTTTACATCAAAATATAAACAATCGAGTAGATAAAATGATGGAAAATGGCTTTTTAGAGGAAGCAAAATCTGTTTATGAACACAAAAACAATAATGCATTACAAACAGTCGGGTACAAAGAGTTATTTGATTTTTTAGACCATAGAACGAGTATGGAAGAAGCAGTTGAATTAATAAAATTACACACACGTCAATATGCCAAACGTCAAATGACTTTCTTTAAAAAAGATAAGGAAATACAGTGGTTTGCTCCAAATGAAATAGATAATATGCTTCAATTTATCAATATCAAAAGGCTGGAGTATTTTTAATGAATATTAGTATTTCAATAACTTAATTACACAAGAATAGGCTAAAGTCAAATCATTTTTTATCAGCATTGGTATTGTAATAAAAAAAATGTATTTTTGTCTATAAAATATAGAATTATTATGAGATTTATCATATCATCAGCTCAACTTTTAAAGAATTTACAGAAAATTAGTGGCGTAATCAGTTCAAATACCGTATTGCCTATTTTAGAAGATTTTTTGTTTGATATAAATAATGGAAAGCTTACAGTAACTGCAACAGACTTAGATACGACAATGATTGTTGATATGGAAGTAGAGTCTAAAGAGAATTTTAAAATTGCAATTCCAGCTAAGATTTTATTAGATTCGTTGAAAGCACTTCCTGAACAACCCATTACTATTGCTGTTGATGAAAATACAAATGCTATTGAAATTACTACAGATAATGGTAAATATAAATTATCAGGCGAAAATAGTGCAGATTTTCCTAAAGAACCAGTTGCTGATGATGTTGAACAAGTTTCAGTGGCGTCAAATGTTTTGGCAAATGGAATCCAAAAAACCATTTTTGCAGTAAGCAACGATGAATTGAGAATTGCAATGACTGGTGTGTTTTTTACAATTGATGAAAATGGAATGACATTAGTATCTACAGATGCACATAAATTAGTAAAATTCAATAGAAGTGATATTACATCATCAAATCCAAGTTCATTTATCGTTCCTAAAAAAGCTTTGAATTTGTTGAAAGGAATTTTAGCAAATAATGATACTGCGGTAAGTTTGCAATTCAATAAATCCAATGCCTTTTTTGTTTTTGACAATGCAAAATTGATTTGCAGATTGGTTGATGCTAGATACCCAGATTACAATGCTGTAATTCCTAAAGATAATCCAAATTTATTGACTATCAATAAAGATGATTTACATGCTGCATTGAGAAGAACTTCTATATTTTCCAATAAAACGACACATCAAGTGGTGTTAAGATTATCAGGTTCTGAATTGAGTGTTTCTGCACAAGATTTGGATTTTTCAAATGAAGCTTCTGAAAAATTAGTTTGCGAATACCAAGGCGATCCTATGGAAATCGGATTTAATGCAAAATTTTTAATTGAAATGTTATCTACCTTAGATAATGCTGAAATTGTAATGGAATTATCTACACCAAACAGAGCTGGAATTATTAAACCAACAGATAAAAATGAAAATGAAGATTTAATGATGTTGGTGATGCCAGTAATGATTAATGTTTAAGATATAACTTTAGGCTATAAATTTATGAATATGCTTAAAAAGAGCAGTTTCTGTATTCTTTTTTGTTTGTTGATGTCAATTAGCTCTCTTTTTGCACAAAATGCTAGTTCAATTAATGATACCACAAAATGGGCAAATACACCATTGAAATTTGTATTTGCAACGATAAAATTTCCGCAACAAACGAATCTTGAAAAAAAAGATATATACACCACTAATGGATTACAAACCTTGTATTTTTTTAAATCTGAATTAACAGCAATTGATTTGACACTTTCTGTTTCGATGCGACAAGTGAGTACTAAAGAACAAAAAAAAGCTACTCAAGAAGAAATAAATAGAATGGCAGTTCAGTATGGTGGCTATCCGAATGTTTATAAAGAAAAAGATAAAAATGGTCGTAATTATGATTATGTGTTGATTCATACTTTAGAAGGAAAAGCAATTAGTAGTCGTATTTTTTATATAGATGGATATTTAGTTATATTGTCTTCAGTTGCCAATCAAACAAATAAAAATCAAACGGTTGTAGATTACTTTTTTGATTCTTTCACACCTTTTTCTAGTATAAATAGTAATGAAAATAATGTTGCAGAAAAAAATAAGCAAGCGAGTTCTGAAATTCCTTGGGCAGTTTTTAAAGAAGTAAATTTTACAAGCAAATTTCCTATCGAGCCAAATTCAAAAACTTATGTTGTACAACAAGCAGATAGCTCCTATTATTTAATTAAAAATTATTATTTGCAAAAAGGGGATAAAAGTTTATCTTATTTAGTCAGTGAAAGAAGCTACACTTACCAATTAGGTATAACTGCTGATTCCTTGTTTAAGACAGCTTTTGATGCATTAAAATTAGAAGGAAAAGGGAAATTGAAATCTGAAACTAATTTATTTGGGTATAAATTTCCAGCTAAAGAATATGTTTTTACAAGTCGTAAAGCTTATTATAGATTACGTTATTTCTTTGCAAATAATGCTTTGTATCAAGTGATGATAGCAGGCAATAAAAAGCAAGTAACAGATTTAAAAAATGAACAATTTTTTCAATCATTCCAGATTTTGCAATAACATCTGTATTTCTTGCAATGCTAAGTACAGATAATTATTTCATCTAAAATTGGAAATGTAAATAAATATAATATGAAAAAAATAGTAAAATTATACGAGTGGACGACTTCCTTGCCAATAATTACTTGTTTACTTTATTTTTCAGGATTATTAGATAATAATGTTTTTTTTCAAGTATTTGCTGGGATTTTACTATTGTTTTGTGTAATGTCTGCGGTTCATCATTCTGAAATAGTTGCACATCGAGTGGGTGAACCTTATGGAACTATTATCTTGGCAGTATCAATTACCATTATTGAAGTTGCTATAATTATTTCCTTAATGATGACAGGTGGAAATGAATATGCTTCATTTGCAAGAGATACCGTATATGCTGCGGTTATGTTGATTTTAAATGGAATTATTGGACTTTCTCTTTTTATTGGAGGTAGAAAACATCATACCCAGACTTTTTCTCCTCATTCCGTAAAAATTGCTCTAGTTGCACTTGTGTCAATTATTACATTTACATTGATATTGCCTACATTTACTAGTAGCATTGTTGGTCCTTATTATACAGAAAGACAATTGCTATTTGAAATTATAGCTTGTTTAGTTATTTATATAGCATTTATTTCTGCCCAAACCATTAGACATAGAGAGTATTTTATTACGGAGTCAACATCTAATGCCGAAAATAAACATAACAACATTTCAAACATAGCATTTATTATTAGTCTGACATTTTTACTAATATGTCTTGTAATAGTCGTATTACTTGCAAAATCACTTTCTACACCAATAGAAAGTCTATTGACTTCTTACGGACTTCCTCGAAGTTTAGTAGGAATAATTATTGCTGCCGTAATACTACTACCAGAAGGAATTGCTGCAGTTTCATCAGCTAAGCAAAATAAATTACAAAACAGTATAAATTTAGCTTTGGGTTCAGCACTTGCAAGTATAGGATTGACAATTCCTTCTGTTTCTTTTGTAAGCTATCTGTTCGATTTACCTCTTGTTTTAGGACTGGAAATATTGCCAATTATTTTATTAGTCATATCTGTCTTTACCGTAATGCTATCATTAATAGGTGGAAAAAGTAATTTTGTCTATGGTGTAGTACTTTTAGTGAATTTGTTTGCTTATGTGTTTTTAACAATTAACCCTTAAAAATAAAAAAATGCTATTGTAAGTATTTTTTCAGAAAAAAAATACTACATTTGCAGTCAATTTTGACGGATTAGATAGAAATGCTAATTCAATGTCAAAAAGGTCCTATAGCTCAGTCGGTTAGAGCACCTGACTCATAATCAGGTGGTCCCTGGTTCGAGCCCAGGTGGGACCACAGCCACAAAGGCATTCTTCGGAATGCCTTTTTTATTTGACATAAATACTGTTGAAATTAAGTGATAGTCTTGCTTGAATTATTCTAATTGTTTTGTTGTCTTAGTATTCATTTTCAATTTTAAATCAATCTAATAGAATGCATTGGTTTCTATTCTCTTAAACTTTTCTTATTCTAAAGGCAAAAAATAAAACCGTATTTTTGCACCCTAATTCTAATTATTTTTCTAAATTTTTCAGATTTATTAGTGATTGGAATCAGAGTTTTTTCCAAAAAATTGTTTTAAAAATATATATGATACAAAACTTAAAAGTAAGAAACATCGCCATTATCGCACACGTTGACCACGGTAAAACGACCTTAGTAGATAAAATCCTTTGGGAATGTAAAACATTCTCAGAACATGAAAATACTGGAGTTTTAATATTAGACAATAATGAATTAGAGCGAGAGCGAGGAATTACTATTACTGCAAAAAATGCTGCGGTAAAATATAAAGACTATAAAATTAATTTAATAGACACGCCAGGCCACGCCGATTTTGGTGGAGAAGTAGAACGTGTATTAAAAATGGCAGATGGTGTTTTATTATTAGTAGATGCTTTTGAAGGACCTATGCCACAAACTCGTTTTGTGTTACAAAAAGCATTACAATTAGGATTAAAACCTATTGTTGTTATTAATAAAGTAGATAAAGAAAACTGTACACCTGATGAAGTACATGAGAAAGTATTTGATTTAATGTTCCAATTAGATGCAACTGAGGATCAATTAGATTTTCCAACTTTATATGGTTCTGCAAAAGGTGGATGGATGAGTTTAGACCATAAACGTCCAACTACTGACTTAGTAGAATTAATGGATGCAATTATTGAACATATTCCAGCACCTAGAATTGAAGAAGGAGCGGCACAAATGCAAGTTACCTCTTTAGATTATTCTTCATTCGTTGGTCGTATTGCCATAGGACGTGTATTTAGAGGCGTTTTGAAAACAAATATGCAGGTTGCTTTAATTAAGAGAAATGGAGCAATTTCTAAATCAAGAATTAAAGAATTGTTGTTGTTTGAAGGAATGAACAAAGTAAAAGTTGATGAAGTACATGCAGGGGAAATTTGTGCAATTGTAGGTATTGAAGGTTTTGATATTGGCGATACAATAGCAGATGCTGAAAACCCAGAGGCAATGCCACCTATCGCAATCGATGAACCAACTATGAGTATGTTGTTTACAATTAATGATTCTCCATTTTTTGGTAAAGAAGGAAAATTTGTAACATCTAGGCATATTAAAGATAGATTGACAAAAGAATTAGAAAAAAACTTGGCTTTAAGAGTGCAACAAGGAGAGACTGCTGATTCATTTTTAGTATATGGTCGAGGCGTATTACACTTATCTGTATTGATTGAGACCATGAGAAGAGAAGGATATGAATTGCAAGTTGGACAGCCACAAGTTTTATTTAAAGAAATTGATGGCGTTAAATCAGAGCCAATTGAGGAACTTACAATAGACCTTCCAGAAACATTAGCAGGAACGGCAATTGAGATGATTACCAAACGAAAAGGGGATATGAAAAACATGATATTAAAGGGCAACCGTTCTATCATGGAGTTTGAAATACCATCTCGTGGATTAATTGGATTAAGAACAGAAATGATTACAGCAACTTCTGGTCAGGCAGTTATGGCTCACCGATTTATTAAATATGAAAAACACAAAGGCGATATTCAAGGTAGAATTAATGGATCTATGATTTCTAAAGAAACAGGTGAGGCTATTGCTTATTCTTTAGATAAATTACAAGATAGAGGTCGTTTCTTTGTTGAACCAGGAGAAGAAATTTATACAGGAATGGTTATTGGAGAAAACTCTAGACAAGATGACTTGGTTGTGAATTGTTCAGTAACTAAAAAACTAACTAACGTTCGTGCTTCTGGAACAGATGATAAAGTGAAATTACCACCTCCAGTAAAATTCTCATTAGAAGAAGCCTTAGAATATATTCAAGGCGATGAATATGTAGAATTAACTCCAAAATCTATCAGAATTAGAAAAATTTACTTAGATGAAGGAGAAAGAAAACGTAAAAGTGGGAAATAATTTTCGCTTTTATAGGTGCATATAAATAGTTTCGCATTTATTTAGTTTTATTTTAAATTACTTTTCGTATTTTTATACTGATGTTAAGTAAAATACAACAGGAAGCCAAAGAAGTTCTAACCAATTATATAGAAAAAAATCAGTTGCGAAAAACACCTGAAAGATTTTCTATTTTGGAAATGATTTATGATACAGAAGGTCATTTTGATGCAGAACAATTATATATCAATATCAAGAATAAAAGTATAAATGTTAGTCGTGCTACTGTTTATAATACTTTAGATGTTTTGGTAGCTTGTGAATTAGTAACTAAACATCAATTTGGAAGTAATCATGCAGTCTATGAAAAAGCTTATGGCTCTCGACAACATGACCACTTAATTTGCATGGAATGTGGCGAAGTATTTGAATTTTGCGACCCAAGATTACACCAAATTAAGCAAACAGCGGCAGAACTTTTTGACCAAAAAGTGAGAAACCATGCCTTGACACTATACGGCAATTGCCAAAAAGAAAAATGCCCAAATAAGAAAAAGTAAATTTCTATTGGTTAAAAACACATTTATCTTTCTGTACAAATAACTTTGCTTTTTTTCCCATTAATATTGAACGATTATCTTCAATATGTCCAGCAGGAAAATCAAAACAAACTGGATAGTTATATTCCGCCACATGTTCCAAGATAATTTCTTCAGCGGTTTTGCCATAAGGAATGGTATTGTCTTTCATTTCTGTCATACCACCAACTATCAACCCACGTAAATTAGAGAGTTTATTAGCACGTTTTAGAGCCATCATCATTCTGTCAATATGATATAAATATTCATCTAAATCTTCAATAAATAAAATTGAATTTGAGGTGTTTACAATTGTTTTTGTACCTAATAAACTATATAAAATAGATAAGTTTCCACCTACAATTTCGCCTTCTATCGTTCCTGGTCGATTTAATTTATGGGAAGAAAAATGATATTCCAAACTTTCCCCAAATAAGCACTTTCTTAAAGATTCTAAAGCTTCAGGCGTACTTTTTTCAAAGGTTATTGGCATTATTCCATGTATAGTTTCTATGCCAATATTGCTATTTAATACGGTATGTAAATAGGTAAAATCTGAAAAACCAATTAGCCATTTTGGTTGTTCCATAAAAGTATTAAAATTCAATTGGTCTATTATTCGAACTGTTCCATATCCTCCTCGTGCTGCAATAATTGCACGAATATCAGGATTGTTTAACATATTTTGTAAATCATCTAAGCGTTCTTTATCTGTGCCTCCAAACTGATGATTTGCTTTCCCTATTGTGCTACCTAAGACGACTTTCAAACCCCAACTTTCTAATATTTGAATGGCTATCTGAATTTCCTCTAATGCTACTTTTCTTGCTGGACAAGTAATTCCGATAGTATCTCCTATTTGTAGAAATCGTGGTCTAATCATATTTCAAAAATACACTTTTCTAAACTAAAAATACTTGATTTATTAGTAAGAATGGAAGGCGTACAAAGGAATACTATTTTGTAAAACTAATTACTGGGTTCAATCTTTGAAAGCATGATTTCAGCAATTGCCTGTGCGTGTTGTTTCATTTTTTCAGCATTTGCACCTTTAAAATGTGCATTTACAGTTTCATCAAATAAATTATTCCAACGCTCAAAGTGTTTTGTTTCAGTGGCTTTAATTTTATTTATTTTTCTATGAATCAATAATGGATCGCCTTCATAATTTCCAGAATAAAACAAAACATTCTCCCAAAAACTTATCATTAATGGAATATGTTTTTCCCATTTGGTTGGTTTCTCACCAAAGAAAAATGGACGTAATAATTTATCAACTTTTACTTTTTCGTAAAAATCTAAAATTATAGTTTCTATATCATTTATATCTTTAATATCAGGCATCTTAATCGAATTCATTATTACTCAAATATAACTTGTTTTTTATTTTTTATTTTATTTTTTTAGATGTTTAACGTTAAGATTTACTAATTTATATGACTTTAGTCAATTTATCAGATGAGGTATTTCTTGTAATGATTAATTACCTTTGTATTTGTTAAAACAATTAAAATGAGAATATTAAGTATTTTTTTATTTAGCATTATAATAAGTACAAATCTTATGGCACAAAATTTTTCAGGGAAATACCCAAAAACCAAAAAAGGAAAACAAAAAGATATTTATTTTGGAACTAAGGTTGCTGACCCTTATCGTTGGCTAGAAGATGACTTATCTGCAGATACAAAAAAGTGGATAAAAGAAGAGAATGCAGTAACATTTGATTATTTAGAAAAAATTCCATTTCGTGATGCATTAAAAAAGCAACTAACAGATTTGTGGAATTATGAAAAAATTTCAGCACCATTTAAAAAAGGTACATATTCTTATTTTTATAAAAATGATGGACTGCAACAACAATCTGTACTTTATAGAATTTCACCAGAAGGGAATGAGGAGGTTTTTATTAATCCAAATGAATTTTCAAAAGATGGAACAACGTCATTAGCCGATGTGAGTTTTTCAAAAGATGGTTCACTTTGTGCGTATCAAATTTCTGAAGGTGGTTCCGATTGGCGTAAAGTTATTGTCATAAATACTGATAATAAAAAACAGATTGGAGATACCTTATTTGATGTAAAATTTAGTGGTATATCTTGGAAAATGAACGAAGGTTTCTATTATTCTAGTTACGATAAGCCCAAAGGAAGTGAATTGTCTGAAAAAACGGATAAACATAAATTATTCTTTCATCAATTAGGAACGACTCAAAAAGAGGATAAATTAATTTTTGGGGGAGAACAAACCCCGAGAAGATATATTGGCGGTGGCGTTTCTGAAGATGGAAGATTTTTAATTATTTCTACAGCAGTTTCTACAACAGGTAATGAGTTGTACATTCAAGATTTATCAGTAAAAAATGCTCCAATTATTCCAATTGTAAGTGATTTCAAAAATAGTACTGACTTTGTTTATAATATTGGTGATGATTTATTTTTATTGACAAATTTTAATGCACCCAATAATAGATTGGTAAAAGTAAATCTGAAGAATCTTGCTTCTGACAATTGGGTGGATGTAATTCCAGAAACAGAAAATGTTTTAGGTGTTTCGACATCTGGTGGTTATTTCTTTGCACAATATATGCTAGATGCAATTGATGTTGTAATACAATTTGATACTAAAGGCAATAAGATTAGAAATATTGAGTTGCCTGGAAAAGGTTCTGTAGCGGGTTTTTCAGGAAAGCAAGAAGACACGACATTATATTATACCTACAGTAATTATGTTACGCCATCAACTATTTTTGAATACAATATAGAGACAGGTAAATCATTGATGTATAAAACTCCAAAAATTAAATTCAACCCAGAAGATTATATTTCAGAACAAATATTCTATACATCTTTTGATGGCACAAAGATTCCGATGATGATTTCGTATAAAAAAGGAATTGTTTTAGATGGAAAAAATCCTACTATATTATATGGTTATGGTGGCTTTAATGTGAGTCTTACACCAAGCTTTAGTGTAAGCAATGCAGTTTGGATGGAAAATGGTGGAATTTTTGCAGTTCCAAACTTACGTGGCGGAGGAGAGTATGGACAAAAATGGCACGATGGCGGTAGAAAACTAAACAAACTAAATGTGTTCAAAGATTTTATTGCAGCCGCTGATTATTTAAAAAATAATAAATACACATCAACAGATTATTTAGCACTTTCGGGTGGTTCTAATGGTGGACTTTTAGTTGGAGCTACTATAACATTACAACCAGATATTGCAAAAGTTGCTTTGCCTGCTGTAGGTGTTTTAGATATGTTGCGTTACCATAAATTTACCGCTGGAGCCGGTTGGGCTTATGATTATGGAACGGCTGAAGATAGTAAAGAAATGTTTGATTATTTAAAAGCTTATTCGCCTATACATAATGTAAATAAAGGTGTTTCATATCCTGCAACATTAATTACAACTGGCGATCATGATGATAGAGTAGTGCCAGCACATAGTTATAAATTTGCTGCTGCATTACAATCCAAGCAAGTAAGTACCAATCCAGTTCTTATTCGTATTGATACAAAAGCAGGGCATGGTGCTGGAAAATCTACTGAAGCTTATATAAATGAAGCTTGTGATAGAATGTCATTTGCTTTATTTAATATGGGAAGAAAATAAAATGATATCATTAAAGAATAGTAAATATTAAAATAAAAAAAGCCCGATAATATTATCGGACTTTTTTTCTGCGCAGAATAGATTAAATTATTTTTTCTTCGCAGGTGCTTTTTTAGCTGGAGCTGCTGCTTTCTTTGCAGGTGCTTTTGCTACTGCTTTTTTAGCTGGAGCTGCTGCTTTTTTAGCAGGTGCTTTCGCTGCTGCCTTTTTAGCTGGAGCTGCTGCTTTTTTTGCAGGTGCTTTTGCTGCTACCTTTTTAGCTGGAGCTGCTGCTTTTTTTGCAGGTGCTTTTGCTGCTGCCTTTTTAGCTGGAGCCGCTGCTTTTTTTGCAGGTGCTTTCGCTGTTGCTTTTTTAGCTGGAGCTGCTGCTTTTTTTGCAGGTGCTTTTGCTGCTGCTTTTTTAGCTGGTGCAGCCGCTTTTTTAGCCGGAGCCGATGTTGCTGTTTTCTTTGCCATTGTATGACTTTTAATTTTTGTTTCATTTGGTTACAGCTGAAACGATTACTGTAGATCTTTTTATTTTTTAATAGGTTGAAAAAATCTTTTAAAATTCCTACAATATAAAAGTAAAACATAATTTATATATAATCCTATTTTCTGCTTGTAACAACTTGATGCACGATGATTTGCAATGTGAATAAGTATAGGTATAAAATCAATAAAGATAGATTTATTTATTGAGTACAAAATAAATGGAGAATTGTATGTTCGACGTTATAACCATAATAAAATAAGGCATCTTAGAAAGTTATATTGCAAAGTGAATACTAAAGTATTTTATTATATGAGGCTGTAACACTTGCAAAAATGGTGCTTACAGCAAATTCTATTCATAAAAAAATGTGGATATTTTTTTAAAAAAATAAAAATAACATACTTTAATTCAAATAAGGATAAGATATTAATTCTATCTATGTAATTTTGTAACATTAAAATTAAAGATGAAAAACATAGTTTATATTTTCTTGTTAGCAATTGTATTAAGTATTGCTTATACATCTTGTAAGCGTAATAAAAGTGATGTAGGAGAAATAGTAGAAGACTCCACTATGGTGGCTTATGAACTATTACCTACAGAACAGCAAGACGTTATTAATTTAGTATATAGTTGGAATCGTGCACATGATACAAATGCTATCTATGGTTTGGATACTATTTATAATGAAACGGTGTTGTTTTATAAAAAAACATTTAGCAAGCGAAATATTATTGAAACTAAAAAAAATAGAATTAAAAGAGCAGACTCTTATAAGCAAAGAATAATTGGACGCATTGGAATTTATCCATCAGATACGGGTGATTATAAATGTGATTTCTTGAAATTAGTTACTATAGATGGCAAACCTAAAGTATATCATACTTATTTAGTATTTCAGCGATTTAATGATGTTTGGAAAGTTATTGTAGAAAGCGATAAAGAATCTGATGCACAACCTGAACTTGCGAATTTATTTACAGATTTTAAAGAAAGCGAATCGACTTCAGAAGGCGATTTTGATGGTGATGGTGAAAAAGAAGAATTGATTGTTATTAAACCACCTCAAGATTCTATAGGAAAATATTTATCAACAACAACTAAAATTTCTTTTACCAATTTTAATATTCCAGAGATTGATATTGAGAATTGCATTGGTGTAAATATTATGAATGAAAATGACGTCGATGGAGATGGTGCAGATGATTTTTCTATTGTGATAAAAAAACCTGATGGCTCTTATGGTAGTATTATTTTATATAGTTATAAAAGAGGTAATTGGAAACAGCTTGCAAAGTTTAAAGCCACTCAAGATGATATTACACAAAATAGAAAAGAATTAATTGAGTTTGCAGGAAGTGGAAATATTAAAATTAGAGTTGCTGAAAAATTACCTGACAATAGAGATACGACTTTAATAAAAACAATATCTACTTGGGATTAAAATGAGTTTAGATTACAACAATTGTAATCTGCAATTAAAAAAAATATATGATTGAATTTTCAAAAATAGTATTAGAAAACGAACTTAAAGTTATTCATCATTATGATGCATCAACACCATTTATTATTGTAAATGTATTGTATCATATTGGAGCAAAAGATGAAGATGAAAACAGAACTGGTTTTGCTCATTTATTTGAACACTTGATGTTTGGCGGAACAAAATTATTTCCAAATTTTGATCATCCTTTACAAGATGCTGGAGGCGAAAATAATGCATTTACAAATAATGACTATACCAATTATTATGATGTAATTCCTAAAGAAAATATAGAGACGGCACTTTGTTTAGAAGCCGACAGAATGCTAGATTTGGATATTAATGAGCAATCTTTAAAAGTCCAAAAAGATGTTGTATGCGAGGAATTTAAAGAACATTATATTAATCAACCTTATGGCGATGCTTGGCATAAGCTTCGAGCTTTGGTTTATGAGCAACATCCATATAAATGGCCAACAATTGGAAAAAATTTAAAGCAAATTGAAGAGGCAACATTGCAAGATGTTCGAGATTTTTATGCCGCCTATTACTCGCCAAGTAATGCAATATTAGTAATTTCTGGGAATATTGAAAAAGAAAATGCGTTCTCTTTAACAGAAAAATATTTTGGACACCTAAAATCAAAAACTGTTCAACATAAAGCTTTTTCTGAGCCAGAGCAACAAGTTGCAAAAACACAAACAACTTATAGTGATGTTCCATTGAATGCTATTTTTATTGCATTTAAAATAACAGACAAGAAAAACAAAGATTACTATACTGCTGATACTATAACAGATATTTTATCTACTGGTACATCTTCAAGATTGTATCAAAATTTGATAAAAAAAGAAAAAGCATTTGTTGAAATTGATGCATATATTACAGGAAGTAATGATGTTGGTATGTTTGTAATTGAAGGAAAAATTGCTGAAGATTGTTCTGTTGAACGAGCGGAATCTTTAATTTGGAATGAATTAGAACAATTACAAAAAGAATTAATCAGTGCTAAGGAATTACAGAAAATAAAAAATAAAATGTTGACCTATATGGCATTTTCTGAGAGTAGTTTAATGAACAGAACTGTAGCATTGGCACACTTTGAACTATTAGGCGATGCCAATCAAATCAATCAGGAAATTGATGCTTATGAAAAGGTTAGTGCTGAAGCGATACAAACTTTTGCAAATGCATATTTAATTAAATCTAGATCTAATACTTTGTATTATCTAAAACAACAATAAAATGAATATTCCACCTATACAAGCTATCGGAGCAATACAATTTACGCTACCAAAACAATTACAATTAAGCAATCAAATTCCAGTCTATATTTTTAATGATGATAAAAATCCTATTTTAAAATTAGATATTGTTTTTGATGCTGGGAGATGGACAGAAGAACAAAAATTAGCAGCAGATGCTATGGCTGCTTTATCAAAAAGCGGTACTAAAAATTTAAGTTCTTTTGAAATTAATGAAGCAATCGACCAACTTGGAGCAACCTTAAAAATTGGAACAGGTTATAATACTTGTACACTTTCCATATCTTGTTTGAGTAAGTTTTTAGAACCTTGTTTGGAATTGGCTTTAACATGTTTAACAGACATTGTTTTTCCAGAAAATGAATTGCAAATTTTTAAGAAAAATACGAAAGCCAAATTATTAGTAAATAACGAAAAAACCGATTATTTATCTGGCGTAATTTTCAGAGAAACCATATTTGGGAAAGAGCATCCGTATGGCTATCGAACGAATAATGAACGTATTGAACAAATTGATAGAAATGAAATTATACGTTATTACCAAAGTAATTTACTAGCTTCAAATTGTACCGTTTTTATTGCTGGAGATGTAAATGAAAACTGTTTAAATCAATTAGAAAGCGTTTTATCTAGGTTTAAAAATACGAGTGTTAATAATTTTAAACCACAACATATAATTCAAACAGACAGTAATTTAAAAATAAGAGAAAAGAAAGCCAAAAGTACTCAAGCTTCTTTGACTATGGGGAAAATTTTATTTAATAAACAAAATAAAGATTATGGCAATTTTATTTTATTGAATACAATTTTTGGGGGTTATTTTGGTTCAAGATTAATGAGTAATATCCGAGAAGATAAAGGGTTGACGTATGGTATTTATTCTATGCTGAATCCTTTAAAACATGATGGATTTTGGGCAATTTATACAGACACCAATATTGATAAATTAGATATTTGTATTCAAGAAATTGAAATCGAATTAGATAGATTACAAAATGAATTAATTTCAGAAAATGAAATTCAACTAGCAAGAAATTATTTATTAGGACGATTTCTGAAGCGAACAGATGGAGCCTTTAACCTGATGGAAACATTTAAAAGCTATATAATTGAAGGTGTTGATATTCAGCATTTTGGCACATTTATTGAAGATATAAAAAATGCTGATGCTAAACTATTACAGAATTTGGCTCAAAAATATTTATCTTTAAATTCAATGCATCAAGTAATTGTTGGATAATATGAAATTCAATATCAAAAAATATTTTTTTGTATGTTTGTTAATTGCTCAATCAATTGGGTATGCTCAAAATAATTTATTTGAAGCTCCTAATTTATATTGTGTCCGCAATTTTACTTCAACTTCTATTGTATTGGCGTGGCAAAAACCTGCAGTCGCTAGTTGTTTTGTTGCTTATGATGTGTATTATAAGCCAGAAAATGGAACTTTTAGTTTATTGTTTTCGCTAAATAATGCGAACAAAACAGATACAACTATCAATCATCCAAACCCAGGACAAACAGGTTATTTTTATATGACCCAACGTGGAAGTTGCAATAGCTCTTCAACAACAAAAATATATTCTGATACATTAGATAGCCGACTTTCTTTTCCATCTGTAGAAATTAAAAAAGTGTCTGTTGTTAATAATCAAATTGAATTACAATGGATTCCAGATGCATATAAAGAAATAAAAGGGTACTTAATTTATTCTAATAAAACTACTAATAATCAATTTAACACACCAATTGATACAGTATTTGGAAATATGGTTGGAACTTATATCGACACAAAAGTAAATGTAAACGACTCTCAATATTCCTATAAAATTAGAACCTTAATGACTTGTGATCCTGATGGTGCAATTACCTTGGATAATCAAATTCATACATCAGCACAATTACGTGTTACAAATGTCAATAAGTGTGTGGCTTCAGCAGGCTTGGAATGGAAAAAATATATTTTTGAAGATAGAGACGTACTTAGCTATGAAGTACAAACTCGAACGGCTTCGACCACTTTTCAGTCAGTAGATACTTTGGAAAATTCAGTAACAAATTATGCTGTTCGGAACGTTGCTCCACAAGAGTTTACTTTTGTTCGATTAAAAATTAATCTACTAAATGGAGAAATTGCTTATTCAAATGAAGTTAGCTTTTTTTCTGAAACTCCAATTCCAATTGAAAAAGATTATATCCGTTGGATTACTGTGAATGCGGATAGTTCTGTAAGTATTGAATATATGAAAGATACCAATGCAGTGCTTAAAACGCCTATCAATTTAGAAACAACAACCAAAATAAATAGTTTTCAGCGAGCTGGCAGTTCATATTATAGTCAAAATGCGATACATTTATTATTTGAAGATAAAAGTATTAATCCAAATGCTGACGCCTATTTTTATCGTATAGAATATCGAGATGATTGTAATAATGAATTATATTCAGATACCGTACAGACACTGCATATTGCTGCTACTGAAAATACCAACAATGTTGCCCAAATAAATTGGAAAGGCTTTAATATTCCTAATATAGATTTTGTCAATTATCAATTATATAAAATCACAAACGACCTCACATCTGATACAGTTTTAATGCATACTTATTCTACTCAGGATGTACAAAAAGAAACAGATAATAAATTATTTGACACCAAGAATCTTGACTTAAATAATGTATGCTATTTTATTGTTGCAAATTATTATCATTTGAATGATCAACAACCACGAACCTTATTGCAATCGAGATCTAATGTCTTCTGCAAATCACCAACACCTAAATTTTTTATTCCAAATGCATTTGTTCCTGAAGGCTACAATAAAACCATCAAGCCATTTTTATTGTTTGCGATAGATAAGGATTATGAATGGATAGTATTCAATCGTTGGAATCAAGTGGTTTTTAAAACCAACGATATCAATGCAGCTTGGGACGGTTATTATAAAGGAGAAATTGCTCCATTTGATAGTTATACTTTTGTAGCAACATATACAGGGAAAGACAATATTACTTACAAAGAAAAAGGCACTTTCTTATTAGTTAGGTAAATATCTTTGGTATTATTTGATTAAAAGAAATTTACTGCTATTATTTGCCCAATCAAACCAACAATAAAGCCTGTATTGATTTCTTTTGGTGTATGTGCATTCAAAAATAAACGAGAAGAAGCAACAGCTCCTAATGCAATTATTGCTCCAATGAAATAATAATTAGCATCTAATTGAGCATAAAAAAACATCATCAAAATTGCCATTAATCCACCACTCATTGCGGTAATATGTAAGCTTAACTTATGAAATACATTGATAAAAAATGCAATAAATAGGGAAATTGTAGCTCCCAAAAGAAACCAAGTGTAAGCTTGAGGAAAGCCTGTTTTCTTTACGGATAAAAATGTCCAAACAAAGCAAACGATAGCAATAATCATTGGGATAATTCTTTGTTGTTTGTCAGGCAATTCTAATGAATCTACAAAGTCTAGTTTTTTCATCAATAAAAGGGCAATTATTGGGAAGAAAAATGTACTGTAAGCTACAATAGCAATAGCTTTTTTAGCCTCAATAGTATAAAAATAGTATGGATTCAATTGAATCATAACACACAAAACATAAGTTGGTATCAATAAAGGATGAAAAATATAAGATATTATTTTGGCTATGGCTTTCATTGTATATTTTGTCTTAAATCTAGAAATAATTTAAAATAAATAGGAAGTGTATAAGATGACTTGGTGGGAACCCCATTTTTAGTTCCTGGAATCCATTTTGGCATTAAATTTACCACTCTTAAAGCCTCTTCACCACAACCTGCTCCTATTAAATCTTTGATTATCTTAGGATTTAAAATGGTTCCATCAATATCAACATCAAATGAAATAATTACCTTTCCTTCGAACCCTTTATTACGTGCTTCTTCAGGGTAAGAAATATTTCTTGCTAAATATTTCATTAATTTTTTATTACCTCCTGGAAATTGAGGCAATGTTGTTTGAATCGTTTCATTTTCATAGTTAACTTCTATTTTAGTATTATCATCTAACTTAAAAGTAATAGATAACATATAGGGAACTTTTATTGGGTTACCATTTTCGGTTCCTGGTATCCAATTGGGCATTAATCTTATAATTCTCAAGGCTTCTTCAGCACAACCACTACCAACTGGATCACTTATAACTTTAAGGTCTTGAATTGAGCCATCTATATCAATATAAAATTGCACTTTAACCACGCCCTGCTTCCCTGCTTCTCGTGCTTCAATAGGATACTCTAGATTGTCCGAAAGAAATTTAAGTAAAGCATTTGTACCACCCGGGTATTTGGATGTTTCAGAATCTTCTTCTCTATATTCAATTTTAAAAGTAACTGGAAAGTGGTAAGAAACATTAACTGGTTCACCATTATGCATTCCAGGAATCCATTTTGGCAAAGAATTAACGACCCTTAATGCTTCCTCATCACAACCACCTCCTATTGATTTTACAATATTTGAACCTTTAACATTTCCTTCTTTGTCTATATAAAAGCCAACGATAACCTTTCCTTGGATTTCTTTTAATCTAGCTTCAACAGGATAAAAGATATTAGTTGCAAGATATTGGATTAATGCTTTGTCTCCTCCTGGAAATTTTGGCATAACTTCTGCCCATTTTAGAATATTTGTCTGCGTAGTGTCTTGTGCTGAAATACTAGAAAATACAAATAGTAATACGATTAAATAAGTTGTTTTAAATTGCATAATTTCTACGTTATAATTCTTTTCTTAATCTAGCGACTGGAATATTCAGTTGTTCACGATATTTTGCTACTGTCCGACGTGCAATATTATAACCTTTCTCTTTCAATAATTCAGTTAAATCTTCGTCACTTTTTGGTTTGGATTTCTCTTCATTTTCAATAATATCAGAGAGTATTTTTTTTACTTCTCTTGTTGAAACTTCCTCACCACTATCTGTTTGCAATGATTCTGAGAAAAAGTATTTTAGTAAGAAAATACCAAATTCTGTTTGTACATATTTGCTGTTAGCTACTCTCGAAACGGTAGAAATATCTAATCCTGTAATTTCTGCAATATCTTTTAAAATCATCGGACGCAAATCCATTTCATCGCCCGAAAAAAAGTACTTTTCTTGAAACTGGACAATGGCTTGCATCGTAGCAAAAAGTGTGTGTTGCCTTTGTTTTATCGCATCGATAAACCACTTGGCAGCATCAATCTTTTGTTTGATGAAAGTTACAGCTTCTTTGTTTTTCTTATCTTTTACATTGCCTTTTCCATAAGAAACCAACATCTCTTTAAAAGAATCAGATATGCGTAAATCAGGTGCATTTTTACCATTCAAATAAATCTCTAATTTTCCTCCAATTTCTTCTACTGTAAAATCAGGAATAATAGTTTGATGAGAGATAGAAGCCCCACTATTGCTATTCGTTCCGCCTGGCTTTGGATTTAGTTGTATAATTTCGTCTAAAACTGCTTTAAGTTCGTCTTCGCTAATGTTTAATGCTTTGGCTAATTTATCGTAGTGTTTTTTTGTAAATGCATCAAAGTATTTATTTAAAACTTCAGTTGCAAGTTCTACTGTTTTTGTTTGTTTTTTTCTTTCTAATTGTAAAATCAAACATTCTTGTAAACTTCTAGCTCCTATCCCAGCAGGGTCAAAGCGTTGGATAAGACTGAGTATGTATTCTACTTCTTTTTCGTCTGTGCTAATATTTCTTTGAAATGCTAAATCATCAACAATGGCTTCTAACTCACGTCTTAAATAACCATCATCATCTAAACTTCCAATTAAATGGTCAGCGATTAAATATTCGTGATCGCTTAATTCATTTTGCAAGGCTAATTGTTCTAATAGATAGTCATGAAAAGACTTTCCGACAGTTAAAGGCATTTGCTTTTTTTCTTCTTGTCTTCCAGTATAGTCATCATCTGCATTATAATCGTAGTCATCTTTAGTATATTCATTGATATCTAAATCGCTACCAAATTCATCATCTTCATTACTTTGATTTTCATAATCATCTTCCTGTTCCTTGATTTCTTGAGGCTCTGCTAAATCTTCTTTTTGGTTGTCAAAATCATTTGGATTTTCTTCCAATGCAGGATTGATTTCCATTTCTTCTTTAATGCGTTGTTCTAATAAAGAAGTTGGTATTTGCAATAACTTCATTAGCTGAATCTGTTGAGGAGACAGCTTTTGCAACATTTTTTGTGATAATCTTTGTCCTAACATCTATACTTGTATCACAACAAAAATACAAAAAATAAGCCAAAATAAACTATCTTAATTCAAATATGCAATTGCATTTGAAGTGTTTTTTAATGATTTAAAGTACACTGCTCAAGTTCACACATAAAAAAAACCCGACACAGTCGGGCTTTTATCTATGATTAAAATGGATTATCCTAATAATCCATTTTTCATTAAAAACTCACCAATTTGAATTGTATTGGTTGCTGCACCTTTTCTCAAGTTATCAGCTACAATCCATAAATTTAATGTTTTTGGTTGAGACTCATCTCTTCTGATTCTACCAACAAAAACTTCATCTTTTTTATGTGCATTCATCGGCATTGGATAAATTTGGTTGGCATCATCATTTTCTACAATAATACCTTCGGTTTTACTTAAAATATCAATAACCTCTTTTACATCAAATTCATTTTCAAACTCAATGTTTACACTTTCGCTATGTCCACCCATTACTGGAATTCTTACAGTCGTAGCCGTAACTTTAATACTGTCATCTTGCATAATTTTGCAAGTTTCTTTTATCATTTTCATTTCCTCTTTTGTATAGCCATTCTCTAAAAAAACATCAATTTGAGGAATTACGTTTAAGTCGATTTTGTATTTATAAGCCATTTCATCAGAGCTACCTGTTGCTCTCTCATTCATTAATTGGTCAACCGCTTTTTTACCAGTACCTGTTACACTTTGATAAGTTGAAACAACAACTCTATTTATTTTATATTTTAAGTGCAAAGGATTTAAAACTACTACCATTTGTATCGTAGAACAGTTTGGATTAGCAATAATTTTATCTTCTTTTGTTAATGTTGAACCATTAATTTCTGGTACAACTAGTTTTTTAGTTGGATCCATTCTCCAAGCTGATGAATTATCAACCACTGTGATTCCTGCTTCAGCAAATTTTGGTGCCCATTCTTTTGAAGTATCTCCACCTGCTGAGAAGAAAGCTACATCTGGCTTTAGAGCAATAGCTTGTTGTGGCGTTACCACTGTATATTCGTTTCCCTTAAATTGTATCTTTTTACCCGCTGATTTTTCTGACGCAACCGGGACTAATTCTGTTACCGGAAAATTTCTTTCTTCTAGTACTTGTAACATTTCGCTACCAACTAATCCTGTAGAGCCTACAACTGCAACTTTCATATATTTCTATTTTAATTTAGCTAAATTACCATTTTCAATAAGAATACCTTTTAAATTAACATTATTAATTAGGTATTTTATGAAAGAAAGTATATAATTTATGACTGAACTAATTTATGTTAAATAGGCTTTCTATTCAGACTGATGCATAATATTTAGTACCTTTGTATTAACCATTATTTTAAGCAAATGAATAGATTTTTCTTGCACCTAAATATTCTTTTATTTGTTAGTGTAGTTTTGTTACAATGTAAAACTGCAAAGACTAAAGACAACGTCGATACTATAATAAATTCAGAGGAAGTTTCTGATGAGGATTTTAATAAACAAATAAGTGTTTTGATAAAAAGCGAAATAGAAATATTAGCGAACAATAAAGTGGATTCAGCTAATTTTACCTCTTTGCAAACTATTCTTCACAACACTTATAAATCAACAAATTTTCAGCCGATTTGGGTTAATAAGCATATTTTAAATGAAAATGGTAAATCCTTTTTTTATTTTTTGGCTAATGCTGAATTACATGCTTTAATAAAAGAAAAATATAATTATGCTACAATAAAACAACTAAAGGATTCCTTAGAACACAATTTGCCTTCTATCCAATTTCAATTAATTAAAAATTTAGATATTGAATTGACTAAGGCTTTCCTACAAATCGCTTTGCATATTGATAAAGGTATTTATAATGAACAGAAAAAATCAATTAATACTAATTTTTTTGAAAAGGAAGATAATTATATTAATCTGTTAGCTTCGATAAAGGCTGGAAAAAACCCTGAGAAGGTTTTAGAACAATTAGAGCCACAACATCCAATGTACAAACGGTTTATAGCGGCGGTTTATAAATTTGTATCTAAAAATAATATCAGTCCCCAAAAAATTAGCATTCGTAATTATAAAACAGACTCAATTGGTGCTATCAATGATGCAAAACTAGCTTTGACCTATCATCATTATTTGCACGATACGATGTTAAACAATAATGTTGCATATTTATCAGCATTAAAAGCATTTCAGAAAGACCAAGGCTATAATCCAGATGGTGTAGTCGGCAATATGACAGCTCGTGCATTAGAAAGAGATAATAGTCAAAAATTTAGATTGCTGTTGATTAATATTGATAGATGGAGAAGTAAGAAAAATGATATTAAAATTGAACAAAAATATGTTTGGGTAAATTTGCCTTCCTATAAATTGAATATAATTCGCAATGATTCTTTGTTGTTACAGAAAAATGTTGTGATAGGAAAATCAGGTGGCAGAACAGAATCTCCAGAAATTATTAGTGCAATAAACCAAATTGTAGTTTGGCCAACTTGGTCAGTTCCTCAATCTATCATCAAAAATGAAATGAAAAGTTTTAAAGGCTATATCGTTTCGAAAAAAAATGGCTATACATCAGTTGTGCAACCGCCAGGACTAAATAATTCATTGGGAGCAGTTAAAATACTTTTTCCAAATAAACATTCCGTTTATATACACGACACGCCTTCAAAATATTTATTTAAGAGTGATTATCGTTCACATAGTCATGGTTGTATTCGTTGTCAAGATCCATTTGAAGTCGCAGGAATGTTATTAAATATGGATAATTCAGCGATGGATTATGACTCCTTAATCAGATTGAAAGAAAAAAAGATTGCTACTAAAAATATTAGTTTAAAAAATCCAATTCCAGTTTATTTACAATATTTTACAGCCGAAGCAGATTGGAATGAAAACTTGAAATTTTATGCAGATACTTATAAAAATGATAGTATTATTATAGCCACTATTTTTGGGGAAATAGATAATACCACAAAACAAACAACGATACAGAAAATCAAAACAGATAGCATCATAAATACACCTAATCTCCAACAAAAAAAGGATACAACAATATTAAAACAATTAGATAGTTTGCCAAAGAAAGAAGAGGAAATTATTCTACTTAAAAAGGATAGTCTTGAAAAATCTACAACTGAACCTTTTTAATTTCTATAATGATTTGATTGTGATATTATTATATAAATATTGAAGAATATTTTTATCACATTATTGTATTTTTTATATAATGTAATTTTGATTTAATTTTAAAAAAGCATCTCTTAATTTAAAACTAATATTAATATGGAAACTAGCTCAAAAATTAAGTCCGTAATAATTTAATTATTGCTAACAATATTAAATTCATCAATATTACTTGGACAATGGGGAACATTAGGCAATCAAATAAAAAATGGATTACAACTTATGACGAAACTGGTGTAGAAATTGTTGAGAACCAAGCAGACTTCCCAGACTTTAATCATGAAAATAAAAATGTTGTAAAAGTATCTATTTGGAGACAAAAACAACGTTTACGTGTTTATATAAATGAAACAAAAATTTGGGACATTCCAAAAGCATTTATTGCAACAGCAAAGTATAACTTTATGGGATTTAGAACAGATAATTACCACAATGACAATGATGCTTATTTTTTAAGCAATTTACGCGTTGCTATTGGAGCTCCAAATACACGTCATAAGTTTTTAGAATTAGGCAAATACTCAACATCTGGAATTAAATTTGATGTTAATAGCGACAAAATTAAAGGAGAATCTTATGGTACAATAAAAGATTTTGCTGATGTGCTAAAAGAAAAACCAGATGTGAAAGTTAAAATCGTAGGACATACAGATAGCGATGGTGATGATGCTAGTAATTTGGCATTATCTAAGAAAAGAGCCGATGCTGTGAAAGCTATATTAAACAAAGAATTTGGTATTGAGTTGAGCAGAATGGAAACAGAAGGAAAAGGAGAATTGCAACCAGCCAACACAAATACAACTGCTGAAGGCAAGGCAAATAATAGACGTGTAGAATTTATTAAACTTTAATTAGTCAAGTTTTAAAAGCTATACGATTTCAGTTAATGATGAATATCTTCATAGAAATCTACTTTCCCAGTTTCTATATCATACATACCGCCAACAATTCCTATTGCACCTGATGCTACCATTTGTTCTAAAATATAGCTTCGGTCAAGTATGGCTTGTACACTTTTCTTTACATTAATTGCAGAAACATTATTGACAAACTGAAGGTTTTTTGAGTTTCTCAGTTCTGTTGGTGTTGTTTTTTCAGCATAAACTGCGGGTTGAATTTTGGTTAATAATTCTGTTAAACTTCCGAGTTCTACAAAGTCGCAGGCACCTTTGATGGCACCACATTTAGTATGTCCAAGTACTACAATCAATTTAGAGTTTGCAAGTTTACAAGCATATTCCATACTGCCAATTACATCTGTATTGATAACATTTCCAGCTATTCTAACTGAAAATATATCACCCAAGCCTTGATCAAAAATCAATTCTGCAGAAGTTCTACTATCAATACAACTTAAAATAATTGCAAAAGGCGATTGCCCATCTCTAGTGGCATTCACTTGTTCCAACAAATTGCGGTCTGCTTCTAGGTTATTGACAAAACGTTCATTGCCATTTTTTAGAATTTGAAGTGCCATTTCTGGCGTTAAGTGTTCTTTTTCATTTTTATCTAATGTTTTCAAATTGTAAGTAGGATTAAATTGCTTGAGAATGAATTTAACAAATGTACAATTTGATTTTATCAAATTGTACATTTGTTGTAATATTTTAAAAATAAAAAAGGCCATTCTCTCGAATGACCCTATATATATAAAGGTTTTGTTTGTTAAAATTTAGCAATAAAATATAACTGAGCACCTGTATTTAAAGTTTTCTTTTCAGGTACTGGGAGTGGATTTGGTGTGAATTTTGTAAAATATTCTTTATTCATTACATTAATAAAGCCTTGGTTTAATTTGAAACCAGCTCCAAATCCTTTTTGTGAAATAAATTCAACACCAAAATTAATACCTGCATCAATTGGATTGAATAAAGATTCTCCTTTAGCATTTTTAGGAAAGTTTTCTTTTTTGTTTTTTACATCTTGAAGATTTAGTAAATTTGGTTGCTCAAAGTCAATATTTGTAACTTGATTCATTTTAAATGCATAAGAAAAAAAACCACCTGCATTTACATTAAATATTTTCTTTTTACCTATGTAAAACTTTACAATTAAAGGAATATCTATTGAATGAAAATTATATGAAGTATTGCCACTTTTTATTAAAGCAGATTTTTTGAATCTGTTAGCAGCACCTTTATTTACATAACCAACTCCAGTTTCTAAGGAAAGTCTATCGGTTAGTCTTCCTTCAAAAGTAAAGCTAGCAAATCCGCCAACTTTTGTTCTGTTTTTTGTTTCTTGTTTGTTTTCATCTTGTGTATAAGCGGTATTAGCACTCGTCCCAATATTAAACCCAATCATTGTTTTTTTTTCAGTGATTGATTCTTTAGCGAATGTATTGATGCTGACTAGCATACCCAGCACTAAAATTATTTTTTTCATATTGTTGTTTTTAATTAAAATAATAGTTTGACAAAAATAATGCCATTAATAAGATACTTTTACCACTAAATATAGGTATTTTTTCTACTTATTTCTCGTCTCAATTGTATTTTGTACATTCACATCATATTATGCAACAAGAATATTTTGCTATTGGATTAATGAGTGGCAGTTCCTTAGATGGATTAGATTTGTGTTATGTGCATTTTTCTCGCAAAGATAATTTATGGTTTTCTTATCAAATTTTAGCGACAGATTGTATATCCTATAATGAAGCATTTAGAGAAAAACTAAAACAAGTTCCAAATTTGACTGTAATAAATTTTGCAAAACTACATATTGATTTAGGTCATTTTTTTGGAAATGCTACATTAGATTTTATTCAAAAACATCAAATAGAAAAAATAGATTTTATTGTTTCTCATGGGCAAACTATCTTTCATCAACCTCAGCAGCATTTCAGTTCACAAATAGGTTGTGGTGCAACGATTGCTCAAATTACTCAAACAAAAACTATATCAGATTTAAGAATGAGCGATGTGGCAGCTGGTGGACAAGGCGCTCCTATTGTACCTATTGCTGAAAAGTATTTATTTCCAAATTATGATATTTTTTTAAATATTGGAGGTATTTGTAATATTGCATTCCACCATAAAACAGCAAATCATATTTTAGCTTACGATGTTTGTGCTGGAAATACATTGCTCAATTATCTTGCTCAACAAAAAAGCAAAACTTTTGATGAAGGTGGTCAAATTGCTCAACAAGGAAATGTTTGTGCAGAACTTTTACATCAGTTAAATTCTATACCTTTTTGCTCGGAGAAATCACCAAAATCATTAGGTTCTGAACATATTTATCAAGATTGGATTGCATTAACTGATATTTCCAATATCTCTATTGAAGATAAAATGGCGACTTGTGTCGAACATATTGCTCAACAAATCGGAAATCAAATTAATCAGTATTCTACATCAAAGTCTCAACAACTTTTAGTTTCTGGCGGTGGTGCTTTTAATACTTTTTTAATTCAAAGAATTCAAAATTATACATCTATAAAAGTTGTAGTTCCTGATAAAGCAACGATAGAGCAAAAAGAAGCATTAGCTATCGCCTTTTTTGGATTGCTACGAATATTACAAATTCCAAATTGTATTTCGAGTGTTACTGGTGCTAATAAAAATGTGGTAGGCGGAGCTGTTTACTTGCCTTAATTTATAACCACTTTTTATGTTTAAAATAATACAAAGATACGCCTGTAATCAATGCTGAAATTATAGTTACAATTGAAAAAGCAAATGGATGTTCTTGAAATGGGAGTGGAATATTCATACCGTAAATTCCGGCAATCAAAGTGGGAATCATTAAGACAATAGTAACGCCAGTTAAACGGTTTACCACATAGGCTAAATTATTAGAAATAATAGAACCAAAGGCACTCATCATATTTCCTAAAATACCTGAATAAACATTAGACATATCTATTGCCTGACTGTATTCTATCATTACATCTCTAATTATTTTATTGTTCTCTATAGAATCATTTTGAATAGAAAGTGCTTCTTTATGTTTTTCTAAAATCAATTCATCTGCTCGTAAATCATTCAGAAAGTAAATTAAGGATTTTTGAATTTTTAAAAGTTTATTTAAGCCATCGTTAGAACTCGAATGTTTTAAATTCTTTTCAATTTTAGAAATCTGAACATTAATTTCTCTTAGATAAAAAATAAAATAAAAAACAGTTCTTTTGAAAATATATAATACTACTGTATCCAAAGTAAATTCCAGCTGTTTTTCTAACATATTTTTTGTACACCAATCCATCATTGGATTATTTATTGCACTAAACGTAAAAAGTTTCTCTTTTGTCTGAATTATCCCAACAGGAATTGTCAAATAATCAGCTTCATCATCGACATCAACTGCATTATTATAAATTGGTGTGTTAATGATAATTTGTTTTAGTTCCTTTCCAATTTCATATCGTGATTGTTCATATAAATCCATACAATCTGTAAAATGTGAATTGGGAATATTATTTTCTAGGGCAAATTGCTCCAAATCTTTGGCTACAAATGGCGGTGTAATATGTATCCAGTTCGCATTTGATGCATCATCAATTTGCAAGAGTTTTCCGTTTTCAATTTTAAAGTATAAAAACATCTTAGATTTTTATTTCGCCTTTAAATACAAATTCAGCAGGACCTTCTAACCAAATATCCGTGTATTGATTGTCTTGCTTGGTAAAATAAACATTTAAGTTGCCACCTTTGGTAATTAAATTGATGGAACCAGCATCAATAGATTTAATTTGTGCTACACAAAGAGCAGCAGCCACATTTCCAGTTCCACAAGAAAGTGTTTCATCTTCAACGCCACGCTCATAAGTGCGAATCTTGACTTCATCATCAATAGAAATGTAATTAACATTGATACCGTCTTTCTTGAAATCATCATTATATCTAATACTTTTGGCATCTTCTACAAAATTATCCATTTCTACGTTAGGTACAATTTTAATATAATGCGGCGAACCAGTATTTAAAACAAAGTCATTTTGATAAGCATTGATTTTTTCTACATCTATCATTTTTAGACGAATCAAATTGTTTTTATATAAAAACTCATGTTTGCCATCAACTGCAATAAATTCAGCTTCTTTTTTAGTAACAATACCTAAGTCAATGGCAAATTTTGAAATTGCTCTTCCGCCATTTCCACACATACTGCCTTCTTTCCCATCTGAATTGTAATAAACCATTCTGAAATCATATCCTTCAGCATTTTCTAGTAACATCAAACCATCTGCACCTATTCCAAATTTTCTGTCGCATAACTTTGCTATCAAATTATGATTTTCTTTAGGAAAAAATAAAGTTCGATTATCTACTAGCACAAAATCATTTCCAGTACCTTGATATTTATAAAATTCCAAATTCATATTGGTAAAAATAAGAGAAAATTAAATGATTTGTATCTCTTAATTTCGATTAACTTTTTTTAACCGCTATTTGTGTTTTATTAGTACTTAACAAAAAACATCTGCACTAAATTTGTAGTTAGATATCAAAAGATTCAAAGTATGAAAAAAGTTAGTGTTTATGTTTTTATTTCTTTATTGTCTGCTTTTTTAGCAGTAATGATTTATGGTAAACTGGGCAATCATTCCACCATCATAAAAGAGGAAAGTTCGGGTAATGCCAATTTTAAGTTTGCAAGTGTAACGGGTGGTGCATCACAAGATGCATTCATTCAGGCTGCAAAAGTTAGTACACCAGCAGTCGTCCATATCAATACTGAAGTGAAAGTCAAACAAAGAAAAAATATGCAAATGGATCCATTTTGGCAGTTTTTTGGAATGCCTTATGACCAAGGACAAATGCCCGACCAAATGCAACAAGGAGCTGGTTCTGGTGTCATAATTTCAAATGATGGTTATATTGTAACAAACAACCATGTAATAGAAGGTGCGGATAAAATAAACGTCAATTTGAATGATAATAGAAACTATACAGCAAAAGTAATTGGCTCTGACCCTTCAACGGATTTAGCAGTTATTAAAATTGATGCTAAAGATTTATCCTTTTTGACTTTTGGGAACTCCGATGAATTAGAAATTGGACAATGGGTCTTGGCGGTTGGGAATCCTTTTAATTTATCTTCAACAGTTACTGCTGGAATTGTGAGTGCAAAGGCAAGAAATATTAATATATTAAGAGAGAAAGCTGGAAACTTAGCCGTAGAATCATTTATCCAAACAGATGCAGCTGTAAATCCTGGAAATAGTGGTGGAGCATTGGTGGATTTGAGTGGCAACTTAATTGGCATTAACGCTGCAATTGCTACACCAACAGGAAGTTATGCTGGTTATTCCTTTGCAATACCTTCAAACTTAGCCAAAAAAGTAGTTAGAGATATTATAGATTTTGGAGTAGTGCAACGTGGTTTTTTAGGTGTAAATATTCGTGAAGTAGATGAAGAATTAGCGAAAGACTTAAAATTAGATAAAATTCAAGGTGCTTATATTACAGATGTTGTCAAAGGTGGTGCAGCTGAAGAAGCTGGATTAAAAAATGGAGATGTCATTACAAAAGTTGGTGGTGCTGAAATTAAAAACATTGCCGATTTAACAGAACATGTTGCAAGATATAGACCTGGAGATGCCGTAAAATTTGAGTACATCAGAAAGGGTGCTTTGCAACAAAAGGAAATTGTATTGAAATCAAAAGATAATTCTACTAAATTATTGAGTAAAACAGATGTTGTAACGGGCAATATTAGTGCAGATTTAGGCATAGAATATTCAGAGGTATCTTCGCTACAAGCTAAAAAGATGGGTTTGAATGGTGGAGTAAGAATCGATAAAATCAATGAAGGAATAGTGAAGCAAAATACAAATATTCAGCCTGGATTTGTTGTGTTTTCTATAAATAATCAAGCAGTACGAACTAAAGAAGATTTTGACTCATTGATTAAAGAAAATAAAGGCGGAGGTATTCTATTACAAGGGAAATATGAAGGCTCTAGTGGTGTTCAATATTATGCTTTTGGCTACTAATAGATTTTAGATAATAGATTTAATAATGTTTATTTGTAAAATATTTCATTAACTTTATTAGAGCTAAATAATATAAAATATTAAGTGTTGAAAGTATTGTTTTTTGTCGTTTTTTTGCAAAGTATTTGTTTTGCTCAAGTAAGTAATTATGCCTTAGAAAAAAATTGGGCTGCCTTGCCAACTATTGAAAATGCATCATTTTGGGTGCCAAAAAATGCTGATTTAAAGAATAATCAAAAGGAGGCTGAAGTTGATGTTTTTTTTATTCATCCAACAACGGATATTTATGGATTTAAAGCTTCTGGAAACACAAATATTGACAATAAAAAAGTAAATATTAAAACAGATGAGCTTAGTATAAAGTATCAGGCGAGTGTTTTTAATGGTACTTGTAAAGTTTATGCACCAAGATATCGTCAAGCAGTATTGCATAATTTCTTTTCTAAAAATAGCGACAAATCAAAGGCGGCATTTAATTTGGCTTATAGTGATATTAAAGCAGCTTTTGAGTATTATTTGGCAAATTATAATCACGGAAGACCTATTATTATTGCGGGTCATTCGCAAGGCACAATGCATGCCGCTCGTTTGTTAAAAGAGTTTTTTGATGGCAAACCCTTACAAAAGCAACTAGTAGTAGCTTATTTAATTGGATACCCAATTTATGCAAGTGAATTTCAATTCATAAAAGTGGCTGATGATGCTGATAGTCTTGGCGGATTTGTGTCGTACAACACATTTTTGATGGGAGCAGATAATTTTTTTACTGAAGAATATAAAAATGCGGTTGTTGTAAATCCATTGAGTTGGAAAACAGACAAGCAATTTGTAGATGCAACTAAGCATTTAGGAAGTATCAAAACAAATCACGAACAAATTTTTCCTAAGTTATTTGGTGCGAAATGTGGCAATGGAATTTTAGAAATTCAGAAACCAAATGTCTCAGGATATGTGCCTTTAGTTAAAAATAATTATCATTTACATGATTATTCCTTATTTTATATGAATTTGAGAGAAAACATAGCACATCGTGCTAATTTATATATAAATTTGAAGAAACTATAAGCTATTCATTAAATCACTTTTATGAAAAAAACACTATTTATTACAGCCATGCTGTTTTCATTCCTGACTTATGCTCAAAATATGAACTATAAAAATGATTGGGATAAAATATCCAAATTAGAAGGCGAAGGTAAAACTAAAGATGCTTTGGATTTGGTGTCTAAAATCTTGGAACAAGCTAGAAAAGACCAAAATATTGCACAACAAATAAAGTCCAATCTATTTGTTTATAAATACAAAATGATTTTGGAAGAAGATTCTGAATGGAAAATTGTTCAAGATATAGATAATGAAATTCAGAAAGCCGATGTTGCAGAAAAAGCTTTATTGCATAGTATTTCAGCAGAACTATTGAATCAATATTATAGTGGCAACTCTTGGAAATTTGCGGATAGAACAAAAACCGAACAAAAACAATCAGAGGATTTTAGAAATTGGGATTTGCAAACCTTATATGAAAAAATAACCTATCATTATTTGGCTTCTTTAGAAAATAAAATTGTATTGCAAAGTATTCAATTAGAAGATATAAAAGATATCATTATTACTGCGGATAAATCCAAAATATTTCGACCAACTTTGTATGATTTATTGGCCAATCGAGCAATAGATTTTTTTAGTAAAGATTTTGCAGATTTGACACAGCCACAAAATGCATTTAATATTAATAATTCGGAATATTTTAATGAAGCAACTAGTTTTGTTAAACAAACTATTTCATCTGAAGATACTTTGTCGAATGCATATTGGACAATGAAAATTTTTCAAGATTTATTGGCTTTTAGATTGCAACAAAATAATCCTGAAGCATTAGCGGATGCGGATATTAAAAGATTGAACTATGTCAAAGAGCATTATACTGACAAAGATGAAGCTAATTTCCTTTATTATCAAGCATTATTAAATCTAAATACTCAATTTGCAAAATCGGCTTATGGCGATGAAATACAATATTTATTGGCCAATTTTTTTAATCAAAATTTAGATAATCAATATTTAAAAAATAAAATTGAAAATAAAGATGTTTTGACGACTCAAAATATTATGAAGATTTGTAATGATTGTATAAAAAATTATCCAAATTCATCAGGAGCAACTAATTGTTTGGCTTTAATTAAATTATTACAACAAAAAAATATCCATATTACAACCGAAGAAGTTTTGTTGCCTAATCAACAAAGTTTAGCAAAAGTTACTTATAAAAACATCAATAAAGTTTATCTAAAATGGATTAAAGTTGATTATGATAAAAGAGATAAATTATTTGAACTAAAAAATAAAGAAACACAAGATGATATCATCAAGCGATTAAATGAATTAAAAGTTACAAAGTCTTGGAGTCAAAATTTATCGCAAAAAATAGATTATACAGAACATACGTCTGAAATAATTTTGCCAAGTGTTGAACACGGATTTTATGTTTTAATGGCATCAACGAATTCAAATTTTAATCTTAAAAATGATGGAAATGCAGTTGTGATTAATCAAGTATTTGTATCTAATATTGGATATATTACGAAGGCAAATTCAAATGAAAATTTTGAAATTTATGTTTTAGATAGAAAAACAAGTAAGCCATTGCAAAATGCAACAGTTACACTTTTTAAACGTGAATATAATTATCAAAGTGGGAAATATATAAAAATTAAAGTAACCAAACTTTCAACGGATTCCAATGGATATGCACAATATAAAAACACTTTAAAACCAGCAGAAACCTATTCTTCTAATTATTTTTTAGTTGAAGTAAATTATAAAGATGATTACTTAGTAGGAGATGAAACGTACTATCAAAGTAATTATAAAACTTATGAAGAAACACCTCAAAAAACAGTACATTTCTTTACCGATAGAGCCATTTATCGACCATCACAAATTATTTATTTTAAAGGTATTCTGACGGAATATTACAGAGAGGAAAATTATATTTTGCCTAATAAACCTGTTACCGTTGTTTTCAGAGATGCTAATGGTCAAGAAATTTCTAAGCAAGAATTGACAACAAATGAATTTGGTTCTTTTACAGGAATATTTACTGCACCATCAAATGGTTTGTTAGGTCGCATGTCGCTGGAGACAAGTTATGGTTCTGTTGGAATTCAAGTGGAGGAATACAAAAGACCTAGATTTGAAGTGCTTTTGGATACTATAAAAACAGCTTATAACTTAAATGATACCATAAAAGTTACAGGTAAAGCACAAAGTTATTCTGGAGCAAATGTTGATGGTGCAAAAGTAAAATATACAGTAACTCGAGTGCCAAATTTTCCAGTATGGTTTGGTTGGCGATGGTTTTTTCCTATGCCATCAACCTCTGATAAAATTATTGCAACAGGAGCAACTACAACTGATGAACAAGGAAAATATGAATTTAATTTTGAAGCAATTCCAGATTTAAGTTTAGATAAAAAATACAAACCTTATTTCAATTATAAAGTAAATGTTGAAGTAACGGACATTAATGGAGAAACCCAAACAAATCACACAGAAGTGCGTGTCGGTTATTTAGCAATTGATGCATCGGTAAATGTGCCGAGTTATATAGATACAAAGCAAGCGAATGAAATTTCAGTGAACACTAACAACTTAAACGGACAACCAGAACCTACTGATGTTGAAATAAAAATTTATAGCTTAAAGCAACCCAAAAATCCTTTAAAATCAAAGCTTTGGACAACAGTTGATGAACAATTAATTGCAAAAACTGAATTTGAAAAACTTTTCCCTTATGATGTTTATAACAATGAGAATGATGCAAGAAATTGGGAAAAAGGAAGCTTAGTAAAAACGTATAGTTTCAATACTAAAGACCAAAAAGCTATTTTATTTAAAGCTAATGAATGGGAAGCAGGAACTTATTTGGTAGAGTTTTCTTGTAAGGATAAAAATGACAATTTGATTGCGTTTTCAAATACATTTACGGCTGGAACTTATGCAGATAAATTACCTCAACCTCCTGAATTTTTGAGTTTGCAAATAGATAAAAGTAGTTTGCAACCAGGTGATACTTTAAACTATAAAATTAGTAGTAGTTTAAAAAATGTCTATGTCGTTTTAGAAGTCAAACATCAAAATAAATGGATTGATAAAAAGATTATTTTAATTGAAAACAATACGGAGTTTTTTAAATTACCCATCACTGAAGAATTAAGAGGCGGATTGCAAATTAGATGTTATGCTTTATTAGAAAATAGAGCCTTTGCACAATATGGATTTGTTGCAGTACCTTATCCAAGTAAAGATTTAAAAATGGAATGGCTGACATTTCGAGATAAATTATTGCCAGGACAAAAGGAAACTTGGAAGTTAAAAATTTCAGGAAACGATAAGGATAAAGTTGCTGCTGAATTAGTAACAACACTATATGATGCATCTCTAGATGCATTCGTAAAGCACAATTTTGATTTCTATTTACGTGGAAAAACGATTACAAATAATTTGAGTGCGTTTCAATCAAACGATGGTTACGGCGTTTCAAGTAGTTCTATTTATACATCAAAAAAATGGAATGAATATGGCAAAACCATTTATCAAGGATATGATGCTTTAAATTTATTTGGGTTGCAAATTGCTTATCCAAGATATTATTTATACCGAAAAGGTGGAGGCGGAATCATGATGAATGCAAAATCAGGAGTAATGACAGAGTCAGTTACGTTAGAAGCTCCAAGCCTTTCTCCAAAAGAGATGGATAAAAATGTATCAGACGATATTGCAATCGAAGAAAATTATAAAGATAAAGTAGAAACTACTGAACCTAAGCCAACAGAAAAAGTAGATGTAAATCCAAGAACAAATTTGAATGAAACCGCATTTTTTATACCGCAAATGCAAACAGATAACAATGGAAATATCTTGTTAGAATTTACGATGCCAGAAGCATTAACCAAATGGAACTTATTAGGTTTTGCACATACTAAAGATTTATATACAACTCAATTCTCAGAAAGTATTATTACCCAAAAAGAATTAATGGTCGTGCCAAATGCTCCAAGGTTTTTAAGAGAAGGAGATACATTATATTTTTCATCTAAAATTACCAATTTATCGGAAAAAGATTTAAACGGTAATGTATCATTAGTAATTAAAGATGCTTTGACAGAGCGAGAAGTAAATACTGAGTTCTCGAATAAAAATCATACACAAGCATTTGCTGTAAAACAAGGACAAAATACAGCTGTTTTTTGGAAGATTATTGTGCCAAAAGGCTATTCTGCGGTTACTTATGAAGTATTGGCAAAAGCGGAGAATTTTTCTGATGGCGAAAAAAATGTATTGCCAGTGTTGAGTAACAGAATAATAGTAACAGAATCGTTGCCATTATGGATTTCAGGCAAAGAAAAGAAAAAAGTTACTTTCAATAAATTGTTCAATAACAAATCAAAAACATTAGAACATCATGCATTGACTTTAGAGATGTCGAGTAATCCTGCGTGGTATGCTGTACAAGCACTACCATATATAATGGAATATCCTTATGAATGTGCAGAACAATTATTCTCCAGATACTATGCTAATAGTTTAGCATCACATATTGCCAATTCAAATCCAAGAATAAAAAGTGTGTTTGAAGAATGGAAAAGTACGGATAGCAAAGCATTGTTGAGTAATTTGGAAAAAAATCAAGAATTAAAAAATGTGTTGCTGGAAGAGTCACCTTGGGTTCGTGAAGCACAAGATGAAACAGAACAGAAAAAGCGAATTGGCTTATTATTCGACTTAACAAAAATGGCTTATGAACAACAATCAGCATTAGAAAAATTGACCAAATTACAAAGTCCAAATGGTGGGTTTATGTGGTTTGCTGGTATGCCTGAAAATAGATTTATTACACAATATATTGTTCAAGGAATCGGACATTTGAATCAACTAAATGTGATAGATATTTCAAAAGATAAAAATCTTTCACAAGTTGTAGAAAAAGCAATTACTTATTTAGATGGAAAAATGCAAGAAGATTTTGAAAGTATCAAGAAATACGATAAAGACTATCTAAAAACAAATCATTTAGGTTATGATGTCATTCAATATTTATATATGCGTTCTTTCTTTAAAGAGAACAAAATTGATAAAAAATACAGCGAAGCGTATAATTATTATTTAGACCAAGCCAAAAAGTATTGGAATGAAAATAAGAACTTACAAATGAAAGCTTTGCTAAGTATGATTTTGTATAGAAATAATGAATTTAAATTAGCTAAAACAATTATTGAATCTTTCCGTCAAAATGCTATCAATTCGGAAGAAATGGGCATGTATTGGAAAGCATTGGACAATCCATCGTGGTATTGGTATGAAGCACCAGTTGAAACACAAACATTAATTATTGAAGCATTTAATGAAATTACTGATGATGAAAAATCTATTGATGCCATGAAAATGTGGTTGCTAAAACAAAAGCAAACGACAAATTGGAAATCAACAAAAGCAACTGCTGAAGCTTGTTATGCATTATTATTAAGCGGGACGGATTGGGTAAGTAATGATAAACAAGTGGAAGTAAAAATCAATAATAAAATTTTAGATACCAAGCAGTTAGATATTGAAGCAGGAACAGGCTATTTTAAAACCAAATGGTTTGGTGAGGAAATTAAACCTGAAATGGCAAAAATTGAATTAAAAAAAGTGGATAAAGGTCCAGCTTATGGTGCGATGTATTGGCAATATTTTGAAGATTTAGATAAGATTACAGGAGCAAATACCAATTTGCAATTATTAAAAAAATATTTCATAAAAGAAACAACCAATAAAGGCACAGTTTTAAAAGAAATTACAGCCAATACGCCAATCAAAGTAGGTGATTTAATTACGGTAAGAATTGAACTGAAAACTGACCGAAATTTGGAATATGTACACTTAAAAGACCTAAGAGCCGCAGGAACAGAACCTACAAATGTCATTTCAAGATACAAATGGCAAGATGGATTTGGCTACTACGAAACAACAAAAGACGTGGCAACGCACTTCTTTATAGATTGGTTGGCTAAAGGAAATTACGTGTTTGAATATACATTAAGAGCATCTTTAGCAGGAAATTTCTCTTCAGGAATTACACAAATTGAATGTATGTATGCACCAGAATTTAAGGCACACAGTCAAGGCGAAAGACAAATAATAGAAGAGTAACGAAGTTACGCTTTCATTGTTTTTTGGAAAAAATCATTGGCGATTTGCATTATCCATTCCGAAGCGAAAGTGAATTTATCTTTTCCCCAATTTCCGAATTTTATATCTGGAGAGGTGAAAATATAATAATCATTATTTTTGACACCTTTTAGGATTGATTTTGCAGCATTTTCAGGACTTACCGCATGTCGCTGGAATTGCTTTTTTAAGGTTTTAAATTTCTCATCGGTAATTTCTAAACCTGAAATTCTTATGGTACTTACCAATCCAGTATCTACTGCACCAGGACAAACTAAATGTACTTTTATCTTATGTCGTTTTAAATCGTGTCTAAGTACATCAGACAAACCACGTAATCCATATTTGCTGGCACAATAAGCACCATGCCAAGGTAAACCAAACAAGGCTGCTGCTGATGCCACATTTACTAAATGACCACCATTTTTTTCAGAAATCATTTTTGGCAAAAAAGTTTCTATAATATGGATAGGTCCCATAAGATTAACATCTATAACTTGCTTCCATTCCTCATGTTGCATTTTATCTACCGCACCCCAAATTGCAATACCTGCAATATTCATTACAATATCTAAATTGCCAACTTTTTGGATTACTTGTTCTCCAAATTGCTTGACTTTTTCAAAGTTTGTAATATCCAAAGCTTCTAAATAAGCAATATTTCCATCATTAGCTTTTATTTCATTTGCAGTTGATTCCAATTGCTCTTGCTGGATGTCTGTAAGGATAAGCACTGCACCCAATTTGCTCAATTGTAAAGCAACTGCTTTCCCAATACCACTTGCAGCACCAGTAATCAAACATTTTTTGTTTTGGAAGAAATTATTCATATTTTTCTATTTTCTTTTTAGAATCATAAACTCAGAATCAAACTCATTCTTTTCATTTTTTGGAATATATTCTATTTCTGATATTTGCCATTTACTTTCATCAAAACTAAAAAAAGCATCGCCTTCTAGCTCCGTATCTACTTTAGTAAGATAAATAGTATCTGTAATGGACAATGCTTGCCTACAGATTTCTCCACCACCAATGATAAATAATTCTTTCTCATTTTGTGCTTTAGCAAAGTCTATGGCTTGTTCTATATTATTGCAAATCACCACACCTTCAATAGTCAAATCTTTATTCCTGCTGATAATAATATTGGTTCTGTTAGGTAGTGGCTTCCCAATAGAATCATACGTTTTTCTACCCATTACAATACAATGTGAAGAGGTCAGTTTTTTAAATCTTTTTAAATCGTCTGATAAATGCCAAGGCATCTGGTTATCACGACCGATAACACCATTATTTGAAACTGCTATAATGATAGAGATTTGCATATATTATTTTGTTTTTAAAGATACAATTAAACCTTAGAAATTCAGAAAAATTAAATTAATGTGGATAGAATGTCAATTGAAAGTTAAAATATTACTTATAATTAATTGATTTTAGCTAACTTTATAAAAAAAAGCAACACAATGAAGTTTTTAAAAGTTTTAGCCATATTATTTTTTGCGGTAGGTATTTTTAACAAATGTAAAAACAATAAAGAAGATTCAGTAAAAACGGAGGTTTTAACGGATGAAGCATTTCAAACAAAACTTCAAGAACAATTGATATTAGTTGAAGATGGTGACACAATCGAAATTCCAGAAGGAAAATATTCATTTACAAAAACACTATCCTTAGAAGGCAAAAAAAATATAACTATAAAAGGTGCAGGAATCGATAAAACTATTTTGTCATTCATTAACCAAACAGAAGGTGCAGAAGGTATAAATATTACGAATTGTGATGGTATTACTATTGAATTATTTACGGTTCAAGATGCCAAAGGAGATAATATAAAATTGAAAGATTGTAATAATGTAATTATTAGAAATATGAATTCTACTTGGACAACTGGAGCGGATTCAACCAATGGAAGTTATGGCTATTATCCTGTTTTGTGTAAAAATGTTTTGGTAGAAAATTGTGAAGTTTCTTATTGCTCAGATGCGGGTGTTTATGTTGGACAATCAACCAATGTAATTGTAAGAAATTGCTATGCACACCATAATGTTGCTGGAATAGAAATTGAAAATTGCATCAATTCTGACGTATATGATAATCTTGCAGAAAATAATGCAGGTGGAATTTTGATTTTTGATTTGCCGAAATTATTTCAAGCAAATGGTAGAAATGCCCGTATTTTTAATAATAAATGCCTCAATAATAATTTTAAAAACTTTGCCAAACCAGGGGCAATTGTTGGCAGTATTCCATCAGGAACTGGTATGATTATTATGGCAACAGATAGTGCAGATATTTATAATAATATTTTCCAAGATAATAAAACGGTGGGAGTTTCGATTGTAAGTTATCATATTACAGGTAAACCTGTAAATGATTCTGCTTATGGAGCTTACAGTTATGCTATTTCTGTTCATGACAACCAATTTTCAAGAAAGGCAGTATTAATTCCAGATTTGAAAAATGATTTAGGTAAATTATTATTGGCAACTGCTAAATCTCCTGTAGATATTATATATGATGGAGCTTCTGACAAAAGTGTACGTGGTAAAAATGGTAGTTTGCCAGAGGATAAAAGAATTTGTATTAGAAATAATGGCGATATTAAGTTTATGAATTTGAATGCATGGAAAGCGGAAGGTATTGTTGATTTAGTGAAATACTATGATATGGACATTACTAAATTTGATTGCGAAATACAAGGTATATTAGGCAATAATACTCCAACAAAATAGATATGAATAAGACAAAATTTATATTTTTTTTAATTGTATGTTTATTGATTTTCGCTCAATGTAAAACAAAATCAAAAACAGTAAATCTTTACCAAGACGGAACGCCGTTTCAAAAACTATCGGAATATAATTTTTTTAAAGGAAAGATAAGCGATTTGATTCCAAATGAAAGCGTTTTGCCTTATGATGTTGCCACGCCACTTTTTACAGATTATGCTGAAAAAGCAAGATTTGTCTGGTTGCCAGAAGGAACTAGTGCAAATTATAATAAAGATGAAGCATTAGATTTTCCAGAAGGCACCATCTTGATAAAAAACTTCTATTATTGGAATGATTTTAGAGACCATTCTAAAGGAAAAAGGATTATAGAAACAAGACTTTTAGTAAAAGAAAAAAAAGGTTGGAATACTAATAATTATTTGTGGAATGACGCACAAACAGATGCCACACTGGATGTTGTTGGCAAAACTATTCCTATAAAATGGATAAATGAAAAAGGTGAACAAATGGGTACAAATTATTCAGTTCCAAACAAAAATCAATGTAAAAACTGTCATAATTTTAACAATACTTTTATGCCAATCGGACCTAAAGTGCGTAATCTAAATCACGATTTTACTTATCAAGAGGGTACTAAAAATCAAATGGAAAAATGGACGGAAGTAGGTTACTTAAAAGGATTTGTTGCCGCAGATAATATTCATAATAAACTACCAAAATGGAATGACCAAAAAAGTGGCACATTGGAACAAAGAGCTAAAGCATATTTAGAATCTAATTGTGCACACTGCCACAGACCAGAGGGAAATGCCAACACCAGCGGTTTGTTTTTGCTGACAACAGACCATAATCCAGAAAGTTGGGGCATTATGAAAAGTCCAGTTGCTGCAGGAAAAGGAAGCGGTAATAGATTGTTTGATATAGTTCCTGGAAAATCTGATGAATCTATTTTAACTTTCAGAATGGAGAGTTTAGATGTAGATGCAATGATGCCTGAGTTAGGAAGAACAATGGTACATAAAGAAGGTGTTCAGTTGATTAAAGATTGGATAGCGAGTATGCCTCAGTAACAAGATTTATAATACTAACTAAATATTCTGTTTTCTATCTTTGTAATATGATACGTACAAATCGTTTAAGCAGTTTGCTTTTTATTTTTATAATTTCCTTTGTTTTTAGTGCTTGCAAATATAGTGATAAACCAAAAACATTTAATAATGGTGCGGTTTCATTAGAGTATCCTTCTTATTTGAAAAGTAGTAAAGATATTTATCCAGTAGATAATTTGTTAATCGGCGTAAAAAATGATTATCGGAATGTCTTTTTTATTTTGTTAGATTATGGACAAAAGCCAGGGGAACAAGGTTTTGAGTTGATGTATGATTCATTATCGACTCAATTAAAACGAGGCATCAGAGAACCATTTGTAGAAAAAGATTCCAGCTTTAATATTAATGGATTTAAAGTTCGTGAAATGCAAGTTTCTGGTATTTTAGCATCTGTAGGCCAAGAAAAAAGAATGTTGTTTACTTTTGATTTATTTGAAGATAAAAACGGACATTTGTACCAAACTGCGGGTTGGTGTTTCAGACATCGAAGAGATTTATGGGAAAAGGATTTGCAACAGATTGCCTATTCTTTAAAAAGTTTGAAATAACTAAAATTCTTCTCTAATAACTTGATGAATACCTTCTGTGGCATTCAATTTTTCCATCAATTTATTTAATTGATTGTTGTCTTTGACATAGATTTTAATAATGCCTTCAAACATGCCATCAATCGATTCTAAAGAAATAGATTGCATATTTAGTTTCATTTCTTGAGAAATAATATGCGTCAATTTGTTCATTATTCCAATATGATCTAATCCATTTAATTTTATAGTTGTCAAGAAAGAAGGTGCTGCTTTTGAAGTCCAACTTGTTTTGATAATTCGGTAGCCATATCTTGATGCTAAATTGATGATGTTGTTGCAACCTGTCCTATGAATTTTAATGACCCCATTTATTGAAATAAAACCCATAATATCATCGCCAGGAATTGGGCTGCAACATTTTGCCAATTCATAAGGGAATTGACTTGAACTCTCGCCAAAAATAACCAATTCAGAATTGTTTGAAAAATTGGACTTTGGAGCTTCAAAGACTTCTTCTTTTTTTTCTTTTTCTATTTTAGGAATTTCTAGATTGCCACCAACAACTTTAAGCTGTTTTATGTTATTCAGTGTGATAGTTTCTCTGCCAATATCATAAAATAAATCCAAACTACTTGGTGATTTATAAAACTGGCAAAGCACATTTATATTCTCATTCGTTAATGAACATTTTAAATGAGAAAGCTTTCGTTCCACTATTTCTTTTCCGTGTTCAGCAATCTTCTTTTTTTCTTCTTTGAGTGAGTTTTTAATCTTTTGTCTAGCTCTTGAAGTTGTTACGATATTAATCCAATCTTCGGTAGGTTTTTGTTTTTTTGAAGTAATAATTTCAACTTGGTCGCCATTAGATAATTTAAAACTAATAGGCACTAATTTGTTATTGACTTTTGCTCCAATTGTTTGGTCGCCGACATTGGTATGTATCGCATAAGCAAAATCAAGTGTAGTTGCACCAACAGGAAGAACACGCATTTCTCCTTTTGGTGTAAAAACATAAATTTCCTTATTGTATAATTCTAATTTAAAATCATTGATAAATTCAACAGGATTGGTTTCTGGGTTTTTCAAAAACTCTCGCACTTGCATTAACCACGTTTCAATGGCTTCTTCAGCAGTATGCACTTGCTTTTGTGCGGTATTATTTTCTTTATATTTATAATGTGCTGCTAAACCTTTTTCAGCAATTTCGTCCATTCTTTCAGATCGAATTTGCACTTCAACAAAGTTTCCACCAGGTCCCATCACTGTAGTATGTAATGATTCATAACCATTGGCTTTTGGGTGCGACAACCAATCCCGTAAACGATTAGGCTGTGGTGTATATTTATCAGTAACAATAGAATAAGCTTGCCAACAATCTGCTTTCTCTTTTTCAGGCGGAGCATCAATGATAATTCTAATCGCAAACTTATCATATACATCATCAAAACTTACGCCTTTTTTCTTCATTTTATGTGCAATAGAAGAGATGGATTTTGGTCTTCCGAAAACTCGAGCTTTAATACCTATCCTATCCATTTCATCTTGTAAAGGCTTTACGAAGTCGTTGATAAATCGAGTGCGTTCTTTTTTGGTTTCATCTAATAATCTAGCAATTTCTTTGTATTTCTCTGGCTCCAAATATTTCATTGCCAAATCCTCCATCTCACTTTTGATAGAATATAAACCAAAACGATGTGCTAAAGGTGCATACAGATATAATGTTTCAGAAGAAATTTTTAATTGATTCTTTTTAGAAACATCATTTAAGGTACGCATATTGTGCAACCTATCGGCTAATTTTATAAGAATAACACGGATATCATCTGAAAGCGTCAGTAAAATTTTTCTATAATTTTCTGCTTGTATAGATTCTGTCTGGTCTGATATTTTACTGATTTTTGTAAGTCCATCAATAATTTTAGCAATGACAGGCCCAAATTCTTTTTTAATATCATCAATTGTTACATCGGTATCTTCAACAGTATCATGCAATAAAGCACAGATAACAGAATTAACTCCCAAACCAATATCTCCACAAGTGATTTTGGCAACTGCAATAGGATGATGTATATAAGGTTCTCCGCTTTTTCTTCTTTGATGTCTATGTGCTTCAACAGCCATTTCAAAAGCACGTCGAACTCGCTTATCGTCTCCGGCTTGCATTCTTGGACGCAACAGTCGGAATAACTGCTTGTAATCCTTCAGGATTTCCTTTCTTTCTAACTCTTCTGCTTCCGAACTTAACTCCATTACTTGTATTGTATAATAAAATCCTAAATTAGAATTAAATTTACAATATAAGAAATAAAGTTTAGGTTAAACTCGAATTATTTTTTCTGCTTTAATTTTGCGTTCATGCCTTCAATGATATCTTTAGTGATATCAAATCTTTCATCAACATATAATAAGTTTGGATTAGACTTTGTATAAGGTAATATATAAGTATATCTATTGTCTGCATTATACTCTTTCAAGTAAACAGTTATCGATTCCATTAATTCAAGATTGAATTTTTCTGTCATTTTCATCAAAGCATCTGTAGAATTTTGTACTTTTTCTTGAGCCTTTTGTTGTTCTACAGCCAATTTTTGTTGAGCAATATAGTATTCTTCTTCAGTCATTGTTTCGGCTTTCTTTTGATAGCCTTCTATCATTGATTGAATTTTCTTCTCATCTCGAGCCATTTCACTTTCGATAGCGTTTTGTTTAGTCTCTATTTCATGTTTTTTTTGTTTGTAATAGGTGTAATTATTTTGAAATGAATCAATATCAAAATATGCAATTACTTGACCTTGTACCGCTTGAGTCTTTCCATCTAAAGATTTTACTGTAACTGGAGCTGCACTTTTCTTGCCGTTGAAATGTAAATAGAATAAAATGCCTACTAAAATGAATAAAACAGCATTTAAGATTAAAGATAAATTTTTCATGGTGCAAAGATAACTTTTTTAAAAGAATAATTAGATAGTTCGTAAATGCTTAAATTAGAATGATTATTGTCTTTTAATTAGGTATTTTATTTCTAAATATATTAAAAGCGAATTGAAAAATTAGTTTATTTTTGAAATCAAAAATTAGGGAATGTGCCTTATTAAGATTGATAAAAGCAATAATGTCATTAGTATAAATAGTGTTTTTAATATTTATGGTACTTATGCCAACGAGCATTATGCCAATTGCATTAAAAATGAGATTGAAACCATGTGGAATGCTCCAAAAGGAATTGTACAGCTTTATAATCAGTCATTTAATGTTTGTTTTAAGGTAGATGTTGTTATTTATGATTTAATTTCGCCCACATCAATTTTAGAAAATGATAATTTCCTTAATAAATATATCAGAATTGAAGAAGTAAGTAAAATGCAGGTGTCTTTTGTTGATGGGATTAATTCTTCAACGGGCTATTTTACTATCAATAATTTAGAACAAGGAACAACTGTTGCACATGAATTTGGACACATGCTTGGTTTGAAACATCCTGAAAATTTAGACTATAGAGGCAAAGGTCGCCCACATATTATGTATCCAAGAGGCACACTGGTAGATGCCGAATTTCAATATGATGCAAATGCTATTGC